>NZ_VULS01000004.1:0-313103 GCF_009696625.1 Arthrobacter sp. BL-252-APC-1A | reverse complement strand
GAAACCAGCTAAAAAAACCATCCACACCCACAGGGTGGGCAGGACAGCCAATTCAACCAATCAATAAATAATCGGTATCAATATACTTGGCACACTATTGAGTTCTCAAACAACAGGCACATCCGGCCTACTCAGAAAAACCATTCCCAACCGGAAACTTTCTTTTCTTTTCGCACCGCTGTGGTGTTTTACCAGCATATTCCATCCAGGCCGTTTTAGCAATTCGGTGAATTCCCGAAATCTGCTCGAAACAACCAGATGATCCCACACGAAAACGAAGCTTTTTCGCGGCAAAGCCGTGAACCAGCCTCTGTTTTTTGTGGATTGGTCTCCGTCCGGGGGTCTCCGTAAGCCTTGGCTTCCGGCGCCCCAACCGCGGCGACTCCAATTACTTTACACACCCCCGGGCACCCGTGCAAGCCGGACCGGGTGTGACCTCCTGCACCCCCGCCTGTAGCCCTGCATGCAGCCCGAAGCGGGGCCCCGCGGCACACAAACCGGGCTGGAATGCCTCCCGTCCCCAAGGAGATCCAGACAAGCAGGAAGGCCGGGCCCCGAGGGAGCCGGCCTTCCAGTGCTGAGAGGTGTAACCGCCGGTTACTTGGCGGAGACCACCGCGGTAGCGAGGTTTCTCTTGCCTCGGCGAAGCAGCAGGTACTTGCCGTGCATCAGTTCGGTCTCGCCGATGACGGCGTCGATCTCGGTTACTTTGCGGTTGTTCACGTAGGCTCCGCCTTCGGTGACGGTCCGCCGGGCTTCGGAGTTGGTCTTCGAGAGACCCGTAGCCACCAGCAGGTCGATGATGCCGAGGGCGTCAGTTCCGACCTCTGCCCGGGGCAGTTCGGCGGTGGCCGCGGTCAGCGTTGCCTCATCCAGTTCTTCGAGCGACCCCTGACCGAACAGTGCGGCCGATGCAGCGATGACCTTGTCCGTGGCATCGGTTCCGTGAACCAGGGAGGTCACGTCGTAAGCCAGGGCCCGCTGCGCTTCGCGCTTGTGCGGCGCTTCCTGAACCGAACGCTCAAGTTCCTCGATCTCCGCCTTGGAACGGAACGTGAAGACCTTGAGCCGGTCGATGACATCGGCGTCGGCAGTGTTGAGCCAGAACTGGAACATGGCGTACGGGCTGGTCATGGAACCGTCCAGCCAGACGGCATTGCCTTCGCTCTTGCCGAACTTGGTGCCGTCGGAGTTGGTGATCAGCGGAGTGCCCAGTGCATGCACCGTGGCGCCTTCAACCTTGCGCACCAGCTCGGTGCCGGAAGTCAGGTTGCCCCACTGGTCCGATCCGCCGGTTTCCAGCACGCAGTTGTAATCGCGGAAGAGCTGGAGGTAGTCCATGCCCTGCAGCACCTGGTAGCTGAATTCCGCGTAGCTGATGCCTTCGTCGGAGTTCAGGCGGGAGGCAACGATTTCCTTCTTGATCATGGTGCCCACCCGGAAGTGCTTGCCAATGTCACGCAGGAAGTCGATGGCGCTCATGGGCGCCGTCCAGTCCAGGTTGTTCACCATCCGGGCGGCGTTCTCGCCCTCGAAGCTGAGGAAGCGCTGCACCTGTCCCTGCAGGTAGCCGACCCACTCGTTCACCGTCTCTTTGGTGTTCATGGTGCGTTCCGCCGTCGGACGCGGGTCACCTACGAGTCCGGTGGATCCGCCGACGAGCGCGAGCGGACGGTGTCCGGCAAGCTGCAGACGCCGCATGGTGAGCAGCTGGACAAGGTTGCCCAGGTGCAGGCTGGGCGCCGTGGGATCGAAGCCGCAGTAATACGTGACCGGATCCCCGGCGAGGAGTTTCTCAAGTTCCGCCTCATCGGTGGAGAGCTTGATCAGCCCACGCCATTTCAGTTCCTGCCAGATGTTGGCAAAGCTCGGATCGTTCTGCTGGGCAGCAAGGCCCTCGGAGGTCTGGGTATTCTGTGGCACGCCTTCTAAATTATCAGGATTCGGCGGCGTCGATGCCCGCCGGGATGCCGTGCTCCGCAATAAGACGCAGCCGCTGGGTGGGACGGGTCATCGCAACGTACAGATCCCCCACCTTCCCGGCCGCTGCCGTAAGCAGTTCAGACGGTTCAAGGATGACGACGCCGTCGAACTCCAGTCCCTTGGCCTCCCGCGGGGAAATCACCACGATGTCCTGGCTCAGTCCCCCCGCGCCGGTGCCGACCCTGTCTCCGTACAGCGCCGTGACTTCCCTGCGGACTGTTTCCAGCCGGTGGTCCTCGGTGATGACGGCCAGCAGCCCGCCTTCAATTGCTGCGAGGTCTTCCGGCAGCGTCTCAAGGAGCCGGGTCAGGAGGCTGCCTTCGGGCACGGTATCCAGGAAAGGCGCCCACTGGCCTTCACGGACGGCCTTGGGAGCGGAAACCACCAGTCCGGCCGCATTGGCCATCCGGACGGCTGCTTCGGCGATCTGCGCAGGGGTGCGGTAGTTGACGGTAAGTTCTTCCAGGGTCCACCGCTCCCCCACGAAGGGCTCAAGCGCCTGCTGCCAGGATGTTGCGCCGGCGGCAGAGGACGTCTGTGCAATGTCGCCCACCACCGTGAAGGATTTCAGCGGGCAGCGGCGCATCAGCAGCCGCCACTGCATGGCCGAGAGCTCCTGTGCCTCGTCCACCACCACGTGGCCAAAGGCCCAGGTGCGGTCGACGGCGGCGCGGTCGGCAGCGGTGAGCCGCTGCTCGGTGGCCATATTGTGGTTCGCCAGGTCCTCGGCGGAAAGAATGCCGTGAGCTCCGGAGTCTTCCAGGAAACCTTCAGTGTTTTCGATGGCACGCTCGGCGTTGGCCAGGTCGCGCTTGCGCGCTTCTTCCAGCGCTGCGCTGTCCCGTCCGGCGGAGGCATCGAGTTCACCCAGCAGCTCGGCGGCTTCGTCCAGCAGCGGAACGTCGGACTCGGTCCACGGTGCGTCCGGGCTGCGCCGCAGTGCTGCGCGCTCGGCCTCCGTGAGTTCCGGGGCCGCCGCTTCAAGCTGCCCGGGCTTGCTGAAGAGTTCGCTGATGAGCTTCTCCGGCGTCAGCGGCATCCAGCACAGGTTCAGTGCCACGCGGACATCGCGGGAGCTTCGGACGTCCTCGGCGAGATAGGCGCGGTCGGTGCTGTTGCCCGCGCCGGCCGATTCCTCCAGGATCTCCGTCATCTGATCGGTCAGCTCGCGCAGGAGGATCTTCACGAAGGTCACACGCGCTTCGTTGTGCGGCTTGCCGGTGGCACGTGCACGGTCACGGGCACGTGCCACCTGCTTCGGGGTCAGCGTGACCCAGGTGCCTTCAATGTTCAGCCGCCTCGGTTCGGTGAAGTTCCGCTGCCGGTTCGCCACCGCGCGTGCAACGACGTCGGCCATCGACAGTCGGCCCTTGATCTCCGCTGCCGCGGGAGTCTCTTCTCCGGAGGCAGTGACGCCGGGCATCAGCTGGCCAAGACTGGACATAACGACGCCGGTCTCGCCCAGGGAAGGCAGCACACGCTCGATATAGCGGATGAACGCGTTGGACGGGCCGACCAGCAGCACGCCGGCGGACTTCAGCCGTTCGCGGTGGGTGTAGAGCAGATAGGCGGCGCGGTGCAGGGCAACGGCGGTCTTGCCGGTGCCCGGTCCGCCCTGGACCACGAGGGTTCCGGGCAGCGGCGCACGGATAATCCGGTCCTGTTCGGCCTGGATGGTGCCGACGATGTCCGACATCTGCCCCGTGCGCTTGGAATTCAGGGCGGCAAGCAGTGCGCCCTCGCCCTGCAGGTCCTGCCCCTCTTCGAGCATGGAATAGTCCAGGACATCATCTTCCAGTCCCTGGACGTCACGGCCCTTGAGCATCAGGTGCCGGCGGCGGCGCACGCCCTGCCGTTCAAATGCCGTTGCCTGGTAGAAAGTGCCTGCTTCCGGGGCACGCCAGTCGACCATCAGCCGCTGCAGGTCCGCCGTGGACAAGCCGATGCGGCCGATGTAGCGGGTTTCGCCGTCGTCGAGGTCCAGCCGGCCGAAAACCAGGCGGTCATCGACGGCCATCAGCTGCGCCAGCCGGTCCTCATACATGGTGGCAAACGCGTCGCGCTCGGACCGGTTCTGGTGTGAACCGGCAGAGTGGCTGCGCCGCACCTGGGCCAGCTGCTCTCGTTTTTCCTCGCGCAGCTCATCGAGCCGGTGGTACAAGCCGGCCACGTATTGGCGCTCGTTTTCCAGCTCCGTGTGGGCCGAAGACTCTTCAGGCATGTTCGCGTTCCCTCTCGCAAAGGCAGACCGTCAAGTTTACCGTGCTTCGGCACATTTTGTATGCCCTGTCCAGAGTGCGGCCGAGCCGCGGCCTGCCCGAGGGCAAAAGGCTAGTACGTTCGCAGCGAAAGGACCTTGTAGCCCGCCAGGTTTTCGCGTCCGCCCAAGCCGTCGAGTTCCAGTACGACGCCGATTCCGGCAACTGTGGAACCTGCTCGTTCAATCAGCCGGGCGGTGGCGCCAAGGGTGCCGCCGGTGGCCAGTACATCGTCGAGGACCAGGACCCGGGAACCGGCCGGAATGTCACCGATGTGTACTTCCAGGCTGTTGGTGCCGTACTCCATCGAATACGTCTCGTTGTAGGTGGGACGGGGAAGCTTGCCCGGCTTGCGGACCGTGATGACGCCGTGGCCCGATGCGTATGCTGCGGCCGCTGCCAGCAGGAAACCACGGGCTTCGACGCCCGCTACGTAGTCGAAGGTCCCCTCGAACCCGGCCAGCAGGGCATCGACCATGCCGCGCAGGGCAGGTCCGTCTGCGAAGACCGGAGTCAGGTCCCGGAAAACGACTCCGGGAGTTGGGTAATCCGGAACGACCGCGCACAGGCGGTCGATGGTCTCAAGAATGGATTCGGCAGGTACTACAGGAGCTGAAGCTTCGTCTTTCACCCATCCACCTTACCGGTCCGGCAACCGGACTCAGCGGTCCATCGCCGGATTCGGCCTGCGCCGCTTGTCACACTGAGGCGCTGCACCGGCGCTAGCGGCCCGTTGCCCTTGAAGTTGCTCCCGCCGGCCGCCGGCGTACGACGGCGGGCCGGTACTTGGAGACCGTGGGCTCGCCGGTGAGCCAGAAACGCCAGGGAAAGGCAGCGCCACCGCCTTCACCGCTGACCCCCACGCGCGGCCCAACGGAGATTCGGGCCGGATCTGCCGGCTGCGGGGGCAGCTCGAGGCGCAGCGGCCCGCTAAAAACGTCGGCACCGTTCAGTTCGCGGTCGATCCCCAGCGCCTGTGCCAGCCGGGCCGGACCGCGGGCCAGGTCCAGGTCCGTTTTGGGTTCCTTCCTGCGGCGGCGGGCCGTGCCGTGTCCTTCCACGATCTCCCCTGCCCGCAGCAGGAGCCCGGTGGCCTGCCCTGCTTCACCGCAGACCACGTTGGCGCAGTAGTGCATGCCGTAGGTGAAGTAGACATAGAGATGGCCGGCGGGCCCAAACATGGTCGCGTTGCGCGCAGAGCGGCCGCGGAAGGCATGTGATCCGGGGTCGGCCTCCCCCAGGTAAGCCTCGACCTCGGTGATCCGGACGGCCACGTCCCCGTCCGGAGATTCGCGGCGGAGCACTGCGCCCAGCAGCCATGGGGCTGCTTCTGTTGCGGGAACGGCGAGGGCACTGCGCGGGTCGGAAGGATCCATTGACTCACCGTAGCAAGGCAGCCCGGGAGCTTCCGAAATCTCAGAGCGCAGTGCGGTAGAGCGCCTCCAGCGCACGCAGCCGGTGGGAGTTCGGGTTCGGGGTGCCGCCCTGAAGCCTGATAGCCGCTGAATCCAGGGCCAGGTGCCAGGCTGCCATCAGCGCGGCAGTGTCTTCCGGCGTACCGCCCGGGATGTACTGCCGGACGTGAAGCTTGGCCACTCCTCCGTCTTCGCTGATTTCAATCTCCGCTTCCTGCCCCATGCCGAGGTTGCCGCTGGAACTTTCGACGGCGGAGCCCACGTCCTCGGCGGGGGCCCGGTACCAGCGTTCGAACTCGAGGGTCCTGCCGTCCGCAGCGTCCCTCACCGTCCCCATCGTGGGACTGACACCGAACTCGCGGGAGTACGCATCGCGCAGCGCCTCGCGGGATCCGGATTCCTCCTGGGACGGCGATTCTCCGGCGGCGACGGCGGCAAAGGCGGCCATGATGCCCTGCCAGCCTGCACTGCCCTCGGCCAGGAAATCAGCGGTGTCCGTGTGCGCCCGGAAAGCCAGCAGCGCACCGCCGTCGGACTCCAGTACCTGCCAGTCAAGAACTGCTTCTTCACCGAGCTGGTCATCCCAGGTGATCTGGAGGTTTGAGCGGGGACTGAGCTGGAGAACGGTCCCGGAAACGCCGCTTCCATCCATCTCCAGCGTGTATGCCTTGCCGAGTTCCCATCCAGGGCTGACCTGGCCCAGCCAGTTCTCCACCTTCTGCGGGTTGGTGAGGACATCCCAAATGTGGGCGGCGGGGTAATCGAGCTGCTTGTCGAACGCCAGTACCCAGCCGTCACTGACTTTTTCGATGCGGCCCTCGGGAACCGGTCTGGATTCGGAGTTGCTGGACCCTGCTGGGGATTCGGACATGCCCCGGCCTTCCTGGACGTGGATGCTGACCATTTCAGGCTAGCGGCGGCAGCCGTCGTTCGGGAGGGGGTGCGGGCAGCTTGCACCGGGCGTGCGGAAGAGCGCCTAGAGCACGTACCTGTGCCGGATATGCCGCCGGCCCGGGTCTGCCTGCCAGAACTCGACTTCCCGCGGAGTCAGCGCGTAAAGCTGCCAGTCCGGGTTCTCGGAACCATCGGCGGCCGGCCGCTCCGCCCAGTCCCGGGCTGATGCTTCGGCGCTGAGCAGCACCACGTTTCCGGCCACCCGCACCTGTCGGCCGAGGCCGTGCCAGTAGAAGTTCATGGCCGCACGCGGATTCTCCTCCAGCTCCCGCCCCTTGCGGGAGGCACGGGACGTCGCGAAGTGCCAGCCGTCGCCGTCGAGGTTCTTCAGGATCAGCATGCGGGAGGACAGGTTTCCGGCAGCGTCCGCCGTGGCGAGTGAGAACGCGTGCGGCTGGGGCGCTCCGGCGGCCAGCGCCTCATCCAGCCAGGCCAGGAACAGCTCGGCGGGGTCCTCCGGTGCCTGCTCCGGATCGAAGCCGGGGAGGTTCTCGGCGAAGTCGGGCAGCGCCCGCAGCTTGCGGCGGAGGTTCGAGTTGGACATGGCTCCACGCTATCCCCTCCCCAAATCGAGATGGCAGAAACTGCCCGTATGACGCGTCAAACGGGCAGTTTCTGCCATCTCGATGGTGGGGGAAGGCTTAGGCCTCGAAGGCGCGGGCCGCGTCGAGCTGCTGCTTCAGCTCGGCCAGCTGCGACTCCACTGCTGAACGCGCAGTGCCGCCCTGGCTGCTGCGGCTGTCCAGCGAACCCTCGGTGGAGAGCACGGTGCGGACTTCCGGAGTCAGGTGCTCCGAGATGCCGGCGTATTCCTCGTCAGTCAGGTCCCAGAGTTCGACGCCGCGGGTTTCGGCGAGCTTCACGGCGGCACCGGAGAGCTCGTGCGCCTCGCGGAACGGCACGCCCTGGCGGACCAGCCATTCGGCGATGTCCGTTGCCAGCGCAAAGCCCTGCGGAGCCAGGGACTGCATGCGCTCGGTGTTGAAGACCAGGGTCGCGATCATGCCGGAGACGGCCGGGAGCAGCAGCTCCAGTGTGTCCGTTGCGTCGAAGACAGGTTCCTTGTCCTCCTGCAGGTCCCGGTTATACGCCAGCGGCAGGCCCTTGAGCGTGGCCAGCAGTCCGGTCAGGTCGCCGATGAGGCGGCCGGCCTTGCCACGGGCCAGCTCGGCGACGTCCGGGTTCTTCTTCTGCGGCATGATCGAGGAGCCGGTGGAGAAGGCGTCATCGAGCGTGACGAAAGAGAATTCCTTGGTCGCCCAGAGGATGATTTCCTCGCTGATCCGGGACAGGTCGACGCCGATCATGGCGGCAACCCAGGCGAATTCTGCGTAGACGTCGCGGGAGGCGGTGCCGTCGATCGAGTTCCAGGCCGCGGAGTCGAAGCCCAGGTCTGCGGCGACGGCGTTGGGGTCGAGCCCCAGCGAGGACCCGGCCAGTGCACCGGAACCGTACGGGGAAACCGCTGCACGCTTGTCCCAGTCGGCCAGGCGCTGCACGTCGCGCAGCAGGGCCCAGGCGTGGGCCAGCAGATGGTGGCTGAGCAGCACCGGCTGGGCGTGCTGCAGGTGGGTGCGGCCGGGCATGGCCACACCGAGGTGCTTCTCGGCCTGCTCCACCAGGGAGTCGACCGTGGCCAGCACACCGGCGGCGATGATCCGGGCGTGGTCGCGCAGGTACATCCGGCCCAGGGTGGCGATCTGGTCGTTGCGGGACCGGCCGGCGCGGAGCTTGCCGCCCAGCTGCGGTCCGGCGCGTTCGATCAGGCCGCGTTCCAGGGAGCCGTGGACGTCCTCATCCGACTCGGCCGGGAGGTAGGCGCCCGAGCGCACATCGGCGTCGAGCTCATCCAGTGCCTTGAGCATCCCGGCGAGTTCTTCGTCGGAGAGCAGCCCGGCTTTGTGCAGCACCCGGGCGTGCGCCCGGGAGCCGGCAATGTCATAGCCGGCAAGCCGCCAGTCGAAGTGGGTGGACTTGCTCAGGGCTGCCAGTGCGTCGGCCGGACCGCCGGCGAAGCGCCCGCCCCAGAGTGCACCCTGGACCGTGGAGCCGCCGGCTCCTGGAAGGTTGGTCCCTGTTTCGATTGACGGCTTGCCGTTGACCATGTTCCTTACTTTCCTTCTGCCAGGCGCAGGTCGCGGGCCGAGGCGACCTTCGAGGACATGCCGAACAGCTCGATGAACCCGCGGGCCATCGACTGGTCGAATGTGTCACCGGTGTCGTAGGTGGCCAGGTTGAAGTCGTACAGCGAGGACTCCGACCGGCGGCCGGTGACCGTGGCGCGGCCGGCGTGCAGGTTCATGCGGATGTCGCCGGAGACGTACTTCTGGGTGTCTTCGATGAAGGCATCCAGGGAGTTCTTCAGCGGGGAGAACCACTGGCCGTCATAGACCAGTTCGGTCCAGCGCTGGCCCACGGTCTTCTTGAAGCGGGCCTGCTCGCGCTCGATGGTGACGTTCTCGAGTTCCTTGTGTGCGGCGATCAGGGCCATGGCACCGGGAGCTTCGTAGATTTCGCGGCTCTTGATGCCTACCAGGCGGTCTTCGACGATGTCGATCCGGCCGATGCCCTGCGCGCCGGCACGGCGGTTCATTTCCTCGATGGCCTGCAGCGGGGTGACCGGCTTGCCGTCGATCGCTACCGGAACGCCTTCCTTGAAAGTGATGACAACTTCGTCAGCGGCAATGCCGGAGGCGGGATCGGAGGTGTACTCGTACACGTCCGGGGTGGGGCCGTTCCAGATGTCTTCCAGGAAGCCGGTTTCCACGGCGCGTCCCCAGACGTTGGCGTCAATGGAGAACGGGTTCTTCTTGGTGGTGACGATCGGCAGGTTCTTTTCCTCGGCGAAGGCAATTGCCTTGTCGCGGGTCAGGGCCAGGTCGCGGACCGGGGCGATGCACTTCAGGTCCGGGCCCAGGGTCTGGATGCCGACCTCGAAGCGGACCTGGTCGTTGCCTTTGCCGGTGCAGCCGTGGGAAACGGTGGTGGCACCGAATTCACGGGCAGCGGCGACCAGGTGCTTGACGATCACCGGACGGGACAGGGCGGAAACCAGGGGGTAGGAATCCATGTACAGGGAGTTGGCCTTCAGGGCCGGCATGGCGTACTCGGCGGCGAACTCGTCGCGGGCATCAGCCACGTAGGCTTCCACCGCGCCGCAGTCGAGGGCACGCTGGCGGATGGTCTCCAGGGATTCTCCGCCCTGTCCGACGTCGACCGCCACGGCGATGACCTCGGCGCCGGTTGCCTCGGCAATCCAGCCGATGGCTACAGACGTATCCAGGCCACCGGAGTAGGCCAGAACAATACGTTCGCTCACGAATGTGCTCCTCTTGCGATTGGTGCAGCGCGCACGCTGCGGTTTGGTTGTAAAAGTGGGGGAAAACCTGTTCCGGGGTGCCTGCCCGTCCAGGTTCTACAGTATGCGATTGTCAGGTGCCTGCCCGCTGGCAGTTGCCTCGTCCGCGATGGACAAAAAGCGTGCCGCCAGCTCCGCACCGCCGTCGGGCTCCCGGGTGACCAGCAGCACGGTGTCGTCCCCGGCCAGGGTGCCCAGGATGGACGGCATGATGGAATGGTCGATTGCCAGGGCGAGGAAGTTCGCGGCGCCGGGCGGGGTGCGCAGCACCACGATGTTCCCGGAGGCCTCGGCGGTGACCAGCAGTTCGCCGCACAGGCGGGCGAGCCGCGCATCGAGCACTTCCGGGCTAATCCCGGACTGCGGGGTGCGTTCGCCTCCCTCGGAGGGAACGGCGTACACGAGCACCCCGTCCTTGCCGCGCATGCGCACGGCGCCGAGTTCCACCAGGTCGCGGGAAAGCGTGGCCTGATTGACCTGCACTCCGTCATCGGCCAGCAGCGCGGCCAGTTCTGCCTGCGACCGCACGGACAGTCCGGTCAGCAGCGCACGGATGCGGGCCTGCCGGGCTGTCTTGGTGGTGGGCATGGTCATACCGCTTCCTCCGGGCTCCCGGTGAGGCCGGACCTCGCCATCAGCCAGACCATCAGTGCCTTCTGGGCGTGCAGCCGGTTCTCGGCCTCATCCCAGACCACGGACTGCGGGCCGTCGATCACGTCGGCGGAAATCTCGTAGCCGCGGTAGGCGGGCAGACAGTGGAGTACGACGGCGTCTTCCGCGGCCTGTGCCATGGCTGCGGAGTCCACGGCGTAGTTCCGGAACAGCTCCTGCCGGGCAGCTTTCTCGTCTTCCTGGCCCATTGAGACCCAGGTGTCAGTGGCGACGACGTCGGCTCCGGCAAGGGCTTCGGCGGCGTCCGTGGTGATCGTTACCGATCCCCCGGTTTCCTCGGCACGGGCTGCCGCGGCGTCGACGATCTTCGGATCCGGCAGGTAGCCAACTGGTCCGGCGACCCGGACGTGCATGCCTGCGGTGACCCCGGCCAGCAGATAGGAGTTGGCCATGTTGTTGGCGCAGTCCCCCAGGTAGGTCAGGGTCAGGCCGGCCAGGGTGCCCTTGTGCTCGCGGATGGTCATCAGGTCCGCCAGGAGCTGGCAGGGGTGGTAGTCGTCGGAGAGCGCGTTGATGACCGGAACGGAGGAGTTCGCGGCCATCTCTTCCAGTCCGGACTGGGCGTAGGTGCGCCAGACGATGGTTGAGACCATGCGTTCCATAACCTTGGCCGTATCCGTGATGGATTCCTTGTGGCCCAGCTGGGACTCCCCCGCGCCAATGATCAGCGGGACGCCGCCCAGATCGGAGATGCCGGCGGCGAAGGAGACCCGGGTGCGCGTGGAGGTCTTGTCGAAGATGACCGCGACGGTCTGCCGGCCGGAGCCCTCACCGGCGTAGGGCTGGTACTTCCAGCGGTCCTTCTTCAGGGCGTCCGCAAGGTCCAGGACCTCAGCCTGTTCGGCCTGGGTCAGATCGGTATCAACGAGGAAGTGGCGGGTCATGGCTGTCCAATCGTGGCCGCGGCGGCCTGCAGAAGGGCGGGGAGCTTGTCCAGGAAACTCTGCGCCTGGTCAGTGGTCAGGATGAGCGGCGGTGCCAGGCGAAGCGTCGCAGGCCCAGTGGCGTTGATGATGAATCCGGAGTCCAGGGCCGCCGTGACCACTGCTGGAGCAATCTCCTGCTCCAGGTCAACGCCGATCAGCAGCCCCTCACCGCGGACTTCGGTAACGCCGGCGGTGCCGCGCAATCCGTTCCGCAGGTACTCCCCTGTGGCCTGGACGTTCGCCAGGATGTCTCCGGATTCAATTGCGGAGAGCGTGGCCAGTGCGGCAGCGGTTGCCACGGGGTTTCCGCCGAAGGTGGTTCCGTGCTGGCCGGGGCTCAGCAGGGACGAAACGTCCGGCCCGAAGGCGATCAGCCCGCCGATTGGGAAGCCGCTGCCCAGTCCCTTGGCCACGGTCATGGCATCTGGAAGCACACCTTCGGAGGCGAACCAGCGTCCGGTGCGGCCGATGCCTGTCTGGACCTCGTCGAAGACCAGCAGCGCACCGGCGTCGCGCGTGATCTGCCGTGCTGCTTCCAGGTACCCGGCAGGCGGCACCCGCACACCGGCTTCACCCTGGATGGGTTCGATGAACACTGCGGCAACGGTCTCGTCCACGGCGGCACGCAGCGCCTCGACGTCCCCGTACGGGATGTGCTCGACGCCGGCGGGAAGCGGTTCGAAAGGCTCACGGTAGGCGGGCTTGGCGGTCAGCGCCAGGGCACCCATGGTCCGGCCGTGGAAGGCACGGTCCATGGCGATGATCCGGGTGCGTTCCGGCGTGGAGTTGCGCCGGGCGAGCTTGAAAGCGGCCTCAATGGCTTCGGTGCCGGAGTTGGCGAAGAAGACCTTGGATCCCGCCGGGGCCTGGGCGAGCTGCAGCAGCTTCTCGGCCAGCGCCACCTGGGTAGGACTGGTGAAGAAGTTGGAGATGTGTCCCAGGGTGTTCAGCTGGCTGGCAATCACGGAAGTGACGAACGGATGGGCATGACCCAGGGCGTTCACGGCGATTCCACCGAGCAGGTCCAGGTATTCCTTGCCGTCCGCGTCCCAGACCGTGCACCCGTGGCCGCGGACCAGCACGCGCTGCGGGGTGCCAAAGACACCCATCAGCGAATCGGTGTAGCGTGCCAGCCATTCGCTGCCGGAACCGGCAGGGTCGACCACCGCGGACGCGGAGGGCTGCACAGCGGAAGTAGTGGGGTTGCTCATGCTTCTGCTCCGTCCGGAATGATCTGGGTGCCGATGCCGGCGGTGGTGAAGACTTCCAGCAGCATCGAGTGGGCCATGCGCCCGTCGACGACTGCGGCGCGGTCCACTCCCCCGTCCACGGCAGCCAGGCAGGCTTCCATCTTGGGGATCATGCCGGATTCAAGGGTGGGCAGCATATCCCGCAGTTCGCCGGCAGTGAGGGCAGAAATCAGCGAGGATTTGTCCGGCCAGTTGGCGTAGAGGCCTTCGACGTCGGTCAGGACCACCAGGCGGCAGGCGCCCAGTGCCACGGCAAGGGCAGCGGCGGCGGTGTCGGCGTTGACGTTGAGCACCTGACCCGTGGGGCTGCCGTCGGCGCCGATCTCCGGGGCGACCGTGGAGATGACCGGGATGCGGCCGGCTTCGATGAGGTCCAGGATGGCGCCGGGGTTCACGCCCACGACTTCGCCCACCAGGCCCAGGTCCACTTCTTCCCCGTCGATGACGGTTCCGGTGCGGACGGCCTGCAGGAGTCCACCGTCTTCTCCGGAGAGGCCAACGGCGTAGGGGCCGTGGGAGTTCACGAGGCCAACCAGTTCGCGGCCGACCTGCCCGGTGAGCACCATGCGGACGGCGTCCATGGCTTCGGGGGTGGTGACGCGCAGCCCGCCCTTGAACTCGGATTCGATGCCGAGCCGGTCCAGCAGAGCACTGATCTGCGGCCCGCCGCCGTGGACCACTACGGGGTGCACGCCCACGTGGTGGAGGAAGACGATGTCTTCGGCGAAGGCCTGGCGCAGTTCGTCGTTGATCATGGCGTTGCCGCCGTACTTGATCACGATGGTGCTGCCCGCGAAGCGCTGGATCCAGGGCAGGGCTTCAATCAGGGTGGCGGCCTTGTCCTGTGCCGCTGCCTGGTCCTGCTGGGTGGCTGTACTCATGCTGTTCTTTTCCCGCCTAGCTGCTGTACGCCGAGTTTTCGTGGACGTAGTCCGTGGTCAGGTCGTTCGTCCAGATGGTCGCGGACTCGGTGCCGGCAGCGAGGTCGATTTCAACGCTGACGGCCCGTCCGGTGAGGTCCACACCGTCGCGCGGTTCCCCGATGCCTCCGTTGCGGCAGACCTGAACGCCGTTGATGGTGACGTTGATCTGGTCAGGTTCGAACGCGGCGTCGGTGGTGCCGACGGCTGAGAGCACCCGGCCCCAGTTCGGGTCGTTGCCGAAGATGGCGGTCTTGAAGAGGTTGGAACGGGCGACGGCGCGGGAGGCGTTCTCGGCGTCGGCCACCGTGGCCGCGTGGACCGTAGTGATCGCGATGTCGTGGCTGGCGCCTTCGGCGTCGGTGATGAGTTGCTGGGCCAGGGAGTGGCACACCTCGGTGAGTCCGCGGGTGAACTCATCAGTGTCCGGGGTGGTGCCGGATGCGCCGGAGGCCATGAGGATCACGGTGTCGTTAGTGGACATGCAGCCGTCGGAGTCGGTGCGGTCGAAGGTGACGGCGGTGGCGGCGCGCAGGGCCGCATCCAGGGCAGCGGCGTCGAGGTCCGCGTCCGTGGTCAGGACCACCAGCATGGTGGCCAGGCCCGGTGCCAGCATGCCGGCGCCCTTGGCCATGCCGCCGATGCTGTAGCCGCTGCCGGTAAAGACTGCCTGTTTGGAGACGGAGTCCGTGGTCATGATCGCTTCGGCTGCCAGGGCACCGCCGTCGGCATCCAGCGCCGCTGCGGCAGCTTCGGCACCCGGGAGGATCTTGTCCATGGGCAGCTGCTCGCCGATCAGGCCGGTGGAGCAGACCAGCACATCGCCGGCGGAGATGCCGAGCAGGTCGGCGACTTTTTCGGCGGTGGCGTGGGTGTTCTGGAAACCCTGCGGGCCGGTGCAGGCGTTGGCGCCGCCGGAGTTCAGGAACACGGCGTCGGCCCGGCCGTCGGACATCACCTGGCGGGACCAATGCACGGGAGCTGCAGCCACCCGGTTGCGGGTGAACACTGCGGCTGCTGCCTTGGCGGGACCGTCGTTGACCACCAGTGCGACGTCGCGTCCGCCGGAAGCTTTGAGTCCGGCGGTGACGCCTGCGGCACGGAATCCGGCCGGCGCGGTGATGCCGGTTGCTGCGGTGGTGGTCATTACGGTGCTACTCCCTGCAAGGTAAGCCCGGTGTCCTCATTGAGGCCCAGGGCGATATTCATGGATTGAACGGCTCCGCCGGCAGTGCCCTTGGTGAGGTTATCGATCACGGCGGAGACAATCACTCGGCCTGCGTGCGGATCGAAGGCGAGCTGCAGTGCCGCGTAGTTGGACCCAACGACCATCTTGGTTGCCGGCCACTGGCCTTCGGGCAGTACCCGGACGAATGGTTCGTCGGCGTAGGCCTTTTCCCAGGCGTTCCGCAGAGCGGCCGCGTCGATTCCGGGGCGGACCTTCGCCGTTGCGGTGGTGAGGATGCCGCGGGCCATGGGGGCCAGCGTCGGGGTGAAGGAAATGGAGACCTGCTCCCCCGCTGCGGCGGAGAGGCCCTGTTCGATTTCCGGGGTATGCCGGTGCCCGCCGCCTACGCCGTAAGGGCTCATGCCGCCCATCACTTCGGAGCCGAGCAGGTGCGGCTTCGCTGCCTTGCCCGCGCCGGAGGTGCCGGAGGCAGCGACGATAACGACGTCGTCGGGCTCCAGCAGTCCTGCTGCGAAACCGGGGGTGAGCGCCAGCAGCGAGGAGGTGGGGTAGCAGCCGGGAACGGCAATCCGGCGTGCGCCGCGCAGCATTTCGCGGTGGCCGGGCAGCTCGGGCAGGCCGTACGGCCAGGACCCGGCGTGCGGGGAGCCGTAGAACTTCTGCCAGGCTGCGGGATCGGTAAGCCGGTGGTCAGCGCCGGCGTCGATCACCAGGGTGTCTTCGGACAGCTGGGCGGCGATCTCTGCACTGGCTCCGTGCGGCAGGGCCAGGAAAACGACGTCGTGGCCGGCCAGGTTTTCCACCGTGGTGTCCACGAGCACACGGTCAGCCAGGGCGTGCAGGTGCGGCTGGAGTTCGCCAAGCCGGGAACCGGCGTTGCTGTGGGCGGTGATGGCTCCAATTTTGACGCCGGGGTGGCCGGCGAGCAGGCGCAGGACCTCGCCGCCGGCATAGCCGCTGGCACCTGAAACAGCTACGGAAATCGTCATGGCATCCACCCTACAGCAGTTTTATGCATGAGGCTTCATAATTATGCAATGTGACTCCGGCGGGCCTGGATCCGTGCCTCCCGGCGGCTGCCGCCCTACGATGGGTTCGAAGGTCGTGAACCCGGTTACAGCCGCCAAACCATCGGAAGAGGCATTCCATGCATAAGGCCATTGTCGTCCCGAAAGCGGGCGGACCCGAAATCCTGCGCTATGAAGACGTGGATCTTCCGGTTCCCGGCCCCAACGAACTGCTGGTGAAGGTCGCTGCCGCCGGCGTGAACTTCATCGACACGTACCAGCGCAGCGGCGTCTACAAGATGAACTACCCCTTCATCCCCGGTTCGGAGGCTGCGGGAACCGTGGTCCAGACGGGTATGGACGTCGCCGCTTTCAGCGATGGAGACAGGGTGGCGACGGCGGAAGGCGGCGGCGCCTATTCGGAATACATGCTGCTGGATGCTTCCAAGGCACTGCCCGTGCCCCGCAACGTGAGCAGCGAAGTGGCTGCCGCTCTTCCGCTGCAGGGTATGACGGCGCATTACCTGTGCAACTCCACCTATCCGGTCCAGTCCGGGGAAACCGTCCTGACCCATGCCGGTGCCGGCGGAGTCGGCCTTCTGCTGACCCAGCTCCTGAAGGCTAAGGGCGCCACGGTAATCACCACGGTTTCCACGGACGAGAAGGAAGCGCTGGCCTCGGCGGCCGGCGCGGACCACGTTCTGCGCTACGACGGTTTCGCTGACCGGGTCCGCGAGCTGACGGACGGGCGCGGCGTGGACGTGGTGTTCGACGGCGTCGGCGAGGCCACGTTCGACGGTTCCCTGGCCAGCCTTCGTCCGCGCGGAATGATGGTGCTGTTCGGCGGAGCGTCGGGCCAGGTGCCTCCGTTCGACATCCAGCGGCTGAACGCCCTGGGCTCGCTCTACCTGACCCGGCCGACCATAAGGGATTACCTGCTCAGCGCCGAGGAGCGGCAGTGGCGTGCGCGCGAGCTGTTCGAAATGGTGGAGGCCGGAACCCTGGATGTCCGGATTGGTGCCACCTATCCTCTGGCCGACGCTGCCCGTGCGCATGAGGACCTTGAGGGCCGGAAGACGACCGGCAAGGTGCTGCTGGTTCCGTAGGCCGGCCGACCCTTTGTTGGTGGGCAGGCTTCGTCAGCGTCCCCGCTGGCCGTTTTCTTGGTTTCGCTCCGCTTTGTCCCAAACGCTCCGGTTCGCGGCGGAGGGATCTGCACAAACCGGAGCGATCCCGATTCTGTTGACAGTGTTGCCATCCGCACGAACCCGTCATATCGTTTATCAATATTATTGACAATCGATATGGGGAATGATGGCGAACGTGACGCACACCAGAAAACCGAAGTCCGTCCAGTTGGCGGTGATCTCGGTTTGGCTCGTTGCCGGGCTCGCAGTACTCGGGAGTGCTGTTGAGTCATTCGTTACGCTCTCCGGCCGGACTCCGTTGGCCTTCGGGGGTGCTGATCCGCGGGTGCAGCTCGTTATGCTCCCCCAAATCAATCAGGCGGAACTCCGTGAGGGTGCAGTTGGCTATCTGGTGGATATTCCGCTGTGGCTGCGCGTGCTGTGTGCGACCCCTGCGCTGCTTTACATTGTCCTGGCACTGGTGGCCGCGTTCCTCATAGCGAGAGTCCTGCGGGAAATCTCTGCCGGACGGCCGTTCACAGCACGGGCACGGAAGAATCTACTGGCCCTTAGCTTTCTCCTGATTGGAGCTGGGCTTCTGTACGGCACGCTCGACGCTACGGCAAACCGGGCCGTCTTTGAGGTAGCGAGCGACTTCAGCACCGGAGATTTCCCCCTCGGCGCAGACTACGCCGTGATCAGCACCGACGCTCCCCGGTGGCCGTATTTCATTATCACGAGCGGGGTCGTTGGACTGGCGCTTTCCAGCGCTTTCAAAGCCGGCGGCAGACTGCAGGAAGAGAACGACGGACTTGTCTGAGACTCAGACCCCATCCGATCCCGCGCCAGGCAGCGAACACAGGGTCGTGTGCCATTTGGACCGCGTACTGCTCCAGCGGGGAATGACCCTGACTGAACTTTCCAGGCTCACCGGCATAACCTTGGCAAACCTGTCCATCCTCAAAACGAACAAGGCCAAGGCCATTCGCTTCACCACCCTGACGGCTGTCTGCGATGCGCTCCGGACTACACCGGGTGAACTCTTCAGCATCGACCCGCCGGAGGCCCCGTAGCGCGAGCCCTGCTGGAATGTGCGAGACTTGGCCCCATGATGAGCGCTGAGGACCGGGACAGCGTCACGATGCTGGACGTCGGCAGCATCACACTCGCCGTTGCGGGTGTTCTGTGCGGCAACCTCATCGGTCTCCCGCCGGACGCCCAGTTCGCCCAGCTGGTGTTGATCGTTTTCGGACTGAACACGGTAATCCTGGTTCTCCGGGACAGGCGTGCCACCAGCAGGCAGGACAAGGTTCGTACCCTTCAGCCCGCGCGCCGGCACATGGCAGCTGCCTGCGCGTTTATGGCATTTATCGTGGCCATGGCTGTTTACGTCAGCCTGATTCCGGGGCACGGTTGGATAGCAGCCGGGCTTTTGCTGGTCGGATCTGGGGCAAGCGCCCAGTTCCTGGTAGCGGACAGGAAGCTGCCCCGCTAGCCCCGCTAGGACACCCCGCACGGAGAGGCTGCCTGCCATGGAGACGGACACCGCACGAGACGCGCTGGCACAGCGCATCCGGCATAACCTGTCCTCTCTCCCAGACGTCCGGGAGAAACGAATGTTCGGCGGCGTGGCTTTTATGGTGGACGGGCAGCTGGCTGTCTCGGCGGGCAGGGACGGAGACCTGCTGGTGCGCGTTGACCCGTCCCAGTACCGGAAACTGCTGAGCGCAGGCGGACAGCCCGCCTACATGGGCGTGGGCCGGCCGATGGGCGAAGGATGGATGAACGTACCCATGAACGTCATCGCTGACGACGAAGCGCTGGCCTGGTGGCTCGCCGTCGGGTGCACTTCGAGGAGCGGCTAGGCCGGATCGGCGAGCAGAGCCAGTTCCTGACGCAGGTCCGTGCCCTCCGTGTGCAGCACCACTTGCATGCCCAACGCCTTGGCAGCTTCGATATTCGCCGGATTGTCGTCAATGAAGACCACGTCTTCGGGGGCTGCACCCAGGCCGTCAAGGACGTGCCGGTAGATCCGCTCATCCGGTTTGACCATGCCCAGCCGGCCGCTGAAGTAGCGGGCAGCAAAGAACGCCGGCCAGGACGACTCCGACTCGTACCGGTAAGACATCTCCGCCGGCATGTTTGAGAGCAGCGCCAGCTGCGCGCCCTCCCCCGCCAGGAACTCCAGCACTTTCAGGGTGTGCGGATTGAGCCGGGACCACTGCCGGGCGTCCAATTCTTCGAGCCGCGCCAGCTCCTCTTCGTCCACACGCCGGCCGAGCACCGAAGCCCAGTAATCCGCGGGACTTAGCTCACCGCCGTCGTACTCCAGCCGGGTGGCCCAATAAGGACTCGACGCAGGCTGCAGATCCATGCCGGTGGCGTTCCGGAGCGCATCCCAGTCTTCCGGGAGCGGCGCGGCAGAGATCACCATGCCGTAGTCGAAGAGGTACCAGGTGCCGGGGCGGGAAAGAGTATTCACCCCCTACAAGCTAGCAAAAAAACGCAGAGCCCCGCCGGAAGATTCCGGCGGGGCTCTGCGCTTTTTCAGGTGGAACTACCGCTGCACGGCACCAAAACGCTCGGCAGCCAGCGCGACGGCGGCGGCCCGGGATTCGGAGGCCTCGTCGGCGGTCAGCGTGCGGTCATCGGCGCGGAACCGCAGGGCAAAGGCGAGGGACTTGTGCCCCGGCTCGATGCCCTTGCCGGTGTAGACGTCGAACAGCGCGATGTCTTCCAGCAGGTCGCCGGCACCTTCACGCAGGGTTTCCAGCACGTACTCTGCTGGGATGTCTTCGCCCACAATGAGCGCGACATCCTGCGTGGTGGCCGGGTATGTGGAGATTTCCTTCGCCACGATGACGTCCGGAGCAGCATCGAACAGTGCATCGGCGTCGAGCTCCAGCGCCACGGTGCGGGCCGGCATGTCCCGGGCCGCGAGCAGCTTCGGGTGCAGTTCGCCCGCGTAGCCCACGGTTTCGCCGCTGCGCAGCGAGATCTTGGCGGTGCGTCCCGGGTGGAAGGCCTGGTGTTCACCCTGGCTGATCACCAGTTCGACGCCGAGCACGTCGCCCATGAGCCGGGCGGTGTCGACGGCGTCGGCCCAGTCCCAGGCACGCGGGGTGTGGCCGGCGCTGGCGGGTGATTCGTGGCCGGTGAAAAGCACGCCGATATGCAGCGGCTGGTCCGGGATTCCGTTGTAGAGGCCGTCGAGGACCTCTTCGGAGGGCTTGACACCCAGCGGCGGAATCGACTCGGTGCCGTTCTGCTCACCGGGAAGGAACACCAGTGCGGATTCGAAGAGCGCCAGGTCCCGGAAGCCGCGCGAGAGGTTCCGCTTGGCGACGTCGAACAGGCCCGGCAGCACCGAGGTGCGCAGGTAGCCGAACTCGGCGGAGAGCGGGTTGGCAAGCTTCACGGCCGGGCGTTCTTCGCCGGTCACCGGGGTGCCGAAGGTGTTGTTGTCCGCTTCGGTGACGAAGGGGTAGGACAGCACTTCGGTGAGGCCCGACGCCGCGAGGGACTGCTGCAGCCGGCGGCGCTGCTGCTGGACGCGGGTCAAGCCGCGGCCGGGAGGAGCAACCGGAAGGGTGGAGGGAATCTTGTCGTAGCCCACCAGCCGGATGATTTCCTCGGTGAGGTCCTCACAGGTTTCCAGGTCGGTCCGCCAGCTCGGGGGAACTACCCGGAAGCCGCCGTCGGCCTTTTCAACGTCTGCGCCCAAATCGGTGAGCGTGCCGGTGATCTGGTCCTCGGTGAACTCCAGGCCGATCAGCCTGGCCGGGAAGTCCGCCGGCAGGAAGATGCTGCGGGTTTCCGGTGCGGTTCCGGCGTCGGTGATGGATTCGTCGGCGGTGCCGCCGGCCAGTTCCACCAGGAGGTCGACGGCGCGCTGGGCAGCGATGTCCGCGACGTACCAGTCAACGCCGCGCTCGAAGCGCTTGGACGCCTCGGACGGGAGCTTGTGGCGGCGGCGCGAACGGCCAATCGAGACTTCCTCGAAGTGGGCGGCCTCAATCAGGACGTTCTGTGTGGCGTCGGAGACCTCGGTGGCATTGCCGCCCATCACGCCGGCGATGCCAATGGCACCGGAGCCGTCAGTGATCAGCAGGTCCTCGGGGTCCAGCGTGCGGACCTTGTCATCGAGGGTCTTCAGGGTCTCGCCCGGGTTGGCGCGGCGGACCACGATCTCGCCCGTGAGCTTGTCCAGGTCGTAGAAGTGCAGCGGCTGGCCGAGCTCGAGCATCACGTAGTTGGAGATGTCCACCACCAGCGAAATGGAGCGCATTCCAGCCAGGCGCAGGCGCGATGACATCCACGGAGGGGTCGGGCGGGACGGGTCGACGCCGCGGACGGTGCGGGCCACGAAGCGGTCGCAGCCGGCCTTGCCGTAGATCGGGGCTTCGTCGGCCAGGCGCACCGGGTACCCGGCGCCGTCGGCTTCCGGAACCTCCACCGTGGCGGCGGGGTCGGTGAACTTGGTGCCGGTGGCGTGGGCGTACTCGCGGGCAGCGCCGCGGATGGAGAAGACGTAGCCGCGGTCCGGGGTGACGTTGATTTCCGCCGCCTGGTCGTAGAGGCCCAGCAGCTCCATCGCGTCGGTGCCGACCTCGGGATCAAGTCCCAGGGTGGAGAGCACCAGGATGCCGTCGTGGTCTTCGCCGATGCCGAGTTCACGCACGGAGGCGATCATGCCGGCGGAAACGTGGCCGTAGGTCTTGCGCGGGCTGATCCGGAAATCACCGGGCAGCACGGCGCCGGGCAGGGTGACAACAACCTTGTCCCCCACCTCGAAGTTGTGCGCGCCGCAGACGATGCCCTGCACGCCGGACGGGTCAATGCCGTCACCGGTCAGCGTCTGCTCAGCGCCCTCCGGCACCACCCGGACGGAGCACCAGTTGATGGTCTTGCCGTTCTTCTGCGGCTCGGGCTCCTTGGAGAGCACCTGGCCGACCACGATCGGGCCCTGCAGTTCGTCGGTGGGACGGTGGACGTCCTCTTCCTCCAGGCCAACCTTGACCAGCTCTGCCATCACGTCTTCGGCGGTTGCATCCGCCGGCACCTGGGCGTACTCGCGCAGCCAGGAAAGTGGGATTCTCACTTAGATCTCCATCCCGAAGTGTTCGCTGAAACGTACGTCGCCTTCGATCATGTCCCGCATGTCGGATACTTCGTTGCGGAACATGAGGGCACGCTCAATGCCCATGCCAAAGGCAAAACCTGAATAGACCTCGGGGTCGATTCCCGCGGCGCGCAGCACGTTGGGGTTGACCATGCCGCAGCCGCCCCACTCGATCCAGCGCGGACCGCCCTTGGCGCCGGGGTGCCAGATGTCCAGCTCGGCGCTGGGCTCGGTGAACGGGAAGTAGTTCGGGCGCAGCCGTACCTTGGCTTCGTCGCCGAAGAGCACACGGGTGAAGTGCTCCAGGGTGCCGACCAGGTCTGCCATGGTGAGGCCCTTGTCGATCGCGAGGCCCTCGAACTGGTGAAACACCGGGGTGTGCGTGGCGTCGAGTTCATCGGTGCGGAACACCTTGCCGGGACACAGCACGTAGATCGGCAGGTCGCGCTCGAGCATTGAACGGACCTGCACCGGGGAGGTGTGCGTGCGCATCACCAGGTGCGCTTCGGGGGGCTCCACAAAGAAGGTGTCCTGCATTTCGCGGGCAGGGTGGTCCGGCTTGAAGTTCAGGGCGTCGAAGTTGAACCATTCGGATTCAACCTCGGGACCCTCGGCGATTTCCCAGCCCATGCCCACGAAGATGTCGCTGACGCGGTCCTGCAGGGTGGAGAGCGGGTGGCGTCCGCCCATGCGGCGGCGGCGCGGAGCTGCGGTGACGTCTACGGCTTCCTCGACGAGGATCCGGGCATCACGCTCAGCTTCAAGCTCAACGGTGCGGGCGGCGAGCGCCTGGTTGATTCGTCCGCGGGCCGGGCCAACAACCTTGCCGGCGGCGGCTTTCTGGTCCTTGGGCAGCGATCCGATCTGGCGGTTGGCCAGGGACAGCGGGGACTTCTCGCCGGTCACGGCGATGCGGACGTCCTTGAGGGCATCCAGGTCGGCTGCGGAGCTGATCGCGGCGAGCGCTGATTCAACGGCAGCGGCTATCGCTGTCTCATCAAGCGGATTGGGTGCCGCGTTGTCTGGGGAGTCCGTCCCCGGTATGGAATTCGACATGTACCGTTCTTACCTGTTTCCGGCCGTGTTGATGTGGGTGAAAGCAAAAGGGATGCTGCAGGCAAAGGTACGCAGCCTGCGGCTACCAGTCTAACCAACTAACGCCGTCCGCCCGGGCAGTGTGAAGACCGTCCGCTCACTTACCATGGGCAGCATGAGCCTTGCCCGGCAGTGTTTGTCCCGTAGACAGGCAATGCGCCGCGCACTGAATCTGGTCAACGGCACGACGGCGGCCGGCCTCCTGGTTGCCCGAATCGGCGGGGTGCCGGTGCATCGCGGCCCTGGCGGGCTGCTGCTGGCCGGGGGCTGGAAGCTGGGCCTTCCGCACGCAGCGGCGTTCACCGTCGGGAACGTGATCCTCTACCGTTCCCGCGTTGCCCAGGCGTTCGACGCCGCGCCCGCCTCCACGCTGCTGCGCCACGAGGCCGGGCACAGCTCCCAGTACGCCGTGCTTGGACTCGCGTTCCTGCCGCTCTACTTTGCTGCTGCGGGCTACTCCCGGCTGCGGACCGGGGACCCGGCGTCGTCGAACATTTTTGAAGTCCTGGCCGGGCTGGCCGACGGCGGCTACCGGCCCCCTCCTTCTTCCCCTCATCGAGATGGCAGAAAGTGCCCGAATAGGGGTGCCTAACGTGCAGTTTCTGCTATCTCGATGAGGGTGAGGGGTAGGCCATAATTCGAACGTATGTTCTAATTGGTCGCATGAGATGGCAGGAACAGGAACCAAAAGCAGCGCCGTCCGCTGACGCGCTGCTCCCCCTGCAGGGGCTGGTCCGGTCAGTACAGACACCGGGATTCGCGGGCGTGACTTTTCACGAGGTCCTCGCGAAATCCGTCCTGAACAAGGTTCCGAAGACTTCCTCCATGCCGTTCGGCTGGACGGTGAATCCCTACCGGGGCTGCAGCCACGCCTGCGTTTACTGCTTCGCCCGGAAGACACACAGCTACCTGGACCTGGATACCGGTGCCGACTTTGACAGCCAGCTCGTAGTCAAAACCAACGCCGGCGAGGTTCTGCGGAAGGAACTCGCCAAGCCGTCCTGGCAGTACGAACACGTGGCCATGGGCACCAACACCGATCCGTACCAGCGGGCCGAGGGCCGCTACAAGCTCATGCCGGACATCATCCGGGCGCTGGCGGACAGCGGAACTCCCTTCTCCATCTTGACCAAGGGAACCCTCCTCGCCCGCGATCTGCCGCTCCTGGCGGAGGCGGCACAACAGACCAGCATCAGCATGGGAATCTCCCTCGCCCTGCTGGATCCGGACCTGGCCCACCAGGTAGAGCCCGGAACCCCGTCACCCAAAGCGCGGCTGGACCTGATCCGGCGCATCCGGGATGCCGGCATGGACTGCAATGTGATGGCCATGCCGATCCTGCCGTGGCTGACCGACGGGGACGAGTCGCTGGACGCACTCTTTTCCGCACTGGCGGACGCCGGCGCCACGTCGGTCACGGCCGGCGCCCTGCACCTTCGCCCGGGAGCGCGCGAATGGTACAGGGAATGGCTCGCGCGCGACTATCCCCAGCTTTCGGCACGCTACGACCAGCTGTACGACGGCGGCACGTACGCATCGAAGGAATACCGCCAGTGGCTCGCGGGACGAATCACCCATTTCAAAAAGCGTCACGGGTTCGCCGGCAAGAACCAGTTCCTCGCCACACGGGGTGCAGCCCGGCCAGCCCCGAAAACTGCGGCGGGCCTGCCCGTGGCAGCCGGCACTCTCTTCTAATTTCTCCGGAGGTCTTGACCCGGTGCCGCGGCGAGTCCTAAGTTACAACCAAATGGTTGTAGATACGTTGCCTGAAGAAGCCGTGGACCGACTGTTCCACGCTTTGGCCGACAGCACCCGCCGCGACATACTGCGGCGTGCTGTAGCCGGGGAGTTGTCGGTTTCCCGGCTGGCCGAGGCCTACCCCATGAGTTTCGCGGCAGTGCAGAAACACGTTGCGGTCCTTGAGGCGGCGGGCCTGGTCACCAAGGAGCGCCGCGGGCGGGAACAGCTCGTGTGCACCACGCCGGATGCCGTTGAGCAGGCCCGCCTGGCACTGGATGCGCTGGCAGAAGCCTGGGAAGGACGGCTGAACCGGATGTCGGAACTGCTGGCACAGCACTCCGGCGCCAGGAAAAACCCTGAAGGGACGAACCATCATGAGCCTGAGAAGCATCGACAAGGACTATGACGCGCTGACCATCACTGCACTGGCAGACTTTGACGCCTCGCCTGAACAGGTCTGGGAGCTGTGGGCGGATCCCCGGAAGCTCGAACGCTGGTGGGGTCCGCCAACCCACCCCGCCACGGTCCAGCAGCACGATTTCTTTCCGGGCGGAGCAGTCACGTATTTCATGACAGGCCCCGACGGCGAGACATATCACGGCTGGTGGGACATGACGTCTGTAGACCCGGTGACACATCTGCAGTTCCGGGACGGTTTTGCGGACAAAGACGGAACGCGGCGGCTGGACATGCCGGTTTCCACGGCCTCGGTCACGTTCTCCGGCAGCGGCGCAGGCACCGTGATGGAGATGGTGACGTCCTTTGCGGACCGGAACCAGATGGAGGAACAGATCAGCATGGGTGCCGTGGAAGGCGCGGCATCGGCCATGGCGCAAATGGACAGCGTCCTGGCAGGATGACGCAGGCGGTTCCCGCCGGACGCCTCAGCTACAGGGAAGGGTTCTCTACTCCGGCCGCCCGGAGCACCGCGGAAACGATGGGAAGGTCAGCGGGAATCCAGGCCAGGTGCGCCAGTTCCGGGGAATCAAGGCGGACCCAGCGCAGCTCATCATGGTCCTCGAGCGGCTCAGGCTTTCCGGCGGAAACCTCAACCAGCCATACCCGCATCGCGGCTTTGGCGTTCAGGGGCCAGCCCTGGTGCAGCGGTCCGGCTACCTCGGCGCCCAGAACCACCTCAATGCCCAGTTCTTCGGTGAGCTCACGGTGCAGGGCAGCTTCGCAGGACTCCCCCGGCTCAACCTTGCCCCCGGGAAACTCCCACATCCCGGCATAGGCTTCGGGCGCGGTCCGGCGGGCGGCCAGCAGGCTCCGTGGCTGCGCCAGATCATCGACGATGGCGGCTCCGACTACCTGCTTCAGTTCTGAATTCGACACAGATCGAGTCTACGGTGCCCGCTGTCCTAGAATTGGAAGGAACGGCATCGTGGCCGTTTGGCCCCCGGTCCACGGCAGCGTTCAGTCTTCGCCCTGGCCACGGGCCCGCCAAACGCGACCGTGCCTTTTCACGGCTCCGCGGCAACCGCTGATCTGAAAGCCCCCCCGCACTTATGCCTTCCCTGCGCGTAGCGACGCCCAAAACCCGCAACGTTTCCCTGGCCATCACCGCCCTTGCCGCCGGCGGCTTTGCCATCGGCACCACCGAGTTCGCCATTATGGGACTGCTCCAGGAGATGGTCGCCGAACTGGGTGTCTCCGTCCCCGAAGGCGGGCACGTCATCTCCGCTTACGCCCTCGGCGTCGTTGTTGGTGCGCCTCTTCTTGCAGCCGCCGGTGCCAAGATGCCCCGCAAGTGGCTGGCCCTGGGACTGATGGCATTCTTCGCCGTAGCCAATCTCTCTTCCTTCATTGCCCCGGACTACGGGTGGCTGCTGGTCACCCGGTTCCTCTCGGGGCTGCCGCACGGTGCCTTCTTCGGCGTCGCGGCCGTCATCGCGGCCTCCCTGGTGGCACCCACAAAACGCGGCTGGGCAATCTCGATGGTCATGCTCGGGCTGAGCATCGCCAACGTGATCGGAGTGCCCTTCGCCACCTGGCTGGGACAACTGGCCGGCTGGCGCTGGATGTTCGTCCTGGTGGGCGCCATTGCCCTGCTGACTGTCGCTCTGGTGGCATGGTTCGTGCCGTTCCAGGCCGCGCACCCGGATGCCAGCATCAAACGTGAGCTGAGCGCCCTGCGCCGCATGCAGATGTGGCTGGCCCTCCTTGTGGGCACCGTCGGTTTCGGCGGATTCTTCGCGGTCTACACCTACATCTCCCCCACCATGACCGAAGTTGCGGGTTTCTCCATGGGAGTGCTGCCGCTAATCGTTGGGCTTTACGGTGTGGGCCAGGTAGTGGGCAACATTGTGGGCGGCCGGATCGCCGACCGCTCCGTGATGGGCAGCATCTACGCCGTCCTGGCCGGCACCGTCCTGATCCTGGCCTTGTACGCCTGGGGTGTGCAGTACAAGGCAGGAGCGATCGTGCTGGTCTTCCTGGTGGGCGCTATTGGTTCCGCACTGACACCGGCCCTGCAGACCCGGCTTCTGGACGTTTCGCCCGGAGCGGCATCGCTGGCGTCGTCACTGAATCACGCCGCCCTGAACATGGCCAACGCGCTGGGCGCCATGGCCGGCGGCCTGGTTATCGCCTGGGGCTGGGGCTTCCGCTCCCCTGCAATCGTTGGGGCCGTTCTGGCCCTGCTGGGACTCGGAGTGGCGCTGCTCAGCGGGGCCCTGGACCGTCGCCGTTCGGTGACCGCACCGCTCCAGGATGAGCCTGCTGAGCCCGCACCGTCTACGTCGCACTAGCGGGCTCCGCCCGTGCTGGCCGCGGGTGCCTGCAGGTTCGTGTCAGCGGTTCTGGGCCCGGGCTGAGGCGTAAAGGCAGACGGTGGCTGCCGTGCCCACGTTGAGGCTTTCGGCCTGCCCGTAGACGGGGACCGCCACACGGAAATCAGCGGACGAGAGTTCAGTATCGGAGAGTCCCTGGGCTTCGTTGCCGAACAGCCAGGCTGTCGGGTTTTCGAGGCGGGGTCCGGCAGCCGCAGGGTCCGCGGCCTCCGGCGCCAGGCGACGCAGCGCAGAGGCGTCCTGCAGCGCGTCGAGGTCCTCGCTGCCATAGCCGTCGGCAGCAAGAACGGTAATCCCGGCTTCCTTCACGGCTTCAGCCAGTTCCTCGAACTCGACGCCGGTGACAACCGGCAAATGGAACAGGGAGCCTACGGTGGAGCGCACGGCTTTGGGGTTGTAGATATCCACGCTGGAGGCAGTCAGCACAACGGCATCCGCTCCGGCAGAGTCTGCGGCACGCAGGATGGTCCCCGCGTTGCCCGGATCACGCACCTCGCACATAACCGCCAGCAGCTTCGGCCGGGTGCCAAGGACATCCTGCAGGGTAGGCGACGGGATGCGGCAGACGGCCACAATTCCCTGCGGTGAGACCGTATCCGCCATGGCCGCCAGCACTTCATCCGTGGCCAGGCGCAGTGCCGCGCCCTCAGCGAGTTCTTCAAGCTCCGGGAGACGCTCGAGACACGCCTGGGTCGCGTAGGCCTCGACGACGACGCCGGGACGGCCTGCTGCCAGCGCGTCGCGGTGGGCAACGAGCGCCTCACGGACGGCCTGCGGACCTTCGGCCAGGAAACGGCCGGTCTTTAAACGCGCCGGACGCCCCGCCAGCTTCGCTGCTTCCTTCACCCGATCAGCTCGGGGATTGGACATCAGCGGCGCTGGGGAGCGTCCGGCGTCAAACATATTCAGCAGGTACCGAAATTAGCCCTGGAACTTCTGGCGGTTTTCGCCGCCAGCAGGCTCCAGGCCGGCAGCCTTGGCTGCTTCCACGGAGTTGAACCAGTACTCAGCTTCGGTCTGCTCGTACCAGGTGGAACCCGGAACGTGGTACTTGCCGGTTGCGGCACCCTTGATGACGTAGCCCTCAGGAGCTTCGCCTTCGGAGGCCTTGAAGCCGCCGTCAACAACAGTGGCAGTCGCAGCCGGAGCGCTCTTTGCAGCAGCCTTGGCAGCAGGCTTCTTCGCAACCGGAGCTGCAGCGGCAGCCGGAGCGGAGGTGTCGGACGGCAGGGCATCCTTGGCAACCTGAACCAGGGTGGCGAACGCGTTGGCGTCGTTCACGGCCAGCTCGGCGAGCATACGGCGGTCAACCTCGATCTCAGCAGCCTTCAGGCCCTGGATCAGGCGGTTGTAGGTGAGGCCGTTGGCGCGGGAAGCAGCGTTGATGCGCTGGATCCACAGGCGGCGGAAGTCACCCTTGCGCTTGCGGCGGTCGCCGTAGCTGTACACATACGAGTGCAGCAGCTGCTCTTTGGCCTTGCGGACCAGGCGCGAACGCTGTCCGCGGTAGCCCTTTGCGCGCTCGAGGATTACCCGACGCTTCTTATGGGCGTTAATCGCCCGCTTCACACGTGCCACGTGCGTACTCCTTAGAAATAGTCCCGCGCACACTACCGGTGCTGCGGCCCGTCCTGGGCCGCGGGAAAGTTAGTTGATTGGTGGAGCAGTCCCTATGCCGGACCGCCCGAAAAAGATGGTTACTTGCCGAGCATCTTCTTGATGACCTTGGCCTCGCCCGGGGTGACGATCTTGTCACCGGCGAGACGGCGGGTCAGGCGGGAGGACTTGTGCTCCAGGTAGTGGCGGCGGTTGGCCTGCTGGCGCTTGAGCTTGCCGGTGCCGGTCAGCTTGAAGCGCTTCTTGGCGCCACTGTGGGTCTTCATCTTCGGCATGGGAACCGATCTCCTTATAGTTTCCGCGGTACGAACCCGCGGGGATATGGGCACCTGTAACGGGTGCCAGGGTTTCCTAGGGACGCCTGGGCGTTCTTAGCGGTTTGCGCGGTGGCTTACTCCGCAGTACCAGGCTTCTTCTGGCCGGAGGCTCCCTGTGAGGGTGCCTTGCCAGCAGGCTTGGGCGCGGCGGCCGGCTTCGGCCGGGCAGCAGGCTTCGGCGCGGACGGCTTGACGGCCGTCGGCTTGGGCACTGCCATCGGCTTCGGCGCTTCAGCCGGCTTGGCTGCAGCAGGAGCTGCTGCTGCCGGCTTGGCAGCCTGTGCCGGCTTGGCGGCTGCAGCCTTGGCTGCTTCCTCCGCACGGCGGGCATCTGCGGCAGACTTGTCTGCTGCAGCCTTGGCTGCCTGGGCTGCCTTTTCCTTCTCGGCCTTTTCCTTCTCAGCACGGGCCTTGTCGGCCTCTGCTGCGGAGGAGCCAAGACGCAGGCCGTCCGGCAGGAGGTCTGCCAGGCTCTGCGTCATCGGGGCCTTTTCGGCACTGGTATCAACCCGTGCCGGGGCTTCGCCCTTCTTGGCGGCTTCGTTGGCGGCCTTTGCCTCGGCGCGCTGTGAGGCGCGGCGGGCTTCAGCCTTGGCTTCTGCCTTGTTCTTCAGGGGGCCGATCACCATGACCATGTTCCGGCCGTCGATGCGGGGGCTGGATTCAACCACACCGACCTCGGCGACGTCTTCGGCGAACTTCTGCAGCAGGCGGATGCCCATTTCAGGGCGCTGCTGCTCACGTCCGCGGAACTGGATCATGGCCTTGACCTTGTCACCCGCGCCGAGGAAGCGGAGGGCGTGCCCGCGCTTGGTCTCGTAGTCGTGGGTGTCGATCTTGAGGCGGAAACGGATTTCCTTGAGGACCGTGTTGGTCTGGTTCTTGCGTGCCTCACGTGCCTTGACTGCGGCTTCGTACTTGTACTTGCCGAAGTCCATTAGTTTGCACACCGGGGGCTTCGCCTGCGGTGCTACCTCAACAAGATCCAGGTCGGACTCCGCAGCCAGTCGCAGGGCGTCCTCGATCCGGACCACACCTACCTGTTCCCCGGCAGGTCCTACCAACCGCACCTCAGGGACACGGATCCGATCATTGATTCTTGGCTCGCTAATGTTGCAGCTCCTGTTTGACTCAAAACGGCTACCGCCTGCAACTGAAGAAGGCCCCCAATTGCACGCGCAATCGGAGGCCTCGGGGATCGGCCGGCACGGCTTTCGCTGCGCACTTTCCTTCGCAGCCACCCGAAGGTGCTGCCCTGGAAGGGCCGACCAGAACCCGGCAACTCTGATCCTGCCGTTAGGCTGGATTAATCAGGCTGACGCGGGTGGGAGAGTCTCCGCTTGCATACCGGTCCTGTTACTTACAAAAGCAGCCCACTTTGCTGAGTTTCCCCAGCTGCCGCGAGCTGCCGTAAATAACGTCTACCGGTCGGTCTGTGACAAGCTTACCAGTATGAGTACCCCACAGAGCAATCCGGCTGGCGATTCTGCCCGCCATTCCTTCCCCGGAACCACCGAAGAAGCACACAGCCACGCAGAGGCACCCGTCTCCGCGCAGGTCCGTGACATCGCCGAGGTGCCCGCCGTGGAAGTTATCACCACCGCAGCCGTCCACCTGATGAGCGCAGCTGCCGTTAAGTGCGGGCTGGCCGAAGGCGCCGACGCTGAAGACCTGAAGGACCTGGACGAGGCCCGCAAGCTGATCACCGCACTCGCAGGGTTCGTCACCGCTGCCGCACCGGAGATCGGCAGCCAGCACGCCGGTCCGTTGCGCGACGGCCTGCGCTCCCTGCAGCTGGCCTTCCGTGAGGCTTCCATGGTTCCGGACGCCCCGGGCCAGGGACCGGGCGAGAAGTTCACCGGCCCCGTCAACTGATTCAGATACCCAAAGAGCCCGAAGAGCATGCTCTTCGGGCTCTTTTGTGTCTGCGGCAGCTAGACGCGGACGCGCCGCGAGTTCACCACGGCACGGGTCCCAAGGGTAATCAGTACCAGGAGGGCAGCGGCCGTGCCCGCGAAGGCGAATCCGGCCCACGGGCCCACAAAGTCGATCGCCATACCCACCAGCGGCGCACCAATCGCGGTGCCCGTGGTGAGGGCCGAGCCGTACCAGCCCATGGCTTCTCCGCGGCGCTCCTCCGGGACCAGGTCAGCCACGCGTTCCGAGGCCGCGGACAGCACCGGTGCACACAGCAGGCCGCCGGGAATTGAGAGCAGGGCAAGGCTGATCGTATCCGTGGCCAGGGACATGGGCAGGGTCAGCACTGCCATGGCCAGCAGCAGGAGCATCGGCGAAATACGCCGCTTCATCGCTCCGTAAACGAGGCCTCCAATCAGCGAGGCGAAGCACCACACGGCGAAGACGATCCCCAGCTGTCCGGGATTTCCGGAGGCTTCCACCGATGCCACGATGCCGACGTCGCTGCCCGCCAGCAGCAGGCCGGCACCGGCGGCTACCGCGAACACCACTGCAACGCTGAGGGTCATCCAGGAGAAGCCGGCGGCGACCCGGGCCAGCAGGCCTCGGCGCAGGTTTGGATCCTCTTCCTCAGCGGCTGCACCGGCCGCCTGGGTAAGTTCGGCAGCCGGCTCGCTTAGGTGCGCCGGGGCCGAACTGACCACTGCGGCAGCGGCCGCTTCGACGTCGTGGTCCGGCAGCTCCAGCGTCTCGGAACGGGTGGGCGGGTTGAACCACATAAGGAACAAGCCGGCGCCTGCCGTACAGATTCCCACCAGGGTAAGGCCGACGGCGGTGGAGACGGAGGTCGCCAGGACGGCACCAACGGCGGGACCGCCCATATACACGACTTCCGTGGCGATCGAGTCCAGGGTGAACGCCGTCCGCCGCTTGTCTCCTTTGGCGAGAACGCCGAGCGACTGGCGGACCACGCTGAAGACGGGCAGCGTAAACAGGCCGCCGATCAGCGCCAGGACAAGCAGCCATTCGTAGCTCACGTGCGGCGCAACCGACCAGATGACAGCTTCGGAAATCACGGAGGGAATCAGGGCCTTGCGCAAGCCAACGTTGTCCACGCGGCGTCCGCGCCACGGTGCGCCAACAGCAATGCCGATTGTCACAAGTGCGGCCACGGCACCTGCTGCGGCGTAGCCCTTCTCCAGGGTCAGCACCACATGGAGGGTCAGCAGCACACCCGCTGCTGCGTGCGGGAAGCGGGCGAGCATACCAACAAGGAGCACCCTGCGGACCGGGACAATGGCCAGCAGGTCCCGGTAAACACTAAAGTTCACTGCACTTCTCTTCTGGCCCGCCTGGGCCGGTCAGCGCGTGATCTTCATTTCAAGGGAGTCGACGCGCTCAACGAATTCTGGATGGCTGGCTAGGCGCTGCTGCAGGGCTGCTGCAAGGGACTGGACGCCAGCCGCGTCAAGCCCTGGGGCCAACTGGAGGGTGATCCTCAGTTCCGGCCCGGCGCCGCCGCCGGAAACCAGCGTACCTCCTGCGGTACGGGAGGTTACGCCGGTGCCGGCACTGAGCCGGACCTGGCGTACCGCCGACTCCTGCGCCGCTGCATCGGACACTATTCCGGCCAGGGACCCGTCCTCATAGGACGGCACCCATTCGCGCTGCTGCGCCAGTGCCCACATGGCCGGCCGGCGCACCACGAAGGTGATGTCGCCGCCCGGATCAATCACCAGCAGCTGGGCTTCCTCGGAGACAGCCGAAAGCGCTGCCCGGGGCGCATAGACCGCCACCGGGCGTGCCTCGGGGTGCCAGTGAGCCAGCGCATCAACGGAGGAAAAAACCGGCAGTGCCTTGCGTCCGTCCGGTGCGGTAAGGGTCACAAGGGCAAGGTCGGCTTCCTTGTCCGCCGCCAGCCCGTGTGCGGACTCGGCGTCCTCCCCCAGCGTCGCGATAATCGCCACATACACCCGCGCCGTGGCCAGCGACCTGACCACGTCGGCTTCCGAACCGGTTCCTGCCGTGAGAGCCGCTACAGCACTGGTGTAGCCGGCGTCGGGCTGGCCGTCGTCCTTGTCGAACCGGTGCAGCGGGTTGCCTTCGCCCTCGAGGCTTCGGCCGGCCCAGGGGACACCGGCTGAATCCGCCGGTCCCCCGGCCGCAGCCAGGGCGGCCGCAATATGCCCGGGCAGTTCGCGCTTGGCCATGGCTTCTAGCGTTCCGGGTGGCCCGCGACGTCGAACGCCTGGGGAAGCGTGAAGGCACCGGCATACAGCGCCTTGCCCACGATCGTTCCCTCCAGGCCCAGCGGCACGAGTTCACGCAGGGCAGCCAGGTCGTCGAGGCTGGAGATGCCGCCGGAGGCAACAACCGGGCGGTCGGTCCGGGCGAGCACGTCGCGGAGCAGGTCCACGTTCGGCCCGCGCAGGGTGCCGTCCTTCGTGACGTCGGTGACTACGTAGCGGGGGCAGCCGGCATCTTCGAGGCGGGCCAGGACCTCCCAGAGATCGCCGCCTTCCTTGGTCCAGCCGCGGGCTGCCAGGGTGGTGCCGCGGACATCAAGCCCGACGGCGATCGCGTCTCCGTAGCGGGCAATGGCGCTGGCGGTCCACTCCGGATTTTCAAGGGCCGCGGTGCCGAGGTTGACGCGGCGGGCACCGAGCTCCAGGGCCTTGTCCAGCGACTCGTCGTCACGGATGCCGCCGGAGAGCTCCACCTTGATGTCCAGTGCTTCGACAACACGCTTGAGCAGGGGCAGGTTGCTGCCGCGGCCGAAGGCTGCGTCCAGGTCCACCAGGTGCACCCACTCCGCGCCGTCGTTCTGCCATGCCATGGCGGCGTCCAGCGGGTCGCCGTAGCTGGTCTCCGAACCTGCCTCGCCCTGGACCAGGCGGACGGCCTGGCCGTCGGCAACGTCCACGGCGGGGAGCAGTTCGAGGATGGGCGTTTCTGTGAGGGACATGGTCCTGCTTTCGGTGACGTACCGGCTCAGAGGCCGAGGGTAAGGACATAGGCGCCGAGCAGGGACATTCCTGCGAGCACCCAAAAACTGATGGTGACGAAACGCGGCAGGCCCTGCCGGCGGAAGGAGATGGCTCCGCCGATGAGCAGACCGGCCAGGCCCATAAGAACAACACTCCACATGGCTTTAGCCCAGACCCTTCAACCAGTTTTCGAGGAGGGCAGCGCCGGCGTCACCGGATTTTTCCGGGTGGAACTGAGTGGCGCTGAGCGGACCGTTCTCCACTGCGGCGACAAAAGGTCCGCCATGGTTGGACCAGGTCACCAGCGGCGGCTGCATGGCCGGCTGGGTGACGTCGAAGTCCCATTTCTGCACGCCGTAGCTGTGTACAAAGTAGAACCGCTCATCCTCTATGCCGGCGAACAGGCGGGACCCTTCGGGAGCCTGGACAGTGTTCCATCCCATGTGCGGAACGACGTCTGCTGCCAGGCGCTCCACGACGCCCGGCCACTCGCCCATGCCCTGAGTCCGCACACCGTGCTCGACTCCCTCATCAAAGAGGACCTGCAGGCCAACGCAAATGCCCAGCACGGGCCGGCCGCCGGCGACGCGGCGTCCGATCATCCGCAGGGCGTCTACGTCCCTGAGTCCCTTCATCACCGCTGCGAAGGCACCGACTCCCGGGACGACCAGTCCGTCGGCCTCGAGCACGTCAGCAGACTTGGAACTGAGCGTGACGCTGGCGCCTGCCCGCTCCAGTGCCCGGACGGCCGAGTGGATGTTCCCGGAGCCATAGTCCAGGACGGTGACGTTGCGGCTCACAGCGCGCCCTTCGTGGAGGGGATGCCCTCGACGCGGGGATCGGGTTCGACGGCGGCGCGGAGGGCACGGGCAAACGCCTTGAACTGTGCCTCGACGATGTGGTGCGGATCGCGCCCGCCCAGCACGTTCATGTGCAGGCAGATCTGGGCGTGCAGCGTGATCGCTTCGAAAACGTGGCGGGTCAGGGAGCCAGTGAAGTGCCCGCCGATCAGGTGGTATTCCTGGCCGGCCGGTTCACCGGAGTGCACCAGGTAGGGGCGTCCGGAAATGTCCACGACGGCGTTGGCAAGGGCTTCATCCAGCGGCACGGTAGCTTCGCCGAACCGGCGGATGCCGGCCTTGTTGCCCAGCGCGGTTTTCAGCGCCTCACCGATGCTGATCGCGACGTCCTCCACGGTGTGGTGGGCGTCGATGTGGGTGTCCCCGGTGGCCTTGACGGTCAGGTCAATCAGGGAGTGCTTCGAGAGTGCCGTCAGCATGTGGTCGTAGAACGGCACCGAGGTGCTGATATCCGAACGGCCGGTGCCGTCCAGATCCAGTTCTACAAGCACGGATGATTCGCTGGTGGTCCGCTCGAGGCGGGCCGTGCGGCCGGTGGCGGTCTCCACGGTCATAAAGGTTCCTTAGGAAGAAGTCGGTCTGGTTACCAGTCTAGTGTTTGCGGCGCCGGGAACTCACGCCGCACCTGGCCCGGGCCGTCATGGTGCTACGCAGAGAGCAGGCTGCGCAGGGCGGAGAGGAAGGCAGTGGTTTCCGCTTCGGTGCCGGCAGTGACGCGCAGGTGTCCGGGGATGCCTACGTCGCGGATGAGGACACCGGCGTCGAGCAGTCCCTGCCAGACCTTCCGGGGGTTCTCCAGTCCGCCGAAGAGCACGAAGTTGGCATCCGACTCCGCCGGCTGCAGGCCCATTTCGGTCAGCTCTGCGACGATCCGGTCACGCTGGCCCTTGATGTCTTCAACGTTGGCAAGCAACGAGCCGGCGTGGGCCAGCGCAGCGTTGGCTGTTGCCTGGGTGACTGCGGACAGGTGGTACGGGAGGCGGACCAGCCGGAGCGCATCGGTAACTTCCGGCGCCGCGGCCATGTAGCCAAGGCGTGCACCTGCCAGCGCGAACGCCTTGCTCATGGTCCGGGAGACGATCAGTCGTTCCCGGCCCGGCAGGAGCTGCAGGGCACTGGGCGTTCCGGCATGCGAGAACTCGGCGTAGGCCTCGTCAACGATGACAATCGCATTGCTGGCCTTCCCTGCCTCATAGACGGCTTCCACCACATCGAGGCCCAGGGCCGTGCCCGTGGGGTTGTTCGGGGTGCAGAGGAAGACAATGTTCGGCTTGGCTACCCGCACCTGCTCTGCCGCTGATTCAGGGCTGAGGGTGAAATCTACTGCCCGGACGCCGGTCAGGTAGGCGGTGCCGGTTCCGCTGGAAAGCAGCGGATACATGGAGTAGGTGGGCGGAAAGCTCATTGCTGTCCGGCCCGGCCCGCCGAATGCCTGCAGAATGTGCTGGAGGACTTCGTTGGACCCGTTGCCTGCCCAGATGTTTTCGATCGCCAGGCCGTGGCCAAGATAGGCGGCGAGGCGTTTGCGCAGTTCGGTGAACTCCCGGTCGGGGTAGCGGTTGAGCCCGGCTACGGCGTCGCGTACCGAGTCCGCAATAGCCTCAGCGACCTCCTGCGGCAGCCCGTGGGTGTTCTCGTTGACGTTCAGCAGGATCGGCACTTCCAGCTGCGGCGCACCGTAGGGGGTCTGGCCCCTCAGGTCGTCGCGCAGGGGAAGTCGGTTCAGTTTTTCCAGCTGTTCAGTCACCCGTACAGCTTAAGGCGCTGCCCGGCGGGCTGCAGAATCCGCAGTAACGTGACGGCCGGTATTGTCCCCGAAAACTAGCCGGCGACGGGGATGTAGAGCTGCACGCCGGCCGGAACCACCGCGTCGGAGAGGTTATTCAGTTCCATGATGTCTGCCACCACTGCCCGGGGGTCCCGTTCGGGAGCGTATTCCGTGGCGAGGCTCCACAGGCTGTCCCCGGTGCTGACGCTGACCTGCTGGGTCCGGGTCAGTTCCCCGCTGCCGCTCGCTGCCAGGGCAGGCGCGGTGAAGAAGCCAATAAAGGTGAGCAGCGCGGCCCCACCCAGCAGGACGGGAGCACCGATGAGCAGGAGCCGGCCGCGGCGGGTGAGCCGCAGCGGACCGGAGTCAGCTGCGCGGCGCGGCGCTGCAGTCCTGGTGGAATCCTGGTGACGGACAGCGTTGGAGGACGCGGGGGTGGAGCGGGCGGAGCGGATGTGGCCCAGGGAAGCACGGGGTGCCGCGAACTGAACTGACATGGCAAAACCTTTCCGGCTCGAGTCCGTTCCCCCGGCCGGCATTCTCGCGGCTTCGAAACTGGATTCGAACAGTTGGCGTACGTGAATCGAACATGTATTCGATTCCTGCTGTTTCCTTTTCTAGCATCTATCTACGAACGATGTCGAGACTCACTCGAACAAATGTTTGAAAATGACCTGCCGCTCCCCTAGCGTGGGTATCGGCAGGAAACCTTCGGTTTGGCTGCCGGTCAGGACAGTTGCATCCGCCCGCGGGTGTTTGTGTCCAGTCCGGCAGTTCCGTTCGGAGTAAAGAGAAACACCCGCCACTGACATTGCCGCCAATCCGGTTAGCCCGGAACGCTCGAAGGGAAGCCGAAGTGCCCCGTAGGACTAACTCCGATGGCAGCCCGGCTGCCGCTGCTGCGGCTGATTCTTCGCGCCCCCGGGCGCTGACCCCGCGGCAGAAGAAGATCCTCGAAACCATCCAGGCGTCGGTAAGCACCAACGGCTACCCGCCGTCGATGCGCGAAATCGGCGACACCGTGGGACTGGCGAGCCTCTCCAGCGTGACGCATCAGCTGAGCCAGCTGGAGAAGATGGGTTACATCCGCCGCGATCCCAAGCGCCCCCGCGCCATGGAAATCCTGGTCCCGCTGCTGATGCACAAAGAGCCGCAGGGCACCGAATCATCGGCACCGGACGGCACCGCCGCTGCGTCTGTCACTGAGCTCACTACAGCCGTGGACACGGCAATGGTCCCGCTTGTTGGGCGGATCGCCGCCGGCGGGCCCATCCTGGCCGAGCAGGTGGTGGAGGAAATGGTTCCGCTTCCCCGCCAGCTGGTCGGGCACGGCGAACTGTTTATGCTCCGTGTCTCCGGAGACTCCATGGTCGACGCCGCCATCTGCGACGGGGACTGGGTAGTGGTGCGCAGGCAGCAGACGGCGGAAAACGGGGACATTGTTGCCGCTCTCCTGGACGACGAAGCCACGGTCAAGACCTTCCGGCAGCGCAACGGCCACACCTGGCTCCTGCCGCAGAACACCCGCTACGAGCCGATCATGGGCGACCACGCGACCATCATGGGCAAGGTCGTTTCAGTGATGCGGTCCCTCTAGGGATTCCAGGTTCCTCCGGGGGTTCAGGGCGGCGGCACAAGCCGGCCCCGGCGCGGCTAGGCGTCCGCGCGCTGTCCGGTGTTCAGCCGCTCCAGAATGCCCAGGGCGACGGTCCTGTCGGTAGTGGACCAGAACGGCGGCAGAGCCGCACGCAGGAACCCTCCATACCTGGCCGTTGCCAGCCGTGAATCAAGCACAGCGACCATGCCCCGGTCCCCCGCGGCGCGGATAAGCCGGCCGGCGCCCTGGGCAAGCCGGACTGCGGCATGGGTCGCAGAGACGGTCATAAACCCGTTTCCGCCTGCCTTGGCCACCGCACGGGTGCGGGCTGTCATCAGCGGGTCATCCGGCCGGGGGAACGGGATCCGGTCAATGACCACCAGCCGGCAGGCGTCACCGGGCACGTCGACTCCCTGCCAGAGGGACATTGTTCCAAACAGACACGTCGAATCCTCCTCCGCGAACTGCTTCACGAGGGCGGACATTGAGGACTCACCCTGGCAGAGAATCGGGAAATCCACTTTGTCCCGGAGCGCAGCAGCAGCATCCTCCGCCGCACGGCGCGAGGAGAAGAGTCCCAGTGCCGCGCCTCCGGAAGCCTTCAGCAGCGCTTCAAGTTCGGCCAGCTGTGCCGGCGACGTGCCGCGGTCGGGCTTGGGCAGGTCACGCGCGACGTACAGCACACCCTGGCGCGGGTAGTCGAACGGACTTCCGACGTCGGTGCCCGTCCAAGCGGGAGCGCCGGCACCGCTCAGGCCCAGCCCGCCGGCCACGGGCCCAAACTCCGAGCCAATAGCGAGCGTGGCCGAGGTGAGCACAACAGTGTGCCCGTCAAACAGTCCGTCCCTCAGCCGGCCGGCCACCGAAATCGGTGCCACGTTGAGCGTTGCAGGTGCCGACTCGTCCGGCGGCGAATAGCCCTCCCCCGGCGAGAAAGTGCTGGGACGTGAAGCCCACAGGACCTCACCGGATTCCGGAGCTTCGAGCACGCGCTCACAGAGTTCAAGTACCGCGAGGAGGCGGGACCGCGCCATCTGGCGCCCGCCGTCGCCGGCGTCGCCGCCTTCCGGCTTGGAGTCCGATAATGCAACCCGGCACGCCTCGCGTACCCGGGCCACTGCCAGCTGCTGTTCCTCGTTGAGCCCGGTGGGCAGCAGGCCGGCGGGAATGCCCTCAACCGAAAGATCGAACGCCCGGCCCGCGGCGGCCAGCTCCTCGACCGACGCCGATGTGTGCTTGCGGGCGGCCGTCACGGCTGCGCTGATGACCGTGCCGGAGAGCTGACCGGTGACTGCGCCCGTGACCCGGTCCTGGAGCTCATGGGCCTCGTCAATCACCACAACGTCGTAATCCGGCAGGACGGCAAGTCCTTCGAAGGCGCTGATGGCGAGCATTGCGTGGTTGGTGATCACCAGGTCGGCGACGGCAGCCTTCGCCCTGGCCTGTTCGCTGAAGCAGTGTTCTGCGACGGGGCAGCGCTGGGCGCCCAGGCATTCCATGGCGGTGACGGAGACCTGCCGCCAGGCGCGGTCGCTGACTCCAGGGAGGAGTTCGTCGCGGTCGCCCGTCTCGGTTTCCTCTGCCCATTCACGCAGCCGGACAACCTCACGCCCGAGCGCCGAGGTGGCTCCGGGCGCCGGGGCAGGATGCGGGACGGCCTTTTCCTCACTCAGGGAGAACAGCGCTCCGGGGTCGTCGTCGTCGGGGAAGCCGCCTCCGGTCTTATGCACGCAGACGTAGTTGCTGCGCCCCTTCAGCAGGGCAACGTCCACATCCCGGGGCAGCTTGGGCTTCAGGGCAGTCAGCAGGCGCGGTACGTCGCGGCCGACGATCTGTGCCTGCAGCGCCAGGGTAGCCGTGGAGACAAGAGCCGGTTTACTGCTTTGCAGCGCATGGTGGATCAGGGGCACCAGGTAGGCAAGTGACTTGCCGGTGCCGGTTCCTGCCTGAACCAGGAGGTGCTGACCCGACTCAATCGATTCAGCAACTTCCCGGGCCATTTGCTGCTGTCCCGGACGCTGCTGTCCGCCCATGGCTGCAATGGCGGTCTCCAGCAGGTCCAGGACCTCCGCAGCGATGTCTTTCTTAGGCATGGTTGAGGAACGGCTCCAGCTCCGGAGCCAGCGAATCGCGGACCTTGACCCTCATCCGGGTACCGCTTTCCTCATGTTCAAGCGAAAGAATTTCGGCGTCCTGACTGTGCAGGCGGGAAACGACGTCGCCGCGTTCGTAGGGAACCATCAGGTCCAGTTCCACGCCGGGCCGGGGAATTCCTTCGGAGATGGCCTGGAGGAGTTCCTCAATGCCCTCTCCGGTGCGGGCCGAGACCACCACGGTCCGCGGTTCCCGCTGGCGCAGCCGTTCGATGACGAACGGGTCGGCGGCGTCAGCCTTGTTCAGCACGATGATCTCGGGGATCCGGCGGGCGTCAACATCGGCCAGGACGGAACGCACGGCCGCGATCTGTCCTTCAGGATCCGGGTGGGAGGCATCCACTACGTGCAGGATCAGGTCGGCGTCGGCAACTTCTTCCAGGGTGGACCGGAAGGCTTCCACCAGCTGGGTTGGCAGGGAGCGCACAAATCCCACGGTGTCAGCCAGCGTGTAACCCAGTCCGTCCGGGGTTTCGGCTCGGCGGATGGTCGGATCCAGGGTGGCGAACAGTGCGTTCTCCACCAGGACCCCTGCATCCGTGAGCCTGTTCAGCAGCGAGGATTTTCCTGCGTTCGTGTAGCCGGCAATCGCCACGGACGGGATCTGGTTCCGCTGGCGGTTTGCACGCTTGGTTTCCCGGGCGGGCTTCATGCCGGCAATCTCGCGGCGCAGCTTGGCCATGCGGGTGCGGATCTTCCGGCGGTCAAGTTCGATCTTGGTTTCACCGGGGCCGCGCGATCCCATACCTGCTCCGGCACTGCCGACCTGTCCACCGGCCTGGCGGGACATCGATTCGCCCCAGCCGCGCAGACGCGGAAGGAGGTATTCAAGCTGGGCCAGCTCAACCTGGGCCTTGCCCTCGCGGGACTTGGCGTGCTGGGCGAAGATGTCCAGGATCAGCGCGGTGCGGTCAATGACCTTCACCTTGACAATGTCTTCCAGCCCGCGTCGCTGGGAGGGCGAAAGTTCGCTGTCCACAATGACGGTGTCCGCGCCGGTAGCCATCACAACGTCCTTGAGTTCCTGCGCCTTGCCTGACCCCAGGAAGGTTCCGGGGTCCGGCTTCAGCCGGCGCTGGATCATCCCGTCCAGCACTTCGGAACCGGCTGTTTCGGCCAGTGCGGCCAGTTCACGCAGCGAGTTCTCGGCGTCGGCGGCCGTACCCTCGGTCCACAGTCCGGCCAGGACAACCCGTTCCAGCCGAAGCTGCCGGTACTCAACCTCGGTGACGTCTTCAAGCTCTGTGGAGAGACCGGCAACACGCCTGAGGGCGCGGCGGTCCTGAAGGTCCTGCTGATCCCCGTCGAAGTCAGAGTGCTCCGCTTCCTGGGCCGACAGCGCCTGTGCCTGGCCGCGGAATCCGCCGGCCGGCGTAACGCTCTGCTTGGCAGCAGCAGCGTCGTCCTTTGCCAGGATCCGGTCGATGACACCCTGGATTTCTTCGGGCTTCAAGTCCGTGGGCGTCGAGCCGGCGGCGGGACGGGAATTGTTGATGGTCATAATCTCCTTAGAAGCGGTGTTAACCATGGTAGGCCAGTGGACCCACATTGTGGCGGGAGTCCGCGAGGTTGTGCAACAGAGGTAAGGGAGGGCTGGAGGACCTCTGCGTGCATCCGGCGGCCGTCCAGCCACTAACCTTGATAGTTATGGGTTCAGAGCATTACTTCAGTTCACAGCCGGCGACGCCGGAGGTCCGCAGGCCGCTGTCTGTCACCTTGGCAGGACGCGAGGTCACCCTCGCCACTTCCGGCGGGATCTTCTCTCCTGACGGTGTTGATAAGGGAACGCAGGTACTGCTCTCCGGTATTCCCGATCCGGCTGCCGAAGGCAACCTGCTGGACATTGGTTGCGGCTGGGGCCCGATCGCGCTGACCATGGCCCTGAAATCGCCCGCAGCGCAGGTGTACGCGGTGGACGTGAACGAGCGCTCCCTGGGCCTCACACGTGACAATGCCGCCACGCTGGGACTCTCCAATGTCCACGCCAGCCTGCCCGCCGACGTCGACCCGTCCCTTCGGTTCGAGACCATCTGGTCCAACCCGCCCATCCGGGTCGGCAAGGATGAGCTGCATGCCCTGCTGCTGCTGTGGCTGCCGCGGCTGGCACCGGACGGAACCGCCTGGCTGGTGGTCCAGAAGAACCTTGGGTCGGATTCGCTTCAGCGCTGGCTGGCGGAGAACCTGGGCGCGGACTTCAGCGTGAGCCGGTACAGCACCGCGAAGTCCTTCCGCATTATCAAGGTCCAGCGCAGCGCCTGACCGGCCCTTTCCCGGACCCGCCTCCTAGAGCAGGGTTCCGCGGGCCACCAGCACAGCGGGCCCGCTGAGTTCCACGTGCTCGCGCCCGTCCGGCCCGGTGAGGAAGCGGATACCCAGAACTCCCCCGGGCACTGCGACGCTCCAGGCATTTGGTGCGCCGGCTCCGGCCCAGAAACGCGTGGCGACGGCGGCGGCGCACGCCCCGGTGCCGCAGGAAAGGGTTTCCCCGACGCCGCGTTCGTGCACCCGCATGGTCAGCTGGCCCACGCCGTCGACCACCAGCGGCTCGGCAGGGACCACGAATTCAACGTTGGTTCCGTCTTCAGGGACCGGTTCCACACTGGGTGCATTCACCAGGTCCGTTGCGGCCAGCTCGGAGAGTTCAGCCAGCGCAACGACCGTGTGGGGGTTGCCCATGCTCACCGAGAGCCCGGGGCGCGGAACTTCCAGTCCCCCGGCGTTAACCACGGTATCCATCGCCTTGGCGGCAGCGTGGTCCGGGAAGATGAACTCCCACGGCCCCATGTCCACGGCATAGCCGGTACCGGTGCGGGTGACAGTCTTCAGCCCCGCCCGGGTGCCGATTGCCAGCACTTCACCTTCAGCAAGCTCGGCAAGTCCCTCTTCGATCAGGAAGTGGACGAAGACCCGCACCCCGTTGCCGCACATTTCAGAAACGCTGCCGTCGCCGTTGCGGTAGTCCATAAACCACTGCGCTTCGGGGTTGGACTGCAGCAGCGCCTGGCCCTCCGGTACGTGGACGGAATGGACAGCACGGATGAATCCGTCCGCGCCGATTCCGTTGTGGCGGTCGCAGACGGCGGCCACGTCGGCGGCGTCGTAGTCCCGCAGTCCGTCGGGATCAGCGACCAGGACAAAGTCGTTGCCGGTGCCGTGTCCTTTCGCCAAAGCGAGGCCGGCGAGGCCGGACGGCAGGCCGGAAGCGGACAGGGCGGCGGGGGAAGTTGTGCTCACCCCTCAAGAATAGCGGTGGTCGCAGCCTTCAGCAGTTCGGGATTATCGAAGTCCAGCCAGGTGACCCGGGGGTCTGCCCGGAACCAGGTCAGCTGGCGGCGGGCGAACTTCCGGGTGGCAATCACGGTGTCCTCCACCGCCTGCCCAGTGTTCCAGTGGCCGTCCAGAACTTTCAGGAACTGTGCGTACCCCAGTGCCCGCGAGGCTGTCCTGCCGCTGCGCAGGCCTGCGGCGTCCAGTACCCTGACTTCGTCAAGCAGCCCCTGCTGCACCATCTGGTCCACGCGCCGTGCCAGCCGAACATGGAGCACGGGACGTTCCACGGCAAGGCCCAGCTGGACGGCCGGCTGATAGTAGGTGCGCTCCGGCATAAACGAGCTGAAGGGCCGGCCGGTCAGTGCGTGCACTTCCAGCGCACGCACTACTCTCCGGGCATCACCAAGACGGTCTGCGGAGACCGGATCGACGTCCCGCAGTTTTGCGCGCAGTGCTTCAAATCCAACGGATTCGAGCTCGTCTTCGATCCTGCGCCGCAGCTGGGGATCGGTTCCGGGGAATTCAAGCACATCCAGTGCTGCCCGGACATAAAGCCCGGATCCGCCGACCAGGATCGGGTAGTTGCCCCGCGAGCGGATCCGGTCGATGGTCTCCCTGGCCTGGGCCTGGAAATCGGAGACGCTGGCCTCTTCGGTGACATCCAGGATGTCCAGGAGATGGTGCGGTATGCCGCCGCGTTCGTCCTCCGGGAGCTTGGCTGTGCCAATATCCATGCCGCGGTAGAACTGCATTGAATCGGCGTTGATGATTTCCCCGCCGAGGCGTTGAGCCAGCGCAACACCCAGATCGGACTTGCCGGAGCCGGTGGGTCCGACGACGGCGATGACCGGCAGCGTGCCTGCCGTCACAGGCGCGGCGGCAGGGCAGGCATGCCGAGTGAGACACCGGCGCGCGCGGCGCCGTCGGCGGCCGGAACGCCGCAGGACTCTGCCTGGGACCGGTCCCAGGCATCACCGGCGCGGGACCGGCGCACGGAGTAGTCGGCAGCGGAGGCCGGATCGGCGACCAGGTGGAAGGCAGCCGCGGAGGTCACCGGAACCGTTACGAGGTCTCCGGGTCGGGGAACAGGCGCTCCTTCGGGCACGGAGAAGTGCACCAGGCGCTGGTCGCGGGAACGTCCGGAGAGCCGTCCGGTTTCCTCCGACTTGCGGCCGGCAGCTGCGGTGACCATGACCTCGACGGTGGTGCCGACCTGCTTGGCGTTTTCTTCCGCTGCGATGCGGTCCTGCAGTGCCGTGAGCCGCTCGAAGCGTTCCTGCACCACTGCCTTGGGCAGCTGGTCCGGCAGATCAGCCGCCGGGGTGCCGGGACGCTTGGAGTACTGGAAGGTAAAGGCGGTGGCGAACCGGGCCTGCTCGACGACGTCGAGGGTTGCCTGGAAGTCTTCCTCCGTCTCCCCCGGGAAACCGACGATGATGTCAGTGGAAATCGCCGCGTGCGGCATCTGCCGGCGGACCTTCTCCAGGATCCCGAGGAACTTCTTGGAACGGTAGGAACGGCGCATGTCCTTGAGGACCTTGTCCGATCCTGACTGCAGCGGCATGTGCAGCTGCGGCATCACGTTGTGGGTTTCTGCCATGGCGTCAATGACGTCATCAGTGAATGCGGCCGGATGCGGGCTGGTGAAGCGCACCCGCTCAAGTCCTTCGATTGAGCCGCACGCGCGCAGCAGCTTCGCGAACGCTCCCCGGTCGCCGAACTCCACACCGTAGGAATTCACGTTCTGGCCAAGCAGCGTGACTTCAATGGCGCCGTCGTCTACCAGAGCCTGGACTTCGGCAAGGATTTCTCCGGGACGCCGGTCGCGTTCCTTGCCGCGAAGAGAGGGCACGATGCAGAACGTGCAGGTGTTGTTGCAGCCGACTGAGATGGAGACCCAGCCGGAGTAGACCGAGTCCCGTTTGGTGGGCAGCGTGGACGGGAAGACTTCGAGGGATTCCAGGATCTCCAGCTGGGCTGCGTCGTTGTGCCGGGCACGCTCCAGCAGTGCAGGCAGGGAGCCGATGTTATGCGTACCGAAGACTGCGTCCACAAAGGGGGCCTTGGCAAGGATGGTGTCCCTGTCCTTCTGGGCCAGGCATCCGCCCACCGCAATTTGCATGCCGGGACGGGTTTCCTTGACGTGGGCAAGCTGGCCCAGGTTGCCGTAGAGCTTGTTGTCGGCGTTCTCGCGCACGGCGCAGGTATTGAACACAACGACGTCGGCGTCCCCCTCCTCTGCCGGGACGTAGCCGGCGTCTTCGAGGAGTCCGGAGATGCGCTCGGAATCATGGACGTTCATCTGGCAGCCGAAGGTCCGCACCTGATAGGTACGGGGATGCTCTTCGGTGTCCAGGCCGTTTAGCTGAACAGGGGCGGGGCGCGATACTGACAGGCTCACCATACAAGGGTACGTCCCCGCGCAACCGGCTCCCCAATCCGGCCGGGAGGACAAAAAGAAGGCCTTCCCGGCGTGGAAAGGCCTTCTTCGGTCTCCTCGGCGGAGGAAGGGACTAGTACCAGTTGTTGGCGTAGTGGAAGTTCAGCGCCGAGCAGGGGCTGCCATAGCGGGATTCGATGTAGGTCAGTCCCCAGTCGACCTGGGTACGGTAGCTGGTCTGCCAGTCACCGCCGGCCGTGGCCAGCTTGATACCCGGAAGCGCCTGGGGAATACCGTAGGCACCAGAGCTTGCGTTGGTTGCGCTGGTCAGCCACTCCGATTCCTTGTTCCAAAGTGTGTCCAGGCAGGTCATCTGCGAGGCATCCCAGCCGTGGGATCCCAGTACGGACGATGCGTAGGCTTTCGCCCCGGCCGGGTCATCCACGGGTACAGACGCGGCGGCGATCCGGGCGGCTTCCTCAGCGGCTGCCCGCTCGGCAGCCTGGGCCTGTTCGGCTGCAGCTGATGCGGCGGCTTCCTCGGCCTGGCGGGCGGCAGCTGCCTGCGCAGCCTCCTCGGCGGCAACGACGTCGGCGGCAGCGGCGTCAGCGGCAGCGGCGTCCTGCTTAGCCTCTTCCTCGCCGCCCCCGGCTGCGGGGGTGCTCTCCGGGGCAGGAGAAGCGTCACTTTCGGCGCTGTCAGGAACGGCAGACGGTGTTGGCTCTGATGCGCGGTCCTCGGCAAACAGCGGAAGGGCTATGCTGGCCAGCTGAATGCCGGCGGTGGCGCGGAGATCCTCGTCCCCTGCAGCAGCACCGGCCGTACCCAGGACAACCAGACCGCCCAGAGCCACTACTGCTGCCCCGGCCTTCATCCGGTCCCGGCGGCGCTGGACCACGCGCCGGCGTCTTTGTTCACGACGTCCCTGAGAGTTATTCATAAGACCGGGACTGTACACACAGTTTCTGGGACAGATCGCGAAACGGTAACGGCCGTGTTGCGGAATGGTAACGAACCCGCTTTAATACCAGCCCACGCGCTCCGAGTGTGCCCATGCTACGCACGGGGTGGAATAACGCCAGCTGATGTAGCTGAGTCCCCAGTGGATCTGGGTACGGTAGTTGGTGCGCCAGTCACTGCCCGAGGCGGCCATTTTGTCGCCGGGAAGGGACTGCGGAATTCCATAGGCTCCGCTGTACGGATTCATGGCGCTGGTCAGCCAGTTTGATTCGCGGTTCCACAGATCGACCAGGCACCGGAACTCGCCGCTGCTCCACCCGTAGCCCGGCATGAGTGACGACGCGTATGCCTGCGCGCCTGCCGGGTCATTGACCGGGGCAGCGGGAGGTGGGGGCGGCGGAGGCTGGGGTGCTGGAACCGGCGCCGGAGCCGGGGGCTGGGGCGCCGCTACAGGCGGGTTCGACGGCGCCGGCGCAGGCGCGGGAGCCGGAGCAACGGGGTTCTCCGGCACTGCGGGGCTTGTGGGACGTGTGGGATTAATCACTGTCCCGGCTTCCCGCGGCGGAGTTTTCCCGGCTTCCTTGCCTGCCTGCTCCGCCTGCTGGCGGACAGACTCTTCAAGCCGGGCCGCCTGCAGCCTGCTCATCTCTGCTTCGGCAGTGGTATTGCGCAGCTCGGCCAGCTGGGCAGCCAGAACGGCGGTGCGTTCCTCCTGCTCGCGAACGGCTTTCTCGGCCGCTGCCGTCGCAGCTTCCGCGTCCCGGTACTGTGCCTCGGCGGATTCGGTCAGCTTCTCCCTTGCCTCGCGGGCTGACTGCTCAGTCTCTTCCAGGGACTCGGCCGTCTGCTCTGCCGCTGCGGCTTCTTCGAAAAGACGCGAAGTCCTTTCGGTGACGAGGGACAGCGTGCTGAGCCGGTCGAAGTGCGCGGCACCTTCGTCGGCGTCAAGAATAAACAGGACGGTGCTGTCCATTCCGCCGGTCTTGTAGGTCTGGGCAGCCAGGGCACCGACCTGGCTGCGCAGTTCGGATGCACGCGCCGAAGCGGCGCTGCGCCGGGCAGCGAGATCGGCCAGCCTCGCATCGCTGGCTACCAGCTCTGACCGAAGGCTCTCATAATGGCTCGACGCAGTGACTGCGGCGTTGCCCAGGCTTCCGGCTTCGGCGTGGAGCCGGTCCAGATGCCCCTCAAGCTCGCGAACCTGTTCTTCGGTAGCGGCGGTGTCTGCCCTCGCTGCGGCGACCTCGTCCCACGTCGGGTACTCCCCCGCCGCCGCCGGAGTGGCACCGACAAGCAGGGCCGCTGCCATCAGACACGACACCGCTGCCGCGGTCAGGGCAGGCGCAGCTGCGGTCAGGGCAGGACGGCGCAACTCTGGCCCCAATAACCTCACGGTAAACATAGTGATGACAGCATACGGCACGCTTTGCGCGCGTGTGCCGGACGTATGTGCGCGGGCCAAGCCTGCTCTGGCCTACAACTCGCCGCTTTCCTGCGCGGCGAGAATGTCGTTCACCACAGAGAATCCCAAACCCGGCGAATAACCCTTGCGGGCAAGCATTGAAACCAGCCGGCGCACCTGCTTATCCCTCTCCTTAGGATCCTGCGGCACGGCGGCCCGGCTGAGCTTACGTTCGACCAGGGCCCTGGCGGCCTCAGCCTCATCGTCTGAGCTGATCTGTTCCAGTGCATCCTCAGCCAGTTCCGGGTCGATCCCCTTCTCCGACAGCTCGCGCCGAATGGCGGAGCGTGCCAGGGAACGGGTCTGGGACCTGCTTCGAACCCACATGCGGGCAAACTCTGCGTCGTCTATGAGCTGGACCTCTTCGAACCGGTCCAGCACAGCTTCGGCGACTTCTTCCGGGACATCCCTCTCGGCCAGTTTGTCGGCAAGCTGCTTCCGGCTCTTGGCGGAACTGGTCAGCTGGCGGAGAACGATCGCCCTGGCAACTGAGTAGGGATCTACCTCAGGAGTTGAATCGGCCGGTGAACCGGGAGTGGGCCCTTTCTGGCTGTCCACTCCCGGCTTGCGTCGGCGGTGCTGCTGCATTGCGGGGACTAGGCTCCGGGTGCTGCTGCTTTGGCCTTGTCGTCGGCAACCTGCTCTTCGGGCTGTGCATCAACACCGAGCTTCACGCGCAGGCGCCGTTCGATCTCATCTGCCAGCTCCGGGTTATCCCGCAGGAACCGCCGGGAATTTTCCTTGCCCTGGCCAAGCTGATCCCCGTCGTAGGTGAACCAGGCACCCGACTTCTTGACGATTCCGTGCTCAACGCCCATGTCGATCAGGCCGCCTTCACGGGAAATACCCTGGCCGTAAATGATGTCGAACTCGGCCTGCTTGAAGGGCGGGGCCATCTTGTTCTTGACGATCTTGGCGCGGGTGCGGTTACCAACCGGGTTGGTACCTTCCTTGAGCGTCTCGATCCGGCGTACGTCGATGCGTACGGAGGCGTAGAACTTGAGCGCCTTGCCACCGGTGGTGGTTTCAGGGCTGCCGAAGAACACACCGATCTTCTCGCGGAGCTGGTTGATGAAGATCGCGGTGGTTTTTGTCTGGCTCAGGCGGCCGGTGATCTTTCGCAGCGCCTGGCTCATGAGGCGTGCCTGCAGGCCGACGTGGCTGTCGCCCATTTCGCCTTCGATTTCGGCACGGGGCACCAGTGCGGCAACGGAGTCGATAACGACGATGTCCAGAGAGCCGGAACCGACCAGCATGTCCATGATTTCCAGGGCCTGCTCACCGGTGTCCGGCTGGGAAACCAGCAGGGCGTCTGTGTCCACGCCCAGCTTCTTGGCGTACTCGGGGTCCAGCGCGTGCTCGGCGTCGATGAACGCGGCGATGCCGCCGTTCTTCTGCGCGTTGGCTACGGCGTGAAGCGCCACGGTGGTCTTACCCGAGGACTCGGGACCGTAGATCTCTACGACACGGCCGCGGGGCAGTCCGCCAATGCCCAGCGCGATATCAAGCGCAATGGAGCTGGTGGAGATTGTTTCGATTGGGGCGCGGGTCTCGTCGCCCAGCCGCATGATCGAACCCTTGCCGAACTGCTTGTCGATCTGGGCCAGTGCTGCTTCGAGTGCTTTGGCGCGGTCTGGAGCGGCCATTCTTCACCTCTGTTGTTGTGGCTGTTGCTGATGTTCCCGGCCCGTGGGCCTGCTGTCGGTTGCTCACTGAAAACCGTATGCGACGGCACTGACATTGCCGTGGCTGGCAGGTGCCGGTGTGGACAGCCGGAGCGGGGCGGACCAGTGGCGTGCCCCTGTGTAGGAGCATATCGGGATCCGAACAGATATTCGAATAGATCCTCCCGCGTGTCTAGACCTGCTTGGGCTTGATGTCCCGTCCAAGACGGCGGTCCTGCGGCACTTCCTGCATGTCGCACACCGCCAGCCAAACGCGTTTTGGCTCGGTTCCCCTCTCCAGGGCCTGCTGCGCCGTCATGCCGCCGAGACCGGTCAGAACGAGGTCCCCGGCCAGCACTCGTGAATAGGCTGGGCCGAATTCGTCGTCCATAAGCCGCCAGAAATCGCTGATACGCATCAATTAATCCTCTCACGCCGTGCGGCCGCCCGGGCCCGGTCTTCCCGGCAGGCAGCGGAGTGCTCGGCTGGTGTGGGACGGGCGCCAACTAGAATAGGGTCCATGACCGAAAAGCCGCCGGCAATACAGTCCGCTCCGAGCAGGGCAGTCGAGACCCTTGAACAGGAGCTCAGTGTCCTGTGGCGCCGCGCCCGTGCTGTCTCGCACCGGGTCGCCAAGGCAGTACATCCGGATCTTGAGCCGGCAGCCTACGGCCTGCTGGTACTGCTGCAGAGGCGGGGCCCGCTGCGGCTGACTGATGTTGCCGCAGCGATAGGCGTCGGCAAACCATCCGTGAGCCGGCAGATCGTGATGCTCGAGTCCCTGGGGCTGGTCCGCAAGCAGGCGGACCCTGAGGACGGCAGGGCACAGACGATCAGTTTGACTGACTCCGGCAGTGAGCAGCTGATGAAGGCCCAGCGCGCCCGCGAGAAGCACTTCCGCGCCCTCCTTTCTTCCTGGGATGAGGAGGAACTGCAGACGCTTGGCGTGCTGCTTCACAAACTCAACGCCTCCGAGGTGCCCGGCACCGTGCCCTCTTCCTGACAATCGATTCCCGCAGGACAAACGAAAAGACCCCGCCGGGAGGCAGGGTCTTTCGGTATGTCTTGGGACGGGCAGCAGAAGCTGCCCGAGGTTGTTACGGTGTGCGGGCCAGGTCCCGAGCCAGGTCCTCCGGGAAATCACGGGCAAATTCGCGCGAGAATTCCGTTGGAACCGTATCGGGAATGGAAACGCCTTCGGCGCTGGCCACACGGTCACTGACCTCACGAAGCATCAGGGACAGAGGTACATCGAGAGCACTGCAGATTGAAGACAGGAGTTCAGAAGAAGCTTCCTTCTGGCCCCGTTCAACTTCGCTCAGGTAACCGAGCGAGACCCGGGCACTGTGCGACACCTCACGCAGGGTACGGCCCTGGCGCTGACGGACGTCGCGGAGTACATCACCAATCTCGTGGCGTAGAACTACCATTTTGCGCTCCTTAGGCTCCCGGTGTGCATCTTCCGCCAACCCTACATCCCGCCAGCGAATGACGCCGTTCACGGACACGGGTTGCTTCACCATGTGTATGTCCTGCTCCCTTTATCGATCCGTCCGCGGTAGAAACCGCGGAATGTCTACGATCCTAAACCGGAAACCTTGGTGGTTCCTGATACTAACAACTGACGTGCTTCCGGATTTGTTCCCGGGTACAGATGGGGCATTGCGGCGCCGGATACCTGCCGGAGTCTACGCGGCACCCAGCTCCTGAGCCAACTGTTCGAGCGCCGCAGAGCATGCCTGGCTGCGGATCGAAGAACGGTCTCCGGCAAAGAGGTACTCGCGGGACCGTGTTCCTGAGGGGCCTGAGATGCCAATGAAGACCGTTCCCACGGGCTTGCCGTCATGCGGTTCCGGTCCTGCGGCGCCGGTGGTGGAGACTCCGATGTCCGCGCCGAGAAGGGCGCGCACGCCGGCCGCCATTTCCTCGGCAACCCGGGCATCCACCGATCCGGCTTCCGCAAGCAGGTTCCGGTCGACGGACAGCACTGCCGCCTTGACCGAGTTCTGGTAGGCGACAACACCGCCCTGCAGGACTGCCGAAGCGCCCGCAACGGAACCGAGCTCAGCTGCCACCATCCCGGCTGTCAGCGACTCCGCTGCAGCGATCCGGCTTCCGGCGGCAGCCGCTGCTGCGATCACCTGCGCGGCGGCGGCCGTCATGCCCCGGTCTTCCCCCGTGCGCCGGCACGCAGCTTGACCGCCTGCACAACGTAGTCGATTCCGGTCACGACGGTGACGATCACGGCGGCTGCCATGACGGCCGCGCTGATCCACCAGGCCCAGTCCCCCAGCCACGTGGTGAGCGGCAGCAGGAACAGGAAGATGGCAAAGGTCTGGATCACGGTCTTGAGCTTGCCGCCCCGGGAGGCCGCCATGACGCCGTAGCGGATGACTACGAACCGCATCACGGTGATGCCGATTTCCCGCACGAGGATCAGGATGGTGACCCACCACCACAGCTCGCCGAGGACCGAGAGCATCACCAGCGCCGAACCGATCAGCAGCTTGTCCGCGATGGGATCGGCGATCTTTCCGAAGTCCGTGATGAGGCCGCGGCTTCGGGCAAGATCGCCGTCCAGCTTGTCCGTGTAGATGGCAACGGCGAAGGTTGCCACCGCCAGCCAGCGGAAGAGGCCGTCCCTGCCGTCGTCGGCCACAAGGAACCAGATAAACAGGGGAACCATGACGATGCGGATGACCGTCAGGACGTTGGCGATGTTGAGGGTGGGTACCCGTTCGGTTCCAGAATTGCTCACGGAACCAGCCTAACCGGATTCACCGGCCGGTGAGGTTCCATGCGTCCTCTGAACCCTCGCCGTCCTCGCCCGATTCCTCAGCGCCGTCGTAATACTCCGTGGCCTGCGGCCGCGATTCAAGGTCCTGGGCCACCAGGTCCACTGGTCCGTCGGTCTCGAAACCGTGGTTGACGTTGGCGTTCTCCGCCAGGGCAGCGGTCTCGGCGGCATCCGGACCGCCCAGCGGTTCGCCGCCCTGGATAGCAGCCAGGGTGGCAGCGAGGTCGTCCGGCTTCACCAGCACGTCGCGGGCCTTTGAGCCCTCGGACGGGCCAACGACTCCGCGTGATTCGAGCAGGTCCATCAGGCGCCCGGCCTTGGCGAAGCCGACGCGCAGCTTGCGCTGGAGCATGGACGTTGACCCGAACTGCGTGGTCACGACCAGTTCGGTGGCCTGCAGCAGCACGTCGAGGTCGTCTCCGATGTCGTCGTCGATCTGCTTCTTCGGCGCAGTGACGGTGACGTCCTCGCGGTAGGTTGCCTGCAGCTGGGACTTCACATGTTCAACTACGCGGTGGATCTCGGATTCAGTGACCCATGCGCCCTGCACACGGATCGGCTTGTTGGACCCCATGGGCAGGAACAGGGCGTCACCCTGTCCCAGGAGCTTCTCTGCACCGGGTTGGTCCAGAACCACCCTCGAGTCGGTGACGGAGGATGTCGCGAAGGCCATCCGGGACGGCACGTTGGCCTTGATCAGGCCGGTGACGACGTCCACCGAGGGACGCTGGGTGGCGAGGACCAGGTGGATGCCGGCGGCACGGGCCAGCTGGGTGATGCGCACGATCGAGTCTTCGACGTCCCGCGGGGCGACCATCATCAGGTCGGCGAGCTCGTCCACGATTACCAGCAGGTAGGGGTAGGGCTTCAGCACGCGCTTCGAGCCGGCCGGCGGCACAACCTTGCCGTTGCGGACAGCCTTGTTGAAGTCGTCGATGTGCTTGTACCCGAAGTTCGCGAGGTCGTCGTAGCGGGTGTCCATTTCCCGGACCACCCACTGCAGGGCTTCGGCGGCCTTCTTCGGGTTGGTGATGATCGGGGTGATCAGGTGCGGCACGCCTTCATAGGCGGTCAGTTCCACGCGCTTGGGGTCCACCATCACCATGCGGACCTCGTCCGGGGTGGAGCGCATCAGGATCGACGTAATCATCGAGTTCACGAAGGATGACTTGCCTGCACCGGTGGCGCCGGCAACCAGGAGGTGCGGCATCTTGGCCAGGTTGGCGACGACGAATCCGCCTTCAACATCCTTGCCGACGCCCATGACCATCGGGTGCTCGGTCTTGCGGGCAGCGTTTGACCGCAGCACATCGCCCAGGACCACAACTTCCTTGTCCGCGTTGGGAATCTCGATGCCGATGGCGGACTTGCCCGGGATGGGCGAGAGGATGCGTACGTCAGAGCTGGCGACAGCGTAGGAAATGTTCTTGGACAGCGCCGTCACGCGCTCAACCTTGGTGCCTTCGCCGAGTTCGATCTCGTAGCGGGTAACCGTCGGTCCGCGGGAGAAGCCGGTGACCTTGGCGTCCACGTTGAACTGCTCGAGGGTGCGGGTCAGGGCCGCGACGACGGCGTCGTTGGCTTCCGAGCGTTCCTTGGCGGGCGGGCCGGAGGGCAGGAAATCCGAGGGCGGCAGCGTGTAGGTGACGTCCCCGGAGAGCTGCAGCTGCTCGGTGCGCTGGGGAATGGGGGTCGACGGCGGCACGTGGGCCACCGGACGGGACGGCACCGGAGGAACGGGCGGGGCTGCCACGAGCGAGGCAGCCGCCTCCGGGACCAGGGAAATGGCTTCAGTGGGAGGCTCGGTGTCCTCGAGTCCCTGCTGGCGGCGCAGCTTCTGGGTGGCCAGCTCGGACTTCGTGGGCCGGCGCACGCCCGGCGGAACGGCCGGCTCGGCAGCGGCTTCCGCTTCCTTGCGTTCCTCTTCGTCCCGCAGCAGGGCTGCTTCGAACGCTTCGTCGCCGGCGTAGCCGTCGCTGTGCTCCGGTTCCGCTTCCTTTCGGCCCCGGCCGAACCGGCGTTCCTTCTTGGGTTTGGCGGCCCGGTCGGACTCATAGAGGTAGCTCTGGTCGTGGGCCTCGGGATCGTCCTGCGCCAGGTCCTGGCCCATGAGGTGTTCGTAGAGGGCGCGCAGCCGCAGCGGAATGTGCCGGAAGGGCGTGGCCGTGACGATGAGGATCGAGATGAAGACCAGCAGGGAAAGCAGGATGATGACCGGCCACTGGGTAATGGCGGTTGAGAGCGGGCCGGCTACCAGGAATCCGACGATTCCCCCGGATACCCACAGCCGGTCGAAACCGTCGGACAGGGCCGGTGCCCCGCCAATGATGTGGGTGATGCCGGCACCGGAGCACAGCATGATGGTCAGTCCGATGCTGATCCGGCCGTTGGCGCGGTGCCGCTCCGGATAGCGGAAGAGGCGCACGGAGGCCGTCAGGAGCATAAAGGGAAGAACCACGGCCATCCAGCCAAAGGTACCGGCGGCGGCTGCGTGGATGATGTCCGCCACCGGACCGCGCAGGGCCCACCATTCGACGGTGGCGACGAGCAGTGCGGTGAGGATCAGGAAAAAGCCGGTTCCGTCGCGGCGGATTTCCCGGTCCGGAACGACGTCGGTGCCCAGCTTGCGGACGCCGGCACCAACAATGCGCGCAATGCCCATCCAGGCGCTCTGGACCACCCGCAGCGGAAGCGGGAGTGTCTCTTCGGGCTGGGCCTTGGCGGCGGAAGGGCGGCTGGAGGACTTCCCGCGCTGCGGAGACTTCCCGCTGCTGCGGGCTGGAGTCCGGCTGGAGGAACTGCCGCGTGCGGCAGGGGAAGTACGAGTCGCCATACCTGCCACGCTACCGGACGGCGGGGACAAACCGCCGAATATACGCGCCTTGAGGGCGCTCTTCCTTCCCCGGATTCACTGAGGAATACGGGGAAGGAAGGCGCCGGCTGCCTACGCTTCGAGGACTACCGGAACGATCATCGGCCGGCGGCGCAGCCTGCGGTTGACCCAGGTTCCCACCACGCGGCGGACAACCTGCTGCAGCTGGTAGGCCGTGTGGTCACGGTTGGACGTCACAGCCTCTTCCAGGGCCTTGCTGATCTTGGGCTTGATCTCGTCGAATACTGCATCGTCTTCGGCGAAGCCGCGGGCGTGGATCTCCGGACCGGACACGATGGTGCCGGTGCTCCGGTTCACCACGGTGATGACGGAGATGAAGCCTTCCTCGCCCAGGATCCTGCGGTCCTTGAGGTCGGTGTCAGTGATTTCGCCGACGCTGGAGCCGTCTACGTAGACGAAGCCGCACTCGATGGCGCCGACAACCTTCGCCTTGCCGTCCACCAGGTCAACCACGGTGCCGTCGTCGGCCAGGATGATGTTCTGCTCCGGGACGCCGGTCTGGACTGCCAGCTTGCCGTTGGCAATCAGGTGCCGGGTCTCGCCGTGCACCGGCATCGCGTTCTTCGGCTTGAGGATGTTGTAAGTGTAGAGCAGCTCGCCGGCCGAGGCGTGGCCGGAAACGTGGATCTTGGCGGTGCCCTTGTGCACCACGTCCGCGCCGAGCTTCATCAGGCCGTTGATCACGCGGAACACGGCGTTCTCGTTCCCCGGGATCAGCGAAGATGCCAGGATGACGGTGTCACCCTTGCCGATGCTGATCCGGTGGTCGCCGTTGGCCATGCGGGACAGGGCTGCCATTGGCTCGCCCTGCGAACCGGTGGACATGAGGACCAGCTTGTGGTCCGGCATGTTGTCCACGTTTTTCAGGTCCACCAGGATGCCCTCGGGGACGTGCAGGTAACCCAGCTTTTCCGCGATGGCCATGTTGCGGACCATGGAGCGCCCCACGAAGCAGACCTTGCGCCCGTGGGCTGCAGCGGCGTCGAGCACCTGCTGCACCCGGTGGATGTGGGAGGAGAAGGACGCGACGATGATGCGCTTCTTGACCTTGCCGAAGAGCTCTTCGAGCACCGGCCCAATCGCGCCTTCCGGGGAGGTGAAGCCCGGAACGTCCGCGTTGGTGGAGTCGGCCATGTACAGGTCCACGCCTTCTTCGCCCAGGCGGGCGAAGGCGCGCAGATCAGTGATGCGTCCGTCCAGCGGCAGCTGGTCCATCTTGAAGTCGCCGGTGTGCAGCACATTGCCTGCGCGGGTGCGGATGAAGACTGCCAGGGCATCCGGGATGGAGTGGTTGACGGCCACGAATTCGCATTCGAACGGGCCGAACTGCTCAACCTGTCCTTCCTTCACCGTGAGGGTGAACGGCTTGATGCGGTGTTCCTGCAGCTTCGCCTCGATCAGTGCCAGCGTCAGCTGCGAACCGATCAGCGGAATGTCCTTCTTCAGGCGCAGCAGGTAGGGAACCGCGCCGATGTGGTCCTCGTGGCCGTGGGTGAGCACAACGCCCACGACGTCGTCCAGCCGGTCCTCGATGTAGGAGAAGTCCGGCAGGATCAGGTCGACGCCGGGCTGTGTCTCTTCCGGGAAGAGCACGCCGCAGTCAACGATGAGCAGTTTGCCGTCGATCTCGAAGACGGCCATGTTGCGGCCGATTTCTCCGAGTCCTCCCAGCGGAACAATTCGTAGGGTTCCGTCTTTGAGGCGGGGAGGGGTTTGCAGAGCGTTGCCCGCAGTTTCAATCATGTTTTATTACGCCTTGTCCTGGGAAAAGTCCCATCCTGCTTCGGCCAGGTCCGCCAGGACAGCTTCCATTTCAATGGCATCGGGAGCCACCAGCGGCAGGCGTACTGCGGCGTCGGGAATCACTCCCTGCATCTTCAGGATCTGCTTGGCGGAAATGGCACCTGGTATGTGTGTCATTACGGCTCGCACTACCGGATCCAGTTCAAAGTGGATCCTGCGGGCCTTGTCGAAATCTCCTGCGGCGGCCGCGTCCACGAGGGCACGGAACGCACCGGTGGCAACGTGGGCGCTGACGCTCACTACGCCGACCGCTCCGGCCACCATCCACGGCAGCGTCAGTCCGTCGTCGCCGGCGTAGACATCCAGGCTTGTGTTGGCCAGGACCCGGGTCACGGCGGCAAAATCGGCCTTGGCATCCTTGAGAGCCAGGACCTTGGGGTTCTCCGCGAGACGGAACATCGTCTCAGTGGCGATGGGAATCCCGGCGCGGCCCGGGATGTCGTAAATCATGATGGGCAGATCCGTGGCCTGGGAAACGGCATCGAAGTGCGCAATCACGCCTGCCTGCGTCGGCTTGTTGTAATACGGCGTCACGACCAGCTGGCCGTCGGCTCCGGCGCGCTCGGCGCGCCGTGCCATCTCCACGGAGTGTGAGGTGTGGTTGGTGCCGGTTCCGGCGATGACCTTCGCGCGGCCGCCGACCGTCTGGGCTACAACCCGGAAAAGGTCTTCCTTTTCGCTGTCCTCCAGGGTGGAGGTTTCACCGGTGGTACCTGAGATAACCAGACCGTCGCAGCCGTCCTCGACCAGCTTGTTGGCAAGGAACGCAGTGGCGTCAAAGTCAACTTCACCATCGGCGGTGAAAGGGGTAACCATGGCGGTCACCAGGGTTCCAAACGGACGGGAACGAATATCAGAGTCTGCCATGGGTAAAACGTTACCTGTTGGAGCAGCGAATGGGACAAACGGACACCTCCGGAGCCCGGCGGCGCTGCGGGGCGTGAGACGATTCTTCGATGAGCAGAACGCGTCTGACGGGCATCGATGCGGCCCGCGGGGTGGCACTGCTGGGAATGATGTCCACCCACATCTTCCCGCTGTATGACCCCGAAACGGGCTCCCCCACGTTCGTGGCGCTCGTTTTCTCCGGACGGGCCTCGGCGCTCTTTGCTGTGGTGGCAGGAATCGGGATCGCGCTCCTGACCGGAGGCCAGAACCCCGGCGCCGGCCGTTCCCCCGGACAGAACCGCCGGGGCATTGCCGCCCGTGCGCTGGTGATCGCGCTGATCGGGCTGCTGCTGGGTGGCATGGACACGTCGATCGCCATCATCCTCTTCCATTACGCGGTGCTGTTCCTGATGGTGCTCCCGTTCACTTCAATGCCGCTGGGCAGGCTGGCAGCCTGGGCCGGTGCATGGATCTGCCTCTCCCCCGTCCTGGCCTATCTGGTCCGGCCCTGGCTGAATGAGAATGTCAGCCCGCCTGAGGTTGGCGGGAACATCACCTGGGAGCATTTCCTGGAACCGGCAACGCTCTTTGCGGACGTCTTTTTCACCGGGGTGTATCCAACGGTCCAGTGGCTGAGCTACCTGCTGGTGGGAATGGTGATCGGCCGGCTGAACCTGGGTGCCCTCGGAGTACAGGCGGGACTGGTCATCGGCGGAATCTTCGCAGCGGTCGCTGCCAAGTTCGTGAGCGCGTACCTGCTCGTCGACGCCGGCGGTTTCGCCGAACTGCTGGGGACCGAATCCGGCCAGCGCTGGCCCATCGGCCGCATGATGGAAGTGAACCTGACCGGGGTTGACCAGTCCGGGTCCTGGTGGTGGCTGGCGGTCAGCGCCCCGCATTCGGGCACCACACTGGACCTGCTCCACACGTGCGGCACGGCTGCCGCCGTCGTTGGGGTCTGTCTGCTGCTGACCAGGGCGCGGCCGAACCTGCTCCTGCCGCTCTCCGCTGCGGGAGCCATGACGCTGACTCTGTACAGCATGCATATCTGGGTGATGGCGCTTGTTGATGCCCAGGAGCCGGCTCCGGAACCTGTCTGGGTCTTTTGGCCGCAGGCGGCGGCCGCAGTCCTGATCGGCATCGCCTTTGCCAAACTGGGCTCCCGCGGTCCGCTGGAGACCGTCGCTTCGGGCGCTTCACGGCTTGCCCGGGACGGAACGCTGGCGGAGAACCGCCGCTGAGGAAGCCGGCTTCTCAGGCGGCGGGCTGTCCCGAACCGCTGAAGAGCTTGCCTGCCTGGCGCATGGACGCGCGGGCGCGCTTGCGGTCGCCGGCGGCGTCATAGGCGCAGGAGAGGCGGAACCAGGCGCGCCACTGTTCAGGTGCGGCTTCGACCTCGGCCTGGTACTTGGGGAACTCGGCGTCGGCTGCTTCACGGACGATCCGCCCTCCCGGAGTGCGCGGGAGGTCATCCACGGGAAGGCCGCCCTCATCAGCGAGGATCCGTGCCATCTTTTCGGTCTGTACGCCAAAGAGCAGTTCACGAACCAGCGCCCAGACACCAACGGCGGGCAGCACAAAGTAGGCGGTTCCCATGGCCTTGGCCACCAGTCCGTCAGAGGTCATGAGGAGCCAGCCCCGCTGGGCCACCACCAGGATGTAGAAAACCAGGAGTACGGTGACCAGCAGGACGCCGATCTTGGCCTTGTTATGGAACAGTCCGGAGAAGAAGGTGGACAACAGTGTTTCCTTAGGCGTTCAGGTTGAGGTAGCCGTCGAGTCCGACGGTAAGGCCCGGGTGCGCGGCAACTTCGCGCAGCCCCAGGAGGACACCGGGCATAAATGACGCCCGGTCGTAGGAATCGTGGCGGATCGTGAGCTGTTCGCCCTCACCGCCCAGCAGGACTTCCTGGTGGGCAACCAGGCCGCGCAGGCGGACGGAATGCACCCGGATGCCGTCGACGTCGGCGCCCCGGGCTCCGGGGAGCTCCTTGGCGGTTGCATCGGGAGACGCGGGAGTTCCGGCTTCGGCGCGCGAAGCTGCCATCAGTTCGGCGGTACGCACGGCGGTGCCCGACGGCGCATCCACCTTGTTGGGGTGGTGCAGCTCCACGATCTCAACAGATTGGAAGTAGGGCGCTGCCTTCGCTGCGAATGCTGAGGCGAGCACTGATCCGAGTGCGAAGTTCGGCGCAATCAGCACACCGGTTTCGGGATGCTCAGAGAGCAGGTCCTCCAGCCGCTGCAGCCGGTCCGCGCTCCAGCCGGTGGTGCCGACCACCGCATGCATGCCGTGTTCCACGGCGAAGCGGACGTTGGCTTCGGTGCTGTCCGGGACGGTCAGGTCCACCACATACTGGGCGCCGGCGGAGACCAGGGTCTGCAGGGAATCCCGGCGCCCCAGGGCAGCCACTAATTCCATGTCCGGTGCCGCTTCGACGGCTTTAACGGCTTCGGAGCCCATGCGCCCGGTGGCTCCAAGCACCGCGACGGGCAGTTTATTGCTCATGGTTCCAGATTACCGGTCAGGCCGGGGCGTCGCTGACGCCCACCCATTCCACCGTTCCGTCGGCGAAAACCTGTTCCTTCCAGATGGGCACCTCGGCTTTGATGGTGTCCACCAGTTCGGAGCAGGCGGCGAAGGCGGTTCCCCGGTGCGCCGAGGCAACAGCAGCCACGAGCGCGGCGTCGCCGATTTCAAGCGGCCCGGTCCGGTGTGCCGCCCAAATGCGCACTCCGTCATATTTGGCCGCAATCCGTGCTGCTACATCCGCGATCACTGCTGAGGCGCTGGGATGGGCACTGTAGCCAAGGGAACGGACGTCCCGTCCGCCGTCGTGGTTGCGGACAATCCCGCTGAAGGTGACGACTGCACCTGCCTGTGGTGTCCAGGCCTGGGCATACGCGCTCTCGGTGTCCAGGACCTCTGTCCCAACCGCTGCTGCGACTACTTCGCTAGTGCTCATTGATGCCCTCCAGCTGGCCGCAGATGTGTCCAAGAATTGGTTCCAGAACGGCAAGTCCGTCCGTCACGCCGGACGGGGATCCGGGCAGGTTCAGGACGAACGTCTTTCCGGCCGTTCCGGCGTAGCCGCGGGTCAGCGCCGCCATTGGCGTCTTCGTAAGCCCGTCCGCGCGGAGGGCCTCCATGACCCCGGGCATCTGCCGGTCAAGCAGCGGCAGCGTCTGTTCCGGGGTGGCATCAGTAGGGCTGACGCCGGTCCCGCCGCTGGTGAAGAGTACTGACGGTTGCAGGGCAAGCATGCGCTGCAGCGCCTTGCTCACCTCTTCGCCGTCGGGCACGACTTCTGCCAGCACAACATCGTAGCCGTGTGTGTAGAGCCAGTCCTGCAGCAGGGGTCCTGCCTGGTCTTCGTACACACCGGCTGCGGCACGGGTGGAAGCTACCAGGATGGCCGCTGTCCGCCGCGGAACCGTCTCATTTCTTCTCACAGGCTCCAGTCTCCGCTCTTGCCGCCGGACTTGGCGAGCACCATGATGTCCGAAATCACCGCATGCTTATCCGCTGCCTTGACCATGTCGTACAACGTCAGGGCCGTAACGGACACAGCGGTCAGTGCTTCCATTTCGACGCCGGTCAGGGCTTTGGTCTTTACAGTTGCCTTCATGACCACGGCGCTCTCCCCCGGTTCAAAGTCGACGGTGACCTTGGTGATGGGCAGCGGATGGCACAGCGGGATGAGGTTTGAGGTCTGTTTGGCGGCCATGATGCCTGCCACACGGGAAACCGCGAAGGCGTCGCCCTTGGGCAGACCGCCGTCGGTGAGCAGGCGGACCACCTCCGCAGTGGTCTTCAGCACCGCCTGAGCGGTGGCTTCGCGGGATGTCTCAGTCTTTGCCGAGACATCCACCATGTGGGCGGTTCCGTCGGCACGGACGTGCGTGAGCGCCGGTGAGTCCCCGGACAGTTCTTCCCCGGACATTCTCGGGTCCTTTCAGTGGAGCGGTTAGTCCAACAGCCATACTGTCACTTCTGACCCGGCCTTCACCTGTTCGGTGTCGGCAGGTATCAGGACCAGCGCGTTGGAAGCGGCCAGGGCATGCACCAGGTGGGACCCGGGACCGCCAACGAGTTCCACTCTTCCGCCGGCGTAGGTTCCCCGCCGCACCTGGAGCTTTCCCTTCGGACTGGAGGCGTCGCCGGCCAGGACAGCGCTGAGCGTTCTCCGGGGGGACGGAATGCCCGTCACCGCCGTGAGCGCCGGGCGCAGGAAAACTTCAAAGGAAACCAGGGCACTGACCGGATTTCCCGGGAACCCCAGAAACGGGACGCCGTCCACGGAACCGATTCCCTGCGGACCGCCCGGCTGCATGGCAACAGAGCAGAACGTCACGCCTTCGGCGGCCAGCGCGAGCCGGACCACTTCATAGGCACCCTTGCTGATGCCCCCGGAGGTCAGCACCAGATCCGCCTGGCCGCGGCCGAGCTCTTGGCGCAGGGCAGCGAGGAAGTCCTCCGGTGAGTCCGCCAGGATCCTCGACCGGACAACCTCCGCTCCGGCACCGGCGAGGCTGGCAGCCAGCAGGGTGGTATTCGCGTCATGGATCTGGCCGGGAGCCAGTTCCATGCCCGGCTCCACTACCTCGTCTCCGGTGCTCAGCAGCAGCACCCGGACCGGCGCGTAGACCGGAACTTCTGCGATGCCCAGCGCGGCCAGCAGTCCCAGCTGCGCCGGCCCCAGGCGGGATCCTTCCTGCAGCGCTGCGGCACCGGCGGGGATGTCACTGCCCGCGGCACGGACGTACTGTCCGGCGGGGACGCCTGAGGGCAGCCCGACGACGGCACCGGCACGCTCCCCGGGCGCATAGAAGGCGTCCGGAACCGCTTTTTCAATCGGCACGACGGCGTCCGCTCCGGCCGGGAGCATTGCGCCCGTCATGATCGGGGCGGCGGAGCCGGGATCCAGCTCCGGGGCGGGGACGCCGGCCGGGATGGGCTGGGAGACCGGCAGCTGAACCAAGCCCACTGCCGGGGCGTGCGCCAGGTCAGCGGAACGGACCGCGTATCCGTCCATCTGGGAGTTTGCGAACGGCGGGAGGCTGCGCGGGGCCCTGATTGTTTCGGCCAGGATCCTGCCGGAGGCTTCAGCAAGGGAAAGCGTCTCCGCCCGCCGCCTCAGGTGATCCGAGAGCAGGGCGCGGACGGCTTCGCGGTGTTCTTCCACCGGACGTGCCCGGCTGCCTGTGCTGCTCACGTTCCTCCTGTGGAACCTCGTCCCCGTCATGGTCTGCGCAAAAGTCTATGCCGCCGGATGATCCTGCGCCCGTAAGCCCACCGGAACGGAGGTAGCCGGCCGAAGAGCCGTGGTGTTCCTGCACCCAGGCCAGGGCGGTGCGGACAGCGTCAGCCGGAGCCCGGGTTACCAGGGCCACGATCTGCTCGTTCACGGGGACACCCATAGAGGCAACCATGCCCAGCATCCGCTCGGACCATTCCCCCGCCAGGCTGCGTTCGCTCTGCTCATAGTCGGCAATGACGGCGTCCTGTTCAACACCTACGGCGTCAAGAACCAGGGCAATGGACACTCCCGCGCGGTCCTTGCCTGCGGTGCAGTGGACCAGCGTGGAACCTTGTGCGGACGTTATGGCCCGGGCTGTGGCTGCGAACTCGGGCGCTCCGTGCTGGAGCATGCCGGTGTAAACCTCGCCCAGGTCCGGCAGCCGGTCCAGCGCGGCCTGGACTGCCCGGGCGGCGGCTTCAGGGTGCAGACCCGCCCGCTGCATTGCTTCCTGTGCTGTGCCGGTGAAGGCCCCCTCAAGCAGCGGCAGATTGACCTTGGTGAACTCCACGGAGACAGGCAGCCGGTCCGGTGCCATCTGCGCTTCCGCCGGTGTCCGGTAGTCGACGATCACGCTGATCCCAGAGCCGGAGAGCTGCTGGAGTCCCTGCGGGGTCAGGTTACTGAGTGCATCCGACCGGTAGAGGACGCCTGGCTTCGTTCTGCCGCCGCCGGCCAGCGGCATTCCTCCCGTGTCCCGGAAGTATGTAGGTACCTTCGAGGTTGCTGACTGCCATCCGTCGACCCTAGCGGACATGCAGGCCCTAGGCAGCCTGGACGCGCACCGTATGCAGGCCGGTGGCGCCGTCGGGCACTACGGGGCGTTCAGCTGCATCCTGGACGTTGCCGTTGGCGTCGAGCGCCCGGACGCTCAGGGTGTGCTCTCCCTCCGGAAGATCTACCTCGGCCGCGAACTGGCGCCAGGTATCTGCCGAAATGCCCGCGGCGAGGCGGGCGTCCAGCCATTCGCCGTCGTCGACCTTCACCTGCACAGCGCTGATCCCGGTGTGCTGGGCCCAGGCAACCCCGGCAACCGTGGTCTTCCCGGCGTTGATGTTTTCGCCCCGGCCGGGTGTATCGATCCGCGAGGACAGCTTGACCGGCCCGCGTTCTGACCATCCCCGGTCCGTCCAATAGGCAGCCTCGTCGGCGAAGCGTGAGACTTTCAGCTCGGTGACCCATTTGGTCGCGGAAACGTAGCCATACAGACCAGGCACAACCATTCGCACCGGAAAGCCGTGCTCGGGCGGCAGCGGCTCGCCGTTCATTGCCACGGCCAGCAGCGAGTCCCGTGCATCCGTCAGTGCTTCCAGGGGCGTCGTGGCCGTCCAGCCGTCCGCGCTTCTGGAAAGCACTGTGTCCGCGCCCGGCTGCACCCCCGCTTCAGCGAGGAGGGTTCGCACCGGCCAGCCCAGCCATTTTGCGTTGCCAATCAGGGAGCCGCCCACCTCGTTGGACACGCAGGCAAGCGTGATCCAGCTTTCCTGCAGTGGCTTCGCCATCAGCTCCGCGTAGCTGATCTCAACCTCGCGGTCCACCATCCCGGTGACCCGCAGGGTCCACGTATCCGGATTGACCAGGGGCACCCGCAGAGCGGTATCTATGCGGTAGAAATCCCCGTTCGGGGTCACCAGCGGCTCCGCCCCCGGGACCCCCAGGTCCGCACCGGCAGGAATCGCCTGAGCTGGCTGGACCGGCGCCGGCAGCTGCAGGTTGGCCCGCAGGTCTTCCACGGCCACCTGGGAGCTGCGTGAAGCTACGGCCAGCCCGCCGCCGACAGCCGCAACCGCTGCTCCCCCGCCCACTGCCCGCAGCACGTCCCGCCGACTGGCACCGGCATCGCCTGGCGGTGCCGCCTCATACCTGCGGATCCTTGCCGCCAGCGCCCGCAGCACCAGCACACCCGCAAGCCCTGCGGCCAGCGGCGGCAGCAGCGCGAGCGGGCTGAACTGCGCGCGGGACAGCACGGCAGCGGCGCCCAGGACACCAAACGCGCCAAGGACGGCAGACCCCGCAGGCGGGCGGGCTTTCTCAAGGACACCGCAGGCGGCACCGATCAGCAGTATCAGGACCAGCATTGAGGCCAGCAGTGCAATCTTGTCCGAGGTCCCGAATACCGCAATCGCCCAGTCCTTGACCGGGCCGGGAACTGCGTCGATGACCACCGAGCCGACGGCGGTAACCGGTGAGAGCGACGGGCTGAGGGCAGCCGCAGCAAGCTCTCCCGCCGCCACGGCAATCCCGGCCGCCACTATACCGGCTGCCGCTGCCCATCCCCGCTTCCCTGGCATGTGCCGCTCTCCCTTCGGCCGCAGCCTGTTCCGCGCACCGCAGGCACGCCTATCCCGCCCGATTATGGCAGCGGTACCTGATGAGTTTGTGTGAGCCGCTGTGCCGTCCTAGAGACGTGATGTGAAACCGCCTACACTCGGGGGATGGGAATTGAGCTCGGCATGCCCGCCTTCACACCGCCGCGGCCCCCCGCGGGAGGAGCAGGCGCTCCGGCGGGCGCAGGCGTTCCGGAGCAGCTGGACGGACTTGTTGACCGCTATGGACGCCGGGCTACGGACATGCGGCTGTCCCTGACGGATAAGTGCAACCTGCGCTGCACCTACTGCATGCCCGCCTCAGGCCTTGACTGGCTGCCCAAGGACAAGGTGCTGACCGCCGCGGAAATCATCCGGCTGGTGGGAATCGGCGTCAACGGCCTGGGCGTCCGGGAGCTGCGGCTGACAGGCGGGGAGCCGCTCGTGCGGGCAGACCTGGTGGAAATAGTCGGCGGAATCCGGGCCAACCATCCGGACCTTCCGGTTTCCCTGACCACTAACGGACTGGGTTTGGACAAAAAGGCGTCAGCGCTCAAAGAGGCGGGACTGACCCGCATCAACGTTTCCCTGGACTCACTGCATCCGGGTACCTTCGCCCAGCTCACCCGGCGCCCCTTCCTGGACCGGGTCCTGACGGGCGTCGAGGAAGCAGCCCGCGTGGGCCTGGGGCTCATCAAGATCAATGCCGTACTGATGCGCGGCATCAATGACGTTGAGGCACCCGCGCTCCTGGACTGGGCCGTACAGCACGGATTCGAGCTGCGGTTCATCGAACAGATGCCCCTGGACGCGGACCATGGCTGGACCCGCGAGGGAATGATCACCGCTGCTGAAATCCGCGCCCTGCTGGAGGAACGCTTTGTCCTCACCCCCGACCCGCGCAACCGCGACGGCGCTCCGGCCGAACGATGGGAAGTGCGGCACCGTTCCTCCCCCGCTGAGGTTGCCGGCGTCGTCGGGATCATTGCCTCGGTGACCGAACCGTTCTGCGCCGACTGCCGCCGCACGCGCATTACCGCGGAGGGAAAGGTGCGCAGCTGCCTGTTCTCCCACGAAGAGACAGACCTGCTGGAACTGCTCAGGAGCACCGGTGACGACACCGCCGTCGCGCGCCGCTGGCAGGAAGCCATGTGGGGCAAGCCAAAGGCGCATGGAATGGACCATGCCGGACTGGGCGCACCGGATTACGTGCAGCCCGAAAGAACTATGAGTGCGATAGGTGGCTAAGTGCTGATCCGCTATTTTGGCGCTGCGAAGGCAGCCGCGGGAATCGAAGAGGAAACCCTGGAGGCCGGTCCCCTGCAGCTCGGTGAACTGCTGGAAAAGCTGGCCGCGCTGCATCCCGATGCCCCGGAAGGAACTCCCGTCCTGCAGACCGTGATCGGGCGCAGCACGTTTCTGGTCAATGAGGTTGCGGCCCGGAACCGCACTCTGCTGCTGGGTCCCGGGGACACCGTGGACATCCTTCCGCCCTTTGCCGGCGGTTAGACCCTCAGCCCCTCCACCCAACAAAACAATCGAGATAGCAGAAACTGCCCGAATGAGCGTTCATACGGGCAGTTTCTGTCATCTCGATGAGGGGAAGAGGCTAGAAGCCCAGGTCCGCCGGAGAGTTGAAGGGACCCACCACGGTGATGGTCCGCGGGGCTGCTGCAAGTTCGGCGGCGAGCTCCTGGACCTGTTCGGCCGTGACGGCACGGATCCGTGCCAGGGATTCTTCGATGTCCACGTATTCGCCGCGGACAAGCTCGGCGCTGCCCAGGCGGGACATCCGCGAACCGGTGTCCTCCATGCCCAGCACCAGTCCGCCGGAAATCTGACCCAGTGCGCGGGCCAGTTCCCCGGGTTCGACGCCGTCCGCTGCCAGGCGCTCGAGTTCTGACTGCAGCAGGTCGATGACCTGCCGGGTCTTGGCCGGAGAGCAGCCCGCATACATGCCGAAGTATCCGGCATCGGTGTAGGCCGCGGAGAAGGAGTACGTCGAGTAGACCAGTCCCCGCTTCTCGCGGATCTCCTGGAACAGACGGGAAGACATGCCGCCGCCCAGGATGGTGTTCAGCACGCTCATGGCGAACCGGCGGCTGTCCGTGGCCGTCAGCGAGGGGCAGCCGAGCACAATGTTGGCCTGTTCCACCGGGCGGTTGATGACATGGATGCCGCCCCCGCCGGTGATCTGCGCCGGGGTGGTGTCCCTGCGCGGGGCAGGTTCGGCCGTCTCGTCCAGTTCCCAGCCGGCACGCTTAAGCGCGTCCAGGACCAGGGACACCACAATCTCGTGCTCAAGTCCTCCGGCTGCCGTGACCACCAGGGTCTCGGGCCGGTAGTGGCGCCGGTAGTGCTCCAGCACTGCCTCGCGCGGCACCGCCTTGATCGCTTCCGGGGTGCCGCCGATGGGCCGGCCCAGCGGGTGGTCGCCCAGCACGGCTTCGGCGAACTTCTCGTGGCAGAGATCCGCGGGGTCATCGGCGTCCATCGCGATTTCCTCGAGGATGACGTCGCGTTCCTGCTCCAGCTCCTCGGCATCGAGCACGGCTGAGGTCACCATGTCCGCAATGACGTCAATGGCCATTGGCAGGTCGGTGTCCAGCACGCGGGCGTAGTAGCAGGTGGTTTCCTTCGCCGTCGCGGCGTTGGATTCTCCTCCTACCTCGTCGAACGCAGAGGCGATGTCCATGGCGCTGCGCCGGGCAGTGCCCTTGAACAGCAGGTGTTCCAGGAAGTGCGTGGAACCGTGCCGGCCTTCGGCCTCGTCACGCGAACCGACGCCAACCCAGAAGCCGATGGTCGCGCTGCGCTGGCCGGGCATTGACTCGGTGAGCACACGTACGCCGCCGGGAAGGACGGAACGGCGCACGACGGCGCCGGCCGGGTCACCGATTTCCAGTGCCGGATCGCCCGCCCGGGATGTCAGGGGAAATGGGACAACCGTCCCGGTGCGGGAAAAACCCGCGCCGGAACGGCTGTCTGCAGTGTTTTCAGGCATCTACTCTGCTGTCTCAGCAGCCGCTTCGCCCTCGGCGTCGTCTTCAGCAACAACCGGCGAGAGCGACAGCTTGCCGCGGTCGTCAATCTTGGTGATTTCAACCTGGATCTTCTGGCCGACGGAGACAACGTCATCCACGTTGTCAACGCGCTTGCCGCCCGAGAGCTTGCGCAGCTCGGAGATGTGCAGCAGGCCGTCCTTGCCCGGGGTCAGGGAGATGAAGGCACCAAAGGTGGTGGTCTTCACAACGGTGCCCAGGTAACGCTCGCCCAGTTCGGGAACCATCGGGTTGGCAATCGCGTTGATCGCAGCCCGGGCAGCCTCGGCGGACGTGCCGTCCGTGGCGCCGATCAGGACCGTGCCGTCATCTTCGATGGAGATGTCAGCGCCGGTGTCTTCCTGGATCTGGTTGATCATCTTGCCCTTCGGGCCAATGACCTCGCCGATCTTGTCCACGGGGATCTTCACCGAGATGATCCGCGGAGCGAACTCGGAGAGCTCATCCGGGGTATCGATCGCGGCGTCCATGACACCGAGGATGTGCAGGCGGGCTTCGCGGGCCTGCTTCAGGGCTGCGGCCAGGACCGAGGCGGGGATGCCGTCGAGCTTGGTATCGAGCTGGATGGCGGTAACGAACTCGGAGGTACCGGCAACCTTGAAGTCCATGTCACCGAAGGCATCTTCGGCGCCGAGGATATCGGTCAGGGCTGCGTAGCGGGTCTCGCCGTCAACCTGGTCGGAGACCAGGCCCATGGCGATGCCGGCAACCGGAGCCTTCAGCGGCACACCGGCGTTGAGCATGGACAGCGTCGAGGCGCAGACCGAACCCATTGAGGTGGAGCCGTTGGAGGACAGTGCCTCGGAGACCTGGCGGATGGCGTACGGGAACTCTTCACGCGACGGCAGCACCGGCATGAGCGCACGCTCTGCCAGGGCACCGTGGCCGATTTCGCGGCGCTTGGGCGAGCCCACGCGGCCGGTCTCACCGGTCGAGTACGGCGGGAAGTTGTAGTTGTGCATGTAGCGCTTGCGCGTTACCGGCGACAGCGAGTCAATCTGCTGTTCCATCTTGAGCATGTTCAGCGTGGTGACGCCCAGGATCTGGGTTTCGCCGCGCTCGAAGATTGCCGAACCGTGAACGCGGGGCAGAACCTCAACCTCGGCGGTGAGCTGGCGGATATCCGTCAGGCCACGGCCGTCGATGCGGATCTGGTCCTTGAGGATGCGCTGGCGGACAACCTGCTTGGTGACCGAGCGGAACGCTGCGGAAACTTCGTTCTCACGGCCTTCGAAGCGCTCGGCCAGGGAAGTCTTGACTTCGTCCTTCAGGGCGTCGGAAGCGGCGTCGCGCTCCTGCTTGTCAGCGATGGTGAAGACCTCTGCCAGCTTGGCGGCGGCAGCAGCTTCAACAGCTTCGTAAACGTCGTCCTGGTAATCCAGGAAGATCGGGAACTCTACAGTCGGCTTGGCGGCGCGTGCAGCCAGGTCGGACTGTGCGTCGCACAGAACCTTGATGAACGGCTTGGCGGCTTCGAGGCCTTCAGCAACAACCTCTTCGGTCGGGGCGGTGGCGCCCTCTTCCTTGATGAGGTTCCAGGCGTTGTCCGTGGCTTCGGCTTCAACCATCATGATGGCGACGTCGTCACCGGCAATGCGGCCGGCAACCACCATGGAGAACACAGCGCGCTCCAGCTCGGAGTGCTTCGGGAACGCGACCCACTGGCCTTCGACCAGGGCAACGCGGACGCCGCCGATCGGGCCGGAGAACGGCAGGCCGGAAAGCTGGGTGGACATGGAGGATGCGTTGATGGCAACCACGTCGTAGAGCACGTCCGGGTTGATCGCCATAACGGTGACAACAACCTGGACTTCGTTGCGCAGGCCCTTGACGAATGCCGGGCGCAGCGGGCGGTCCATCAGGCGGCAGGCCAGGATGGCTTCGGTGGACGGGCGTCCTTCACGGCGGAAGAACGAGCCCGGGATGCGGCCGGCGGCGTACATACGCTCTTCGACGTCCACGGTCAGCGGGAAGAAGTCAAAGCCTTCACGCGGGGACTTGCCGGCAGAGGTTGCCGAGAGCAGTGCGGTGTCTTCGTCGATGTAGACCATCGCGGAACCTGCGGCCTGGGCTGCGAGGCGGCCGGTTTCGAAGCGGATAACGCGCTTGCCGAAACGGCCGTTGTCAATTACGGCTTCTGAATACTGGATTTCGGGACCCTCCATAGAGAGTCACCTCCGTTTCTTTGATGCGGAGGCACCCAGCACCGTCCCATGATTCCCTTCCCTCCGCGGATGCGGGGCTGGGGATTCAACACCCGGTCTTCGATCGAGGTCCACGGGCTGTTGCTCCCGGAGACCACTACCGAGGACCGCGAATGCTGCGATGCTGGCTGACTCCTGTATTTGTTTTTTCTTTTACTTCGGTAGTGCCGGTACAGCTTGGGGCAGGTGCGCTTCCGGACTAACCCGGTGTCCATGTCTGCCTGGCTGTACCCTGCGCTAAAGGGCGGCCCTGCGCAGTTACGCAGGAACCGCCCTCAAAGCAGAACTAGCGGCGCAGGCCGAGACGCTCGATGAGCGCACGGTAACGCGTGATGTCGGTCTCGCGCAGGTAACCCAGCATGCGGCGACGACGGCCAACCAGGGCCATCAGGCCGCGGCGGGTGTGGTGGTCGTGCTTGTGGGTCTTCAGGTGCTCGGTCAGGTCCGAAATACGACGGGACAGAACAGCAACCTGAACCTCGGGGGATCCGGTGTCACCTTCGGTGAGAGCGAATTCCTTGATGATTGCCTGCTTGACGGCGGGATCGAGTGCCAATGTAACTCCTACAGTTGTGCCGTGAGGCCCGAATCAGCACTTCGCTGCCGGGAACCCTGTGCCGGCAGCGCATAAACGCGGCAGACACAAAGAAATTCAGCCGCCACGGACCGCAGCCGAATTTTGCTCCAGTTTACCCGGCGACGGGGCCTTCTGTCGAAAGGACCTCGCGGGTGCGCGCCACGTCAAGGCGCATCTGCTCGATTAGTGCCTCCGGGCCCGTGTACGCGACCATCCCCCGAAGCCGGTCCACGAATTCAACCCCCACGGTCTGGCCGTACAGGTCGAAATCCTCCACTGCTTCCTGCGGGCGGTCGATGACGTGAGCCTCCACCTGGCGGCTGACGCCGTCGAAGGTGGGGTTTGAACCCACTGAGATGGCCGCAGGCCAGCGGGTTCCGGCAGAATCCACGAGCCAGCCGGCGTAAATGCCGTCGGCCGGAATAAGCCCGGTGGATTCCGGCGCCAGGTTCGCCGTGGGGAAGCCGAGTTCGCGTCCGCGGGCGGCGCCGTGAACCACAGTGCCCCGCATACGGTGGGTGCGGCCCAGCAGGCGTGTTGCCGTGCGCACGTCCCCGGCAGCCAGTGCTTCACGGATCCACGTTGAGGAGCAGCGGCGCCCCTGGATGTCCCCGGGTCCTTCCGGAAGGGCGTCGAAGTCGTCGACCGCCACAACATCAAAACCCAGCTCGGCACCGAGCTCGCGCATGGTGTCCAGGTCTCCGGTGTTGCCGCGTCCAAACCTGGCGTCATGGCCCAGCACCACGGCCACGGCGTGCAGCCCGTCAGCAAGGAACCTTCGGACAAACTCCTCAGCGCTCAGCGCTGCCAGGTCCAAGTCGTAGTGGACCATCAGCAGGCCGTCGAGCCCGGTCTCCGCCAGGGCTTCGGTCCGGTCTGCCGGCCCCATAATGAGCACCGGGGCGCTCTCCGGACGGTGGACGGCGGCGGGGTGCGGGTCAAAGGAAAGTGCGACGGCGGCTGAACCGCGGTCGCGTGCGGTCTTAACCAGGCGCGAAAGAACGTGCTGGTGGCCGAGGTGGACGCCGTCGAAATTGCCGATCGTAACTACTGTCGGACCAAGGTCGGACGGCACCTCCGCAAGGTCATTCCAGTAATACACCCGAGCTCCTTACCAGCGGACAGTCATCCATGAATGCCTCCGGACAGCGCTGGCTGCGCGGAAGGCTTCATCCATTATGGCGGAAAAGGGCTCCCGGTTACGCACCGGTTCCAGCCGGGGCGCTGCCGCCTTCTGAACCGTGGTGGATTTCCCGCCGCAGTTCACTGGTCTTGGCGATAAACCGGTGCCAGACCAGCAGGGCCGGAGGAAAGGCCAGCTCCACGATCATGAGGATGATCAACGTGAAGTGCGGGGTGCCCGAAAATGCCCACGACAGCACCCGGCCTATACCGCCCAGGAAGACCATCAGGCAGACCAGCCACAGCATGTTTGCCCACTGGAACTTGATGGCGATGGCTATGAACGCGGCGCCGACGCCAATCATCATCGCGGAGAAGAAACGGAACTGGCTCTCCAGGGACGCGTTGACCGCTCCTCCGCTGGTTTCGGCCACGCCGGCGGTGCCGGTAATGAGGTAATAAGCGCCGATCGCGGCGATCACGACGCCGACGCCGACTACGACGGCCCGGAAAACACCCCAGTCGTCGCTGCTCTTCCAGGTCTTGCTGCCCGCTGCGGCAGCCTTCGGTCCCCTTTTCGGCGGGCGCGCACCCACTTTTCCGCCCCGGCTGTCAGCTGCCGGACCGGTGCCCGGTGCTGTTGCCGCGTCCGGGCGGGAATGTTCCGTCTGCTGCCGCGGCGTAGCTGCGGCCCTGCGCGGGTTTTCTTCCGGTCCCGATGCTGGGATTGTCATTGTCCTGCCCCCTGACGGGATTCGCGGCGCGCCTGTCACAGCGCAGTTTTCCACATCGTCTCACGACCGGAAGCCCACAAGAACCCCGGTGCGGCTAGGCGTGTTGGCGGTTCCGGTGCTTGTAAAGCCAGAGCAGGCCCACGATCGGCAGGACCAGCGGCACAAACCCGTAGCCCATTCCGAAACCGGACCAGACGGTGTCATCCGGCAGTGCGGCCGCGTCCAGGAGCCCGAAGAGTCCTACCGCCACGACGCCCGCCATTTCGATGCTGACGGCAGCGACGGAGACCTTATAGGAGGTCTCCCCCGACTTGGCCAGGGACACCGTTGCCACAATGTAGACGACGGCGGCAAACGCGGAGAGCAGGTAGGCCAGCGGCGCCTCTTCGAACTTGGTTGCAATCTGGAAGGCGGCACGTGCCGTAGCGGCAAGCGCGAAAACCCCGTAGACGGCCACGATTAGCCTGCCCGGTCCGGCGTTGCGTGCCGCCGGAGCGGCGGCATCGGCGTCGGGCCTGGGCTTGATCAGTTTCTTCATGCCAGCGGCACTCCATCCCAAATCTGTTCCATCCGGAACAACATTACGAACACCGTGATTCCCACTGCACCGAGCACGAAGTTGCTCCACCGTGACCGGTCCATGAGGGACCACCAGACAGCTCCGATCGGAATCACCGCGGCGGTGAACAGGTATCCCCAGAACTCCCACGCGGGGCCGTTCAGCGTCTCTCCGCCGGTCTGGCGGATGACGGCGGCAATCGCGTAGACGATCAGGAACAGCTCGACGGCGGCCGCGGAGAGAATTGTCAGGTCATTGGGGCCGTGGCGCAGCACAGCAGCACCCACGCACAGCACGGTGGATACGAGACAGACAATCGTCCCGACAATGAACAGGGGGTCGATGACCACTTAGGACCTTTCGTTTCCCGGAGCGAAGACCAGCAGCGCCCGGGCAGTGTCAGCTTTGTCCGCCAGCAGGCCGATCAGTTCGCCGTCCGGTGCGAAGGCTGCGACCGGCACCGGTTCGCCGTCCGCCAGGGGAACACCGGAGGCGCTGATGCGGCGGCCGTGGGAAATGTTGTCGGCTTCCTCGGAAGTCAGTTCCCGCACCGGGAACAGCGCGCGGGCAGCGTCGTTGAGCTCAAGCAGGGACAGGTCCTCGGCCAGCTGTTCCAGCGTCGAGGCCCGCTCCTCCGTGTAGGGACCGACTGAGGTTCGCCGCAGGGCGGTCAGGTGGCCCCCAACGCCGAGGGCGGCTCCGAGGTCCCTGGCCAATGCACGGATATAGGTTCCGGAGGAGCACTCAACCGTGACGTCGACGTCGCGCAGTTTTCCGCCGTGCTCCCGGCGGATGTCATGGATCTCGAACCTCGAGACGGTAACGGGCCTGGCCGGGAGATTCACTTCTCCGCCGGCGCGGACTTTGGCATAGGAGCGTTCCCCGCCGACTTTGATGGCGCTGACGCTGCTGGGAACCTGCTGGATATCCCCCGTCAGGTCGGCGACCGCTGCGCGGATTTCCTCGTCAGTGACGGCAGCGGCGATCGTCTCGGCGATAACCTCTCCCTCGGCGTCGTCAGTGATGGTGGACTGGCCCAGCCGGATGGTGGCGTCGTAGGTCTTAGAGGTTCCCACAATGTAGGTCAGCAGCCGGGTGGCCTTGTTAATGCCCACCACCAGCACACCTGTTGCCATGGGGTCCAGGGTTCCGGCATGGCCGACTTTCCTGGTCCCGGCGAGCCTGCGCAGACGGCCCACCACGTCATGGCTGGTCCATCCCTGCGGTTTGTCCACAATAATTAGTCCTGAACGGACCTGCCCGGAATTCACGCCTTTCAGTATATGCGCGGCGCAGGTACTGGTTCTCCTGCTGGCCTGGCTCCGGGCAGCGGCCCGGCCTCCGGGACTGCGGAGCGTGCCGGCTGTAGCATGCGGTTATGTCTCAGCTCGCTGCCCACGTGCGTTCCGTTGACCCGAACCAGATCCGCGAAATAACGCAGGCAGCATGGGCGACCCCCAACGCGGTAGTGCTCAGCATCGGAGAGCCGGGGTTCCCCACTCCGGTGCATGTGCTGCAGGCTGCACAGGAAACCCTCGCCCGGGACGAGACGGGATACACACCGAATGCCGGCATTGCCCCGCTGCGGGCAGCGTTCGCGGAACGGGTATCTGCGCAGACCGGGCAGGACACTGACCCGTCCCGGATCTTCGTCACCTCGGGGGCGCAGCAGGGACTGCACCTGGCGATGAGCATGCTGCTGGATGCCGGGGATGAGATCCTCATCCCCAATCCCGGCTACCCCACCTTCGCCATGACCGCCAGGCTGCTGCATGCCGTGCCCGTGGAGTACCCGCTTCATCCGGCCAATGGCTTCCAGCCGCAGATCGAGGAGATTGAGGCGAGAATCACTCCCCGCACCCGGGTGCTGCTGCTGAATTCGCCCTCTAATCCGCTGGGCGCGGTCTTCAGCCCGGACCTGACCCGCGAGCTGGTTGAGCTGGCACGCCGCCGGGGACTCTGGATTCTCTCTGACGAGTGCTACGAGGCATTCACCTACGATGTGCCGCATGTTTCCCCGCTGGCTTACGACGGAGCCAACGGCGGACGTGTCATAGCTTCCTACACGCTGTCCAAGACCTATGGGCTGACCGGGCTGCGCGTCGGGGCGCTTGTGACGCCTGCGGGACTGGAAGCGCAGCTGAGCACGGTGATGGAGTCGATCGTCTCCTGTGTGGCCTCACCCTCGCAGTACGCCGCGCTGGCGGCACTGACCGGCCCCCAGGACTATGTGCGCGAAGCTGCCGCGCATTACCGAGGCAACAGGGATGCGGCGTCGGCAATCCTGGAAGCCAAGGGAATACCGTTCCTTGCCGCTCAGGGCGCCTTTTACCTTTGGGCAGATCTCTCGCACGTTTCCGGAGGCGACATCCGCACATGGACCAGACAGTTCCTGGCGGAAGAAGGAGTTGCCGTAGCTCCCGGAACCGCATTCGGTTCCATCGGCGAAGGGTGGGTCCGGATTGCCCTGTGCGGCCGGCGGGATGAACTGGTCGCCGGGGTCACCCGGCTGCCCGGCGTTGGCTGATCCCGGCTCTTCCACGATTCATACGGCATGCAAAAGGAGCGGAACCCCATCCGGGGTGCCGCTCCTTTTCCTGAAACCTGTTCGCGCTAGCTGCGCGCGTCGGAGTCCTCTGCCGGTGCGTCCTGCAGGTCCTCTTCGTCGTCGTCTTCGTCCCTGCGGTAGGGATCGGCGTCGCCGGCGTAAGCTGCACCCTGCTTCAGCGCGGCGAGTTCTTCGTCGCGCTTCTTGGCTTCCCGGATCAGTTCCTCCAGGTGGCTGGCGTTCACCGGGATCTCGTCAGCGACGAACTCCAGGGTCGGAGTGAGGCGGACAGTGATGTTCTTGCCCACCTCCGAACGCAGGACTCCGCGGGCGGAATCCAGGGCAGCCTTCGTGTCAGCCTGCTGGGCCTCGTCACCGAAAACCGTGTAGTAGACGGTCGCGTGCTGCAGGTCATTCGTAACGCGGGCATCGGTGATGGTCACGAATCCCAGCCGGGGATCCTTGATCCGCCGCTCGAGCGCCTGGGCAACTACCACCTTGATGCGGTCAGCGAGTTTCGCAGCGCGTGCTGGATCTGCCATTACCTCTCCTTCAATAAAGATGTGGGTTCGCGGCAACGGGGACCGGTAGGGCCGCCGTCGCGCGCTGAAATGCCCCTTGGCCCGGCAGGTGACTGCCGTGGCCGGACGGGGCGACGCGGGCCGGAGGGCCCGCAGGCAGGGGCCGCCGCGAACGGCGGCCCCTGGCCGGGATACTAGACCCGCGGCTTCTCGCGCATCTCGAAGGTCTCGATGATGTCGCCTTCCTTGACGTCGTTGAACGACCCCAGACCGATACCACACTCGAAGTCCGTGCGGACCTCGGTTGCGTCGTCCTTGAACCGCTTGAGCGAATCAACGGTGAGGTTCTCGCCAATGACCTTGCCGTCGCGGGTAACCCGCGCCTTGGCGTTGCGCCGGATAACACCGGAGCGCACGATCGAGCCGGCAATGTTGCCGAACTTGGAGGAACGGAAGACTTCGCGGACCTCGGCGGTGCCGAGCTGCACTTCCTCGTACTCCGGCTTGAGCATGCCCTTGAGGGCCAGCTCAATGTCATCGATTGCTGCGTAGATGACGGAGTAGAAGCGCATGTCCACGCCTTCGCGCTCGGCCAGGTCGGCCACACGCTCGGCAGGCTTGACGTTGAAGCCGATGATGATCGCGTTGTCCACGGTCGCCAGGTTGACGTCGTTCTGCGTGATGGCACCGACGCCGCGGTGGATGACGCGCAGCTGCACGCCGTCCCCAACGTCGATCTTGAGCAGGGAGTCTTCCAGGGCTTCCACGGCACCGGACACGTCACCCTTGAGGATGAGGTTAAGGGTGTCAACCTTGCCGTCAGCAACGGCCTGGTCGAAGTCCTCAAGGCTGATGCGCTTGCGGCGCTTGGCCAGTGCGGCGTTGCGGTCTGCAGCTTCACGCTTCTCAGCGATCTGGCGGGCAGTACGCTCGTCGTCGGTCACGAAGAAGGTGTCGCCTGCACGCGGAACGTTGGACAGGCCGAGGACCTGGACCGGACGCGAAGGCCCGGCTTCGGTAACGGTGTCGCCGTTCTCATCGAACATGGCACGAACGCGGCCGTGTGCGGTGCCCGCCACGATCGTGTCGCCGACACGCAGCGTACCGGACTGGACCAGGACGGTCGCGACGGCGCCGCGGCCCTTGTCCAGGTTCGCTTCGATGGCAATGCCTCGAGCGTCCTTGTCCGGGTTGGCACGCATGTCCAGGGCAGCATCTGCGGTGAGCAGCACGGCCTCGAGCAGGGCGTCGATGTTCAGGTTCTGGCGTGCCGAGACCTCAACGAACATGGTGTCGCCACCGTATTCTTCCGGAACCAGGCCGTATTCGGTCAGCTGGCCGCGGACCTTCTCCGGGTTGGCGCCTTCCTTATCGATCTTGTTCACGGCAACCACGATCGGCACATTTGCTGCCTGTGCGTGGTTGAGGGCTTCAACGGTCTGCGGCATAACGCCGTCGTCCGCTGCCACAACCAGAACAGCAATGTCGGTGACCTTCGCACCACGGGCACGCATGGCGGTGAACGCCTCGTGGCCCGGGGTATCGATGAAGGTGATGGCCCGCTCAGTGCCTTCGTGGTCGAAGGCGATCTGGTAGGCACCGATGTGCTGGGTAATGCCGCCGGCTTCGCCTTCAACCACCTTGGTGTTGCGGATGGCATCCAGCAGGCGGGTCTTACCGTGGTCAACGTGACCCATGACGGTGACTACCGGAGGACGTGCCTCGAGTTCGTCGTCGCCTTCGGCTTCCAGCTCTGCTTCGAAGTCGATGTCGAAGCTGGAAAGCAGTTCGCGCTCTTCGTCTTCGGGTGAGACAACCTGGATCTTGTAACCCAGTTCATCGCCGAGAACGCCGAACGTCTCTTCGTCCAGGGACTGGGTGGCCGTGGCCATTTCACCGAGGTGGAACAGCACAGTCACCAGCGCTGCGGGGTTTGCCTCAATCTTGTCAGCGAAGTCCGTGATGGACGCGCCGCGGCGCAGCCGGACAACCGTGTTGCCGTCGCCGCGGGGTACCGAAACGCCGCCCAGCGACGGAGCTGACATCTGCTCCAGTTCCTGCCGCTTTGCCCGCTTCGACTTGCGCTGCTTGCCGCGTCCTGCGCCGCCCTTGCCGAAAGCACCGGCAGTGCCGCCGCGTCCGCGGCCGCCCTTGCCGAAGCCGCCGCCAACGGGACCGCCGCCGGTGCCCGGAGCTCCGCCGGGTCCGCGGCGGGGTCCGCCTGCACCCGGACGTGCCGGGGCTGCGGGCCGCTCAGTGCGGTTGGGCATCATGCCCGGAGTAGGACGGTTTCCACCGGCACCGCCGGGACGCGGAGCACCCGGACGCGGTGCGCCGGGACGGGGTGCACCCGGACGCGGAGCGCCCGGACGGGGACCGCCGGAGCCGGCTGCCGGACGCGGTCCTGCTGCGCCGGGAGTGCCGGTGCGCTCGGAATCATCGCGGCGCTGGCCGGGACGGGGCATTCCCTGGGATGTTGCAAACGGGTTGTTGCCGGGACGGGGACCGCCCTGGCCACGCTCGCCGTCGCCGCGTCCGCGGGGACGGGGCATGCCCTGGGAAGGTGCAAACGGGTTGTTGCCCGGACGCGGGCCGGAAGCTCCGGGCCGCGGGGCACCCGGGCGGGGTGCGGAAGAGGAATCCGCTGCCGGTGCTGCCGGAGCAGCAGGCTTTTCTGCAGCCTTCGGAGCCGGAGCTGCCGGTGCTGCCGGAGCGGGGGCCGGTGCTGCAGGCTTGCTCTCTGCCTTAGGGGCGGGAGCAGCCGGCTTTTCAGCGGCGGGAGCCGAAGCTTCCGCCGGTGCTTCAGCGGCAGGGGCGGCCGGAGCGGGTGCTGCCGGACGGGGGCCTGAGCTGGCCGGCTTGGATGCCGGCTTGGATGCTGCGTCGGGGAATGCACCGCGCAGCTTCTTGACTACGGGCGCTTCAATGGTCGAGGACGCGGAACGGACGAATTCGCCCAGTTCCTGCAGTTTTGCAACTGCGTCCTTCGAAGTAATGCCGAGCTCTTTGGCGAGCTCGTGTACGCGGACCTTGGCCACATTTCTCCTGTCTCGGTCCGCACCGAGCCAGGCACGAACCGTCTATTTGCTGCGGGCTTCCACTGCGGATGCAGCAGGGCCCATCACAGAGCACAACAAAGTACTCATCGCTGGGTACTCATCGGGTTTCCATCAGATTTCTGACCCGCTTTCAGGTTGGACGGTTTCGAGGGGGGTTCCGGGCCGGACCCGCCTCTTGAGCTTCAAACCACTGTGCCACTGCCGAGGGATCAGCCTGTGCCCGGAAGGCACGGCCAAAGGCCCGGCGTTTCACAGCGGTTGCAAAGCATGCTGCGTCGGGGTGCAACCAGGCGCCCCGGCCAGACATACGGCGGCTCTCATCAACAAGGACGGCATTCATGCCATCCCCAGAATCCAGTGCCAGCCGCATCAGTGCAGCCTGGTCATCCTTCTTCCTGCAGCCAATGCACGTTCTCTGCGGAACGTGCCCTGATCCTGCCGCAGGCCGCACCGAATTCACGGGCTCCTGCGGTTGCTGGAAGGCGGACGGTGACCCGGCCATGAACATTCTACCGCGTTTCTTTTCTCTTGCCTTCATCCTGCCTGCGGAAGGAAGAAGTTAGGCGGACTTTGCGTCGGAGACGATGTCGATGCGCCAGCCCGTGAGCTTGGCAGCGAGACGTGCGTTCTGCCCTTCCTTGCCGATCGCCAGCGAAAGCTGGTAATCAGGGACCACCACGCGCGCCGAACGGGTGTCGGCATCGGTGATCGTCACGGAGTTCACGCGTGAAGGCGAGAGAGCGTTGGCAATAAATGTTGCCGGGTCTTCGCTGAAGTCAACAATGTCGATTTTCTCGTCGTGCAGTTCCGTCATGACGGCACGCACACGCGAACCCATTTCACCGATGCAGGCGCCCTTGGCGTTGATGCCCGGAACGTTGGCCTTCACAGCGATCTTGGTGCGGTGGCCCGCCTCGCGTGCCAGGGCGACGATTTCCACGGACCCGTCCGCGATCTCCGGAACTTCCAGCTCGAAGAGCTTCCGTACCAGGCCCGGGTGGGAGCGGGAAAGCGTGATCGACGGCCCCTTGAAGCCGCGGCGAACGTCGACGACGAAAGCACGCACGCGCGATCCGTGCAGGTACTTCTCCCCCGGTACCTGCTCGGTCGGCGGCAGCAGCGCTTCAACGGAACCGAGGTTTACCTGGACCATGTGCGGGTTGTTGCCCTGCTGGATCTGACCGGAAACCAGTTCTCCTTCACGGCCCTTGAACTCACCAAGGATGTTGTCGTCTTCGACGTCGCGCAGCCGCTGCAGGATGATCTGCCGGGCCGTGCTCGCTGCGATTCGGCCAAATCCGGCAGGCGTGTCATCGAACTCGCCCACGGCCTCGCCGTCGTCGTCGAGCTCTGTGGCCCAGATGGTCACGTGGCCGGACTTGCGGTCCAGTTCGGCGCGGGCATTCTCCTGTGAGCCGGTGGTCTTGTGGTAGGCGACCAGCAGTGCCTGTTCAATCGTGGGGATCAGCTTGTCCAGCGGAATTTCGCGTTCCGCTTCCAGCAGCCTCAGCGCACTCATATCAATATCCATTTAGGCCTCCTCGGCTGTGCTTTTCATTCCGTCGGCGTCCTCGCCAGCCGGTTCGTCCTCAAGGTGGGCGAATTCAATCTCCACCCGTCCCTTGGCTATCTGGTCAAATGCCAGGTGCGTCTTCTCGCCCTGCTTCGCCTTCATTCCCTTTTTGACCGCGATTTCGGGTATCAGCGTGATTCCCTTGTCGTCGACCTCAATCAGGCGTCCGGTAATGCCGTCGCCGCGAACAGGGGTCACCGAGACCATGCGGCCGGCATTGCGCCTCCAGTGCCGGGGCTCCGTCAGGGGACGGGAAACGCCGGGCGAGGAGACTTCCAGGCTGTAGGGGCGTCCGTCATCGTTCGGGTCCTGGTCCATGGCATCCGAAAGAACGCGGGAAACGTCTGCGATGCGGTCAAGGCTCACACCGCCGCTCTCCGTCTCCGGAAGGTCCACAATGACGTGAACGGTGCGGTGGGCACCGGCGATCCTGATTTCGATGTCCTCAAGGAAGAGGTTCTCACCGGCAACTGTGGGAGCCAGATAGTCCTTCAGCCTTTGCGTCTCTGCTGCGACCTCTGCACGCTGTGCGTTCTTGCGGTAGTTAGACGACGTGTCTTTTTTAGGGCTGGGGCGACCCGCCATTACTGCCTCCCACTAGATGTTGTTGTAGCTCCTAGCCTACCGACTTTCCGCGGCCGCCGGGTCACCGCCGCAGGTGGGGACGCGTTCGTGGCATGATCGAGTGTTGTGAACAAGCCCCGTACCGCCCCGCGGCCGTCTGCTGCGCGCCCGTCACGGGCTGCCGCCGCTGCCGGCTTTCTGCGGCGTACCCTCGCGCTGGGCCTGCTGGCCTGCGTGATTGCCGGATTGGGGCTGACCGCAGGATCCGGAGCAGAGCCGGAACGTCCGCGCAGCTTTTCAGAGCAGGCGCTGAATGAGGCGTTCGCCACTTCCCGGGTTTTAGCTGCCGAGGCGGAGTCACGGGCAGCCGCCGCCCAGGGTCCCCGGGCTGCTGCACTGCTGGATGCGGCGGACACGCTCAGCCGGCAGTCGCTGCTGCTGACCAGTCCCGGCGGAGCTGCAGCGCTGCGGGAATCAGAGGGTGTGGAGGAGCAGTCCTTCACGAAGGCACTTCAGGATTCGGCACGGACGAACCTGGCCGCCGCTGGCCGGGCAGACTATGGAACGGCTCGGCTGCTTGCCTCGACCGGGACCGGGCAGCTGCTGCTCTCACAGAACCTCGCCGAGGCCCTGGGCGAAACCCCGGAACCCGTCCAGGAAAGCGGATGGACCCCCGTGCTCAACGAAGACGGGCAAACCAAATGCACCAACGACGGCGCGGGGTCCGACCGCGCTGAAATCCGGGAACGGCCCGGTGCGGCAGAGTCGCTGCAGGCGGTCCTCGATGCTGAATTCGGCGCGGCGTACGCCTACGAGGTTGCGCAGGCCCAGGCCGGGAGCGCCTTTACGGTACTGGGCAGCACACCCGCCAAACTCAGGGAAGCCCATCTGGAAGCCGGGCTTGAGGGAGCAGAGCGCCTGCCCTCGCTGTGCCTGCCGGAAATCACGCCTGTTCCGGCGTATGCGCTGTCCCCTGGTTTCCTGGCGAATCCGGCTGCCTCCCTGGCGGAGCTGGAAGAAGCAATGCCCACTCTCTATGCCGAGCTGACCGGCACGAGCGACGGCGCTGTGCGGGCCTGGGCGATCGACCGGCTGGTTGCCAGCTCACTGTTCCTCTACGCCGGCGCAGCCGAGATACCACCGGCCCCCGGGCTGGATGCTGAACCTGCTGCGCTTCCCTGGGCTGCCCAGGGCTAGGAGCCGCCCAGACCTGCACTGGCACGGTTGGGGACGGCCCCCTAGGCTGGGTTGGTGGCCGCACCAGTCATGAGCCTGCCCCGCAGGCAACACCCGCGGCCACGCAATCCAGCCTGCAGGAGGCGCCCCCATGGCTTCAACCGTCGTTGTACCCGAGGCACTGCGCCGGCGCTACGGGCGCTCGCGTGAAGGCCGGGACTGGGTCGACAGCCTTCCGGACCTCGTAGACGCGGCCTTCGCTGCCTTCGGTCTTCAGTTTGACGGCACTGCCGGTACCGCAGGCTGGCATGGTCACGGAGCGCTGGTGCTGCCCGTGCTGGCCGCAGACCGGTCTCCGGCGGTTCTCAAGCTGCCCTTCCCGCATCCCGAAGCAGCAGCCGAGGCACCGGCCCTGCACCTCTGGGCGGGCCGCGGGGCGGTGCGCCTGCTGGGACAGGACCCCGCGGGAAGCGCTTTGCTGCTGGAGCGGCTCATCCCGGAAGTAAGCCTGCTCCAGGCCCCCATGGAAGACGCGGTGCAGGTCTGGGGCGGACTCATCCGGCAGCTGGGCATCCCGGTTGCGGACGAGCCGGAGTGGGCCGGGATTCCCTCCGCGGCGGAGCGGGCCGAACAGCTCTCGGATGAATTGCCGGCGGAATGGGAGGACCTGGGACAGCCCTTCGAACGCTGGCTGCTGGAAGAAGCGCTGGCCGTCTGCCAAACGCGGGGCATAGTGGGACGGCGGAGCAGCCGCGATGTACTGGTGCATGCGGATCTGCACTTTGGGAACGTCCTGGCACGTCCGGCCGGCGGGTACGCGGCAATTGATCCGCAGGCTGTCTGCGGCGAGGCGGAGTACGCCGTCGCACCCATGCTGTGGAACCGGCTGCAGGACCTGGACCCGGCTGCGCCGGAAGCAGCACTGCTGCAGCGGCTGCAGGACCTTTGTGCCGCCGGCGGGCTGGACGCCGAAGCCGCGGCTGAGTGGAGCATTCTCCGTGAAGTCGCCAACGCCGTGGACTATCTCCGGGACGGAATGGCTGGGGATGCGCAGCGCTCCCTGTGGGTCGCCTCGGCGCTGGCGGGAAAGACCCATCCCGGGCTGCCGCCGGTGAGCGAGCTGCCGGCCGCCTAGCCTGCAGCAGGAAGGCACCGGCAGCTAACACCGGCGGCAGCCCGGGAAGTTCTCCATCCAGACGTCCGTGCCGAGCTTGATGATCAGCGCGCCAACCACCACCAGGAACACGATCCGGATAAACTTGCTGCCCTTCTTCACGGCCATGCGGGCACCGATGTAACCGCCGGTCATGTTGGCCAGGCCCAGGATGAGCCCCACGCCCCACAGCAGTGAACCGTGCGGCAGGAAGAACGCCAGGGCACCGATGTTGGTGGCCATGTTGACGATCTTGGCCTTCGCGCTGGCCGCCAGGAAGTTATACCCGAGCAGCGTCACCATGGCAATGATCAGGAAAGACCCGGTGCCCGGACCAATGAGGCCGTCGTAGAAACCGATGACGGCGCCGATGGCACCGGCAGTGATGTAATGCCGGTTCCCGGAGTGGCGGAGCTTGGTCAGCTCTCCCACAGTGGGCTGCGTGGCAGTAAAGACCGCCACGACAATCAGTGCCGCCACAATGATGGGTTTGAAGACCGAGGACGGCAGCGATGCCGCCAGCACCGCTCCCCCAAAGCTGCCCGCCAGCGCGACGCCGGCCATGGGCAGCGCGGTTTTGAGGTCCGGATGGGCGCGCCGGTAGTAGGTGATGGCGCTCGTGGTGGTCCCGAACACGGACCCCATCTTGTTGGTCGCCAGAGCCTGTACCGGCGTGATGCCGGGGACCAGGAGAAGCGCCGGCAGCTGCAGCAGTCCGCCGCCGCCCACAACGGCATCGACCCACCCTGCGGCGAGGCCCGCCACCACCACAAGTGCGATGGTGGCGAGCGTTATGTCCTCAAGCCCTGAGACCACCTACGGACTCAGCCGCGGACGGCGCGGAGCACATACTCCACGGCCTCGGCCACCGGAACATTCTCGGCCTCGCCGGTGGCGCGGTCCTTGATTTCGACGACGCCGTCAGCCAGCCCGCGGCCGACCACCAGAATGGTCGGAACGCCGATCAGCTCGGCATCGCCGAACTTCACGCCCGGGGAAACCTTGGGGCGGTCGTCGTAGATGACCTCCAGTCCGGCAGCTTCCAGTTCCTCGGAGAGCTTGGCTGCGGCTTCGAAGATCTCCTCGCCGCGGCCGGTGGCAACAACGTGCACGTCAGCCGGGGCCACGGAACGCGGCCAGATGATGCCCTTGTCATCGTGGTTTGACTCGGCCAGTGCGGCAACGGCGCGGGTGACGCCTACACCGTAGGAGCCCATGGTGACGGTGGCGAGCTTGCCGTTCTTGTCCAGCACCTTCAGTCCCAGGGCTTCGGCGTACTTGCGGCCCAGCTGGAAGATGTGGCCCATTTCGATGCCGCGGGCGGCTTCGAGCGGACCGGAGCCGTCCGGCGCTTCGTCGCCCTCGCGGACTTCCACGGCCTCAATGACGCCGTCCCAGCCGAAGTCGCGTCCCGCGACCAGGCCGATTACGTGCTTGCCCTGGGTGTTGGCTCCGGTCACCCAGCGGGTTCCGGAAACCACGCGCGGGTCCACGAGGTAAAGCAGCCCGGTGGCGGATTCGCTGCCGAGCACGGCTTCGTCCAGGGACAGGCCCGGGCCGATGTACCCCTTGACGAGTCCCGGGTTCTTCTTCAGGTCTTCGTCGGTGGCAGCTTCGATGCCCAGCTCGCCGCCGATTTCCAGGTGCGCACCGATATTGGCTTCGATCCGCTTGAGGTCCACGGCACGGTCACCGGGAACACCGACGACGACGATCTGCCGCTCTCCGGTGGGCAGCGTCACCGCGAGCACCACGTTCTTGAGCGTATCTGCGGCGGTCCACTCGCCGTCGTCCTTCGGGAAGCGGGCGTTGACGTCCGCTACCAGGGTGTCGATGGTGGGGGTGTCGGGGGTGTCCACAACCTGTGCGGCCGGAGCGCCGGTGTAATCAACCGGTTCCGGGGCCACTGTGGTGACCGCTTCGACGTTGGCTGCGTAGCCGGCGGCGGAACGGACATAGGTATCCTCGCCGACCGGGGTGGGGTGCAGGAACTCTTCGCTCTTCGATCCGCCCATGGCGCCTGAAACAGCGGAGACAACTACGACGTCGAGGCCCAGGCGTTCGAAGATGCGCAGGTAAGCACCGCGGTGCGCCTGGTAGCTGGCTTCAAGTCCTTCGTCATCAATGTCGAAGGAGTAGGAATCCTTCATGATGAACTCGCGGCCGCGGAGCAGTCCGGCACGCGGCCGTGCTTCGTCGCGGTACTTGTTCTGGATCTGGAACAGCGAGACCGGCAGGTCCTTGTAGGAGTTGTAGAGGTCCTTGACCAGGAGGGTGAACATTTCCTCGTGGGTCGGCGCCAGCAGGTAGTCCGCGCCCTTTCGGTCCTGGAGGCGGAACAGGTTTTCACCGTATTCGGTCCAGCGGTTCGAGGCTTCGTAAGGCTCACGCGGCAGCAGTGCCGGGAAGTGGACTTCCTGGGCGCCGATCGCCGCCATTTCCTCGCGGATGATGGTCTCAACCTTGCCCAGGACGCGCAGTCCCAGCGGGAGCCAGGAGTAAATGCCGGGAGCGGCACGGCGGATGTATCCGGCCCGGACCAGCAGGCGGTGGCTGGCGACGTCGGCGTCGGCCGGGTCTTCGCGCAGGGTGCGCAGGAAAAGGGTGGAAAGTCGAAGGACCACGCGTCGAATCCGTTTCTGCAGCTTGGGCTGCACGCTAAGGAAGAAGTTCTCCCTACTAATCTAGCCCCTGGCAGCACGTGCACCGGACAGGGCAAGCCCGTGGCGGTGCAGGCCTCACCTAGAGGACTGCCACACCAAGTTCGGTGAGTACGGCATCAATCAGCACCGCGGCTTCCCGCGCTGCCCCCTCAGGGTCCTGCGGAGCCGGGATGGAAACCACCACGCGCACGCTGCCGGTCCGGGCGCTCACCGCCACAAGCCGGGTCTGCCCCGCGGCGCCGCTCACCCTGGTGTCCAGCGCGAGGGTCTCCTCTGCCGTCGTGGATATCTCCAGCCGGGTGTTGGTGACCGTGACCGTGGTGCCATCCCTGGACATCCGCACGTCCGCGCAGTCTGACAGGACTGCCTCATCGATGAAGCCAAGGGTCTCAAGGATTGAGCCGTCGCCATAGGCAGCCACGTTCAGGACAGTGGGAGCCTCGCCGGGCACTCCGTAGGCGAGCCCGGCCAGGGCCGCGCCCTGGACCGCTTCCACCGATTCACTGACCGCCAGCTCGGCACACACAGGCGGGTCAAAGGTCACTTCTCCGGACGTTCCGGTCTCCGCTGGAAGGATCTGCCTCAGCGTTGCCTCATCCAGGACTTCGCCGTCGAGGTAGAGTGCACGGTCCACCGCCGCGACTGCTGCCTGCAGCCTCGCGGAACTGAACACCGGGTCCGACGTACCGTAACCGCTTGCCGGAGCGCTGGATTGCCCGGGCCCGGCAGTCCGCCCGTTACCGGCGTCCGTGCCGCGCCTGTCCTCTTCCGTTTCAGGGGGCTGGTCCTGCGGCGCTCCGGAGGATGATGGATCTCCGGGCGCAATGAGGCCGGACGGAGAGGGTACAGGCCCGGCCGGAACCGTTACGGAAGGGGCCATGGATGCCCCGTCTCCTCCCCCGCCGGAACACGCCGTCACCATCAGGGCTGCGGCCAGCAGGCAGGTTCCGCGGCGAAGTGTTCTCATAGTCGTCCCAGCCTAGGACGCCTCGTTTGGCAGCGTAAGGCCGCCTGACGCAAGGAACCGTGCTGGCCGGCGGATCGCTAGAAGAGGATCGTGGCGAACGTTCCGACCTGCCGGAAACCCACTGATTCGTAAGTGGCCCGCGCAGGGGCGTTGTAGTGGTTCACATAGAGGCTGGTCTGCGGCGCGATTTCCTGCGCAAACTGAACAACGGCGGACATATAACCGGCGCTCAGGCCCCTGCCCCGGTAGGCAGGGTTCATCCAGACCCCCTGCACCTGGACGGCGCTGCTGGAGACCGTGCCCAGCTCCGCTTTGAAGATAACCTCGCCGGAGGCATCGAACTCGACCAGGGCATGGCCCTTTTGGATCAGGGAGAGGACCCGCTGCCGGTAGTGCCGGCTGCCTCCGGCCACCGGTGAGTACCCCACCTCTTCCTCGAACATCGCCGTACACGCAGGGAGGAGCCGGTCAAGGTCCTCCGGCCGGGCTTTGCGCAGCCCGGGTGCCGGCGGCACCGCGGACGGACCGGTTATTTCCAGCAAAGGCTGGTCGCTGCGGACGTCGAACGGCCGGGGCAGGCTGTGCTGGAGCACGGACCAGAGGGACAAAACCGCTTCGGCCGGCCCGAACAGGGAGGAAAAACGCCGGCCGGTACGGGCCAGGTAGGCGCCAATTTCAGGACCGGTGTCAACCGTTACGGCAGTGGGCACTACATTGACGCCGGCCCAGCAAGCGGCGGTGAGCTCATCGCCGTCGAACACTCCCAGTACCTGGCCGCCAGCTGCCGTCGGAGCGGCGGTGCCGGTGGCTTCAAGGTGTGAGAGGAGGAAGGTATTAGCTACCGGGTCGGCGGCAGCAAGGCCGGTGAGGGCCGCCGTGTCGGCAGCACCGAGGATGCGCAGGGTTCCTGTCGCGTTGCCGCTGCGCATCGTCTCTGTCCTAGCCGACGGTAACCATGGGGCCACCCGTGCCAGCATCCTCGCCATCGGCTTCCCCCATATCCTCGGCGATCCTCATCGCTTCTTCGATCAGGGTCTCAACAATCTGGTCTTCGGGAACAGTCTTGATGACTTCGCCCTTGACGAAGATCTGTCCCTTTCCGTTACCGGAGGCTACACCCAGATCGGCCTCGCGCGCTTCTCCCGGGCCGTTTACGACGCAGCCCATAACGGCTACACGCAGCGGCACCTCCATGCCTTCCAGCCCTGCGGTGACCTGCTCTGCGAGGGTGTAGACATCCACCTGGGCGCGGCCGCAGGAGGGGCAGGACACGATTTCGAGCTTGCGGGGCCGAAGGTTCAGCGACTGCAGGATCTGGTTGCCCACCTTGATCTCCTCAACCGGCGGGGCGGAGAGGGAGACACGGATGGTGTCGCCAATGCCCTTGGAGAGCAGCGCACCGAAAGCGGTGGCGGACTTGATGGTGCCCTGGAAAGCGGGACCTGCTTCGGTCACGCCCAGGTGCAGGGGCCAGTCGCCGCGCTCGGCGAGCAGCTCGTAGGCACGGACCATAACCACGGGGTCATTGTGCTTCACGGAGATCTTGAAGTCGTGGAAGTCGTGTTCCTCGAACAGGGAAGCTTCCCAGACGGCAGACTCGACCAGTGCCTCGGGGGTGGCCTTGCCGTACTTGGCGAGCAGGCGGGGATCCAGGGAGCCGGCGTTGACGCCGATCCGGATGGATACGCCTGCGTCCTTGGCCTCTTTCGCGATCTGCTTGACCTGGTCGTCAAACTTGCGGATGTTGCCCGGGTTCACCCGGACTGCGGCGCAGCCGGCTTCGATCGCGGCGTAGACGTACTTCGGCTGGAAGTGGATGTCCGCAATGACCGGGATCTGCGACTTCTTGGCGATGATGGGCAACGCGGCAGCGTCGTCGGCGCTGGGGCAGGCCACGCGCACAATGTCACAGCCGGACGCCGTCAGCTCGGCGATCTGCTGGAGCGTGGCGTTGATGTCCGTGGTCGGGGTGGTGGTCATCGACTGCACGCTGATCGGGAAGTCGGAGCCGACACCGACGGAGCCCACCTTGATCTGGCGGGTTTTGCGCCTCGGGGCAAGGACGGGCGGCGGTGCTGCTGGCATTCCAAGGTTGACCGAGGTCAAAACATCCTCCATGTGCCCCCAGGGGCAGGTATTAGTCTGTGGCGGCGGGGATAAGTGCGCCTGTCCTATTATCCACCTGCCTGCGGCACCGTGTGCAGCAGACAGGTGGAATATCACTCAGGGCTTAGCCCGCCAGGTGCGCGAAGGCACCCGTAACCGGCTTCCACTCGGTGGTCTTCAGTCCGGAGATGCCTCCGCCGACGGCCAGCGGGTCCTGCTTGAGGAGGCTGTTGAGCTCTTCCTCGTCCGCAGCGGCGAAGATCAGCAGTGCTCCTGCACCGTCCGTGAACGGGCCGCTGGCCAGAACCTTGCCCTCCTCCACCAGGCTTGCAAGCCACTCGCGGTGGGCGGGGCGGTGCTCGTCACGCTGCGCTGCTGATTCGGCGTCGTACACATATTCAACGGCAAAGATACTCATGTTTTCCACCCTAAGGGATGTCAGGCCCGCCCCAGCGCCACCCGTACGGCCACGGCAATGCCCACCGCCCAGAGCATGGAGGCAAGGGTTCCAATGATGAACCGCTCGGCGGCAGCAGGTGTTTCCTTCAGCTCGGCGTACCGGCCCAGCCCCTTGATGGCCACGACGTAGGCGATTGCCACAGGTTCATCGGCCAGGACTGCGGTGGCAACGGCGATTCGTTCCAGGAAACCGATAACCAGTCCGCCCCGCAGGATCACCGGGCCGGGCGGGAACGGCGGGCGGCTGGGCAGCGGCGGGATGGCAGGCGCGCCGTGCAGTTCATGCACCTGGTCGGCAGCCGGGTCATGTGCCGGATCACGGCCGGGACGGGATGCTTCCACCGCACGGGCCAGCTTGAGCACGCCACTCGTTACCGGCCAGCCTCCGAGGGCCGCCGCCGCTAGGCCAAGCACGATCCAGAGCAGGTCCATGGAACTCCTTGTCTTCTTCGAGATGGCAGAAACTGCACGTCTCGGCGCTGTAACGGGCAGTTTCTGCTATCTCGGCGGAGAACCGGCTGCCCGGTCCGCCCACTCAAGAAGTACCGCTGCTGCGGGACGTGCGGCCCATTCCTCCTGCCAGCCGGCCCGCTGTACGGCGTTACTGACCGCCTGGGAACTGACCCCGAGCATACGTGCTGCCGCGCTTTGGGCTCCCCATTTGTGCGGGTCGACGTGTTCCAGGATCCGCCACTCTGCTTCACTGCGTCCGCACACCAGACGGGCGATCAGCACCAGCACGGCTTCGGCATGGGCCGCGGCCTCCGCTGCGGAAGGTCCCGCATCCGGGGCAGCAGAAACGGCGATCGGCGGACGGTCGCCGGTTTTCTTGGCGCGTTCGACGGCGGCGCGGGCGGCGATGAAGGCTGCGCCTCCCGCTTCACGGGAAGACCGAGGAAGGGGCAGCCCCACGGTGCCCACCCCGATCCCCACGGACCAGCCGCCCTGGCGCAGGGCCAGCAGGGCGGCGTCGACCACCGCGTCCGGCGAGGAAACGACCGCCTGCGCCTCATCCCCTACCGTGCGCTCAAACGGCAGCTCCATGCCCAGGGGGCGGAGCAGCGCCAGCAGCTCCGGCACCCGGTCCTGGCTGCTGCGGCTGCCTTTCTGGTCTATTGTGAGCACGAACATGATGAAACCTTATTCGGTTGTAAATCGAATTACAACCCAAATTGATTTCAAACCAGTTTGAAACTAGAACAGGCTGACGGGTTTCACGATGTCCGCATAGATCAGCAGTGCACCCATGCCCATGAGCAGCACCGCTACGGCGTAGGTCACCGGCAGGAGCTTGGCCATGTCGAAGGGCCCCGGGTCCGGCCGGCGGAACAGCTTCGCCACTCCGCGCCGCAGGGATTCCCAAAGCGCGCCCGCCACGTGTCCGCCGTCCAGCGGCAGCAGCGGAATGAGGTTGAACACGAACAGGGCCAGGTTCACGCTGCCCACGAGCCCAATCAGCGTGGCCACCCGGTTCTGTACCGGGGCCTGTTCCATGGAGGAGATCTCGCCGGCAATCCGGCCAACGCCCACAACGCTCATGGGCCCGTTGGGATCGCGTTCCTCGGAAGAGAAGGCGGCCTGCGCCACGTCCGCGATCCGCTGCGGCAGGTTGATGACGACGCCGGCGATTCCCTGCAGGTTCTCGCCCACCATCGGCAGTACCTCGGTGGCGGGCTGGCGGACCAGCGCGGTCTGCGAACCGACCCCGATAAAACCAACTTCCTGCGTCACCGCGTTGCCGTCGGCGTCCAGCTGCGGGGTGCCGTCCTCCGCTGTCACAGGACGTTCCGTGAGCAGCGGCGTGATGGTGGCTTCTGCTTCAACACCGTCGCGCTCGTAAGTCACGGTGACGCTGCGCCCGGCAGCTTCCCGGATCAATTCTGAAAGCTCGGTCCAATCGGACACCTGTTTGCCGTCGAACCCGGTGATCTTATCCCCCGGCAGCAGCCCCGCTTCGTGGGCCGGAGCGGCGGGATCCGCATCCGTGCACTCTGTCTGGCCCGCGGCGGCCTGGCTGCCGCTGATAACGCATTCATTCACGGATGCCAGGGTGGTGGTGGCCTGCGAGGTGCCAAAACCCATCAGCAGCACGGCAAACAGCACGACGCCGATCAGCAGGTTCATAAACGGCCCGCCGAGCATGATGATGATCCGCTTCCAGACGGGAAGCTTGTAGAAAACCCGGTTCTCATCCCCCGGTTCGAGCCGGTCGGTCTCGGCCTGGCGGGCGTCAACTGCCAGCTGCTGGAACATGCCCGTGCTGGACCGGCGAACGTCGCCGTCCTGCGTTTCCTTGTTCGGCGGGAACATGCCGACCATTGAGACATAGCCGCCAAGCGGCAGCGCCTTGACACCGTATTCCGTCTCCCCGCGCCTGCGTGAGAACACGGTGGGACCAAAACCGATCATGTACTGGGTGACGCGGACCTTGAACGCTTTGGCAGGCAGCAGGTGGCCAACCTCATGCAGCGCGATTGAGACCGCGATGCCGACGGCCACGAACAGCACGCCCAGGATAAAAAGTAAAACGCTCAACGGACTTCCTTAGGATGCACTTTCTCAGCCTCTGCCGATTCGGGCCCGGGCTGCGGAACGGGCCCACTTTTCAGCCGCCAGCACTGACTGCAGCGTCAGCTCGCCGGACGCGGTGTGCTCGGCCAGGACCGCGGAGATCGTATCAACTATGTCTGTGAATCCGATGAGACCGTCATGGAAGGCATCGACGGCTTCTTCGTTGGCAGCGTTGTAGACGGCCATGCCGGTTCCGCCCGAAGCGGCTGCCTCCTTGGCAAGCCGGACGGCCGGAAATGCTTCTTCGTCCAGCGGTTCGAAGGTCCACTCTGCGGCCTTGGTCCAGTCGCAGGGCGTGGCGGCACCGGGCACCCGCTCCGGCCAGCCCATGCCCAGGGCGATGGGCAGCTTCATGTCCGGCGGCGAGGCCTGGGCGATTGTGGAGCCGTCCGTGAACTGGACCATTGAATGGACAATGGACTGCGGGTGGACCACGACGTCGATCCGGTCCAGGGGCACGTCGAAGAGCAGGTGCGCTTCGATCACTTCCAGGGCCTTGTTCACCATGGTCGCGGAGTTTGTGGTGACCATTCGGCCCATCTTCCAGGTGGGATGGGCCAGGGCCTGTTCCGGGGTCACGTCGGCGAGCTCTTCGCGGCGGCGGCCGCGGAAGGGGCCTCCGGAGGCTGTGACCACCAGCCGGTCCACTTCCTCGAATGTGCCTGACCGAAGAGCCTGGGCAAGCGCGGAGTGTTCAGAATCGACGGGCACCAGCTGGCCCGGCCGTGCGGCCTGCTTCACAAGGGCGCCACCAACAATGAGCGATTCCTTGTTGGCAAGGGCCAGCATGTGCCCCGCCGCGAGTGCCGCGAGCGTAGGTTCCAGGCCGATGGAACCTGTCATTCCGTTGAGGACCACTTCGGCTTCAGGCCAGGCCGCGACGGCGGTCGCAGCGCCTGCGCCCACGAACAGTTCGGGGTCGTAGCCGGTCACCCCGGCGGACGTGCTGGCCCTGGAGATGGCGTGCCTGAGCGCAGCGAGGTCAGCCGCGGCGCAGCCAACGGCCGCGGCCCGCGTGTGGACTGCCTGCTCGGCCAGCAGGTCAAGGTTGTTGCCGCCTGCAGCCAGCGCCACAATCTGGAACCGCTCCGGCGCGGCGTCGGCTACCGCGATGGCCTGCGTGCCGATCGATCCGGTCGAGCCAAGCAGCACCACACGCCGTGGAACCATTTCGCCGCCGGACGGATCTATTGAGCTGGGTTCGGCGGTAAACGATCCACTGGGTTCAGGTAGCTGCATGCCTTCCAGTATCGCGCACCCGGGCCCGCTTCGGGGCAGCACACCCGTCGGTTCCGGCAATGCCCGGCGGGGCCCGCCGCCGGAAACCGGGACTGCTAGAGGGCCAGCGGCAGTGCCGCGACTGCGTCCGGGATCGGATACATGCCCGTCACAACACCGAGCGCCTGTCCGCTGCCGCGGCCCGTGGTGGCCAGCTCCGCCAGGACGGCTGCGACGTCCTGGCGCGGAACTGTGCTCTGCGGGACATCCGGTGCCAGTTCCACCAGGCCCACCGGGTCGCCGTTGGTCAGCGTCCCCGGGCGAATGATCGTCCAGTCAAGCTCATCGCGGGCCATGAGGTCTTCCTCCGCCGCGAGCTTGGCCGTCAGGTAGGCATACATGGCGTCCGCCAGTCCCTCAGGACGCTGCCCGCCGCTGACTGCGTCCGTCCCGGCCGAAGACACCTGGATCAGCCGCGGAACACCGGCCTGCTCGGCGGCTTCGGAGAGCATCACCGCTCCGGCGCGGTCAACGCTGTCCTTGCGCCCGGCGCTGCTTCCAGGTCCCGCTCCCGCAGCGAAGATCGCCAGGTCCGCACCGGTCAGTACCTGGGTCAGGTCTTCCAGCGTGCTGTTCTCCAGGTCCAGGACCACCGGGGCCACATGGTCCGCTTCCAGGTCCGCCGCCTGATCGGGGTCGCGGATCAAACCCGCAACATCATGGCCGGCCGCTACCAGGAGACGGCCGGTTTGGCGTGCAATCTGCCCGTGGGCTCCAGCTATGACTATGCGCATACCCCAGTATCAGCGGCTGCACCCCGGTGAGTCCCGCGTTTGCCCAAACTTTCCACCCGCCGGGGACCAGACCGCCGCTCAGCCGGGAATGCCGGCGCGGCGCAGCGTCTGTTCTGCCTGCCGCAGCAGCGGTCCGTCGATCATTTCACCGCGGAAGCTGAAGACGCCGCCCTGCCCCTTGGCTGCTTCGAGGAGATCCCGGGCGCGTGCTTTCTCTTCCTCGGAAGGGGCATACGCACTTCGGATGGCGGCCACCTGGCCGGGGTGGATGCAGGCTTTTGCCGCGAACCCGGACGCGGCGCCGTCGCGCGCTTCTTCTTCCAGCCCGGCGGTGTCGGCGATGTTCCCGTAGATGGAATCAATCGCTCCCTTGCCGTAGCCTCCCGCTGCCAGCAGGACGGCGGAGCGCGCGTGGACTGCCACAGGCCGGTACGAGCCGTCGGACCGGCGGCTCGATTCCCCGCCCAGCGAGGCCAGCAGGTCCTCGGCACCCCACATCAGTGCTGCAACGTTCTTCTCACGGGCGATTTCCGGAGCCCTGAGTACCCCCAGGGCCGTTTCCACCAGGGCCACCACGGACAGGTGCCGCAGGCTGTGCCCGATCTTGCCTGGATCCTCCGCCTTGGCTGCCATCACCCAGCGGTAATTCGCAGCGGCGAGCGCCTCAAGGTCTGCGCGGAAGGAGGTGCTGTCCACTGGGTTGACCCGCACGATGGTCTTCTCCGGATCCAGCGCCGAGGCAGCCAGGTTTTCCCTCGCCTGTTCCTTGTCCTCGAACGCGACCGCATCTTCGAGGTCCAGAATGACGGCGTCGGCGCGCTGCGCGGCCTTTTCAAACCGTTCCGGCCGGTCCGCAGGGCAGAACAGCAGGGCAGGGCCCATGGGGAAAGTGGTCATTGGCGTACTCCTTACGTGGCGTCCAGCGGCTTTTCCAACCTACATGGCCTCCCGGAAATGGTCAGTGCAGGACGCCGCCCGGGGCACCGCTTTGGCGGTATCCGTCCGACGTCCACATCAGCGCGCTCCGCGTGAAGGTGGCCACCACTGTGCCGTCCTGGTTGCGCCCCGTGTGCTCCAGTGCCACGATCCCCTGCCCCGGGCGTGACCCGGAGAGCCGCTTACCGGCGACCCTGGTCTGCGAGTACAGGGTGTCCCCGTGGAAAAGCGGGTGGGGGAAGGCGACGTCGGTCAGTCCCAGCTGCGCCACCAGTGTGCCCTGGGTCAGCTGGCCTACGGACTGCCCAACCATCACGGCCAGGGTCAGCATCGAGTTGACCAGCCGCTGCCCAAAGGGCTGCCCGGCTGAGTAGGCAGCATCCAGGTGCAGGGCCTGCGGGTTCATGGTGAGCGTGCTGAACAGGACGTTGTCCGCTTCAGTCAGGGTGCGGCCCGGCCGGTGCTCGTAGACGGTCCCGGGCTCAAGTTCATCAAAGAAGAGCCCGCGCTGAACCACCACCTTCGCTGCCGCGGTTTCGTCCGGCGCGGCTCCCCCGGCGGTGTCAGACACCAAGGGAGACCTCCAGCGGCGCACCGGTGGCGGCAACGACGTCCTCCACGCTGACCCCGGGTGCTGTCTCACGCAGCACCAGTCCTTCGGAACCAACCTCAATGACAGCCAGGTCCGTGACGATGAGGTTCACACAGCCCTTGCCGGTCAGGGGAAGGGAACACTGCTCCACGATCTTCGGCCGGCCGGACCGGTCCAGGTGCTCCATCATGACGATCACACGCTTGGCGCCGAACACCAGGTCCATGGCACCTCCCATGCCCTTGACCATTTTCCCGGGGATCATCCAGTTTGCCAGGTCCCCGTTGGCCGCTACCTCCATGGCGCCCAGGACGGCCACATCCACGTGGCCTCCCCGGATCATGCCGAAGGACTGGGCAGAGTCGAAGAACGCCGCGCCGCGGTTGACCGTAACGGTTTCCTTGCCTGCGTTGATGAGGTCCGGATCAAGTGCAGCTTCTTCCGGGTAGGGCCCGACGCCGAGAATCCCGTTCTCCGAATGCAGCACCACCTCCACTCCCTCGGGAATGTAGTTCGGAATCAGGGTCGGCATGCCGATGCCCAGGTTCACGTACTGTCCGTTTTCGAGTTCCCGGGCCACCCGGGCCGCCAGTTCGTTGCGTGTCAGTGCCATTAGGATCCCTCCCCTGCCAGCGCTGTTTCGGGCGCTGCCGTTGCCGGTGCCGCCTTGGCCTGCGCGACGGTCCGCTTCTCTATCCGCTTCTCCCCGGGACCGGTCAGCACAACCCGCTGAACGAAGATGCCGGGCACGTGGACCTCGGCCGGATTGATCTCCCCCGGTTCCACGAGTTCTTCGACTTCCGCGATGGTGGTTCTGCCCGCCATGGCGCACAGCGGGTTGAAGTTCATGGCTGAGGCGTGGAAGACGAGGTTGCCGTGCCGGTCCCCCTTCCAGGCATGGACCAGCGCGTAGTCCGGGGTGAGGGATTCCTCCAGGACATACTCCCGTCCGCCGAAGCTGCGGACTTCCTTCGGCTCCGAGGCCACAGAAACCAGCCCCTCGGCGTCGTACTTCTGGGGCAGCCCGCCCTCGCTGACCTGCGTCCCGACTCCTGCGGCGGTGTAGAACGCCGGGATGCCGGCGCCGCCCGCCCGCAGCTTCTCGGCCAGGGTTCCCTGCGGGGTGAGGACAACTTCCAGTTCGCCGGCCAGGAACTGGCGGGCGAACTCCTTGTTCTCCCCCACGTAGGAGCTCACGGTGCGCCGGATGCGGTGGTCTGCAAGGAGCAGGCCCAGCCCCCAGTCATCAACCCCGCAGTTGTTGGAGACTGTTTCGAGCCCGTCTGCGCCCTGGGCGTGCAGCGCTGAAATCAGTACTTCCGGGATGCCGCAGAGCCCGAACCCGCCTACCGCCAGGGAGGCGCCGCTGGGAATGTCCGCCACGGCTTCTTCCGCCGTGGCTACTGTCTTGTCAATCATGATGTGTCCGTCCGTTAATCGCCGTTGACCAACTTGTGCCGGCTCAGAGCCCCAGTTCCCGGGCAATGAGCATGAGCTGGACCTCGGAGGTGCCTTCACCTACCTCCAGGATCTTTGAATCCCGGTAATGACGCGCCACTGGGAATTCATTGATGAAACCGTAGCCGCCAAAGACCTGGGTTGCATCCCTGGCGTTGTCCATCGCTGCTTCACCGGCAACCAGTTTTGCCATCGCGGCCTGGACCTTGAACGGTTTGCCTGCCAGCATCCTGGCCGCGGCGTCATAGTAGGCCAGCCGGGCATTATGGGCGCGGGTCTGCATTCGGGCGATCTTGAACGCAATTGACTGGTTGCTCCCAATGGTGGTGCCGAAGGCAACACGCTCGCCTGCATAACGCACGGCCTCGTCCACGCAGCCCTGGGCAGCGCCGGTGGCAAGGGCCGCGATCGCGATGCGGCCTTCGTCCAGGATCTGCAGGAAGTTCGCAAAGCCGCGGCCTTCGGCGCCCAGCAGGTTCTCCTGCGGAACCCGCACGTCAGCCAAGGTCAGCGGGTGGGTGTCGGAGGCGTTCCAACCCACCTTGTTGTACGCCTTCTCGACCGTGAAACCCGGGGTACCGGAGGGCACAACGATGGTGGAAATATGCTTGCGGATGCTGCCGTCGGGGTTTTCCGACGTACCGGTGACCGCGGTAACGGTGACGAGCGAGGTGATCTCCGTACCGGAGTTGGTAATGAACTCCTTGCTGCCGTTGATCACCCACTGTCCGCCGTCCAGCCGGGCGGTGGTCTTGGTTCCTCCCGCGTCGGAGCCTGCTTCGCTCTCGGTCAGGCCGAATCCGGCGAGCGCTGTGCCCTGGGCCAGGCCAGGCAGCCACTTCTGCTTCTGTTCCTCGGTGCCGAACCGGTAGATCGGCATGGCGCCCAGGGATACTCCGGCCTCGAGCGTGATTGCCACGGACTGGTCCACCCTGGCCAGCTGCTCCAGGGCCAGGGCCAGGGCAAAGTAGTCCCCGCCCATGCCGCCGTACTCCTCGGGGAAGGGCAGACCGAACAGGCCCATCTCCCCCATCTGTTCGACGACCTTGTAGGGGAAGGAATGCTCGGCGTCGTGCAGTGCAGCCACGGGAGCGACTACTTCGTCCGCGAATTCCCTCACTGTGTCTGACAGCGCCTGGTGTTCTTCACTGAGCTCAAAGCTGGGCATGGCCTGCTCCTTGGGTAGGTGGTTCGGTTTCGTCCAGCGGCGTTACGGTGGCCAGGACCTGCCCGGCCTTGACCAAATCTCCCGGCCGCAGGGCCAGGGAGACCCGTCCCGCCACGGGGGCGCTGAGCTGGTGCTCCATCTTCATGGCTTCAACCCCCAGCAGCACCTGGCCGGCTTCGACGGTGTCCCCGTCTGCGGCTGCCACGGTTACGACGGTGCCCGGCATCGGCGAGCGCAGTACCGGATCGGCAGCCCCTTCGGTCTTTCCCGCAGCCGCGAGCTGGTTCCGCAGCCGCTCGGTGCGGTCCGGCAGATCCAGCACGGCGGTGTAGCCCTCCCTGGAAGTCCAGAGAACCTCCGAGCCGCCGGCACCCGGGACCAGGGCAAAGTGCAGGGTGTGCACAACACCGTCCAGCTCCAGGCGCAGCAGGCTCCCGTCCACCTCAAGGCCCGCTGAGCGCTCCGGTCCCCCGTCGATGTTCAGCCGGGCAGCATCCGGCGATCCGAGCACTTCTACAGTGCGCTCCGTGCCAGCGGCCGTTACCGCCACGGAAAGCGGACGCGGGCCCCCGATCCGCCAGCTGTCCGCCCGGTTCCAGGGGGCCGCGGCTCCTGCCAGCTTGCCGTGCGTGCCGTGCACGCCGCCCCGGAGCCCAGCCAGCTTTAACAGCGCGGCGGCAGCAAGTTCCGGGTCTCCGGGTTCCTGGAAAGCCAGTTCCGGCAGGCGCCGCTCAATGAGTGTGGTGTCCAGGTCCCCGGCCTGGACGGCAGGATCAGCCAGCAGCAGGCGCAGATATTCGATGTTGGTTCCGATGCCCAGGATGACGGTCCCGGCGAGCGCCGCGTCCAGCCGGCCCATTGCCTGCTGCCGGTCAGCTCCCCAGGCGATGACCTTGGCGAGCATCGGGTCATAGCTGGAGGAAACCGTCTGCCCGGCCAGCAGACCTGAGTCTGTCCGCACTCCTTCGCCGGCGGCTTCGCGCAGGAGGTCCACCCGTCCTGCCGTCGGCAGGAACCCGGCCGCGGGATCTTCGGCATATACACGTGCTTCCACGGCGTGGCCGTCCAGCCGCACCTCGGACTGGGACAGTTCCAGCGGCTCACCGGCAGCGATCCGGACCTGCCACTCCACCAGGTCGATTCCGGCCACCATCTCCGTGACCGGGTGCTCGACCTGCAGCCGGGTATTCATTTCCATGAAGAAGAACTCGTCCGGTGCCTCACCGGACACCAGGAACTCAACGGTCCCGGCTCCGGTGTAATCCACCGACCGGGCAGCTTCGCAGGCCGCTGCCCCGATCCGTTCCCGGGTGGCTGAATCGAGCAGGACCGACGGCGCTTCCTCGATGACCTTCTGGTGTCTGCGCTGGAGTGAGCACTCACGCTCCCCGAGGTGAATCACATTCCCGTGGGTGTCGGCCAGCACCTGGACCTCAATGTGCCTGGGCGCGGAGACCAGCCGTTCCAGGAACAGTGTGTCGTCTCCGAAGGCGGCTGCCGCCACTCGCCGGGCCGAAGCCAGCGCCCCGGGCAGTTCATCCGGGGCGCTTACGGCGTGCATGCCCTTGCCGCCGCCGCCCGCCGACGGCTTGATCAGGAGCGGGTAGCCCACGGTGTCCGCAGCAGCGAGCAGGTCCGCATCGCTCAGTCCGGGTTCCGCGATGCCCGGGATAACAGGCACCCCGTAGCCGGACACATGGTTCTTGGAGGCAATCTTGTCCCCCATCAGTTCAAGGGCTTTGACCCCGGGGCCCATGAAGGCGATTCCGTTCTCCGCCAGGAGCCTTGCGAAGGACGGGTTTTCGCTGAGGAAACCGTATCCGGGGTGTACAGCCTGCGCTCCGGAGGCACGGCAGGCAGCCAGGACGGCTTCGGCGTCCAGGTAGCTGCGGCGCGGATCGGCTGGACCCAGGCGCACGGCGGTGTCTGCTTCACGGACGTGGCGGGCACCGGCGTCGTCGTCGCTGTAGACGGCCACACTGCGGATGCCAAGGCGCCGGAGTGTCCGGATGACGCGGCAGGCGATTTCGCCGCGGTTGGCAACCAGTACGGTGCCGAACGCGGTCAGTGGTTTGTTCTCCATGGTCATCTGCTCACATCCGGAAGAGGCCGAAGGAAGTTTCGGGAAGCGGTGCATTGGCGCAGACATCCAGGGCCAGTCCAAGCACGGTACGGGTGTCAGCCGGATCGATGATGCCGTCATCCCAGAGCCTGGCCGTGGAGTAGTACGGACTTCCCTGGGCGTCGTAATCCCGGCGGATGGGTTCCCGGAATGCTTCTTCGTCTTCGGAGCCCCATTCCTCTCCGCGGGCTTCAAGGGCGTCCCGGCGCACGGTCGCCAGGACTGAAGCGGCCTGGCTTCCTCCCATCACTGAGATCCGGGCAGCCGGCCACATCCACAAAAAGCGCGGCGAGTAGGCACGGCCGCACATGGAGTAGTTGCCGGCGCCGAAGGATCCGCCGATCACGACGGTCAGTTTGGGAACCCGGCAGGTGGCCACCGCGGTAACCATCTTGGCGCCGTGCCGGGCGATTCCCCCGGCCTCGTAGTCCCGCCCGACCATGAACCCTGAAATGTTCTGCAGGAAGATGAGCGGGATGCCCCGCTGGTCGCACAGCTCGATGAAGTGCGCACCCTTTTGCGCGGACTCACTGAACAGCACCCCGTTGTTCGCCACAATGCCCACGCGGTGTCCGTGCAGCCGTGCGAAGCCGGTCACCAGCGTGGTGCCGTATTCCTTCTTGAACTCGTGGAAGGCGCTGCCGTCGACAATGCGGGCAATCACTTCACGGACGTCGTACGGGGTCTGCAGGTCGGCGGGCACAGCCGCATACAGTTCCCGGGGATCCACGGCGGGTTCTACCGCCTCGACCGGCTCCCAGGCACGCCTCGGGTCAGGGAAGGTCTCCGCAATGTTCCGGACGATTTCGAGGGCATGGGCATCATTTTCGGCAAGGTGGTCGGTGACTCCGGAGGTCCTGGAGTGCAGCTCCCCGCCGCCCAGTTCCTCCGCGGTGACGACTTCGCCAATGGCTGCCTTCACCAGCGGCGGTCCGCCCAGGAAGATCGTGCCCTGGTTGCGGACAATGACTGTCTCGTCACTCATGGCCGGCACGTAGGCCCCTCCCGCAGTGCAGGATCCGAGCACGGCTGCAATCTGCGGGATCTTTTCTGCCGACATGCGGGCCTGGTTGTAGAAGATCCGCCCAAAGTGTTCCCGGTCCGGGAACACCTCATCCTGCAGCGGCAGGAACGCTCCGCCGGAGTCCACCAGATAGATGCACGGAAGCCGGTTTTCCAGGGCAACTTCCTGTGCCCTCAGGTGCTTCTTTACTGTCATGGGATAGTAGGTGCCGCCCTTGACCGTGGCGTCGTTGGACAGCACCATCACGTGCCGTCCGTGGACCAGGCCGATTCCGGCAATCAGTCCGGCAGCAGGACTTTCGTCGTTGTACATGCCGTTCGCCGCCAGCGGGGCGATCTCGAGGAACGGGCTGCCGTCGTCGAGCAGTGCTTCGATGCGTTCGCGCGGGAGCAGTTTCCCCCGGGCTGTGTGCCGCTCCCGGGACCGGGGCGGTCCGCCCTCGGCAGTCTCAGCCAGCCGCTTGCGCAGTTCCCCCGCGAGGACCCGCTGGGCTGCATCGTTGGCCGCGTACGACGCCGACGCGGCGTCCAGCGCTGTGGCAAGGGTCTCCATCGACTTCCTTAGGTTGAGCGTCTTCCGGAACCGTGAACCGGATCACAGGTGTTGGTTAATGCACGCTAACTCGGATTAGGTTAGTGGCTATTAACTGACCTGTCCACCACAATAGAAGGGTTGCCCCAAATTGAACCGCGGAAAGGCAGGCATGGATTCCACCAAGAGCACCCCGCGCACCGCTACGGGCAGGAGCGCCGCGAAGGCGTCCCGCCGGGCTGCGATGCTGGACGCCGCGGCCGCGCTTTTCGCCGAGAAAGGCTACAACGGGGTCTCAATCGAAGAGCTGGGAGCGGCTGCGGGAGTCAGCGGGCCGGCGGTGTACCGCCACTTCAGCGGCAAGTCGGCCATGCTTTCAGCCCTGCTGGTCGGGGTCAGCAAGGACCTGCTGGAAGGCGGCATCGCCGTCGTGGCTGAATCGGATACCGCGGAAGCAGCGTTGAGCGGACTGATCGAATTCCAGGTGGATTTCGCCCTGCGCCAGCCGAACGTCATCCGGGTCCAGGACCGCGACCTTGCCAGCCTCCCCGAAGACGACGAGCGCGCTGTGCGCCAGCTCCAGCGCCAGTACGTTGAAGTCTGGGTGGACGCCATCTCGGCCCTTCACCCAAACTCCGGACTGCCGCTGCTGCGCCACCGGGCGCAGGCAGTGTTCGGCCTGATCAACTCCACCTCCCACACCCTCACCAGCAAAACCACCGCCCGCGAGACCGTCAAACTCCGCGCCCTGCTCGAACGCATGGCATGGGCAGCCCTGAATGCCTAGTACGCTGGAGAAAACCCCCGAGCAGAAAGACCTGCCGTGATTGAGCTTCGTGCCGTAGAACCGGGCGACGTTGATGAGTTCTTCACCCATCAGCTGGACCCGGGCGCCAACCATATGGCTGCCTTTGCCGCCAAGAATCCCTCAGACCGGGGTGTCTTTGATCTTCACTGGCAGCAGATCCTCAGTGATTCCGGCGTGACCGTGCGCACGATCGTTGCCGACGGCGAAATCGTTGGTTCCATCCTGGCCTACCGCGACGGCGCCGTCCCGGAGATCAGCTATTGGATTGACCGTTCCCGCTGGGGACAGGGAATCACGACGGCGGCGGTGGGACTTTTCCTCGAAGAGTTCCCTGAGCGCCCCATCCGGGCACGTGCCGTGGCCGACAACGTCAGCTCCATCCGCATCCTGGAACGCTACGGCTTCAAGGTCATCGGCGAAGCACAGACCTTCGCCAATGCGCGCGGTGCCGTGGTCCGCGAACTGGAACTCGAGCTGGCGTAGACTGGCCGACCATACTGCAGCAGGGCCCCTCTCCCGGACGGTGGAGAAGGGCCCTGTGCAGTTTAAGCGGCCGACGCGGCGGCTCCTGGGTCAGTCCATCGCCAGGACCATCGCCGGCTCGGCGAGCACGTCTCCGATGTCCCGGAGGAAGGCGGCGCCTTCGGCCCCGTCCACCAGCCTGTGGTCAAAGGACAGGCTTAGGGTAGTCACCTGGCGCAGCGCAATTCCGCCCTCGTACTCCCAGGGCTGGCTCCGGACCGCACCCAGGGCCAGGATCGCGGCCTCCCCCGGGTTCAGGATCGGTGTCCCGGCATCCACCCCAAAGACCCCCACATTCGAGATGGAGACGGTGCCCCCGGACAGCGCCGCAGGCGGCGTGCGTCCCTCCCGGGCGGTGCGTGCCAGATCCGAAATGGCCAGGGCCAGTTCCCGCAGGCCAAGGTCCTGGGCATCCTTGATGTTGGGTACCATCAGGCCGCGGGGGGTTGCCGCGGCAATCCCGAGGTTGACGTAGCGGTAGCGGACGATTTCACGTGCTGGTTCATCCCAGCGGGCGTTCAGCTCAGGGTGCCGGCGCAGCGCCAGGCACACAGCTTTGGCGGCCAGGACAAGCGGAGTCAGCCGCACGCCGTCGTACTCCTTGCGTGACCTGAGCTTCTCCAGCAGCTGCATGGACGCCGTGACGTCCACCGTAAGGAAGACGGTGGCGTGCGGCGCGGTGAAGGCGCTGGACACCATCGCCGCGGCGGTGTGCTTCCGGATCCCGGCGATCGGGATCCGTTCTTCGCGGCCCTGACCCAGATGCGGGGCGTCGGCAACCACCGGCGGCACGGCCGTCTCAGCCGTCACGGATTCTCCGGAACGTCCACGGTCCGCCAGCCTGGCGGCCTCCACATCCGCCCGGAGGATCCTGCCCTGCGGGCCGGTCCCGGTCAGCAAAGCGAGGTCAATACCCAGATCGCGGGCTAGTTTGCGCACCGGGGGCGTGGAACGCGGCCGTTCCCGGACCGGGGCGTCAGTGATCACCGCGGCGGGAGCAGGTGCTGCGGCCGGTGCCGGTGCTGCCGCCGGGGACGGAGCCCGAGCCGGAGCCGGCGGCGTCGGTTCCGCCGGCGCTGCAAGCCCGCGGCGTGCCCGTCGTGCGGGGCGTCCGGCGCGGTCGGGTTCAGCGCCGTACCCCACAAGGGTGGGCTGGCGGCGCTGTGGTTCCGGCTCAGCCGGTACAGGTACGTCAGTATCGATGACGTCGAAGCTGATGATGGGTTTGCCTACCTCAACAACAGTGCCCTCGGCCTCGTGGAGCCTGGCCACGACCCCCTCGAAGGGAGACGGCAGCTCCACCACGGCCTTCGCCGTCTCCACTTCCGCAATGACCTGGTTGAGCGTGACCAGCTGGCCCTCGGCCACCCGCCAGGAAAGGATCTCGGACTCGGTCAGGCCTTCACCCAGGTCCGGCAGCCGGAATTCCCGGATCATCCGCGGACTCCTTCCAGGACGGCGGCGGGCTCCAGTGAGTTGGGCCGGCGCATCACCCGGTCAACCCCGTCCAGAATCCGGTCAAGGTCGGGAAGGTGGTGCTTTTCCAGCCGTGCGGGCGGGTAGGGAATATCGAACCCGGTCACCCGGACGGGTGCATGTTCAAGGAAATCGAAGCAGCGTTCCGTAATGCTGGCGGCGATCTCCGCGCCAAGGCCCCCGGACTGGGCGGCCTCATGGGTCACCACAAGCCGGCCGGTCTTGCGCACCGAGGCCTCAACGGCGTCGTAATCCACCGGGGCCAGCGAGCGCAGGTCGATCACCTCCACTGAGATTCCCTCGTCCCCGGCCGCCGTCGCTGCATCAAGCGCCGTCATAACCAGCGGACCGTAGGCCACCAGCGTCACGTCCGTCCCCGGTGCTGCAACACGGGCTGAGCCCATCGGCAGCGCACCTTCGAGAGTCTGTTCGACGTTCCCCTTGGTGTGGTAGCGGCGCTTGGGCTCGAAGTAGAGCACCGGGTCGTCCGAGGCAATCGCCTGCCGGATCATGGTGTAGGCGTCCTGCGGGTTGGACACACTGACCACCCGCAGCCCGGAAGTGTGGGTGAAGTAGGCCTCCGGGGACTCCGAGTGGTGTTCCGGTGAGCCGATGCCGCCGCCGAAGGGCACGCGGATGGTCAGGGGTAGCTTCACTGCGCCCCTGGTCCGGTAATGCATCTTGGCAACCTGGGAAACGATCTGGTCGAAAGCCGGATAGATGAACCCGTCGAACTGGATCTCAACAACCGGGCGGTAGCCGCGGTAGGCCAGTCCGACGGCGGTGCCGACGATGCCGGATTCGGCCAGCGGGGTGTCCATGACCCGTTTGGGGCCGAACTCGGCCTGCAGTCCATCCGTTATGCGGAAGACTCCGCCAAGCTTGCCGATGTCCTCCCCCATCAGCACGACCTTTGGGTCTGCCGCCAGGGCGTCGTGCAGTCCGGCAGTGATCGCGCGGCCGAAAGTCATGCTGCTCATCGGGTGTTTCCTTCCGCCGGGACATCCATCATTGCCAGGTAGGCCCCATAGTGTTCCTGCTGCCGGTCCAGCCAGCTGTTCGGCTCCGCGTAGACGTGCGCGAAGACGTCCTGCGGCCCCGGATCAGGCATGGTCAGGCAGGCCTCGCGGAGCCCGCCCGCCAGCGCATCGGCGTCGGCATCCACGGAGGCGAGGAAGGCACTGTCTGCTTCTCCCTCGTTCTGCAGGAGGGTGCCAAGCCGGGTAATCGGATCGCGGCGCCGCCAGTCCTCAAGCTCCGCCGCATCACGGTAGCGGGTGGGGTCATCAGCGGTGGTGTGCGGACCCATCCGGTAGGTGACGGCTTCAATGAAGGTTGGGCCTGCGCCGCTGCGGGCACGGTCCAGTGCCTCGCGGGTAGCGGCGAGGACGGCCAGGACGTCGTTCCCGTCCACCCGGATGGAGGGTATGCCGAATCCCGGTGCCCGGTTGGCAATGGGAATGGCGGCCTGCAGCCCAACCGGTTCCGAAATAGCCCACTGGTTGTTCTGGCAGAAGAAGATGACCGGCGCCTGGAAGCTGGCGGCAAAGACCATCGCCTCATTGACATCGCCCTGGCTGGTGGCGCCGTCTCCGAAGTAGCTGATCGCCGCGTCGTCGGCACCGTCCTGGGCGATACCCATGGCATAACCCGCGGCGTGCAGCGCCTGGGCGCCGATGATCACCTGCGTGGGAGCCATGTTCACCGAGTACGGGTCCCAGCCGCCTGCTGCGTTGCCGCGCCAGACGCGCATGAGGTCTGCGAACTCCACTCCGCGGCAGTAGGCCACTGCGTTCTCGCGGTAGCTGCTGAATACAAAGTCGGTTGGGCGCAGCGCCCGGGCGGATCCGATTTGGGAGGCTTCCTGTCCCAGGAGCGGGGGCCACAGCCCCAGTTCTCCCTGCCGCTGGAGCGACGTGGCTTCGGTGTCGATCCGCCGTACCAGGACCATGTCCCGGTACAGGCCGCGGAGGATCTCCGCGTCGACGTCCTGGACCCAGCGGCTGTAGAACGTGTCAGCCACGCGCGTGCCGTCGGGCCGGATGAGCTGAACATATGGATCGTTCGGTTCCGTCCCGGTGTTTTCGGGATGGTCTACCGGGATATGCAGGGACACTTTGATACGCATCCTTTCGTGTTGGGGCCCCGGGGGTGGTGGGGTCCGAACCTGATGCCGGGCGCCGTTGCCCAGATAGGATGTGACCCTACTCACACAGCGCAGGCAGCACAACCACATGCGCTCCGATTGCGCATACTGCCCTGCTTCGGCGTTTCACCCCGTGCTAGCGTTGCGCACTATGCAGATTCTGGACTCCACCGACTTCCGCGTCCTGCGGGCCATGGCTACGGATCCCCGGCGGACCGTGGTCGCCCTGGCCGGCCGGCTGGGGATCTCCCGCAACACGGTCCAGGCGCGGCTCTCACGGATGGAAAAGAAAGGTGCCTTCCTCTCCTTTGAACGGCGGATCAACCCGGTGGCCCTGGGGTACCCGCTGATGGCTTTCGTCCATGTGCATGTCCAGCAGCAGCGGCTGGCAGAGATCACCGCTGATCTTTCCGCTGTACCGGAGGTCGTGGAGGCCCACGGACTGACCGGAGCTGCGGACCTGCTGCTGCGGATTGTGGCGCTTGACGCCGAAGACCTGTTCCGGGTGAACAAGGCGATTCTTTCCGTGCCCGGCGTCGAACGTTCCGACACCACCCTGGCGATGGGTGAGCTGATCCCCTACCGGGTGGCCCCGCTGCTCGACCGTGGACCTGCCGCCGCCGAATAGCCCGCTTCCGGGGTCCGCAGGCGGGCCGCCGCGGCGTCGCACCCATGCAGTACTGCCACCAGCTTCCAGGCACGGAAAAGGGCGCCTCCCCAGGAATGGGGAGGCGCCCTTCTTACCGTGCGGTAAACCTAGTGGTCCACTGCCTTCTCGGCGCCAACACCGGTGAGCGAACGGACTTCCATTTCCGCCTGCTTTTCCGGAGACTCGTCATCCTTGCTGGTGACAGTGCCCAGGAAGCCCAGGAAGAACGCCAGCGGAATCGAGACCAGGCCCGGGTTGTTCAGCGGGAAGATCGCGAAGTCGGCTCCGGCGATCATCGAGGTTTCAGCACCGGAGACAACCGGCGAGAAGATGATCAGCAGGATGGCCGAGCCCAGGCCGCCGTACATGCTCCAGACAGCACCGCGGGTGTTGAAGCGGCGCCAGTAGAGCGAGTAGATGATGGTGGGCAGGTTGGCACTGGCCGCGACGGCGAAGGCCAGGGCGACCAGGAAGGCAACGTTCTGCCCCTGGGCACCAATGCCGCCCAGGATTGACACGACGCCGATCACCAGCACGGTCCGGCGGGCAACCTTCACCTCGCCGTCGGCATCCACCTTGCCCTTGCGGACAACGTTGGCGTAGATGTCGTGGGCGAAGGAGGCAGCTGCCGTGATGGTCAGGCCGGCCACAACAGCCAGGATGGTAGCGAATGCGACGGCGGCGATCAGTCCCAGCAGGACCGGCCCGCCCAGGGCGAAGGCCAGCAGCGGAGCAGCGGAGTTCACGCCGCCCGGAGCTCCTATGATGGTCTCCCGCTCAATCAGGGCAGCGGCGCCGTAGCCGAGGACCAGGGTGAACAGGTAGAACAGGCCGATCAGCCAGATGGCCCAGACTACGGAGCGGCGGGCTTCCTTGGCGGTGGGAACCGTGTAGAAGCGCATCAGCACGTGGGGCAGGGCTGCGGTGCCAAGCACCAGGGCCAGGCCGAGGGAGATGAAGTCCAGCTTGGAGGTTTCAGACTTGCCGTACTGCAGTCCCGGATCGAGGATCGCGGCGTTGCCGGACATCTCGACGGCGGAGCCAAGCAGTTCGGAGAGGTTGAAGCCGTTGATGGCCAGGACCCAGACGGTCATGACGCCCGCACCGGCAATCAGGAGGCAGGCCTTGATGATCTGCACCCAGGTGGTGCCCTTCATGCCGCCGACCAGTACGTAGATGATCATGAGTCCGCCGACGACGGTGATCACCAGGGACTGGCCGAGCTTCGAGTCGATGCCCATGAGCAGGGAAACAAGTCCGCCGGCGCCGGCCATCTGGGCCAGCAGGTAGAAGAAGCAGACAGCCAGGGTAGTGGTAGCCGCGGCGATGCGGACCGGGCGCTGCTTGAGCCGGAAGGAAAGCACGTCGGCCATGGTGAACTTGCCGGTATTGCGCAGCATTTCGGCTACCAGCAGCAGGGCCACGAGCCAGGCAACCAGGAAGCCGATGGAGTAAAGGAAGCCGTCATAGCCGTTGATGGCGATGGCTCCGACGATGCCGAGGAAGGACGCTGCAGAGAGGTAGTCGCCGGCGATGGCGGTGCCGTTCTGCGGGCCGGTGAAGGAACGCCCGGCTGCGTAGTAGTCGGCTGCGGTCTTGTTGTTGCGGCTGGCACGCAGCACCACCACAAGGGTCACGGCCACGAACAGGCCGAAGATCAGCATGTTCAGCCAGCCGGTTTCCCGGACGGCGTCGGCGGTGACGGCGGCGGGGATGTAGAGGGTGTTCATTTGGTCTCCTCGGGAAGGGACACGCCTTTGGCCTCCAGCTCGCCGCGCAGTTCGGAGGCGATCGGATCGAGGCGGCGGTTGGCGTAGCTGACGTACCACATGGTGATGCCGAAGGTGCTGACGAACTGCAGCAGGCCCAGGATCAGACCGATGTTGATGTTGCCAATGACCGGAGTGGACATGAAGTCGTGCGCGTAGTCAGCGAGCAGCACGTAGGCGAAGTACCAGACGAGGAAGACCACGGCCATGGGAAAGATGAAGCTGCGCTGGCGTTTGCGCAGCTCCTGGAACTGCGGGGACCGCTGGACTTCCCGGAAGTCGACCGGCGCCTCGCTTTCGGGGTGTGAATGTGGCTGGTGTTCAGCCATCTCTCCTCCTTGGGTTGGGCACGTGCGGCGGTACGGCACTGATACCGCGGATCCATCGGGGACCTGCGACCGCCAGCACGCCGGCTGTGATGGGCATCACTTTTCCAATGCGGATGCATCCGGTGCCACTTATCGCGCACCTGTGTCGGTGAACGGGCCCATCCGTGCGCCAAACGGCATCCCCGGAGCCGTTGAGGGGCTGCAGGACTGGGTAGTCTGGGAGCCATGCCCGCCGCCTTGGAAGTCGCTCTGGTCTGCGCTGTTGCCGTCCTGACGCTCGCAGCCGTGGCTGCGCTGGGCTATCGGCTGAGCCGCTCCCAGCGGGACCTGGGGTCCGACGCCGAGCGGGCAGCCTACGCGACCCTGCACACGGCGTCGCTCGCTTCGCGCCACCTTCGCGCCGGACTCACGCCGGCCGGAGCCTCCCGTGCCAGCCGGCACCTGCGCGGCCTGCTGCGCTGCGAGACCCTGTTCATGACCGACACCGGCGGTGTTCTTGCCTGGGAGGGCGTGCTGGCGGACACGCCGCAGCGGCGGGAACGGATCTTCTTCGCTGCACGGGGGGTGCTTGAATCCGGACGGACCAAGGTGTTCCGCGGACCCGCCCTGCGGGCGCTGGGGCTGCAGGACGGCGGGGAGCTCCTGGTTTGCCCGCTGCGCGCCAACGGCCAGGCGGTTGGCACCCTGGGCATCTTCGCGCCGTCGATCAGCGCCGGGCTCATCCGAGCAACCAACGACGTCGCCGACTGGGTTGCTGCCCAGGTGGAGCTGGTGGAGCTGGATGCGTCCAGGGCGCTGCTGATGGAGGCAGAGGTGAAGGCGCTGCGCGCACAGATCAGTCCGCACTTCATCTACAACTCGCTAAATGCCATTGCCTCCTACATCAACACCGATCCGCAGCGGGCACGCGAACTGGTGGTGGAGTTCGCGGATTTCACCCGGTATTCCTTCCGCCGCCACGGAGACTTCACCACGCTCGCCGAGGAGCTGCAGTCCATTGACCGCTATCTGCTCCTGGAACGGGCACGTTTTGGGGAACGGCTCAAGGTGAGCCTTCAGATCAGTCCCGAAGTCCTCGGCACGGTGATTCCGTTCCTGTCCCTCCAGCCCCTGGTGGAGAACTCGGTGCGGCACGGCCTGGATTCAATCGACGGCGAAGGCCACATCACCATCTCCGCCCGTGACGCCGGTGCCCTCGCCGAAATCACTGTGGAGGACAACGGAGTGGGGATGGATCCACAAAAACTGCAGGCGCTGTTCGCCGGGCACGCCGACGGCGACCACGTGGGACTGCGGAACGTTGACCTCCGGCTGCGCCAGGTTTACGGGGACGCGCACGGTCTGGTGATCGACACGGCGGAGGGCGCCGGAACCCTGATCACCATGCGCATCCCCAAGTCGCAGCCGGGGCATCAAACGTAAAGGAAGTAGTCTGGATCACATGCCCAAATCCGCAAAGCAGCTGACCGTGGTGGTCGCCGACGATGAAGCTCCCGCCGTCGACGAGCTGGCTTTCCTGCTGGGCCGGGATTCGCGCATCGGCACGGTCCTGCGTGCTTCCAGCGGCGCCCAGGCACTGCACGCCATCGAGACGGCCGACGTCGACGCCGTGTTCCTGGACATCCACATGCCCGCCCTGTCCGGACTGGACATCGCCAGGGCGCTGGCCCGCAAGGAGCGGGCTCCCGCCGTTGTTTTCGTCACCGCCGACGAGGACCATGCCCTTGATGCCTTCGATCTGGCAGCACTTGATTACCTGCTCAAACCGGTCCGTACTGAACGCCTCACTGAATCGGTGCGCCGGATCAGCGAGGCGCTGGCAGGCTCCGGAACAGAGAGCGCCGAGGACGGCGACGTCGTTACCGTGGTGCAGGGTGCCACCACCCGGATGATCCGCCGGGAGGATATCCGCTATGTGCAGGCACAGGGCGACTATGCCCGCCTCCACACCGAAGAGACCAGTTACCTGGTCCGAATTCCGCTGGCCGAGCTTGAAGCCCAGTGGGCGGACGCCGGGTTCCTGCGGATCCACCGCTCCTATCTGGTGGCCCGCAGCCAGATCACCCAGGTGCGGCTCAACGCAGGCAGGGCGAGTATCCGCATAGGCTCCGACGAACTTCCGGTGAGCCGCCGGCATCTGCCCACGGTCCGCAGCACGCTGGCTTCGGGCCGGGTCCGGCCTTCGGCATGAGCGGCGAGAACCGCCCGCAGCGGGTCCGGGTCACTGCTCCCCCGCGTCCCGGAGCTGTCCCCCCGGCGTTTCCCGTCGCGCGGGAACTGGATGAGCAGTCCGAGGTCGGCGAGGTTTTCCTCTCCTCCCTGATCCGCTCACAGCTGCGGCTGGCACTGGTAGTGGCGGGCGGTTTCGGGCTAATCCTGCTGGGCGTCCCCCTGGTGCTGGCCCTGTTTCCGGAGATAGGGGCCTTGGAACTGCTGGGCATTCCTGTCCCCTGGGTGCTGCTGGGGTTTGGGGTGTATCCGCTGGTGATCATCAGCGGCGCGCTCTACGTGCGCAGTGCCAACCGGAACGAGAAACGTTTCCAGGACCTCCTGGATGAAGGGTAGCGCCAGGTGACATGGGAAGTCAGCCCCGGCGTGGGCTACACAGCGCTGGCCGCAGTCACCTTGGCAACACTGCTGATCGGCGCGTACGGCCTGCGGATCTCCCGGACGACCGGCGATTTCTACGTTGCTTCCCGGACGGTCAAGCCGTGGTGGAATGCATCCGCGATCGGCGGTGAGTACCTATCCGCAGCCAGTTTCCTCGGGGTTGCCGGGCTGGTGCTGGTCTCCGGCGTGGACGCACTCTGGTTCCCGATCGGCTACACCGCCGGCTACCTGATGCTGCTGTTGTTCGTTGCAGCGCCGCTGCGGCGCTCCGGCGCGTACACCGTTCCAGACTTCGCCCGTGCGCGCCTCGACTCACTGCCCGCGCGCCGGGTCACGTCCCTCCTGGTGGTCGCCGTGGGATGGCTCTACATTGTGCCTCAGCTGCACGGGGCAGCACTGACGGTGGGCCTGACCACCGGGCTGCCGGGCTGGGCGGGGTCCGCCGCCGTCGTCGTGATCGTCTGCCTGAGCGTGCTCAGCGGCGGGATGCGCTCCATTACGTTCGTGCAGGCATTCCAGTACTGGCTCAAGCTGGTGGCGCTGGCCGTTCCGGTCCTCTTTATCCTCTTCCGGCTCGGCGCAGACGGCGTGTCATGGACCAATTCAGGCGCCGCTTTCGACTTCGGGACCGACACGGCAGTCGCCGACTCGGTCTACCGCAATGTTTCACTCAGTATTGCCCTGCTGTGCGGAACGCTGGGGCTGCCGCACGTCCTTGTGCGCTTCTACACGAATCCCGACGGCGTGTCCGCCCGGCGCACCACGCTGATCGTGCTGGGGCTGCTGTCCGTTTTCTACGTGTTCCCCACGCTGTACGGCATCCTGGGCCGCACCTACCTGCCTGACCTGGCCGGGGATGGCAACGCGGACGCAACGGTGCTTCTGCTGCCTGCGCAGGTGTTCGACGGCGCGCTCGGAGACCTGCTGGCGGCCTTCGTCACTGCCGGGGCCTTCGCTGCGTTCCTGTCCACCTCCAGCGGACTGATCGTGTCCCTGGCCGGTGTGATCAGCCAGGAGTTCTTCCGGGGCAGCATCCGTGGTTTCCGAACAGCTACCCTGCTGGCCGGTGCGGTTCCGCTGGGCCTGGCCCTGCTGACCAACACCCAGGCGCTGGCCGGCAGCGTGGGAATGGTCTTCGCGTTTACTGCATCAACTTTGTGCCCGCTGCTGCTGATGGGGATCTGGTGGCGGCGGCTGACCGCTGCCGGAGCGGTTGCCGGGATGCTGACCGGTGCGGTGCTGTGCGGCGGCGCGATTGTGGCCGGAGGTGTGTTGTCAGTGTCCGGCGGAGCGGTTCCCGTGTGGCTTGAGCAGCCGGCTGCGTGGACGGTCCCGGCGGCCTTCGCCGTCACCGTCCTTGTATCCCTTCGCGGGCCGGGGACCATTCCAGCCGGAACCGCACGTTTCCTGGCCCGGCTGCATACCCCGGAACGCATTCTGCGCCCCTGTTTAAACGCCGAGAGGCCAGTTAGGGCTCCTACCAGCGCTGGTAAGAGCCGTAACTGGCCTCTCGATGAAAAGAGAGTTAGTCGATGGCGGCCATAAGCTCGACGACGCGGTCCAGGAAGGCATCCACCTGCGTTTCCTCGTAGCCGGCGTCGCCCTTGGCTTCGCGGAAGACTGCCCTGCGGACCACATCAACGGAAAGCGGGCGGTCGTGCTCGAAGTACCCGAGCAGTTCGTTGCAGAGAGCATCGACGTCGCGCACGTTGTAGCTGTGCGCGCGCTTTTTGGTGGGGCGGCGGAACCGCTCCCCCGGCTTGCGGTGCAGCCGGGCGCGCAGCACGGCGGAGGTCCGGCCGATCTGCAGGAGCCAGGCTTCCTCGCCCTTCTCCTTGATGAGGCGGTCGCGCTCACGCTGGGCGAAGACGTCTTCGAGGCGGTCCAGGGCGGCGTCGACGGCCTGAGCCTCATAGCCTCCTTTGGCCGGATCGAACGCCATTGAACGGACGTGGCGGCTGGTGATGACCTTTGCTCCCGGTGTCTCTGAGTTGTAGTAGTTCCGGGCCTTGGTCAGGAAGTCGTCGACCTGGCGGACGTTATAGCCGTATTCCCTTCGGCCCACACGCTCAAAGGGGGCACTCGCCTGCCTCGCATCGTTCATGTTCAACTAATCCTTTGGTGTCAAGTCTTCTTCCGCCACGGGATGCGGGACCGTCGAAAATATCTTACGTGTTCGCCGGCCGAGACCTGGGCAGGACTCCCCGGGGAACCTTACATTGAGCCCGGGACCAGCAGCACGGACAGCAGGAATACCACGGGTGAGGCAAAGACCACCGAATCCAGCCGGTCCATCGCGCCGCCGTGTCCGGGCAGCAGATTGGACATGTCCTTCACGCCGAGCTCGCGTTTGATCATCGATTCGGAGAAATCACCGGCTGTTGCAGCCGCGACTGTTGCGACAGCAAGCACCAGGCCAAACCACCACGGCTGGTCCAGGAACAGGACCGATGCCAGGATGCCGACCACGGTGGCGCCGGCGGCTGAACCGCCAAAACCTTCCCATGATTTCTTGGGACTGATCTTCGGCGCCATTGGGTGCTTGCCGAGGAACGCGCCCACCAGGTAGCCGAACGTATCATTGGCCACTACCAGCAGCAGCAGGACAGCCACGCGGATCTGGCCCTCCGGTTCGCGCAGCAGCAGCAGCGCGAAGCTGAGCAGGAACGGAATCCACAGCAGCACAAATACACCGGCGAGGATGCTCCGCAGCGCGTCCTGGGCCGTATCAATGCTCCGCCACAGCAACACCGCGATTCCGGTTCCGGCAAGCGCGAAGGCCAGTGCTTCGGTACCGCCAAAATAGGCCGCCAGCGGTATGGCTACCGCTCCCACCAGGACCGGCACATGCGGAACCCTGATCCCGCGGACCTCCAGCGCACGGGAGACTTCCCAGACGCCGACGGCGGAAAAAGCCGCAGCGATCACGGCAATGGCAACCGGGCTGAACAACAGGCCCACGAGCAGCGCCCCGAGCAGCACTACGCCGACGGCGATGGCTGCGGGCAGGTTCCGCCCGGCTTTCGAGGGTTTGCGCTCCTTGGCTGCTTTCCGCGTGCGGGCAGCTGAGCTGCGGGCCCTGCGGCTGGCGGGACCGTCCATGTCCGTGCCCTTCGCTGCCGGGTCTGCCTCAGGAGACGGTTTTCCGCCAGCCTGGGTAGAAGGCTGGGATTGGTTCATCAGACCTCGAGCAGCTCGGCTTCCTTGCGCTTGAGCAGCTCATCGATCGAGTCGGTGTGAGCCTTGGTCAGGGCGTCCAGGTCCTTCTCGGCCCGGTTGCCGTCGTCTTCGCCGATCTCCCCGTCCTTGACCAGGCGGTCCAGGGCATCCTTCGCCTTGCGGCGGATGTTGCGTACGGAGACCTTGGCGTCTTCGCCCTTGCCGCGGACAATCTTCACGTATTCCTTGCGGCGGTCCTGAGTCAGTTCCGGCATGATGACGCGGATGACCTTGCCGTCGTTGGAGGGGTTGGCACCAACTTCCGAGTCGCTAAGTGCACGCTCGATCGCACGAAGCGCGGTGACGTCGTACGGGGTGATCAGCAGGGTGCGTGCATCCGGCGTCGCGAAGGAGGCCAGCTGCTGCAGCTGGGTAGGGGAACCGTAGTAATCGACCAGGACTCTGGAGAAGAGTGCGGGATTGGCGCGGCCGGTGCGGATTGTCGAGAAGTCCTCCTTGGCAACCTCCACAGCCTTGTCCATCTTGTCGGCTGCCTCTTTCAAGGTCTCTTCGATCACGGTGTCTCCTCGTTGCAGGGAAAAGGCCAGTGCCGGAAATACTTGCAGTAAATCTTGCAGTACATACCGGGCAGCGGCGTGGTTTGGACTCTTCTACCATCCTAACCCGCGCGGCTCCCGCGGCGGCACCTGCGGCGATGCCGCACGGCGACCGGGCGGAAGCCGCTCCGGGAAGGAGTGTCAGTTTGAAACTACGGTGCCGATCTTTTCGCCGCGGATGGCCCGGGTCACGTTGCCTTCACCTTCCATGCCGAAGACCACCATGGAGAGGTTGTTGTCCTTGCACATGGTCATAGCCGTCTGGTCCATGACGCGGATGTCCTGGCGCAGCGCGTCGTCATACGTGAGGGTTTCAAGGCGCTGCGCATTGGGGTCCTTGTTCGGATCTGCCGTGTAGACCCCGTCTACGCCTGACTTGGCCATCAGGACCTCGTCGGCGTGGACTTCCAGTGCGCGCTGGGCGGCCACTGTGTCCGTGGAGAAGTACGGCAGGCCTGCCCCGGCGCCGAAGATGACTACGCGGCCCTTTTCCAGGTGGCGGATCGCGCGGCGGGGAATATAGGCTTCAGCGACCTGGCCCATTGTGATCGCGCTCTGCACCCGCGTCTCCACGCCTGCCTGTTCCAGGAAGTCCTGCAGCGCCAGGCAGTTCATGACCGTGCCAAGCATGCCCATGTAGTCGGCCCGTGAGCGGTCCATGCCGCTTTGGGAGAGCTCTGCACCGCGGAAGAAGTTGCCTCCGCCGACCACGATGGCGGTCTCTACCTCACCTACGGTCGCGGCGATCTGCTTTGCCACGGAGCGGACCGTTTCCGGATCAACGCCGAGTTTCCCTCCCCCGAACACCTCGCCGGAGAGCTTTAGCAGGACGCGGCGGCGCGGAGTGTCGGTTTCTGTCAGGGCGTGGTCCATGATGCCTCCCGGGGCAATGCTGGTGCGTGAACTTGTCAGCTGTTTCAAGAGTAATAAGGGGATTTGGACAGGCAAAAGGGGTGGCCACCTTTCGGTGGCCACCCCCTCTATGCCATCATTTCGCGTCCGCTGTGCGTTCGCGTATTTTCGGTGCCTTAGGCTCCGACGCGGAACCGGGCGAAGGCGGTCGGCTTGACGCCGGCTTCTTCCAGAACAGCGGCAACGGTCTTCTTGGCGTCCTTGGCGAACGGCTGGTCCAGCAGCACGATCTCCTTGAAGAAGCCGGTCAGGCGGCCTTCGACGATCTTCGGCAGTGCAGCTTCGGGCTTGCCCTCGGCGCGTGCGGTCTCGTCAGCAATGCGGCGCTCGTTCTCGACGATGTCCGAGGGAACTTCGTCCCGGGTCAGGTAGGTCGGAGCATATGCCGCAGTGTGGACTGCGATGTCGTGGGCTGCGGTGAAAGCTGCGTCGCCTTCGCCGTCAACGGCGAAGAGCACGCCAACCTGTGCAGGCAGATCCTTGGAGGTCTTGTGCAGGTAAGCGTCAACGGTCTTGCCCTCGACGCGTGCAACGCGGCGGACAACAACCTTCTCGCCCAGGATTGCGCCTTCTTCGACAACAACCTCGGACAGCGGCTTGCCGTCCACTTCGTAGGCCAGGAGGGTCTCGGCGTCAGCGGCAGCGGACTCGATGGCTGCAGCCAGAACGCGGTCGGCGAGTTCGATGAACTTGGCGGACTTGGCAACGAAGTCAGTCTCGCAGTTCAGTTCGACCATCACGCCAACGGTTCCGTCGATGACCTTGGCAGCAACCAGGCCTTCAGCGGTGGAACGGCCTTCGCGCTTGGTAGCACCCTTCAGGCCCTTGATGCGGATAAGCTCCATGGCCTTGTCGGCATCGCCGTTAGCCTCGTCGAGAGCCTTCTTCACATCCATCATGCCGGCGCCGGTGCGCTCGCGCAGAGCCTTGATATCAGCAGCGGTGTAGTTCGCCATTTGGACTCCAGTCCTCCCGTAATAAAAGTATTGGTGCAGTTCCGGCTATGCGGCGGGCCGGGGTTCCGGCCCGCCGCATAGGCGAAGGTCCCGCAATGGCAGCTGCTGGAAAGCAGCTGCCATCACAGTGAAAATCGAATTACTTTGCTTCTTCAGCGGGAGCTTCAGCAGCGGGAGCTTCGGCGGCGGGAGCCTCCGGAGCAGCCTCAGCGGCCGGAGCCTCAGCAGCGGCTTCAGCGGCCGGAGCAGCTGCGCCTTCGAGCAGTTCGCGCTCCCACTCAGCCAGCGGCTCAGCCGGGGCTTCGGTGTTGCCGGACTTGTTGTGGCGGGCGATGAGGCCCTCGGCAACGGCGTCGGCGATAACGCGGGTCAGCAGGTTGACGGAGCGGATGGCGTCGTCGTTGCCCGGGATCGGGAAGTCGACATCGTCCGGATCGCAGTTGCTGTCCAGGATGGCAACAACGGGGATGTTCAGCTTCTTGGCCTCGTCAACTGCGAGGTGTTCCTTCTGGGTGTCCACGATCCAGACCACGGACGGAGCCTTGGTCAGGTTGCGGATACCGCCCAGGTTGGATTCCAGCTTGGTCAGTTCACGCTTGAGGAGCAGGAGCTCCTTCTTGGTGTGACCGGAGGAAGCAACGTCGTCGAAGTTGATTTCTTCGAGTTCCTTCATGCGCTGGATGCGCTTGGCAACAGTCTGGAAGTTGGTCAGCATGCCGCCGAGCCAGCGCTGGTTGACGTAGGGCTGGCCAACACGGGTGGCCTGCTCTGCGATGGCTTCCTGAGCCTGCTTCTTGGTGCCTACGAAGAGCACGGTGCCGCCGTGGGCGACGGTGGCCTTGACGAACTCGTATGCGCGGTCGATGTAGGACAGCGACTGCTGGAGGTCGATGATGTAGATGCCGTTGCGCTCGGTGAAGATGAAGCGCTTCATCTTCGGGTTCCAACGACGGGTCTGGTGACCAAAGTGAACGCCGCTGTCGAGCAGCTGGCGCATGGTAACGACGGGCATGTCGTCACTCCTTCCGGCAGCATGCGGCGCTTGGCGCACGCGAAGAAAGCTGCCTATTGACGGTTAATAGAAGCACCCGGCGGGTGCTGCTCCTGGTGCCCATCAGCCTCCTGCCCGGAACAGGCAGTTGGCGTGTGTACCTTTCCGGTGTTGACCGGACCGCAGGAACACACCCGCTTTTCCTTTGCGGAAAAAGCGGATAATTGGAGCACGCGTAGTCAGCCTGAGGCGCGTCTTCCTGCTCCCATCCTGACTTTCCGGGCGGTTCTCCGGCGCCAGTGGCGGCAGGAGGGAACTTTCCCGGTTGGGCAGGGAGGATCAGCGCGCAGCAAACTGCTTCGTCAAGTGTACTACAGCGGCGGAGCCCTTCCGGCCGCTCCTCCTCCACAGCAGCCGATACCTCCGCGCCCCGGGAACGTGTGTCCACTTCGGGCGGTCCCCCGCCCCTCCAGCCGCGTCCCGGCGGGTGGACTGCCGGCATGAGTGTTTCTCCGGTTTCCCGTCCGCTGCCTGGTTCCGGCGGGCCGGCGGCCCGGCTGGCTGCCTGTGTTCTGGTACTGGCCGCCGCAGTCTTTGCCGCCTGCGCAGCATTGTGGCCGCCGGGCATGGGCAAGACTTCCGCAAGCGCCGCATCTGCCCTGTCCTGGCAGTGGCCGCTGGACCCCGAACCGCAGGTTGTCCGCCGGTTCGATAAGCCTGCCCAGCGCTGGCTGGCCGGGCACCGCGGAGTGGATCTCGCAGCCGGCCCCGGAAATGCGGTCCTGTCCCCGGCCGCAGGGACGGTCCGGTTTAGCGGCCGGGTGGTGGACCGGGGAGTCCTCACGGTCGATCACGGCGGGGGCCTGCTGAGCAGCTTCGAACCGGTTTCGGGTTCCGCTGCCGTTGGGGACCGGGTGGAGCCCGGGCAGGTCATCGGCGAGCTGGAAACGCGGCAGGCCGGCGGCCCGGAAAACAACAAACCGCACTGCCCCGGCAGCTGCCTGCATTGGGGAGTGCGGCTGGACGGGGAGTACGTTGATCCACTGCGCTTCGTGATGGACCGGCGGCCGAGCGTACTGCTGCCGCTCGGCGCCGGTCCTTCAAGCCCGCGCCTGCTATACGAAGGCGGCGACGCCGGTAATGGCGCGGCCGGTCACAAGCGTATTGATCTCGTAGGTTCCTTCATAGGAGTAGATGGCTTCGGCGTCTGCGAAGATCTTGGCCATTCCATAGTCGGTGACAATTCCGTTGCCGCCCAGGATGCTGCGGCCCAGCGCCACGGACTCACGCATCCGTGCTGTAGTGAAAGCCTTCGCCAGAGCCGACTGCTCATCCTTGGCCCGGCCCTCGTCTTCAAGCTGGGCCAGCCGCACCATCATGCCCATGGAGCTGACGGTGTTGCCCAGGATCTGCACAAGCTGTTCCTGGACCAGCTGGAAGGAGGCAAGCGGCTTGCCGAACTGCTCACGCTCAACCGCGTAGCGGCGGGCAACGTCGAAGGCAGCCATCTGCTGGCCCACGGCCTGCCAGGCGACAGCCAGGCGGGTGACTTTGAGGACCTTGTTCGTGTCGCGGAAGCTATTGGCGCCCTTGAGGTGGAAATCGTCGCTGACAACCACGTTATCCAGCACGATGTCGGCGTTCTGGACGGTGCGCAGGGCGATTTTGTTTTCGATCTTGGTGGCGGTGTACCCCTCGGTCTTCGTGTCCACCAGGAAACCCTTGACCTGGTTGTCCGCTTCGTCGCGGGCGTAGATGACAACCCAGTCCGAGAAGGTGGCGTTGCCGATCCAGCGCTTGGCGCCGTTCAGGATCCAGTTCGAACCTTCGCGGCGCGCGGTGGTGCGCGTTCCGCCTGCGACGTCGGAACCGCCCAGCGGCTCGGTGAGCCCAAAAGCGCCGATCTTCTTGAGCGCATAAATGTCCGGAAGCCAGGCTTCTTTCTGCTCCTCGGATGCCAGCGCCTCGATGGAGCCGGTGAAGAGTCCGTCATGCACACCCATGAAGGTTGCGAAGGAGGTGTCCGCGCGGGTGAACTCAGCGTGGCACAGTCCCGCAAAGAGGTTGGAGTAACCCTGGCGGTAGACCGGTGACACAACGTCGAGTTCCGCCAGCTTGGGAATCATGTGCATCGGGAAGGTGCCGGCATTCCACCAGTCGTTGGCGTAGGGCTTCACCTCTGCTGTCAGCCAGGACCGGACCTCGTGAAGGCGGTCGCGCTCCTTGTCGCTGAGCAGGTCCTCGAATGCGTAGAAGTCGCCGTCCGCGTAGGGGAGGTTATCGACGTCGATAGTTGCCATGGAATGTCCTTCGCTGATCCAGTGTGATCCGGGCCGGGAAGCCGGCTGACCCCTATGTTACCCGCCAGTAACATCGGGCACAATCCCCTGGGCCGGGCAGACCTTGGCAAAGAAAAACACCCCGGTCCGAGGACCGGGGTGTTTGGGTGCAGTGCAGCCGTTCTGCCTGGGAAGAAACGGCGGCTGCCTTCACGGGTAGGGCTGGTGGGGCTTGAACCCACGACCCACGGATTATGAGTCCGCTGCTCTGACCGGCTGAGCTACAGCCCCGTGTACTGCACCGTTCCTGACGGGCAGTAGTGCCATCCTAATCGGCAGCAGCCCCAGGCGCCGAATCGTTCGCCGTCCGGGGTTGCACTCGCCGCTCCGCTAGATGCCTTCGGCGCGGTAGAGCTTTTCGAAGGTGGCAAGGGTGCTCTCGAGGCTGTGGGAATCGACCATGGCACGGCTGTGCCGGCCCATCTTCGCCCGCTCGTCTTCTGAAAGCTCCAGGATTTCGGTGATCCGCTTGGACACCTCGGTGCTGTTGCCTGGTTCAAAGAGGTAGCCGTTTTCGCCCTGCTCCACCAGGTGCGGAAGCGCCATGGCATCCGCAAGGAGCACAGGCGTGGAGGCGGACATCGCCTCGAGGGTCACCAGTGACTGCAGTTCGGCAGTTCCGGGCATGCAGAAAATGTCTGCCCGATGGTAGGCCTGCCGCAGCTCCTCGTCGCTGACCAGTCCGCGGAAGGCAACGCGGTCCTCGATGCCGAGTCGCTTGGCCTGTGCAATCAGTGCCGACTTCACCTCGCCGCCGCCAACAATCTCGGCGTGGACGTTCAGCTCCGGCGGGGTCTTGGCGACGGCGTCGATCAGCACGTCAACGTGCTTTTCCTCCGCCAGACGGCCCACGAAGAGCACCGTGGGGTGGTCCGGACGGTCGATCGACTCGCCCGGCCGCGGCTCGTAGGTTGAAGCGTCGATTCCGTTGGACAGCGGCATGACGTCCGGCAGGCGGGCGTACTCGACCATCGCCTTGGCTGCCAGGGGCGTGGGCGTGGTAACGACTGCCGCCTGGCCCATGACCTTGCCCATGTCCCGCCAGGAGTTCCGGGCCACGATCCGCTTGAACCACTTCGGGAACGGCAGGAAAGGATCAAGGTTTTCCGGCATGAAGTGGTTGGTTGCAACCACCCGGATGCCGCGTTTGCGGGCTTCGTAAAGGGTGTACTCCCCCACCATGTAGTGGCACTGGATGTGTACGACGTCGGGCTGGACCCGGTCCAGAAGCATTGAAATATGCTTCTTGATTTCCCACGGAAGGCAGATCCTCCAGTACTCGTGGGTGGGCACTCCGTGCGAACGGAGCCGGTGGACGGTCCAGGGGCCGTCTGTCTCGGAATGGCTCGGTCCGCTTTCGGGGCTCGGCGCAAGGACGTGCACGTTGTGGCCGCGTCCGTGCATGCCCTGGGCCAGCCGGAATCCGAACTGGGCAGCACCGTTGAGGTGGGGCGGGTAAGTGTCGCAGGCGATCAGGATGGTCAGCGGTTTATCTGCCGGTTCCTCGGTCACGAATGAAGTCCTCTATTGAAGTTGCAGCGGTCGGGTCAGGCGGTGTCAGGGCTTGTTCGTAGGCGTGGCCCGGGTGGACACGGGCTTCTGCCTTCGCTTGTTCATTGCCCGGCGCTTAATGACGTCCGGGTGATAGCGGGACAAAGCGACCACCCCAACAATAGCAATGACCGCGCAGACACCCATCGCGACGCCGAGCACGGCGGGGACATCCGGGCGAAGTTCGTTCAGCACACCAATCCCAATGGCGATCCCCACCATCGGATCGATCACCGTCAGTCCCGCTATGACAAGGTCCGGGGGCCCGCTCGAATAGGCACTCTGCACGAACCAGGCGCCCAGCCCGCCGGCCACGGCAATACCGACGATCGTGTACCAGGGCACGTTCAGGAGAAACCTGCCGTTGGGGTCCAAGAGGTCCGCGGCAATGGTCTTGGTCAGGACGGCAACGAAACCGAAGAGGATGCCTGCCCCGAGAATGTGGGCGATTGCTCCGAGCCGCTTGCCGAAGACCAGGTTGAGCATGCCGAAGAAGGCCACCACGACGGCGAGGATCAGGACGATGACGATTTCCTGCCGCGCTTCCACCACCGGTTCGGACCGGGTGGCACCCACTGCCAGGAGCACAAAGAGCATGCTGCCCAAAACGCAGGCCACGATTGAAACCACTGTCACGCGGTTCAGCCTTAGGCCCTGATCCCGGGAGTTCACGATCGTGGTGATAACCAGTGCCAGGGATCCGATGGGCTGAACCACCGTCAGCGGTGCCATCGCCAGCGCCGCGACGTTCAGGCCAGTCCCCACGCCCAGCAGAAGGAGGCCGAAGAGCCACCGCGGGTTGCGCAGCAGCCGGCCGAGCCCAGCACTGTTGAGGCTCAGGCCGCCGGTGTCCGCGCTGACGGCACTCCCCTGCCGCTGCGCCCCGAACGCGAGGAACACGGCACTGGCCAGCGCGCAGGCAATCGCTATGCCGGTCACGCCGGTGACTTCCGGAATTCTGGTTTACGCACCATATGCGTCCTTGGCTGCCGGTACCTGCAGGTTCCTGTATTTCCGCCAGGACGCCTGCATATAACCAACGAACGCTGCCAGATGGCCAATGCAGCCAAGTATCAGGACAGTATTGCCGGCCACTGCCAGCCAGTCATAGTCAAAGCCGGGGACCTTCTGGAGCAGCAGCATCGGGGCTCCGACCAGCAGCAGTGCCGTCCGGATCTTGCCTATGTTGCTGACCGGCAGGTTGGGGCTGCCGCGGAACAGGACCAGGGAATTAATAATCAGGATGATGTCCGGGATGACGATTGCAAGGATGAACCAGCCCGGAGCGATCCGGTCCACTACGAACACCGTGGCAACGATGATCAGTGCCAGCCGGTCAGCCACGGGGTCCAGCCATTTCCCGGCTGCCGATACCTGGTCCAGCCGGCGCGCCAGGTAACCGTCAACCCAGTCGGTGGAACCCACGATCACCAGCGTGATGAACGCGGCGCCGTAGTTGTCCTGGACGATCAGCCAGACGAATAGCGGTACGCCAAAGAACCTCAGGATGGTGATCAGGTTGGGGATCGTCCAGAAAGTATCAAGAACCCGCTCTCCCCGGCCCGGTCGTGTCCCGGCGCCGATGAGCCTGATCACAGGTATTCTCCTTCTGCCTTCCTCAACAAATCGCTATTTTCGCGCCAGCCTGCGCAGCAGGATCCCCATGGCCAGCAGGGAGGCCCCCAGGACCGCCAAAGGCTGCTTGCGTTCACGGAACATGGCACCGACCTCATCGGCCAGGCCTTCGCCCTGGGCTCCTGCCGCAGAGCTCCCGTTCTTCCGGTCCGCCGCACGGCGGGCCTTGAGGTCCTGCATCTGCTTCTTGACGTCTGCCTTCTCGCCGAGTCCGTCCCGGACCGCGGCCATGTGTTCGCGGCGCTGGCGCAGCCGGATGCGAAGCTCCTCGGGCGTCGGCTTCTGCACGGCATCCTCAGCCTTCTCCTGCTTGCCTTCTTCCGGCTTTTCCTTCGGCTTCCTGGGCGCATCAAGGGTGGACGGATCGAAGCTCCGGCCTTCCTTGAGGACGCCGAGGTCATAGCGGATTCCCCGGAGCGCGTCTTCGGGGAGCAGCGGCATGGTCTTCTTGAAGCGGTTTACGCCAACAAGGGCAGCAACTGCAGCGATCACCAGGAAGAGAGCGGCGACCAGCAGGGCAGCGAGCCACGCGGGCATCACTGTGGCAAGGCCCAGGATGGCCGCGGCGATGAGTGCAACACCCAGTGCGGCAAGGAAAAGAAGCGCGACGACGAGGAACGCCGCTGCGACGCCTGCCTTGATGCCCTTCTGCTTCATCTCCGCCAGGGCCAGGGACAGTTCGTCGCTGACCTGGCGGGGCAGCAGCCTCGCCATCACCTTGGAGAGGCCCACGAGGGAGGAGCTTCCATTAGCCCGCTGGGTCCTGGTGCTTGCGGAGCTGTTCATCGGCCCTGCCTCCGTCTGCTCGTTACTGTTCGCCGTTGCCATTACCCAAAATTACCATTCTCCTCAGGTTTCACTATCAGTTGCGCGCATCGCCCCAGCACCACCAGTCACAGATGGTCCCTGTTCTCCTCAAGCTCACGTCCCGAGAGCTCGGGAAGCTTGGTCTTCACGAACCAGAACGAGACCACGGCGAAGATCGTGAAGATTGCGTACATGATCCACAGGCCGAAGTTCTCGCTGACCCAGGGGAAGGAGAGCGTCACGATGAAATTGAAGATCCAGTTGACCATGGTGCTGAGCCCGAGGGCCAGGGAACGGATGTTGTTCGGGAAGATCTCTCCCAGCGTCACCCACATGACCGGTCCCCAGGTTGCTGCAAAGAAGACCACGAACAGGTTGGCGCCGATCAGGGCGATGGCACCCCAGGGCTGCGGCAGGACGACTTCACCGCTGCTGCTGTCAGCCTGGAAGAAGGAGACTGTGGCTGCCAGCAAACCGACAAACATGCCGATCGAGCCGGTCATAAGCAGTTTCCGCCGGCCCACCCGGTCGACGAACGCGATGGCGACGATGGTCATCAGTACGTTCACCACGGACGTGATGACCGATGTCGTAAATGAGTCCGACTCGCTGAAGCCAACCGACTGCCACAACGTAGTGGAGTAGTAGAAGATCGCGTTGATGCCCACCAGCTGCTGCAGGGCGGCAATCGCCATGCCGACCCAGAGGATGGGTTTGAGCCCGAGCATGGTCCCGCGCAGGTCGGAGTAGGTTGCCCTTTCCTCGTTCTCGAAGCTGTCCCGGATTTCGCGGATCTTCCGGTCCGTGTCCTGCACACCGGTTATGTCACGCAGCACCCGGGCGGCGTCTTCGTCCCGGTTTTTTCGCACCAGGTACTGCGGAGACTCAGGAATTGTCAGGGCCAGGACACCGTACACGATTGCCGGGAACACCCCTACCAGGAGCATCCAGCGCCAGGCGGCCATGCCCCACCACAGCTCGTTGAACGCGCTTCCGGCGGTGTTTGCCAGCCAGGCATCCGAAAGGAGCGCCGCGAAGATACCCAGGGTGATCGCCAGCTGCTGCACCGATCCAAGCGCGCCGCGCCATTTCGCCGGCGCCACTTCGGCGATGTATCCCGGCGCAATAACTGACGCGGTACCGATGGCCAGGCCGCCAATTAGCCGCCACAGCATCAGGTCCCACACGCTGAACGCCCAGGCGGAACCGATGGAGTTGGCCGCGAACAGGACAGCAGCCGTCACCATGACGGTTTTGCGTCCCAGCCGGTCTGCCAGCTGTCCGGCAAACCAGGCACCGATCGCGCAGCCGAGCAGCGTGATGGCTACGGTGAATCCAAGGACACCCGCACTAAGCGAAAACTCGCCGCCGATCGCGTCAACGGCACCGTTGATCACGGCCGTATCAAAACCGAAGAGCAGACCGCCTACGGCAGCGGCAACGGTAACGGCAATGACCTTGGCCGGATGAGCAACATTCCCGGCACTTCCCCGGCTAGGGCCTGTCTGACTGGCGCCCATCGATTCCTCGGCTTTCCTAGTACTGGGAAATAACCAATAAAGCCTACTCCAACACTAAGCATGCTTTGAGTTGGTGGGAACTGCACAGGGAGTATTCAGCGTTCCGCAGCCAACGCGCAACGCCGGGCACCCGAACCGCGGGCAGGCACAACGACGGCGCGTCCCCGGATTCAGGTCCGGGGACGCGCCGCGAGTGGGTTCCGGAGGACTTACTCCGCTGCCGATGCCACGGCTGCCGCGACGGCCGGCGCAACGCGCGGATCGAGCGGACTGGGCACGATGTGTGCAGCGCTGAGACCATCCCCCACCAGGTCAGCGATGGCCTGCGCAGCTGCGACCTTCATGGCCGATGTGATCCGGCGGGCACCGCTGTCCAGTGCCCCGCGGAATACACCGGGGAACGCCAGTACATTGTTGATCTGGTTCGGGAAATCGCTGCGCCCGGTGGCAACTACTGCGGCGTAGCGGGAAGCAACATCGGGATGGACTTCCGGATCCGGGTTGGAGAGCGCGAAGATGACGGCGTCAGGGGCCATAGTGGCCAGGATGTCCTCCGGCACGGTACCGGAGGAAACGCCGATGAAGACGTCTGCGCCTGCCAGTGCCTCTGCCGGACCGCCGTCGAGGTTCCGGGGGTTGGTCCGTCCGGCCAGTTCTCCTTTGGCACCGTCCAGCGCCCTTGACTCGGAGAGGATTCCGCGGGAATCAAGCACAATGACGTCCTTCACTCCGGCTTCGAGGAGGATGTTCGCGCAGGCGACGCCGGCGGCACCGGCACCGCTTACCACCACACGCAGCCCTGACATGTCCCTCTTGATGACCCGGGCGGCATTGGTGAGGGCTGCCAGCACCACGATCGCCGTACCGTGCTGGTCATCGTGCATCACCGGGCAGTCCAGTGCTTCGATGAGCCGGCGTTCGAGTTCAAAGCAGCGCGGAGCGGAGATGTCCTCCAAATTCACGGCACCGAAGCTGGGCCGCAGCCGCACCAGGGTTTCAATGATCTCGTCGACGTCCGTGGTTTGAAGGACCAGCGGAATTGAGTTCAGCCCGGCGAAGGTCTTGAAGAGCGCGGATTTGCCTTCCATGACCGGCAGCGATGCCGCTGGGCCAATGTTTCCCAGGCCCAGCACGGCGGTGCCGTCACTGACCACAGCCACCAGACGGGATGCCCAGGTGTGGGTCTGCGCCAAAGAAGGATCTGCGGCGATTCCGCGGCTCACCTCTGCGACTCCGGGCGTGTAGGCGATCGAGAGCGCGCGAATCGAATCCAGCGGCTGCTTCGTTTCCACCGACAGCTTTCCGCCTTCGTGGGCCGCGTAAATTTCCTGCTGGCTGATGGCTGCTGATGCAACGGTAGAGGTCATGGTTGTACTCCTGATGTAGGAACAGAGAGGAACCGCGGATGCGTAGCCTGCTGGATCAGCGGCCTCACGTGCGCGAAACGTAACAGAGCAGTAGGGCTCCGGTATGGGCATCAGGATAGGTACGCCCCTGGCGCCTGCAGCACCGGACAGTTGTGGTTCCAGTGCCCTTTGCAGCGGCAGACCCCCAGTGTAGCCACGATCACGGGGAGATCCGCAAACCATGCGGTCTCGGCGGCGCGGCTCCGCGTTCCACGGGCAGTGAATGGTACGGGACGCGGCAAAGGCCCGTAACAGTGTTCCTGTTACAGGCCTTTGGCAGTTGCTCCCCCGACTGGACTCGAACCAGTAACCCTTCGATTAACAGTCGAATGCTCTGCCAATTGAGCTACGGGGGAAAGCGGCGACATCAGTCTACAGGAACCGGAGGCTGTCACCGACCACCTGCCCTGCCTCCCACCCCGGACATCGAAGCAGGAAGAAGGCTCCTGACCTGTTTGTGCAGGTCAGGAGCCCATTTGCTCCCCCGACTGGACTCGAACCAGTAACCCTTCGATTAACAGTCGAATGCTCTGCCAATTGAGCTACGGGGGAAAGCGCGACTATTACTTTACAGACGAAGCGCCTAGAAACGAAATCCGGACTTCACTGCATCTCGCGCAGGGCCCGGCGCTGCATTTCCAGCTCCATCAGCTCACGGTTCAGCTGCTGGAACAGGGCCGGATCCGCGTTCGGATCAAGCCGCTGCAGCTGTCCCAGTTTCTCTGCCTTCAGGTGCGTGACCTGCAGTTCGAACAGCCGGTTGAGGATGTCACGGCAGTAAAGCGCCAGTGCATCAGCGTCCCGGGCAGGGATGGGTGTCACGGCAAGTTCGCTCACGAACCCGCGCAGTGCGTCCGGCAGCTCCTGGCGGACCTGTTCCACCCAGGCAGCAGCTGAACCGGGTACCTCCCCGGCTGCACGGACGGCGTTATGGACGGCAACGTAGGCCGGAACGGTGAACCGGGCGGCCTTGAACCGTTCCCACTGGCCGGCGTCCAGGAGCCCGGGCTGCTGCAGGACAACTTCCAGGGCCTGGCGTTCCATGCGTGCGGCCGGATCGTTGGGGTCTGGCCGGGTGAAAGCCTGGTGCGCCGGATCTTCAGCCGGAGGCGTGTGGGTGCTGCGGTCCCGCGCGGTCTCCTGGCCGTGCTGGGAGCGCTGGTTGTGCTGATTGTGCTGGCTGTTGGGGTCGCGGGATTCCCGCTGCCGCTTGGCGGCGGCATTGACTGCCCGCAGGACATCGTCCACTTCGCTGCCCAGCCAGCCCGCAAGTTCACGGGCGTATGCCGGACGCATCGCCGAATCGCGGATTTCAGCGACTACGGGAGCGGCTGCCCGCAGGGCGGAGATCCGGCCTTCGACGGTGTTGAGGTCGAACTTGGCCAGGGTGGAGCGGATCGCGAACTCAAAGAGCGGGCGGCGGGAACGAATCAGTTCCGCCACGGCGGCGTCGCCCTTCTGCTGCCGGATGTCACACGGGTCCATGCCGTTGGGGTCCACGGCCACAAAGGTCTGCGCGTTGAAGCGCTGGTCTTCCTCAAACGCACGGAGCGCTGCCTTCTGGCCGGCGGCGTCGCCGTCGAAGGTAAAGATGACCTCTCCCCCGGTGCCGTCATCGGAGAGCAGCCGGCGGGCGATCTTGATGTGGTCGGTGCCGAAAGCCGTACCGCAGGTGGCGACGGCGGTGGTAATCCCGGCGAGGTGGCAGGCCATCACGTCGGTATAGCCCTCCACCACCACAAGCTGGCGGTCCTTCGCAATCGAGCGCTTCGCGAGGTCGATGCCGTAGAGCACCTGCGACTTCTTGTAGAGCGGAGTCTCCGGGGTGTTCAGGTACTTGGGGCCCTGATCATCCTCGTAGAGCTTCCGGGCACCGAAGCCGATGACGGCGCCGGTGAGGTCGCGGATAGGCCAAATGAGCCTGCCGCGGAACCGGTCATAGAACCTGGAGGCGTCCTGCCCGGTGGAGAACATGCCTGTCTGGGCCAGCTCATCCCGGGTGAAGCCGCGGCCGGTGAGGTGCTTCAGCAGCGAGTCCCAGCCCTGCGGCGCGTATCCGACGCCGAAGTGTTCGGCTGCGGCGGGGTCGAAACCGCGTTCAGCCAGGAAACCGCGGGCAGCAGCGGCGCCGGGGGTTACCAGCTGTTCGCGGAAGAACTCCGCCGCAACCTTGTGCGCATCAAGCAGCCGCTGCCGCTTGCCGACGTCTTCGCGGCGCGGGCCGGTGCCGCCGTCTTCGTAGTGCAGTTCGTAGCCGAGGCGGGCGGCGAGCTTCTCCACGGTTTCCGAGAACGTTCCGTGGTCCATCTTCTGCACGAAGGAGATGACGTCGCCGCTCTCCCCGCAGCCGAAGCAGTGGTACGTGCCGACCTGCGGCCGGACGTGGAAGGACGGTGAGCGCTCGTCGTGGAAGGGGCACAGCCCCTTGAAGGAACCAATGCCGGCGGACTTCAGCGTGACATACCCGTCCACTACCGCCTTGATGTCGGTGCGGGAACGTACTTCATCAATGTCTTCGCGTTTAATCAGGCCGGCCATGGTTCTACCTTATTCCCCGGCACCAAACCGGACCGGCTACCAGAGCGCGGGAACCGGCCCAACCAGGCGTTCGTGCAGGGCCAGGGCAGAACCGTCTGTGAGGGACGCGACCTGGTCGATGACCACGCGCAGCCGCGCGCCGTCGTCGGGCGCTTCCCGCCAGTCCGCAGCGAACATTGGTTCCAGGTGCCGGTCGCCGGTGGCGGAGAGCTGGGCAACCAGGTTGGTGAGGACCTCGCGCTGGCGTTCGTACAGCGGCTGCCGCTGGTCCGTGGTCATCACAAAAGTGGTGGCAAGGCCCTTCATCACGGCGATCTCCAGCTGCGTTTCCTCCGGGACCACCATCTCCGCGTTGTACCGGGTCAGCGGATCCGGACCATAGATGTCCCGTGTGGCGTTCAGTGCGCTGGAGCAGAACCGGCCGATCAGCTGGCTGGTCATGTCCTTCAGCGCCGCCATCGCGCGGCGGCTGCCGTCGGCTTCGCGCACCCAGACCGCTTCGGCTTCCAGCCGGGCCAGTGCAGCGTCAACGGCAGCAGTCTCTGCGGTGGGTACGTACCACTGCTGGGTATAGCCGATCACGCGTGCGCGCTGGTCGGGATTGTCCAGCCACTTGAGCTGGACGTGCCCGGCAACAATTGCGTCCTCGACGTCGTGGACAGAGTAGGAAATGTCATCCGCCAGGTCCATGACCTGGGCTTCGAGGCAGGAACGCCCGGCAGGGGCCCCGTCGCGGAGCCAGGTGAACACCGGAAGGTCATCCTCATAGACGCCGAACTTGGTGGTGCGGTGCCCATTGACCAGCGGGGCGTCGACGGCGGACCACGGGTACTTGCAGGATGCGTCCAGGCTGGCACGGGTCAGGTTCAACCCTGCCGGGGAGCCGTCCGGCGCAATGATCTTGGGCTCCAGGCGCGTGAGCAGGCGCAGGGTCTGGGCGTTGCCCTCAAACCCGCCGATCGCGTGGGCAATGTCGTTCAGTGCAGTTTCACCGTTGTGGCCAAAAGGCGGGTGCCCCAGGTCGTGGGAAAGGCAGGCGGCGTCCACGACGTCCGGATCGCAGCCCAGGGCGTTGCCGAGCTCGCGGCCCACCTGGGCTACCTCCAGGCTGTGGGTCAGCCGGGTGCGGACAAAGTCGTCCGTGTCCGGTGCCACCACCTGGGTCTTGGCTCCCAGCCGCCGGAGCGCCGAGGAGTGCAGCACCCGGGCACGGTCACGGCCAAACTGGGTCCGGTGCGTGCTCTTGGCCGGCTCGGTCACCCAGCGCGCCAGGTCGACATCGGTGTAGCCGGCGGTACGGAAAACCTGCGGGAGGGTCATTGGTTCTTAGCCACCTGATACGTCGAGTTCGGCTGCCGCAATGATGGCTTTCTGGGCGGGGTTGAGCTCCCGGCCGTCCAGCCAGCCTTCCGGCAGGGCTGTCTTCTTGGGTGTGCCGGCCCGGCCGCGGGGGCCTTCGGCATCCGCACCCGGGTATGGTGCCGTGGGATCAAGCTCCGCCAGGAGCCCCCGCAGGACTTCAAGGGAAGGCACAGTGGCCAGCTTAGCCCGCAGCTCTCCCCCCACGACGTAGCCCTTGAAGTACCAGGCCATGTGCTTGCGGATGTCCCGCAGGGCGATCACTTCGTCACCGAAGGTCTCCACCAGCAGTTCGGCATGGCGGTAGACGCTGTCGGCCACTTCCTTCAGGCCCGGGCGGTGCCGTTCGGCGCTTCCTTCGAAGGCAGCCTGCAGGTCGGCGAAGAGCCAGGGGCGGCCCTGGCAGCCGCGGCCGATGACGACGCCGTCAACACCGGTCTGCTCGACCATCGCGATGGCGTCCTCAGCGGACCAGATGTCACCGTTGCCCAGCACCGGTACGTCCGGGAGGGATTCGCGCAGTTCGGCAATGGCGTTCCAGTCGGCCTTGCCGGAGTAGAACTGTGACGCGGTGCGGCCGTGCAGCGTGACTGCGGCAACTCCTGCATCCCGGGCAATCTTTCCGGCTTCACGGAACGTGAGGTGGTCCTCGTCAATGCCCTTGCGCATCTTGATCGTCAGCGGGACGCCGCCCTTGGACGCCTCCCGGACGGCGGTCTGGACAATCGCAGTGAACAGGTCCAGCTTCCAGGGCAGGGCCGAGCCGCCGCCCTTGCGGGTGACCTTGGGAACGGGGCAGCCGAAGTTCAGGTCAATGTGGTCGGCACGGTCTTCCTCCACCAGGATCCGGATGGCGGCACCAACGGTAACCGGGTCAACGCCGTAGAGCTGGACGGAGCGGATGGACTCGTCATCGTCGTGCTCGATGATTCGCATCGACTCCGGCGAGCGTTCCACCAGGGCACGCGAAGTAACCATTTCGGTCACGTAGAGCCCGCCGCCGTACTCACGGCACAGCCGTCGGAACGCCTTGTTGGTGATCCCCGCCATCGGCGCCAGGATCACCGGCGTATCAACGGTCAGCCGGCCGAGTTTCAGCGGCGGCAGTTCAAGCCTGGTCTTAGTCGTTGCAACGCTCACCTTCCTATTCTCGCAAGCGGGTGCAAATCCTGCTGACCTTTGCCGCAGGCTGTTGGTGCCGAGCGCAGGGTTGGTCCCGGGTCGGAGCGGATTCCGGCCTGGTCCAGCGCCTTGCGTCCCGGCTTTGGCGGCCCGCCTGGCAGGGTGCCTGTCCGTTTGGAGCCCGGCCGGCCCGGGGCCCGGCCGGCCCGGGGCCCTGCCGGTCTGCTGTCCGCTTACTCCGGTGCCCCGCCTATCCGGAGCCCAGCCTTGCCTGTATGTACGTTTGCCCCGGTCCCCGGTTGCTCCGGTGCCCGGTTGCTCCGTTTCGGGACATTCCTGCGTTAGGGGCAGCCGGGGGAAGGGGTTTTCCTGCACTTTGGGACTTTCCCGCCGTATCGGGACACCTCAGGGAGCCGTATTCCTCCGTTTTGGGACTTTCCTCCCGCTTGGAGACTTTCCTGCGCGGCGCGGCGGCAGGATTGTCCCTTCGTGGCAGGGTTGTCCCTTCGTGGACGATTTGTCCCAAAACGCAGGATCGCTGGGTCCAGGAACGCCGCACACCAGACGCCGCATTCAGCAACGCCGCTCCCCCGCACGCGGCCAATCACGGCCAATCACGCGCCAATAATGCACGACGCCGGCAGGACCGTTTCCGGGTTCCCGGCACGGGTTCGGGGCCGGGGTATTGACTGTCCGCCGGAGCCCTTTCTACGGTGCAGGAGGCCTGCCGGCCCCTCCGGGACTGGCAGGCCTCCCGGCTTCAACGCCGCAGCCGGGAAGCACCGAGAAGATGGAGTCTCACCATGCCAACGGCCACAGAGCGGTCTGCCGGTTCCGAGAAAGGGCTCGCCAGGGTTGCCCAGGCACTGGCCCGCTGGACGGAAAAGTGGTTTCCCGACGCCTACATCTTCGCGCTCGGCGGTGTGGTGCTTATTGGGCTGGCAGCACTGCTGAACGGTTCCTCGCCGCAGGCGGTGGTGGATTCGTTCGGAGACGGTTTCTGGGACCTGACCGCGTTTACGCTGCAGATGTCCATGGTGGTCCTGACCGGCTATGTCGTGGCCACATCTCCCCCGGTGGCGCGGCTGATCGCCTGGCTCGCCCGGATACCCCAGGCGCCTGCCACCGCCGTAAGCTTCGTAGCGTTCCTCTCCATGTCAGTCTCCGTACTGAACTGGGGACTCAGCATCGTCTTCGGCGGACTCCTGGCCAGGGCCATCGCGCGCCGCAGGGACCTGCACGTCGACTACCGTGCGCTCGGCGCCGCAGCGTTTATGGGCCTGGGCGCCGTCTGGGCACTTGGCCTGTCTTCCTCTGCCGCCCAGCTCCAGGCCACGGCCGCCTCCCTTCCGCCGGCACTTCTGCAAATCACGGGAGTCCTCGACTTCGGCAAGACCATCTTCACCTGGCAGTCGATGCTGACCTGCGTTCTTTTGATAGCACTGACTACGGTGATCGCCCACTTCTCTGCTCCCCGCGGCAGTGCCATCCGAACAGCCGAGGATCTGGGCATTGACCTCAATGACCAGCCCGAACCTGCGTCGAAGCGGCAGCGCCCCGGCGAGTGGCTGGAGTACTCGGCGATCCTTCCTGCGCTGATCGGTCTGCTGACGGCCGGATGGCTGGTATCTTCCTTCGCTGCCAAGCCATTCCTGAGTGTCATTTCCAGCCTGAACGCCTATCTGCTGGTTTTCCTGGTGCTCGGCCTGGTGCTGCACCGCACACCGCGCAACTTCCTCCAGGCAGTCACCAAAGCTGTTCCCGCCACGGCTGGAATCCTGGTGCAGTTCCCGCTCTACGCGTCAATGGCCGCCATCCTCACCGAGGCCGAGGGCGCCGGCGGCCTGACTCTCTCCGAGCACCTGGCCGGTTTCTTCACCGACGTCGGCTCCGGCGGCGCCTTTGCCGTGGTCATTGCGGTCTACACAGTGATCCTGGGGATCTTCGTTCCCTCCGGCGGCGGCAAGTGGCTGGTGGAAGCGCCGTACGTCATGCAGTCAGCCACGGACGTGGACATGAACCTGGGCTGGACCGTGCAGATCTACAACATCTCCGAGGCCCTGCCGAACCTGATCAACCCATTCTTCATGCTGCCCCTGCTCGCCGTGCTGAAGCTGCGGGCACGGGACCTGGTGGGGTTCACGTTCCTGCAGTTCATTCTTCACCTGCCGGTGGTGCTGCTGCTGGTCTGGCTGCTCGGCATGACCTTCACCTTCGAGCCGCCGGTCATTCCCGAGCCGGCAGCTCAGTAGCCGGTCCGGCGACACCTGCGGTTCCCGGGACATCAGCGGGGCCGGGGACAGCAGCCGGTCCGGAGACAGCAACGGGTCCGCGGCCGGAAGCACGCTGCGCCCGGGCAAGGCGCCGGGCACCGCGCCGGGTGCCGGCGTCGTCGTGGGCTCCACCGGAGACAACGGCGTCGTCGCCGTCCACAGAAACGGCGGCGTCGGCCACTCCCCCGGCCCCTTCCCCTTCGGCTTCCGGGGAACGGGAGATGCCCACTGCCTTGACCACCAGGACCGCGACGGCGGTGGTCACCGGGATGGCCAGCACCAGGCCGATCGAACCGACCAGTGTTCGGATGACTTCCTCGGCCAGCTCGCCGCTGGTAAGGGTCTCTGCCAGCGTGCGGTCGTAGAGGGACACCAGGATCAGGACCGGGAGCGCAGCACCGGCGTAGGCGAAGGCGATGGTGTACACCGTGGAGGCGATGTGGTCCCGGCCCACTCGCATGGCGCCGGCGAACAGCCGTTTGGCAGAGGCACCGGGAGCGAGTTCGTACATTTCCCAGACCGCCGAGGACTGGGTGATGGTCACGTCGTTGAGCACACCCAGTCCGGAGATTATGAGCCCGCACAGGATGATCCCGGAGATGGAGAGTTCGTCGGACGCGTTGATCAGTGCGTAGGCGTTCTCATTGTCGACGCCTACCAGGTGTGCGGCATCCGTGGCCCACGCTGCCAGCCCGGCGGTGATGGCGAGGCCAAAGAGCGTGCCGAGCAGCGCCGTCGAGGTCCTGGCACTGAAACCGTGGGCGAAATACAGCACCCCGATCATGATCACGCTCGATCCGACCAGTCCCAGCAGCAGCGGCGGTTTGCCCTCCACCAGTCCGGGGAGGATGAACCCGGCCAGCACGGCATAGGCGCCGCCAAGTCCAATGAGGGCGCGCAGTCCGCGCCAGCGCGCGACGGCGATGACAACGCCGGCGTACAGCACGGCCAGGGCCGCGATGGGAACGCTCCGGACGAAATCCATAAAGATGTAGGGTGGCGCACCGCTGTCCACCATGACGTCTTCGAGGTTGAGGTAGCGGATGGTGTCCCCGGCCTCGATCTCATTGGTCTTGGCGATTTCCGGGGGGACTTCCACCGGGACGGCGGCACCGCCGGATGAGGGCAGCGCATACGCCACCTGGCACTGCGGAGCCTGGGCTCCGGCCTGCGTGAGGGTTACTGCCGAAGGGCAGTCTTCCTCCAGCACCCGCTGGACCGAACCGGTGTCAATACGAACGCCGTCGGCCGTTGCATAGGGATCAGCCACAGTGACCTCGCCGGTGTCTCCGCTGGGCCACAGGGCCACCATGCCGGCGAATGCCAGCAGCCCCAGGGGTACCAGGATCCAGGCCAGCAGGCGGTTCGCCCGACGCCGTGCCGCGAGCGCAGCGCGCGTGGGTGTGCCCGGAGCGGGCAGGTGACTGTGTCCCATGCTGGTCCTCACTGGTTCTTGGGGTGACCGGATGGCCGGACGGGGTAGGCACCCCCATTCTCCCTATGCCGTGCGCTGATTGCCGAATCGGTAATTCGCCGGCATCCAACAGGGTTAGACTGACTGGTCAGTACAAAAACAGAAAGGCACCTACGTGCAACCGCTTATCTCAGCGGAGGGGCTCAGCCTCGCCGCCGCGCGGGGCCGCGTCTACGGCCCGCTAAGTTTCACCGTGGCCGATCCACTCAGCGTGGTGTGCGGCCCTGCCGGCAGCGGCCGGACCAGCCTGCTCCTCACCCTTGCGGGACGAATGAAAGCCGGCAGCGGTACCCTCGAGGTCCTCGGCCATCCGCTCCCCCGGGCCGCCCGCCAGGTCCAGAAAGAGACCGCCATTGCCGGGTTCCGCGACATTGATGACCTGGAGCCCGGCGTCACTGTCGGCCAGGCCCTCCGCGAACGCCTCGCCTGGCTCGCGCCGTGGTGGCAGTTCGTTCCCAAGGTTTCCGACCGCCAGGCAGCCCGTGCCTGCGGGCCCGTTTTCGGCAGCAGCACGCCGGTGCCTGCCGGGAACACCGTGATCTGGAACCTCGGAGAGGCAGAACAGTTCCTGCTGCGCATCTCCCTGGCCATGCTGTCCCGTCCCCGCATCCTCTTCGTTGACGACATTGAACAGGTCCACAGCGAAGAGGCACGTGCCCTGGTGATGGAGCGCCTGGCGGCCCTCGCGGCAGACGGCACCGCCGTCGTCGTTGGTGCCGCGTCCCTGGAAACACGGTTGTGGAGCGGTCTCGAGATCCAGCCCTCCGCACTGCTCATCGCCGAGGAGGCGCACTGATGTTTGCTCTCTTTTCACCCGGCACCGAACTCAGCCGGTTCAGGCGGGGAACCCTGCCCAAAATCGCGGTTGTGGTGATGCTGTTCATTCCGCTGATCTACGGCGCCCTGTATCTCTGGGCCTTCGACTCCCCGGACAAGCACCTGGACGGGCTGTCGGTCGCCCTGGTCAATGAGGACAAGGGAGCAGACCGGGACGGGGAAGCCCTCAATGCCGGAGACGAACTTGAAACAAAACTGCTCGACGGCGCTGACCTGGACTGGCATTCAACGAACGCTGCCGATGCTGCCGCCGGAGTCTCCGACGGCACGTACTACCTCTCGCTGACCATCCCGGAGGATTTCTCCGCCAGCGCCGTGTCCGTGGGCACGGACAACCCGGTGGCGGCAAAACTCAAGGTCGACTACAACGACTCCAACAACTTCCTGGCCGGCGTGCTCGGCAAGCAGGCAATGGCACAGGTGCAGGCCGCTGTTTCCTCCCAGCTGGGCAATCAGGTTGCCTCCACGCTTCTTGTGGGACTGAACGACGCCGGTTCCGGCCTCCGCGACGCCGCCGCCGGCGCCGGTGAACTGAGCGAAGGAATCGACTCCGCCGTCACCGGAGCTGGAGAGCTGACCGCAGGTCTGGGCAGCCTGGCCGACGGCACGGTTACCCTGCAGGACGGAGCCTTCAGGCTTTCTGCCGGAGCAGGCACGCTGGCAGCCGGACTGACCGACCTGTCCTCCGGCACCGCAGCCCTCTCCGCCGGAAGCAGCAACCTGTCTGCGGGGGCACAGTCCCTCTCGGCCGGCACAGCCACCCTGTCCGACGGCGCTGCCGATGTGGCCTCGGGCGCACAGACGCTGGACACCAGCCTTTCCGCGCTTTCGGGCAAACTCGGAGACGCCGTCCCGCAGGCCGGTCAGCTGAACACGGGTGCGGCCCAGGTCTCCTCCGGACTCGATCAGCTCGTCGCCGGACTGGCCGCACAGGATCCTGACAACGCACTGCTGGCCCAGCTGATGCCGCTGGCCGAGGGCGCACAGCAGGTCGCCTCCGGCACCGAATCACTGCAGGCCGGCATTGGACAGGCCGCCGACGGCGCCGGAAGGCTGGCAGCCGGCAGCTCAGACCTCGCCGCCGGAGCCGCCCAGGTCTCCGCAGGCGCACAGTCCGCAGCCGACGGCGCTGCGGCGCTGTCCGCGGGTGCGGCGGACCTCACTGCGGGCGCTTCCCAGGTGGACGACGGCGCGCAGGCAGCAGCCCGGGGCGCCGCTGAACTGAACGCGGGCGCAGCCACCCTCAGCGGAGGCACCACCGACCTGGCGGACGGAGCCGGAAAACTGGTTGACGGCGGCACCTCGCTCTCCGAGGGCGCCGGCGAACTGTCGGCAGGCAGCCACACCCTTGCCGATGCACTGGCTGACGGAGGCAGCGCCCTCCCCCAGGATGACGGCTCACTCATCGATGCCAAAGCCGCAGTAGCTGCTGATCCAGTTGAACTGGACGCCGGTTTCGCTACCCAGGCGGACAGCTTCGGCGAAGGCTTTGCGCCCTTCTTCCTGGCCCTGGCCACCTTCGTGGGCGCACTGATTACCTGGCTGCTCCTCCGCGCACTTCCCACCCGGGCACTGGCTGCCGGTGTCTCCGGATTCCGGGCAGCGGCAACGGGGCTCATCCCTGCCCTGGCCATTGGCCTGGGCCAGGTACTGATCATGATGGCCGTGATGGTCTGGGGCCTTGAGATCCATCCCGCCTACCTGCTGGGCACGGGTGCCTTCCTGTACCTGACCACCGTTGCGTTCCTGGCGCTGCAGCAAATGCTCATCATCGTGCTGGGCACAGCAGCAGGACGTGTGGTCTCGCTGGTGCTGCTGATGCTGCAGCTCAGCTCCTCCGGCGGTACGTACCCGGTGGAAACCACACCGGGCTTCTTCCAGGCCCTGCACCCGTTTATGCCCGCAACCTACGTGGTCAACGGACTTCGTGCGCTGATTACGGGCGGAGTTGATGCCCGCATGTGGATCGCCGTGGCGTTCCTGGGCATCCTTACTGCCGTGTGCGTAGCGGTGAGCTCGCTGAGCGCGGGCCGGCAGCGCATGTGGACGATCAAGCGCCTGCATCCTGAGCTGCACCTCTAAGATCGAAGGGAACCACCGGAGAAACAAAGGACTCATTGCATGCCACGGGTATCAGGCACCAAACGGTCGATTCTGGATGCCGCCCTGGAGCTGGCGTCGCTGAACGGGATAACGGGCACCACCATGGAAGACGTTGCCGTGCGCGCCGGCGTCGCCAAGGGAAGCGTCTATTACAACTTCTCTTCCAAGGACAAGCTCTTTGAACAGCTGCTCCTGGACGGAGTGGGCGCTCTGGCGGAGACACTGCGGCAGGCCCGCGAGGGCAGGTCCGGTGCTCCTGCCCTGAGTTCAATGATTACCGCCATGCTCGAGGTGATTTCCGGGAACCAGCCCCTGGCCAAGCTCATCGCGGCCGAGATCTTCCGGACGGACCGGTCCTGGCAAACCCCGCTCCAGCTGGTCCGCCGGGAGGCGCTGGCCGAGTTTGTGGCAGTGATCAGGCAGACCCACCCGGAACGCCCGGATGCTGAACTGATGGCTGGCACCGTCTTTGGCGCCGTACTGGTGGGCGGCATCGAGTGGCTCGTCTTCGCTCCGGAGCGCAGCCTGGGGGAAGTTGCCGACTCGGTGCTGTTCACACTCTCCGGACAGCTGACTGCCTGAGAACACCCAAGAAACAACGACGGCGCCGGACCCCTGGGCGGGATCCGGCGCCGTCGTTGTTAAATAAAGGACGAATCAGCTGCTGACGATCAGCGTGTCCGCACCGTCCTGCCGTGCGGCGCCGGCGGCCAGGAGCGGCTCCAGGACACGAACCAGAGCTGTCATCGAGTCATCGACCTCCAGCTGCACCGGGTACTGGTAGGCGAGCATGGCCAGCAGTGAGGCCACTGCGGCTTCCGCCTCGGATTCCTCCAGCCCGGTATCCCAGCCCAGCAGCACGTCCGCCGGGGCGTCGGTGCGCTCAGAGGTGTAGCTCACGGCGAAAGCCGCGATCTTCCCGCCTTCATGCTTGGGCTTGTCCCGCAGCACCACGGCACCGGACGCGCCGGTGGCCTCCTGCAGCAGCATCTGCTGGGCACGGCCGATTCCCATGTCCGCCCGGTCCCAGTCATGGACGGCGTTGTAGAAGTCAGCGACGGCGCGGGTCAGTTCCACCGATCCGGTCGCCGCTTCTTCCAGCTGCGGTCCGTGGTCCTCGAAGACGGGCAGCTTGATCTTGCCCGGTTCAACGATCACCGCGCGGGAACGCTGGATGGGCTCCATCCCGGCGGCGGCAGCAAACGCCGCACCCGGGGTATCCGGAGATACCTTGGCACGGAGCTTCGTGACGCCCGACGGCGCACTCTCGGCTTCCTTGCGCAGCATGCCCAGGAGGGTGGACCCGAGGCCGGCACGCCGGTTCTCCCGGGCTACCTCGATGTACACCCACAGCCGGTCCGGGTGCAGGCTGGTCTCGTAGACCACCCCTGCAGCCACCGGCACGCCGTCGTCCTCCGCCACGATGCAGCGGCTCCACGGCTCGTTGGCCGACGGCCGCAGGACAGAACGGAAGTGCGCGGCTTCACCGGTCTCGGGGTCGCCCCAAAGCTGGATCAGCGCCAGGTCGTCGTCCTCGCGCCATTCACGGAAGGAGATCGCCATTACGCGCCGATCAGCCGTTCGGCGAGGTAACCCTCAACCTTGTCCAGGCTCACGCGCTCCTGGGCCATGGTGTCCCGCTCGCGGACGGTTACGGCCTGGTCTTCGAGCGTGTCGAAGTCCACGGTGATGCAGAACGGGGTACCGATCTCGTCCTGGCGGCGGTAGCGGCGGCCAATGGCACCGGCGTCGTCGAAGTCGATGTTCCAGTTCCGGCGCAGCTGGGCGGCCAGTTCCTTCGCCTTCGGGGACAGGTCTTCGTTGCGGCTCAGCGGAAGCACAGCAGCCTTGACCGGGGCCAGGCGCGGATCCAGGCGCAGGACGGTGCGCTTGTCCACGCCGCCCTTCGCGTTCGGTGCCTCGTCCTCGGTGTAGGCGTCCACCAGGAACGCCATGAAGGAACGGGTCAGGCCGGCGGCGGGCTCAATGACGTACGGCGTGAAGCGCTCGTTGGTGGCCTGGTTGAAGTAGCTCAGGTCAGTGCCGGAGTGCTTCGAGTGGGTGCCAAGGTCAAAGTCGGTGCGGTTGGCGATGCCTTCCAGCTCGCCCCATTCCGAGCCCTGGAAACCGAAGCGGTATTCAATGTCCGTAGTGCCCTTGGAGTAGTGGCTGAGCTTCTCCAGCGGGTGCTCGAACAGGCGCAGGTTCTCCGGGTCGATGCCCAGGTCCGTGTACCAGTTCTTCCGGGTTTCGATCCAGTACTTGTGCCATTCCTCATCCGTGCCGGGCTCGACGAAGAATTCCATCTCCATCTGCTCGAACTCGCGGGTACGGAAGATGAAGTTGCCCGGGGTGATCTCGTTGCGGAAGCTCTTGCCGATCTGGCCGATCCCGAACGGCGGCTTCTTGCGGGAGGTGGTGAGCACGTTGTTGAAGTTCACGAAGATGCCCTGGGCCGTTTCCGGACGCAGGTAGTGCATGCCTTCTTCACTGGCCACCGGGCCCAGGAAGGTCTTGAGCAGGCCGGAGAATTCCTGCGGCTCCGTCCACTGGCCCTTGGTGCCGCAGTTGGCGCAGGCGATGTCCGCCAGGCCGTTTTCCGGTGCGCGGCCCTTCTTCTCTTCGTATTCCTCTTCGAGGTGGTCAGCGCGGTAGCGCTTGTGGCAGCTCAGGCACTCAACCAGCGGGTCGGAGAAGACCTCAACGTGGCCGGAGGCTTCCCAGACGGCGCGCGGGAGGATAACCGCGGAATCCAGGCCTACGACGTCGTCGCGGCCGCGGACCATGGACTGCCACCACTGCTTCTTGATGTTTTCCTTCAGCTCGACGCCGAGGGGCCCGTAATCCCAGGCGGAACGCGAACCACCGTAGATCTCACCCGACTGGAAGACGAAGCCCCTGCGCTTAGCCAGGGAGATGATCGGATCCAGTTTGGATTTGGTCGAAGCCATGGAATGGTACCGCCGTTCTTTCTTCTCGCGCAGGCCGCTGGGTGCGGTCCGCTTCTGATCCCTTACCCGCTCAGCCTCCCGCGCGGAAGTGCGCGGGGCATGGCGGAGGGCAAAACCTATAGATACCAGCTTAAGGTCACGGCAGCGAAAGGCTGCTACCGGCGCGCTCGCGGCCGCCTGCGCCCCGTGCCGAGACGGACACCGGGCATGTTCCAGGGAAGGGTCGCGACGACAATCGCTGCCAGTGTGAGCGCGGTACCGAGCACGGTGGCGGCCACCACCACTGATCCCGGTGCCGGCACGAAGATGTCCAGCAGCAGGGAGCCGATCAGCTGCCCGCCAATGAGCCCCAGGCTGGTCAGCAGGACGCCGAGCGATTTGACCAGCATGGCGCTGACGCCAATGAAGATGCACCCCATGGGCCCGCCGAGGTAGTACCACCAGGTGTCCGGCAGGGGGTTGCCGAATCCGGCTACGGCTACCTTGATAAGCCAGAGAACCAGCAGTGCAGCGAAGCCGGACACAAAGTTCAGCAGAGTCGCGGTGATGGGTGTGCCGTAGTGCATCCCCGTGGTGCCGTTCATGGCCTGCTGGAAACTCATGGCCATGCCGGCGCTCAGCGGCAGCAGCACGGCCAGGAGCCAGTCCCCCGTTCCGCCGGTATCGGTGAGCTTTGGGCTGACGGCCCACGCGACGGCGGCGATTGTCATGACCGCGCCGACCATCCGCATAAGGGTGAGCGTCTTTTTACCGCCGGGACCAATACCCATCCGGTCCACCACCAGCCCGGTGAGGGTCTGGCCGGCGACCGTGGCGACGGTGAACACCGCGACGCCAAGCAGGGCAATGGTCATGGTCTGGGTCAGCACGAACCAGGCGCCGATCACGCCGGCCACAATGTAGACCCGCGGGAACCGCCGTTCACGCAGGGCGGGCAGGATCTGTGCGAAGCCCGCCCGTCCCCTTGGCAGCACAGCGCTGACCAGGATCATCACGGCCAGGCCCACGCCGAAACTCACCAGTGCCGCAGCAAGGGAATCATCCAGTGCGGTGCCCAGCGCTCCGTTGATCCGGGACTGGGCAGGGATGGCTATCCCCGCGGCAAGGGCAACTGGAAGTCCGACGGCGGCAGGAAGGCGGGCAGGCTGGGACACCGTCTCACAGTACAACCGGGCACGCATTCTTCCTCAAACCTGTCCGCTGCCGTGCCGCCCTGACCGGCACCCGGGTGCGGCAGGCACCCGGGCCTGTGCCGGCGTCGTGCGCTTTGTCCGGCAGAATAGTCCCATGAGCTCAACCGAATCCCAGGACCTGCCCATCCGCGATGACATGATCCGCCTTGGCCAGGCACTGAAACTTGCCAACCTTGCCGAGGACGGCATTGAGGCCAAGGAACTGATCGAGAACGGGATGGTGAAGGTCAATGGCGAGATCGAGGAACGCCGCGGCCGGCAGCTCCACTCCGGCGACACCATCGAGGTGAACAGCCAGGCCATCCGGATCGTCTCAGGCGGCTGACTCCTTACCGGGAGCCGAGGACCGTGTGTGTAAGGAACTCGCGCACGTGTCCGAGTTCCTGCATGTTGATGCCGTGGCCCATGCCGGCGTAAAGCACCTTCGTGAGCTTGGTGTGGCCGTTCAGCCAGGCGTGGGTGTACTCGATGCGCTCGGCGTCAATGACCGGGTCGGCCTGGTCCCGGCCCCAGAAGAACGGCACTTTCAGGGCGGCAAGTTCCTCGTCATGGAAGAACCCGTTGCCTTCGGCCGGCACTACAAACCCTGAAAGACCAACGACGGCGGCGAACTCTTCGGGGCGGTGCCGCAGCAGCGTGCTGGCCACCGCCATGCCCATGGAGAATCCCAGCAGGGATACGCTGCTGTGCTGTTCCCGCATTCCGTCCAGCCAGTCAGAGACGTCCTGGACGGCCCAAACCACGCGGTCCACGGAGTAGTCCGGCTCGTGCATCAGCGGGAACCAGGAATAGCCCGGCCCCAGTGCCTGCGGCGCACGGACGGAAGCGATGGTGAATTCCTCCGGCAGGTGCCCCGCCAGGCCCATAAGATCTTCCTCGTTGGCCAGGTAGCCGTGGAAAAGGACCAGCAGCGGGGTCCCTGCCCGCTCCTCCTCGGGCTTTGAAAACAGCACAACAGGGTTCCAGGGAGAGATTTCAGTCATAAATGCCATTCTGGCATGCACTCCGGGCAACCTACGGTCGCGTAGCCAGGCGCTGACCGGCAGTATGGTCTGGTGACCGAAAATGTGCAGCCAGTCCCCACCGAGCAACCCATTCCTGAGCCCGCAGGGCAGCCTTCGCCCCAGGCTCATCCGTTCAACCGGTACGTCGCGATCGGGGACTCTTTTACGGAAGGGATCGGCGACCCGAGCCCGGAGAGTCCCGGAGGGAACCGCGGCTGGGCCGACCGGCTGGCGGAGGAACTCGCAGCCGGCCATCCCGACTTCGCTTACGCCAACCTCGCCATCCGCGGACGGCTGCTCAACCAGATTGTTGCCGAACAGCTTCAGCCGGCCATCGATTTGAAGCCGGATCTGGTGACCATCTGCGCCGGCGGCAACGACGTCATCCGTCCCGGAGGGGACCCGGACCGGCTCGCCGAAACCATGGACTCCACCATCGCCCGGCTACGGGAAACCGGAGCCACCGTAGTGCTTTTCACCGGCCCTGACATTGGCGCCACGCCAGTTCTGGGAAGCGTCCGCGGCCGCGTCGCCATCTACAACGAGAACCTCCGTACGGTTGCCGTCCGGCACGACGCCGTCATTGCGGACATGTGGGCGCTGCGGGAGCTGGGTGATCCGCAGATGTGGGCTCCCGACCGGCTGCATTTCTCTCCCCTGGGGCACCAGACCATCGCCGCGATGGTGCTGGAGACGCTGGGCGTGCCGCACACGCTGGAACCTGCCCGGGTCAAGGAGCTGCCGCCCAAGAAGTGGCGGACGGCGCGTTCCGAAGACCTGGTCTGGGCCCGCGAGTACCTGGTCCCATGGGTGGTGCGCCGGGTGCGCCGCCGCTCTTCAGGGGACGGCATTTCCCCCAAGCGCCCGGACGCGGGACCGTTCTTTGGCACGCGGATGCCGCAGGGCTCCTCCGAGGCCGCCGGCACTGAAGCTGCGGGGGCAGCGCCGGCCAGCCAGGACTAGCCTGCTCCGGGGTTCTCATGGGCCGGGCCTGCGTGCCCCGGGCCGGGCCGCTGCGGGTGCCGCCTCGATAGCCACAAGTAGGCCAGCAGTGAAGCTCCCCAGGCCAGGAACAGCGGGTCCCACAGTAAGGCGTGGCCTCTCAGCCCCTCGATATCGGCGTTGGGCCCTGCCGGGATCCAGCCTGCCAGCACTGCCGAGGCGGCTGCCGTGTTCACCCCGCCGTAGAGAATCAGTCCGGCTCCACCTGCCCAGCTCAGGGCACCGTGCCGTACCGTTCATCCACTTATGGTGCGGCGCAGTTCCTAGGCGAAGAAGTCCTGCTCCAAAACTTCCCTGAGCTGCAGCACATCAGTTAGGAATCCGTCGTGGCCGATCGGGGCGCTGATGAGGTGCACGCTGTTATCCCCGGGCAGTGCCGCCGCCAGTTCAAAGGACTGCTCAGGGAAATACAGCCGGTCCGAATCCACCGCAGCTACCAGGAACTGTGACTCAGTAGCCGCGAGCGCTTCGGTAAGGCTGCCGCGCCCGCGGGCGACGTCGTGGCTCATCAGCGCCTCGGTGAGGATGACGTAGCTGTTCGCGTCGAACCGGCTGGCCAGCTTCTGACCCTGATGATCCAGATAGCTCTCCACCTGGTAACGCCCGCGTTCCGCTGGCAGTGCCGCCCCCAGCGGGTCCTCCCCCGGCTGCGGCGTCCTCCCGAAGCGGTACTGCAGCTCGGCCTCGGAGCGGTAGGTGATGTGCGCAATCCGCCGGGCCAGGCCCAGTCCGGCCAGCGGGGCACGGCCGTTGTAGTAGTCCCCGCCGTTGTAATCCGGGTCCAGCCGGATGGCTGCCACCTGGGCCTGGGCAAAGGCAATCTGCTCACCGGTGCTTGCCGCCGTCGCAGCTATCACTGCGCACCGGGCCACCCGCTCCGGCTCCGTGGCAGCCCATTCCAGTGCCCGTGCACCGCCCAGGGATCCTCCCAGGACCGTATGCCAGCGGCGGATTCCCAACTGGTCGGCCAGGCGCGCTTCGGCGTGCACGGAATCCCGGATTGTCACGAACGGGAAGCGGGATCCCCACGGAAGTCCTTCCGGGTCCGCCGACGCCGGGCCCGTGGACCCGTAGCAGCCGCCGACCATGTTGATGGAGACAACGTAGAACCTGTTGGTGTCGATGGTCCTGCCCGGGCCCACCAGCCCGTCCCACCAGCCGGGCTCGTCCGTGCTGCCCTGCGCTACGTGGGTGCTGCCGGTCAGGGCATGCGGAATCAGGACGGCGTTGGACGCGTCACTGTTCAGCGTCCCCCAGGTCTCGTAGCCAAGGACCACGTCCGGGAGCACCCCTCCCGTTTCCAGTTCAAGGTCACCGATTGGGGCATACTGCAGCACCCCGTCGAGTGTGCGGACGGAGTGCTGCGGTGCCGGCGGATAGGTGGTCACGCTGTACTTCATGCTCCCTTGGCTGCGCGGAAACCGGCGTCGAGGTCCGCGATGATGTCATCAATGTGCTCAAGTCCCACCGAGAGGCGCACCAGTCCAGGGCTCACGCCCGCTGCTGCCTGCGCCTCGGCGCCAAGCTGGCTGTGAGTGGTCGACGCCGGGTGGATCACCAGGGAGCGCACGTCTCCCACGTTCGCCACGTGGGAGTGCAGCTCCAGCGCATCGACGAAGCGTTTACCTGCCTCCACACCTCCCTCGATCTCGAAGGACACGATCGCTCCGGTTCCGCGGGGGCCGTATTTCCGGCCGCGTTCGTACCACGGGCTCGACTCAAGGCCTGCGTACGCAACTGAGATGACGTCGTCGTGCGCTTCCAGCCACTGTGCGACGGCGACGGCGTTTTCAACGTGCCGCTCCATGCGCAGGCTCAGCGTTTCCAGGCCCTGTGCCAGGAGGAAGGCGTTGAACGGGGACAGCGCGGAGCCAAGATCCCGCAGCAGCTGCACGCGGGCCTTGAGGATGTATGCCAGGTTCGCGCCCAGCACGCCGTTGGCCCCAAGATCGCGGGCGTAAACCAGGCCGTTGTAGCTCTCGTCCGGGGTGTTGAAGCCTGGAAACTTCTCCGGATCCGCACCGAAGTCGAAGTTGCCCGAGTCCACAATTGCGCCGGCGATTACCGTGCCGTGCCCGCCCAGGTACTTGGTGGCCGAATGCACCACGATGTCCGCTCCCCATTCGATGGGCCGGATCAGGTACGGCGTGGACAGGGTGCTGTCCACGATCAGCGGGATACCTGCCTCATGCGCGACGGCGGAGATCCCCTCAATGTCAAGCACGTCCTGGCGGGGGTTGGAAACAACTTCCCCGAAGAACGCCTTGGTGTTGGGACGGACCGCTTCCCGCCACTGGTCCAGGTTGTCCGGGTTGGCGACGAAGGTGACGTCGATTCCGAACTTCTTGAACGTGTGCTTGAAGAGGTTGTAGGTGCCGCCGTAGAGGCTGGGGCTGGCCACAATGTGGTCCCCGGCCTGCGCCAGGTTGAGGATCGCGTAGGTTTCGGCCGCCTGGCCCGAGGCGAGGAGGAGCGCTCCGAGTCCGCCTTCCAGGGACGCGATACGGTTCTCCACCGCTTCCTGGGTGGGGTTGCCAATCCGGGTGTAGATCGGTTCGAGCTCAGCCAGTGCGAACCGGTTTGCTGCCGCTTCGGCGCTGGGAAAGACGAAGGAGGAGGTTTGGTAGATGGGCAGGGCGCGCGCGCCGGTAACGGCGTCGGGCTCCTGACCTGCATGGATCTGGCGGGTTTCGAAGGACCAGTTGGCAGACATTGTGCTCCCTTTATGACCAGGGGCCCCACCGGGTCTGGTTCGGAGTACACCGAAGCGACACGTGTGGCCCGCGCTTGCCGGTACGCCTGTTTGCGTACGGCCAGGTCTTCACCCGGGGCACCCCACCGCGGTTGGAGGGTTGCCGGCCAGCAAGCCGGGGCTATCTGCTGGCACTCATGACCTGTACCCATAGAACCAACCCCCCAGCAGTTGCGCAACCCATATGACGCAGCATGAAAAAGACGTGTTACCGGCTTAGGCTTGCCTTAGTCGAGACACAGGTCACAACGTGCCAAGATGTTCGCATGCGCCTGGATCACGTCTCTTATGCCTGCGAATCCGACGGCCTGCTGGCCACCACGGAACGCATTGCTGCTGCCCTTCAAACCGACTTCGTCAAGGGCGGGGTGCACCCGCGCTTTGGCACCCGCAACATGATCATTCCCCTTGCCAACCACCAGTACCTTGAGGTTGTTGAGGTACTGAACCATCCGGCCTCGGACAAGGCTCCGTTTGGGCAGGCCGTGCGCGCACGCTCTGAAGCCGGCGGCGGCTGGATGGGCTGGTGTGTTGCCGTGGAAGACCTGGCTCCCTTCGAAGAACGCCTTGGCCGCTCTTCCGTTCCGGGCAACCGCAAGTTCCCCGACGGCCAGGAACTTACCTGGCGCCAGATCGGCATCAACGGACTGATTGCAGACCCGCAGGTTCCGTATATGCTCCGCTGGGATGAGGATAAGGCCGACCTGCATCCGTCCCGTGCCTTCGCTGGAACCGTCTCCCTTGAGTCGCTCACGATCGCCGGCTCTGCCGAACGTGTGACCGAGTGGCTGGGTATGCCGGTTGAGAAGCCGCTGGAATCCGTGGACGTCACCTGGGTCTCCCCCAAGGGCACCCCGGGCATCATGTCTGTCACCTTCGCTACGGAGAAGGGTCTCGTCGAGATCTAGTTCTGGGTTGATTCGCTCCGGTTTGTGACAATCGCTCCGGTACGCCGGGGACGATTTTTCCCAAACTGGAGCGTTTCCAGCATGGGTGAGGTGCTTGCCGATTTCTCTCCGCTTCGGGACATCCCTGCGATTTTGGGACACCCCTGGCACAATTTCGCTCCACTTCGGGACAACTCTGCCAGTTTGGGACAACCCTGCGCAGCGCCGCGGCAGGAAAGTCCCAAACTGGCGGGCAAGTCCCAATGTGGAGGGTTTTCGATGCGAGACCGTTTCGTGGATGCAGCCCGCAATCCCCCGAATTCGAGGACCCCTCAACACACAGCCGGTCTACGGTCTCCCCGAACTGTTTCAGAGTGCCGGGCATTGGGACGTATTTTCCGCGGGTTTTCCGTGCAAAAAGACGTTCTTCCGTTCTGAGGCTTTAGCCTGCTGTTTCGGGCTCAACGGTCATCAAATACCCGCTGCCTTGTGACTTCCCGACTGTTTCGGGCTCGCCGTCCAGCAAATACCCTCTGCTTTGAGACTTTCCCGCTGGTTCAGACATGACATGCAAGCAGATCCTTGCACTGCGGGACTTCCCTGCACCACGGGACACGTGATCAGTGCGTTTCCCTCCGCTTTGAGACTTTCCCTGCCAGTTTGGGACTTTCCTGCGCGGCGCGGCGTCAGGAAAGTCCCAAACTGGCAGGCATGTCCCAAACTGCAGGGTTTTCGGTACGACCCGGCCTTCGCTTCCGCCCACCGACTCCACCGTTTCCCCACGGCTTCGTTTTCCACAGATCGACCTTTCCAAGACCACACCCAGCTAGAAGAGCAGCATGGTTGGCGCATGTCGTTGAACTTCTTGTTTGCAGCCGAGGCGGATCTGGACGGAACGTGCCGCCGTACCCTCGCACGCAGATGCACTTCCGGCGAGCTGGTACGCCTACGACAGGGCGTTTATGTCCCGGCATCCGACTGGCGAAGCCTGGCGCCCTGGGAACGTGAACGAGTCCGGCTGGCCGCAGCTGCTCAGACCGGACAATCCCAGCGGGTCCTCATACAGCAATCAGCGGCAACGATCTGGGGCATCCCCACCGTTGGACCATCACCGGAAGTCATGTTCCTTGCACCAGCCGATACACACGGACGCAGCCGCGGAGACCTTCGGTGGGCTGAGCGTGAGCTGCTGGAGCCGGTCGCATCCATCGACGGCATAGCCGTCACGGGCAGGGCCCAGACAGCACTGGACATGGCTGCGTATCTGCCCTTTGAACACGCCGTTCCAGCTATGGACCATGTTCTCCGTCCGGACCACTGCCAGGGATTGCCGCCCCTGGAGAGGACTGCCCTGCGGGACCTCGCACAGGGGCTGCGCACCCACACCAAACGTGCCCGTGCCCGGCGTGTCATCGACTTCGCGGATGCCCGCTCCGAATCGCCCGGTGAGTCCTATTCACGGGCGTTGCTGCATCGCTATGGTTTTCCCCCACCAGAACTGCAGCGTGAGTTTCGTTCGTCTGGAGGACAGCTGCTTGGCCGAACGGATTTCTTCTGGGAGGAGCAAAATCTGGTTGGGGAATTCGACGGCGCCGTCAAGTATGGTTCTTCGGTAAACGGCGGGATACTGCAGACCCAACAGGCACTCGTAAAGGAGAAACGACGCGAGGACGCTATCCGGGCTACCGGCGTTCGATTCGTGCGCTGGATGTGGGTTGAGGCCAGCCGACCGCCAGATCATCCCGAGGGACTCGCACAGTTGCTGATTCGGGCAGGACTCCCGCGCTCACGAAGATTGGGCAAACTTGGAACAACCTCGCCACCGCCCGGCGCACGCCGGTCAGCATGACAGTGTCCTCTCTAACCTGCCGCTACGCGGTTGCGCCTATGAGGCCGCGACCCTTTCAATTTCCGGAGAAAGCACGCACCAGGTCGGCGTTGACGGCACGCACCACATTGGCGTCGAGCTTCAAGACACGGCGGTCATAGGTCACCAGGCCGTTGACCTCGTCCTCGACGTCGGTGAGCTGGGTGTACACGGTCGCAGCCAGTCCCTGCTGCAAGGCAGGCTCGATCTGGGTGCGGTGCAGCGCGGTGTATGCCCGTTCGAGTTCGGCGCTGCTGTGCAGGGTCTTGCCGTATCCGAACACCTTGTTGTTCCAGGTGTGTCCCTCCACAGGAAGACTGAAACCGCCGTATTCGGAGAGCACAATCGCCCGGGGATCACGCTGCCAGCGCCGCCGGATGCGGAACGGGACGGCGTAGACGTGCAGGCTCTTCGCGTCGCCGGCACCCTGGTCGTGCCAGCCGCTGGCATGGTCTATGCTCCGGGTGGGGTCGAGCGCGCGCAGCTCCGCAGCAATGCCCGCTGCGTCGAACTGCCCCCAGCCCTCGTTGAACGGAACCCAGACGGCGATGCTGGGAACACTCCTCAGCAGTTCGACGGCGCTGCCCATCTCCCTCCGGAACGCAGCACGTCCGACGGGGTCGCTGCGCCCGAACCTCGCATACCGCCGGTCGCTGCGGCTCCCTCTGCCGGGCAACGGCACCGGTTCCGGGGCCCGGCCTTCGCCCATTCCGCCATTGACCATGTCCTGCCAGACAAGCATGCCGATCCGGTCACAGTGGTGGTACCAGCGCAGCGGCTCGATCTTGATGTGCTTTCGCAGCATGCTGAAGCCCAGGTCCTTGGCAGTCTGGATGTCGAACACCATTGCCTCGTCCGACGGCGGCGTATAGAGGCCGTCGGGCCAATAGCCCTGGTCCAGCAGGCCAGCGTGCAGGTATGGCTTGCCGTTCAGCAGCAACCGCTGGTGCCCGGCCGAATCAGGTCCGGTCCCAAACGTCCGCAGGCCGAAGTATGACTGAACCTCGTCGGTGCCCAGTCGGACCCGTACGTCGTACAGGAATGGATCCTCCGGACTCCACAGCCGAGGGTCCGGCAGGGCCAGCCGTATGGGTTCCCCGGGAATGTACGCGGCCGCTGCCACAGCGACCCCGTCGGCATAGACCGTCACTTGGGCAGGCAGGTCGCGGACCGCTTTGTCAGAGTCGAACGCACCGCCGCCCGCAGCACCCCTCGCGGCGCCAGACTCGACGTCGGCACCGTCCACAGCACCAGCTTCCCGGGCACTACCGCCTGCAACCACAGTGATTTCGACGCCGTCAAGGGAGTCCAGCGGCGTGATCACCACGTCGCGGATCCAGGTCTGCGGGACCTTCTCCAGCCACACGGTCTGCCATATACCCGACTGCGCCGTGTACCAGATGCCTCCGCGTTCCAGCTTCTGTTTGCCGCGGGAAGCCCCGTTGGTGTCAGTGCCGTCCAGCACCCGCACCACAAGCTCCTGCTGACCTGCCCCCAGCAGGCCGGTGACATCGAAGGCGAAGGGGAGATAGCCGCCGTCGTGCGTTCCTGCTTCCTGCCCGTTGACGTAGACCGCGCAGCTCTGGTCAACCGCCCCGAAATGCAGCATGACCCGTTCCCCCGGTCCGTCCGGGAGGGCGAACGTCCGCCGGTACCAGAGGGCATCGCCCGGCTGGAGCTGGCGTTCGACGCCGGAGAGCGACGCCTCGGGCGAGAACGGCACCAGGATCTTTCCGTCCCAGTCCTCCGGCTCAGCGGTCCGGGAAGCGGAGGTGAAGGCGTAGTCCCAGTAACCGTTGAGGTTGGTCCAGCCGCTACGAACCAGCTGGGGCCGCGGGTATTCGGGCAGCACGTTCTCCGGGTCCAGGGCTTCGCCCCAGGGTGTCAGCAATGGCATGTAGGGGTTAGTCTCCAATTCCAATGGCGGATCCGAAGAGCGCGAACCCGACAAATCCTGCAATATCAACTAGCGCATGGGCGATGACCAAAGGCATCACGCGCTTGGTTTTGTAGTAGGCGTACCCGAAGAGCAGTCCCATCAGGAAATTGCCAGTCCCGGGACCGATGCCCTGGTACAGGTGGTAGCTGGCCCGGATCAGGGCGCTGGTCAGAATCATGGCGGGTACGGACCATCCCAGCGCGCGCAGCCGGGTGAACAGGTATCCGACCACAATGACCTCTTCGAGGACCGCATGGCGCATCGCGGACAACACCAGGACCGGAAGGGTCCACCAGTACGTGTCCAGGGCCGCCGGGACGATGGCCGTGGTGATGCCCATTGCCCGTCCTGCGGCGTAAACGCCCAATGTCCCGACGCCGATGACGGCCGCGAGTGCGAAGCCGAGCCCAAAGTCCAGCAACGGCCGGGAGAAGGTGAAGCCGATCCGCCGGAACGCTGAGCGCCCCGGTTCGGTCAGCAGAAACAGGACCAGCGCCACCGGGACCAGCGAAAAGAAGATGCCCAGCAGCTGGTAGACGAGGTCAAAGAGAGGGCTGTCATCCAGCACCGGGTTAAGCGTGGTGGTCTGTCCCTGCAGCGGCCCCTGTGTCATCTTGTCCAAGAGGCGCACGACGGCGTACACGCCCGACTGCCCCAGGGACAGTCCCAGTACGATCAGGATTTCGACTTTGAGCCTGCGCCGCGTCCCGGCGTCGGGCACGGAGTCAGCAGAGGCGGAGGGCATGTGCCTATTGTGCCTGATCGAGTTCCCGGGCCGCTGGCCCCGCACTTGCGGTTAACCGCCGAGTGCATTTCACTGATTGAAATGCCAATACCACTGTGCGGCATTTCAGCGTACGGCGCTGAGCGTCGGCAGCGAACAGACAGGAAGATGTCTTGGTTCTTTTTTCTCAGGATTCCGCTCCGGGGACAGCCCTGACCGTGAACATCGGCACCGGGCCACTGGACCCGGAAGCCGTCCTTGCCGTCGCCCGGCAGAACGCTCCGGTCGCCCTCACCTCCGAAGTTCTGGCAGCGATGGAGTCATCCCGGTCCGTCATCGAGTCACTGGCCGCTGATTCAAAACCCCACTATGGCGTCTCCACGGGCTTCGGGGCACTGGCCACCAAACAGATTCCCGCCAGCCAGCGGACTGCACTCCAGCGGTCCCTGGTCCGCAGCCACGCGGCGTCGTCCGGACAGGAAGTGGACCGCGAGGTAGTCCGTGCGCTGATGCTCGGCCGCCTGGCAACCCTTGCGACAGGGCGGACCGGAGTGCGTCCCGCGGTTGCCCAGGCCTACGCCGGCCTACTCAACGCGGGAGTGACTCCGATCATCGGTGAATACGGTTCGCTCGGCTGCTCCGGTGACCTGGCGCCTCTCTCCCACTGTGCCCTGGCCCTGATGGGCGAGGGACGGGTGCGCGACGCCGACGGGCGGGAACAGGACGCAGCCGAGGCCCTGATGTCGGCTGGCCTGGAACCCCTGGAGCTGCAGGAGAAGGAGGGCCTTGCGCTGATCAACGGCACGGACGGCATGCTGGGAATGCTCACCATGGCCATCGCGGACCTGCACCGTCTGCTGACCATCGCGGACGTTGCCGCCGCCATGAGTGTTGAAGGACTCCTGGGAACCGACGCAGTTTTCGCCGCTGACCTCCAGGCCCTGCGCCCGCAGCCCGGTCAGGCCGAATCCGCAGCGAACATCCGTGCCGTGCTGCATGGGTCAGTCCTGGTGGAGGAACAGAAGACCGGAACCTTTACCCGGGTCCAGGATGCCTATTCGCTGCGCTGTGCGCCCCAGGTTCACGGGGCGGCCCGGTCTACCCTGGCCCATGCCGAGCATGTTGCAGCCTGTGAGCGTGCCTCCGCTGTGGACAATCCCGTTGTGACCGTCGACGGACGGGTGGAGTCAAACGGCAACTTCCACGGAGCTCCCGTGGGCTACGTCCTGGATTTCCTGGCCATCGCCGTTGCGGACGTTGCTTCCATGAGCGAACGGCGCACTGACCGGTTCCTGGACCGCAACCGCAGCCACGGCCTTAACGCTTTCCTGGCCGACGATCCCGGCGTTGATTCCGGCCACATGATTGCGCAGTACACCCAGGCCGGCATTGTCTCGGAACTCAAGCGGCTGGCCGTCCCCGCCTCCGTGGATTCAATCCCGTCCTCTGCCATGCAGGAAGACCACGTCTCCATGGGATGGGCAGCGGGATTGAAGCTCCGCCGGGCCCTGGACGGGCTGGCCCGGGTTCTGGCAGTGGAGGTGCTCACCTCCGCACGGGCACTGGACATGCGCGACGGCGGTCTGGCCACTTCGCGCAGCGCTCCGGTCTCGACGGCGGTGCGGACCGCGGTGCGTTCCGTAGTGCAGGGGCCTGGCCCCGACCGTTACCTTGCCCCCGAGATTGAAGCCGTCTACCGGCTGGTGGCCGGCGGAGCGTTGCTGGACGCAGCCAACGGTGTGCTGGAAGAGCCGCTGCACTAGGCTTCGGGACATGAATTCACCGCAGAGCCCGTCAGGCAGCGCCAGGGACCAGATCCGGGTTACCGCCCGTGTAAGCGGTCTGGTTCAGGGCGTGGGGTTTCGGTACCGGGTGATGCGCCAGGCGCTGAAGCTGGGGCTGACAGGAACTGTCATCAACCAGGCCGACGGCTCCGTGGCAATTACAGCTGAGGGCCTGCCGTCAGCCCTGGACGGACTCATGGAATGGGTTCGTTCACCTTCTGCGCCCGGAGCCGTTGAGAACGTGGAGGAACGCCACTCCCCCGCCACCGGTGAGTTCAACGGGTTCGACGCCGGCTAATCCCAAGGTTTCACAAAAACGAGTCCAGACATGAAGAACGCCGGCAGACTGTGGGTTGGTTGGGGGGAACAACCCTAGTCTGCCGGCGCCGGATAGTTCACTACGCTATCCATTCATCACTCGCACCCTTATGAGGTACTAACTACGTTAGGACAGCGGTCTGGAAAGCTCCTGTCAGCAAGCTGGCAACTCCCTGAGAGTGAGACCGGCTAAGCCGCCCGCTTCAGTCCAGACTCCGCCTGCTTGGCCGGCCGCTGGTGGTGGACACCAGTCCCCGGCTTGATCTGGCGCGGCTTGCTGCCCTTTTTCTTTTTGGCAGCTGCCTTCTTGTTCACCACAGATTTGCTCACGGTCGGATGGCCGGCCTGCGGACGGCCGGCGGCCGGCTTGTTTGCCTTTGCCTCAACGGACGCAGCCTTGCCAGCCTGCTGGCTCACGCCTGGCTTGACCGTCTTGGCCTGAACAGGTGCTGCCTTGGCGGCCGGACGGCTCACATCGGGCTTGCTGAGGGGCTTGTGCGCAGCCGGAGCGGACTCCTCCTGAGCAGCAGAGTCCAGTCCGGCAGGGGCCGGCGCCGCCGCCGGCCAGGCTGATGCCGGACGGCTGCCGGACCAGGACGGGGCCAGTGCAAACTTCAGTTCTTCTGCCGCGAACCGCGTCGCGTCCACGAAGACAGCGGCGGCGTGGTCCTGCGGGGCATTTTCGGTCCGGCGGACAGCGGAGCGCTTCACCAGCCGGTACAGGGCTGAAGCGACCACCAGGATGGCCACGCCGGTGCCGTACATCAGGGCAAGGGACAGGGCCAGGGAAGTCGTGCCGCCGGAAAACGAACCATAGCCAGCGACCGCCAGGACCAGCCACACAACGCTCACGGCGGTGATCACGGAACGGGCTTTGACGTAGAAGGGACGCTGCTGCACACCGGCGAACTGCGGCGGCAATATTTCTGGCACTGACGAAACCTCTCAAAAGCACAAACAGCAGGGCTGGAATGGGAAAATGGCCGGAGCCGCCCTGCCCTACAACTCTAGGTTTAGGTGCGTCCTGCTTTGACCATTCACAGGCCGTTTCACCGATTCGTTACACCGTGAAGATGAGATTTTCGTCACAGTCCCGTACGGGCCGGAGAAAGGGCCCCGGAGACGTCCAAAACCGGGTCCCGGCCGAGCAGCCGTGCAGCTGCAAATTCAGCAATTCCCGAAGAGGTTTGGAAGCCGTAGCCACCCTGCCCGGCGAGCCAGTAGAACCCGGGAACGGCGTCGTCGAACCCCACAACGGGCAGTCCGTCCGCTGCCTCAGTCCGCAGCCCGGTCCAGGCCCGGACGGTACGTCCAAGCTCCAGCCCGGTCAGGGAATTGACCAGGGAGATGAGCTCGGCAATGTCCTCGGGCCGGTGCCGGGCGTCCTCAGCGGGACTGGGTACGGCTTCGGACGGCGAGATCAGCACTCCCTCGAGGTCCGGCCGGTAATAGAAGGTGTCTTCCGCGCTGGCGACCATCGGACCGTCTGCGGCGGGCGGGTTGCCTGCCTCCACAATTGCTGCTGTCCGGCGGTAGGGCTGCAGCCCGCGTTCCCGGACGCCGAAGAGCGCGGCGACCGGGTCGGCCCAAGCTCCTGCAGCATTGACCACTATTTCTGCCGTGAAGGACTCTCCGCCGGCGGTGACGGTCCACAGACCGTCACCGGTCCGGCTGGCAGAGTCCACGCGGCGTCCCGTGAGGATGCGTCCGCCGGAGGATTCGATCCGGGCGCGGTGCCAGTCCAGCAGGATGTCGGTGTTGCAGGAGACAGAGGTGGTGTCCAGTCCTGCGGCTTCGAAGGTTCCGGTGCCCAGTTCCGGAGCAAGTGCCGCTGCCTCCGCGATGGTCACGGGGTACATGTGCCCGCTGGCACGGTCACGCACGTCTTCTTCGGTGCCCACAAGCATAAAGGCCCGCGGTACCAGGATCGGTTCGGGAAGGTCTGCCTCGAGTTCACGGATCAGGGCCAGCGTTCTCACGGTCAGGTCCTGCACAGCCGGCGGCCCGTAGCTGGGAATGAGCTGCCGCGCGGAGCGTGATGAGGTGTGGTAACCGAGTTCATTCTCGGCTTCAAGGAGTATGACGCCGGTGTCCCCGGCGATGCGGGAGGCGAGGGACAGCCCGGCTATGCCTCCGCCAATAACCAGGACCGGAGTTTTGGCCTTATGCACCGGGCACCACCGTCAGGATGGTGGCGTCGTCGGCTTTTTCCCCTACTGCCGCCTGCCGCTCGCGCAGTTCAAGCAGCAGCTGCTGCGCACCGAGGGGAGTCGAGGCGGCCCGGAGGAAGCTGCAGGGACTGTCCACCAGGCCCAGGTCCACAGCACGCCACGCGCCGTCGGATGCCAGCACCACCCGGCGCGGCGCAGGCAGCCGCACCAAATGGGCGTGCTGTACCGCTTCCGGTTCACGCCGGGCCACCCACAGCCTTCCCGGGGTGTTGCGCAGCTCCCGGTCGCGGCGCAGAAGTTCCCGCGCCTGGTCCGGATCGGCCGGGCGTTCGGTCCGGATCGGCCGGGCGTTCGCGGTGGACCCGAAGGTCTGCAGGTTCACTCGTCACATGCACCACGGATGTATCCTCCAGTTCCACCGCCACATGGCAGTCCGCTAGTACCAGCACTTCAACTCCGTTCCCGGTGAGCTGTGCCAGGGCCAGGGCAGCGCTGGGAAAACGGGTGCGTTCGCTGCCGGCCTGTTCCTCTGCCACCCTATCCACCCTGCGGAGTGCTTCGGCCAGCACACCGCCGGCTGCCGAACCAGTGTCTGCCGGGCCAGTCACCGCTGCGGCGCTCTCCGCCAACAGCAGGTCCAGTGTCCGCGCGTACCAGGAAGGATTGGACGCCCCGGGCAGGTCCAGCTCCGGAAGCAGCGAGGTAGCGCCGTCGATCACCCAGGCACTCGATGCTGAAAACCCGCAGCTGTCCTCTGTGACGTGCCCGTCGCCTTCAGTCTGGACGCGGACGGAGTGTCTCCAGGAGATGGGCATAGCTCATTCTGGCACGGCCCCTACAGCCAGGAGAGATCGTCGGTAAGGATCTCCATGAGAGTCTCCGATCCCACCAGGTACAGGCCTGGATGGCGCTGAGCACCGGCCAGCAGGTTCGAAGCCACGCACAGCGCCCAGCCGCGGGCCCGCAGCCAGACGAAGGGATCGCCGTCGTACTGCGTTCCCAGTGCACTGCGGAAGGACCGCCTCCCTGCCGCGTCAAAAACCAGCCAGGCAGCGGCAAGGTCTGCTGCCGGGTCCCCTGCAGTGAGATCTCCGAAATCGATGATGGCCTGGAGCGTTCCGTCCCTGGCGATCAGGTTGGCGGGGTGCAGGTCCCCATGCAGCCAGAGCGGCACCGAATTCCAGCCCGGCAGCTGCACTGCTTCAGCCCACAGTTCCCCGATGCGGGCGGCACGCGGGACCATCCCGGCGTGAAGGCGCTCCTGGACCGCTTCGTCCCTCGACAGGAGTGGCCCGCCAACCACCGGGTTGCGCGGGTAATCCTGGGGTGCCGGCCGGTGAAAGGCATTCAGGAACTCTGCGAGCGGTCTGGCCAGGGATTCGTTGCGGTCCCGCGGCTGCAGGGAGACGTCCAGGCCATCGAACCAGGCGCTGACGGTCCATGGATAGGGATAAGACTCCTCCGGCACACCCGCGTAGACCGGGGTTGAGGTGTCCGTCTGCAGTCCGGCGGTCAGCGCAGGCAGCCACTGCTGCTCCTTGGCCATCAGGGCGGCGGCGTCTTCCCGCCGGGGCAGGCGCACGGCGTGCTCCCCGCCCAGCCTGAAAACGTGGTTGACCCATCCGTCGCCCACCTCAAGGAGAGGGAGGTCGGCCAGGTGCGGCTGCTGGTTCTGCAGCAGGCCGCGCACCAGGCCCGCATCCACCCTGAGCTGGGACGGAACGCCGGGCATGCCAGCACCCTACCCCGGTGCCGTGGGTTCCGGGAGGGGTATTAACGCCGGGCGGCCCCGTTCCGGTGCATCAGGCCGCATGGGCCGTCAGCACCGGGCCGGGGCCGGCACGGTGGAGAGCGTTAGGCGGAGACGCCCAGACGTTCCAGGATCAGCTCACGAACGCGGCCGGCGTCGGCCTGTCCGCGGGTTGCCTTCATAACGCCGCCGACGATCGCGCCCACAGCCTGGATCTTGCCGCCGCGGATCTTGTCCGCGACATCCGGCGCTGCTGCCAGGGCGGCATCGATGGCTTCGAGCAGGGCACCGTCGTCGGAAACGACGGCGAGGCCGCGCTTCTCAATGACTTCCTCCGGAGTGCCTTCGCCGGCGAGCACGCCGTCGAGCACCTGGCGGGCCAGCTTGTCATTGATCTTGCCGGCCTGGACCAGGCGGTCCAGTTCAACGATCAGTTCCGGGGTGACGCCGGTATCCACCGGATCCACTTCGGCTTCCTTGGCGCGGCGGGCAACTTCACCCATCCACCACTTGCGTGCCACCTGGGCGGAGGCACCGGCTGCGATGGTCTCCTCGATGGCTTCCATGACGCCGGCGTTGACCACATCGCGGAACTCGGGGTCGGAGTATCCCCAGTCGGCCTTGAGCCGCTTGCGGCGCTCGGCCGGCGGCTCGGGCAGGCGGGAGCGCAGCTCCTCGATCCACTCTTCGGTGGTGACCACGGGCAGCAGGTCGGGTTCCGGGAAGTACCGGTAGTCATCGGCGTCGGACTTGGGCCGGCCCGAAGTGGTGGACCGCGTGTCCTCGTGCCAGTGACGGGTTTCCTGGACAACCTTCTCACCGGAGTCCAGCACGGCAGCATGCCGCTGGATTTCGAAGCGGACGGCGCGTTCGACGGCGCGCAGCGAGTTCACGTTCTTGGTCTCGGAGCGGGTGCCGAACTTTTCCTGGCCGTGCGGGCGCAGCGAGACGTTGGCATCGCAGCGGACGTTGCCGCGTTCCATCTTGGCGTCGGAGACACCGAGGTTCTTCACGATTTCCCGGATGGCTGCCACGTAGGCCTTGGCGAGTTCGGGTGCGCGGGAACCGGCGCCCTCGATCGGCTTGGTGACGATTTCCACCAGCGGAACACCGGCTCGGTTGTAGTCCACCAGGGAGAAGTCGGCGCCCTGGATGCGTCCGGCAGCGCCGCCCATGTGGGTGAGCTTTCCGGCGTCCTCTTCCATGTGCGCGCGTTCGATCTCGACGCGGAACACGGTTCCGTCCTCCAGCTCAACGTCCAGCCAGCCGTCGTACGCAATGGGGTCTTCGTACTGGGAGGTCTGGAAGTTCTTGGGGGTGTCCGGGTAGAAGTACTGCTTCCGGGCAAAGGTGCAGGATTCGGCGATCTTGCAGTTCAGCGCCAGGCCGATCAGGATCGAGTACTCCACTGCCTTCTTGTTGACCACCGGCAGCACGCCGGGCAGGCCAAGGTCCACGGGGGTGACGTTGGTGTTCGGCACATCACCGAACTCGTTCGGGGCGTCGGAGAACATCTTGGTCTTGGTGTTGAGCTCCACGTGGACCTCGAACCCGAGTACCGGATCGTACTTCTCCATGGCCTCGTCAAAAGGCACGGTTTCTTCCATGGTGTGCACGGACATTACTTCACTCCTCCGAGTACGGGTGCCGAGGCCAGCAGCGGGCCGCCCCACTTCTGCTCCAGCAGGCCTTCAAGTGCCGCACCGGCACGGTAGAGGCGCACGTCTTCACGGGCGGGTGCCAGGAACTGGATGCCAACCGGCAGCCCGTCGGCCAGGCCGCCGGGGATGGAGATGCCGGGAACGCCGGCCATGTTGGCCGGAATGGTGGCGACGTCGTTCAGGTACATGGCCAGCGGATCATCCAGCTTTTCGCCGAGCTTGAACGCGGTGTTCGGCGAGGTCGGGGAGATGAGCACGTCAGCCTGCGCAAACGCGGCGTTGAAGTCGCGCTGGATCAGGGTGCGGACCTTCTGGGCCGAGCCGTAGTAGGCGTCGTAGTAGCCGGCGGAGAGGGCGTAGGTGCCCAGGATGATGCGGCGCTTGACCTCGTCGCCGAAACCGGCGGCGCGGGTGGCGCCCATAACGCGCTCAATGGTGAGCGGCGGGTCGGCGGGCAGGCGGCGCATGCCATAGCGGACGCCGTCGTACTTCGCCAGGTTGGAGGAGGCCTCCGAAGGCATGATCAGGTAGTAGGCACCCAGGGCGTACTTGAAGTTGGGGCAGGAAACCTCAACGATCTCCGCTCCGGCGTCCTTCAGCAGCTCCAGGGACTCGTTGAAGCGCGCCTGTACACCGGGCTGGTAACCCTCGCCCTGCAGTTCCTTGATAACGCCGATGCGCATCCCGGCCACACTGCCGTTGCGGGCAGCTTCCGCCAGGTTTCCAACGGGATCGGTCAGGGAAGTGGAGTCACGCGGGTCGTGTCCGCCGATGACTTCCTGCAGCAGGGCAGCGTCCAGCACAGTCCGGGAGACCGGGCCGATTTGGTCCAGCGAGGAGGCCATGGCGATCGCACCGTAGCGGGAGACCCCGCCGTAGGTGGGCTTCACACCCACGGAACCGGTGACGGATGCCGGCTGGCGGATGGACCCGCCAGTGTCGGTGCCCAGAGCAAGAGGCGCTTCGAATGCGGCAACGGCTGCTGCCGAACCGCCGCCGGAGCCGCCGGGAATGCGGTCCAGGTCCCACGGGTTGCGGGTGGGACCGTAGGCGGAGTGCTCAGTGGAGGAGCCCATGGCGAACTCATCCAGGTTGGTCTTTCCAAGCATCGGCATGCGGGCGGCACGGATACGGGAGATCACCGTTGCGTCGTACGGGCTCATCCAGCCCTCGAGCATCTTCGAACCCGCCGTGGTGGGCTGGCCGACCGTGACGATCAGGTCCTTGATGGCAATCGGAACGCCGGCCAGGGTGTGCAGTTCTTCACCGGCGGCACGTGCCTTGTCCACACCGGCGGCAACTTCCAGCGCCTCATCCGTGTTGACGTGCAGGAACGCGTTGATCTCGCCGTCGACTTCAGCGATCCGGTCCAGGTGGGCCTGGGTGACTTCGACTGCGGATACTTCGCGGGAGGCCAGCTTGTCTGCCAATTCGGCAGCGCTGGAGGTAATCAGTTCACTCATGGAAGTCTTTACTCCTCATCCAGGATGGCAGGGACCTTGAAGCGGCCTTCGGCGTTGTCCGGTGCACCGGACAGGGCCTGCTCATTGGTCAGCGTCTGCCCCACAACGTCCTCGCGGAACACATTCGCCAGCGGGATCGGGTGGGAGGTGGCCGGGATGTCCTCGCCGGCAACTTCGCTTACGGATTTGATCGAATCCACGATGACATCAAGCTCGCCGGCCATTTTGTCCAGCTCGTCATCGGTCATCTCAATGTGGGCCAGCCGCGCCAGATGCGCCACAGCCTCACGATTGATCTCAGACATGAGTCTCCCATGCGTCTTATGCAGTATTTTCGGCGTACGCCGGTATCCGTACCAGTCTACGGCGTTTGGGCCCCCGGTTCTGGTGGGCCGGGCACACGGCGGCAGTGCTGCTTTCGGGCAAACCGCAGAGCAGCGCGCGACGCCGGTGCCACGGCGCGTCGGGCAGCTACAGTTCCAGCCGGAATACCCAGAGGATGTAGTCCTCGCCGGGAACCGTCCAGTCCCTCTCGGGCACGCGTTCGAACCCGAGGGAGAGGTACATGCTGTGGGCACCGAGCATGCTGGTCATGCTGGTCAGGGAAACGGCATGGATTCCCTCCAGGCTGCGGGCGTGCTCAACGATCGCATTAACCAGTGCACGGCCAACTCCCCCGCGCTGCACGGCGGGATCAACGGCGAGCATACGGAACTCCAGCTCACCTTCGACCGCGATGTCCGTGTACGGCTGGCCTGCAAAGGTGACCGCCGCCGAGCCCGCCACGACTCCGTCCTTCTCGGCGACCCAGAGTTCGGCGTGCTCGTCGCGGTGCTCTACGTTTTCAAGTTCCTGGACGTAGGGATTGTCGGCCTCAATGAACCCTGCTTTGAGGTACGCCTCACGGGTGATCCGGCGGATGTCTTCATAGTCTGCCGGTGTTGCCCGCCGGACGGTAATGCTCATTGGTGTTACGAATCCTTACGTGGTGGTTGATTTCCACGGTAGATTCTATCTGCCGCAGGAGCACCTTCCCCGCCGGTGGTGACGGTCGGCACATCCTCGCCGGTGGCTGGATCCCGAGCGGTCAGCGACGCCTGGCAGCGGCTGCACAGGCTACGCAGAAGCGGGCCTCGGGCCGGATTTCCAGGCGGGCTTCAGGGATCGGTTCCCCGCAGCGTTCGCAGATACCGTACGCACCGTCGTCCAGCCGCACCCGCGCGTCGAGAAGCTCAACGAGTGACGCTTCCAGTGCGGCCAGCATGGAGACTTCGTTAGCCCGCTCCACGGAGACCGTGGTGCCTTCGGGATCGTGCTCGTCATCCGCCGGGGTGTCCTTCGCTGCGGCGGTGACTTCTCTAATGTCCGCCAGGACTGTGTCTATCTTGGCGCGGGCAGAATCGATGTGATCGTCGATGATGGCAGCGAAGCGGGCGGTGTCCAGGTCTTTGGGCGTTTGGGGCTTCGGTTCCTGGACACGCGTGGTGACCGCTGGTGCCAGTTTGCGCGATGCCGCTGTGACTTTACGTGGCATGGTGCGTCCTCCCGGTGTCCATGGATCTCGCTGAGTTCCATCAATTATCCGCGCGGGACCCACGAAAACCTGCACCTGCAGAGCGCGCTTTCCTCAGGGCTTAATTCTCCGGCTGTGGGGCGTGACGCCTGTTCCGGGAGGGGAATTTGGGGCGAAGGCTCAAGTTTGGCTCAACTCCTGCTCAAGGAATCCACAATTCTTTTCCTAAGCCTGAATCGGCTTGATCCCCACCCCCGCCGGAAGCATTTGAGCGCTATTCTCACAGCACCGTTCCAGCTTGTTCCGGAACGAAGGTCTAGCACTGGGGGTAGGCATGCAGAATGAAATCAGGCTCGCGCCGGGAATGATTGTGCGCTGCGAGAAGGGCATCAGTTCCGTGCGGCTGCGGGTCATGGGAGCTTCACGCTGCGACTGCAGCAAGATGGGCGTCATAGTCCAGGTCATGGAAGACGCCGTGGTGGACAACTTCCACTACTGGAAAGGCCACGTGATTGTGATGGACCGGGACAAGATCACGGTGGATTCAAAAACCGCCGTACCGTCCTGGACCGGCGCTTACTAAGCCGGTGGCCCGCGGGGCCGGGATGCCCCGAGGCTCATCGTTCTCCGGGAGCAGCAGACAGCTCCGCCAGGCTGGTGACGGAGGTGCACCACGCATCAAGGAGCGGCCGGTCATGGCTCAGGGCCAGGACCCCCATGCCGCGGGACTCAACCTCGCTGCTGATGACGCGAACCAGCGACGCAGTGGTGGCGGCGTCCAGCATCGCGGTCGCTTCGTCGCAGATCAGATAACCGGGCGCTGCCGCGAGTGACCTTGCCAGGCACGCCCGCTGGAGCTGCCCATCGGACACTTCACGGGGGTATCTGTCCAAGAGGTCCGGGGTCAGCTGCACCTGCGCGGCTAGCTGCTCGACGAGGTGTGCCCTCCCGCCCCGGCTTGTTCGCCGTGCCCCTTCCGCGATGATCTGCCGCAGCGTCAGCCTGGGACTGCAGGAGGCCCGCGGAGACTGGAAGAGCATCGCGATGCCGCAGCCGTGTCCGTTCTGTTTCCAGGGCCGCTGCACGGGTTGTCCGTTGCACGTCACCGTTCCCTCCCCCGCCGGCAGCAAACCGGCCAGGATACGGGCCAGCGTGGTCTTGCCGCTGCCGGAGGGCCCCGTGAGGCCGACCTGCCCTCCGGCCGGGACACTGATGGTGACGTTGCGCAGGACAGCTGTGCCGCCGTAGCTGAATCCGGCGTCCACCGCGCTCAGCTCAGCGGGCATAGCCGGCCTCCGCTGCCGCCGCGAGCCGCTCGGCGTAGCTGTACTCCGGGGGAAGGTCCGTCAGCTCCGGGGAGGTGCCGGGCATCGCCTGAAGTCCGTTGGCGGGCAGAGCTGCGAGCAGATCCCGCGAGTACGGATGGGACGGAAGCTCCAGGACTTCGGACGCCGGGCCGGACTCCACGATGCGCCCGGCATACATGACCGAGACTTCGTCCGCAGTGCCTGAATCGGCCAGGCGCTGCAGATCGTGGGTAATGAGGACGACGGCGGCGCCGGCGTCGGCGACGCGGCGCAGCAGCCCCAGCGTCAGCTGTGCCAGGTCAGGGTCCAGGCCGGAAACCGGTTCGTCGGCCAGCAGGACGTCCGGACCGCCGGCCAGGGCAAAGGCGATGGCTGCCCGCTGCAGCATGCCGCCGCTGAGCTCGTGTGGAAACGCGTCCAGCGCCTGCGCCTCCAGGTTCACCTGCGCCAGCAGATCCTGCGGGTTCCTGGCTCCGCCCAGTTCGCGGACCGTTTCCCCAAGCTGGGATCCGACGGTCCGCACGGGTGTCAGGTAGGTGGCCGGAGACTGGGGAACATAGCCGATGACCCGCCCGCGCAGTTTGGCCGCACGGGCTGCTCCGTCCCGACCCGCCGTCAGCGGGGTCCGGGTGCCGGAGGCATCCACATAGTCCAGCTCACCGGCGGCCATCGTTCCCGGCGGCAGCATGCCGAGGATGGCTGAGGCGAAGGTGGTCTTCCCGCAGCCGGATTCACCAACAAGGGCATGCACCCGGCCCCGGTGCGCACTGAAGGCCACGTCGGTGGCCGCGTGGACCCAGGCTGCACCCCGCCGCGTGCGGCTGGGTATGCGTACGGTGTGCCCCTCGGCGCGGATCGCGATGCTGTTCATTGTCTTCCTTCCGTCCGGGAGAGGATGCCTTTCCCGCAGGCGGCCACAGCCAGGGTGGTAACCAGCAGGAGCAGCGCCGGGAAAATTAGGGCCCACCAGCCGCCGAGCATCACTTCCGACTGCGCTTCCTTCAGAAGCGTTCCCAGGGATGCCTGGTCCGGCGACAGGCCCAGTCCCAGGAAAGAGAGCGTGGACTCGTGCCAAATGGCGTGCGGGAGCAGCATGACAGTGGCCACTACCCCCTGTGCCAGCGTCCCGGGAAGGAAATGCCGCCGCAGTACCTCTCGCCGGGTCGACCCAAGGAGGTAGGCAGCCTCCACGTATTCCCGGCTGCGCAGGGACAGGACCTCGGCGCGGACAATCCTCGCGACCTGCGTCCAGTGCGTGAGCGCAATGGAGGCGATGATGGCTGTCACGGAGCCGCGGAACATCGCAACAATGACCACCCCCAGCAGCAGGTGGGGCACAGCGTTGATGCCATCGACCACCCGCATGACGATTCGGTCCGTCCGGCCGCCGAGCGCCGCCGACACGGCCCCTATCAGCATCCCGAGTCCCATCGAGGCAAGCGCACAGAGAACAGCGATGAGCAGTGAGACACGCAGCCCGGAGGCAAGCCGGATGAAGAGGTCACGGCCCGCGTGGTCGGTTCCGAAGGGGTGGGCGGCCGACGGCGGCAGCCGGGCGGAGCTGAAATCGGTCAGCTTTTCGTCCGTGCCGGCAAGCATCGGAACAAAGACGGCGTAGGACGCAATCAGCACCAGGACAGCCACACCCAGGATCGTGCCGGCTGCACGGAGTCCCCGCCTCCGGACGGCGGGGCCGGTGAGACGGAGATCTGCAGCTTCCACGGTGCTAGACATCGGCGGACACCCTCGGATCAATCCAGACATACAGCAGGTCTGCGACCAGCGAACCGGCGAGCACTGCTGCGGTTGTCAGCACCGTCAAGGCCGCCAGCAGCGCGAAGTCCAGGGCCTGCGCCGAGGAAACCACCGCTGCCGCCAGCCCCGGCCAGGAGAACACCGTCTCCACCAGCACCGCCCCCACGATGACTTCCGGCAGCCGGGTGCCGAGGACGGCGATGAACGGAGCGAGGGCGGCAGGCATGACGTGCCGGCGGACGACGGTCCTTTCGGACAGTCCGCGCAGCAGGGCTCCGCGCACGGCGTCGGATGCGAGCGCCTCCCTGGTGGAAGCCCGCAGGGAAAGTGCCAGCCAGGGAAGCTGTGAAAGCGCCGTAGCCGTAACGGGGAGGATCATATGGCGCAGCACCTGCCCGGCAGTTGGCTCCGTGCCCGGATCGCTCAGCCCTCCCCCGGGCAGGAGCCCCAGGCCCAGGGCGAAAACCATAAGCAGCCCCAGCGAGATCACGAACGGCGGCAGCCCCTGGAGCAGGGTTGCCGCCGCTGCCGTGATCCGATCCAGGAGACCGCCCGGGCGGCGGGCGCACCGGGCAGCCAGCAGCAGCGAACCGACGGCTGCCAGGAGCAGGCCGGTTCCCGCGACCAGCAGCGTCCAGGGCAGCCGTTCAGAAATCACGGACGCCACCGGCTGGCGGAACACACGGGAGTAGCCAAGGTCTCCTGACAGCGCGGATGTCACCCAGTGCCACCAGGCCTGGATCCACGAGGTGCCCAGCCCGAGGGATTCGGACAGCACCTCGCGCTGTTCCGCGGAGGTCTGTGCAAAGCGGTCTCCCAGGTACGCGGCAAGCGGATCGAAGGGCGAGATGCTGGCGAGCAGGAAAACGAGAAGGGAGACGCCCACGGCCACCGGCACGCCCAGGCCCAGACGCCTCAGGACGATCACCCGCGTCTGGCGCAGGCGCCTGCGCCGTCGCGCCGGCCGGGACGCGGCTTCGATGCCCGGCACCGGTTAGTCCCGCGTCCAGTCGCGGAGACTCCACCAGAAGCCCCAGCCGACGTCGTGGGCGTGTGGTTCCAGCACGGTCTGGACGTTGTTCCAGCCCTGGTCTTCCTGGACGTAGTTGTGGTCGATGAAGGCCAGCATCACGTAGCCGGGATCCTGGATGTAGAGGTCCTGGACGGCCAAATAGTGCTTCGTGCGTTCGTCCGCGTCCAGGGTGCTGCGCGCGGCCTCAAGGTGGGTGTCCATTTCCGGGCTTCCGGTGCCGCCGGGATTGGCAAAGGGCGAGCCGCCCTCAAGCGGGCTGTGGAGGGTTTCGAAGAGCTGTGTGTCCAGGTCATATGGCTTGTCGCCGCCGCCGAGCAGGATGCCCACTTCTCCGCGCCGCTCCTCGATGACGTTCCAGTCCGTGCCGAGAAGCGTGACGTCTACACCGAGTTCGGACATGTTCGAGGCAAACGCGAGCGCAAGGTCCCGCCGCAGTGTGTCAGTGGCGTTGTAGGCAACCTCAAACCCGGCGCGCTCTCCGTCCCTGGTCCGGATGCCGTCTTCGCCGCGCAGCCAGCCTGCATCGTCCAGCAGCTGACCGGCTGCCTCGGGATCGTAATCGAACACCGCGTCCGGGTCGAAGGCTTCCCCGTAAATGTCAGCCACCGGAGTATGGGCGGGTTTGCCGCGCCCGCCCAGGACATGGTTCACCATGCCCTGGCGGTCAGCAGCCATGTTCATGGCCATCACTGCGGCCGGGTCAGCGGCAAAGACACTGTCCGCCGGCAGCGACAGCCCACGCCAGTCGGCCGTCTTGACGGCCTCGTAAATGTATCCGGACTTGCCCTCATACTGGGCTGCCAGCAGCGGCGGCAGGACCGTACCGTCGATTTCCCCGGACTGGAGCCGCTGGGCCCGCGAATTGTCATCCGGGACGTGGATGATGGTGACGGTTTCAACTTCGGGAGCGCCGTTCCAGTGATCCTCATTGGCCGTAAGGACCGCTTCGCCCGGGCGGAGCGACGTGAGCCTGTACGGTCCGGTTCCCACTGGATCCGTGTTGAGGGTGGACTCTGCCGCCAGTCCCGGAGTCAGCCGTTCGGACGGTGCAATCCCCAGCAGCAGCCGGCTGGGGAAGCCCGCATAGGGGTATTTCAGGGTGAAGGTGACCGTGCCGTCCTCAGAGGCTTCGACATCCCGGAGCATGTCATAGGACGTTGCCAGTTCGGATGCCGACGCCGGATCTACGACGGCGCGGTAGGTCGCCGCGACGTCCCCGGCGTCCAGGTCCGTGCCGTCGGTGAACTTCACCCCGGGGCGGACGTGGACTGTCCACTGCGTTCCTTCGGCGTTACTCTCCGGCATGCCTTCCGCGAGCCACGGCGCGAGCTCCGGAAGCGCCGAAGACCCGTCCTGGGGAGACAGGCGCAGCAGGCCGTCGTAGATCTGTGACTGACCGCTGTCTCCGTGACCGCCAACCGGGTTGAACTGTCCGGGTTCGTTTGCATCCGCCAGGATGATTCCGGTGGTCTCCCCCGGTGAGCCGCTGCAGCCGGCCACAACTCCGCAGACCAGTATGGTGCCGGCCGCCAAGGTCCTGCTCTGATGCTTTCCTGCTGGCATAGGGAAACCCCTCAACGTATGCATACGTGTGCAGCTATTGGTGGATCAATTCTCGATTCCTGCGCCGGGCACAGCTAGGGTTCAGGCATCGAAGGGGCGCTTCAAACCGAAATTGGTTTCGCAGCCGCAATCTGTAAGGGAAGGGTTCATGGGATCTGCTACCGGCAAGGCTCCAGAAGACTCCGCAGCCCGCGCACTGGACGCAGTGGACGTTGCGGCGTGGTGTACCCGGTTCGAGTTGATCTCAGATCCCACGAGACTGCAGCTGCTGCTCTGCCTGCATTTCAGTCCCGGCATCACCGTGACCCGGCTGGCAGCTGCTTCGGGGGTTTCCCAGACAGTGGTAAGCCAGTCCCTGCGCCGGCTGCGGGACAGGGAATGGGTTCAGGCGGCCAAGGTGGGGCGTGAACACCGCTACCGGATTGTGGACGATTCCCTTCACCAGCTGCTGCACGTCATTGGGGCGCCGCATTCGGACCACAGCGATCAGCATTCACGCACACACGGCGTGCCGGGGCCTGCCTAGGCGGGCGGCACCAGCCAGGCCGTGGTCACGGCTGCCAGCCGCTCGGCGTCGTCCATCTTTCGGTCCGGCGAGCCGGGACGGCGAACCGTCAGGCCCGCTTCCTCGGCGATAAGCGCGCCGGCGGCGAAGTCGTGCTCGTTCAGTCCCCGCTCCACATAGGCGTCCAGCGTTCCGTCAGCCACCATGCACAGGTCCAGTGCCGCCGAGCCGAGCCGGCGCACGTCAGCGTAGCCGTCCATCAGGTCCGCGAGCGCTGCATACTGTTCGGTGCGCACCTCCGGTTCGTAGGAAAAGCCCGTGCCCAGCAGCTTGCCCGTCCGTTCGGGGTCCGGGCCGTGGAGCCGGCGCAGGCTCCCGTGCTCGGCCAGCCACGCGCCATGGCCCTTCGCTGCCCAGTAGACGCGCACCAGCGCCGGTGCGTGGACTACCCCGGCCAGCCACCCGCCGTCGGCGTTCACCGCGGCCACCGACGTGGCGTAGAAGGGAATGTTGCGGATGAAGTTGGTGGTTCCATCCAGCGGGTCCACCGACCAGCGGATGCCGGAGGGATCCTCGGGAACGCTGGCTTCCAGCTCTTCCCCGGTGACCGTGTCAAAGGGACGCATCCGGTTGATCACGTCCCGGACGGCGTACTCGGCCTCGGTGTCATAGGCGGTAACCCAGTCTCCGGAGGCTCCCTTGTTCTCGACGTGCAGCCCTGCCTCCGACCGTTTGGCCAGCACAGCGGCTCCGGCGGCGGCTGCCTGCCGGGCGACGTCGAGCAGTTCCAGCGGGTCAGGGGCGGGTGCTTCGGTCATGGCGTGGTTTCCTCGTCCTCTGCATTGTCTTCTGCGTTGTCCGCTGAATCCGAGTCCAGCGGTCCGTTTTCCAGCAATTGGCGGAACCCGTCTTCGTCGAGTACGGGAACTCCCAGCGACTCTGCCTTGTCCAGCTTGGTGCCGGCGTTCTCCCCCGCCACCAGATAGTCGGTCTTCTTCGAAACGGAGCCGGAGGCCTTGCCGCCGCGGGTGATGATCGCTTCCTTGGCTTCGTCGCGGCTGAAGTTCGGCAGGGTGCCGGTGACGACGATTGTGAGGCCTTCCAGGGTGCGGGGCTGGGATTCGTCCCGTTCATCAGCCATTCGGACGCCCGCACGGGCCCAGGAATCGACGATTTCCACGTGCCAGTCTTCGGCGAACCATTCCTCCAGCGCCGCGGCGATGGTCGGGCCCACGCCGTCCACGTGCGCGAGCTGCTCTTCGGTGGCTGCCCGGATGTTCTCCATGGAGCCGAACGCAGTTGCAAGGGCGCGTGCCGCCGTCGGGCCCACATGCCGGATGGACAGTGCCACCAGGACCCGCCAGAGCGGCTGGGACTTGGCCTTTTCAAGTTCTTCGAAAAGCTTACGGGTGTTGGCCGACGGCTCGGACGGCTTTTTGGCGGTTCCCTTGGTGTAGAAGTACGGCACCAGCTCGGTACCGACCACTACGCCCTTGGAGCGTTTGGGCCGTTCGATCCGGACATCGGCCAGGTCTTCGACCTTGAGATCGAACAGACCGGCCTCGCTGGTCAGCGGCGGGTTTTCGGGTTCGGCGGGCGAGGTCAGTGCGATGGCCGCTTCCCAGCCCAGGGCTTCAATATCGAACGCACCGCGGCCGGCCAGGTGGAACACACGCTCGCGCAGCTGGGACGGGCAGGAGCGGGCGTTGGGGCAGCGGATGTCGACGTCGCCCTCCTTCGCCGGCTTCAGCTCGGTGCCGCAGGAGGGGCAGTGGGTGGGCATCACGAAGTCGCGTTCGGAACCGTCGCGGAGTGCGGCGACGGGTCCCACGATTTCGGGAATGACGTCGCCTGCCTTGCGCAGCACCACGGTGTCGCCGATCTTCACGCCCTTGGCCTTCACCACGTCCTGGTTGTGCAGCGTGGCCATCTCCACGGTAGACCCGGCCACCTTTACCGGCTCCATGATGCCGTAAGGGGTGACCCGGCCGGTGCGGCCCACGTTGACCCGGATGTCCAGCAGCTTGGTGTTCACCTCCTCCGGCGGGTACTTGTACGCCACGGACCAGCGCGGCACCCGGGAGGTGTGGCCGAGCGCGCGCTGCAGCGCGAAGTCGTCCACCTTGACCACAATGCCGTCGATCTCATGGGCCAGGTCGTGCCGGTGTTCGCCGTTGACGGCAATGAACTCCAGGACCTCGTCATAGGTGTCCAGCACCTTGTAATAGGGCGAGGTGGGCAGGCCCCAGGCCTTGAGCAGCTCGTAGGTTTCGGACTGGCTGGCGGCTCCGAGGCCTTCCCGGGCGCCGATGCCGTGCACGTACATGCTCAGCGGGCGTTCCGCGGTGACTTTCGGGTCTTTCTGCCGCAGCGACCCGGCGGCAGCGTTGCGCGGATTCGCGAACGGCGCCTTCCCGGCGTCGACCATTTTCTCGTTGAGGCGGGTGAACTCCTTGGAAGGGATGAACACCTCGCCGCGGATTTCGACCTCGGAGGGAAGGTCCTCGCCCTCGAGGCGGCGCGGGATGGAGGCAATCGTGAGCACGTTGTGGGTGATGTCCTCACCGGTGGTGCCGTCGCCTCGGGTGGCGGCCCGGACCAGCTCGCCGTTGCGGTACAGCAGGTTCACCGCCAGGCCGTCGATCTTCAGTTCGGTCAGCCACCGGACCTTCGACCCCGGCGCGATGGACGCGATGGAGGCCTCGGCCCGCTTCACCCAGGCATCGAGCTCATCCAGCGAGAAGACATCTTCCAGGCTGTACATCCGGGAGAGGTGTTCCACCGGCGCGAACGCCGCGGATACTTCGCCGCCGACTTCCTGGGTGGGGGAATCGTTGGTCACCAGTTCGGGGTGGAGTGCCTCGAGCTTCTCGAGCCTGCGGTACAACTCGTCGAACTCGGCGTCGGAGACCAGCGGGGCGTCCTCGTTGTAGTACGCGAAGCGGTACTTCCGGACCTGGTCGGAAAGGGTCTCGTACTCTTCGCGCAGGCTGTCACTGGGAGGGGTATCCGTGCTGACGGCGTCGACGGCTTCTTCGGGGGAGGTCTTGGCTGTGCTCACCTACCCAATCTTGCCGTATGTACGACGGCGGCGGGAGCTATGCGGGACCTGCCGGCTGCCGCGCGTCCCCGGCTCGGGAAATAAATCCCCAATGGCTGTCGATATCCGTGCGGCCCGTTCGACGGCATAGTAGGAGCAGCACGGAGCGCTCCCCCTAGAGATCAGGAGAATGCCATGAAGTACATGATGATTATGCGGACCACTGATTCGGCCGTTGAAGCTTCCAAGGACATGCCGTTTGAAGAAATCATCAACGCCATGGGCGCCTACAACGAGTCGATGATCAACGCCGGCGTCCTGCTGGCTGGCGAAGGGCTGGCTGAAGCGACGGAGGACGCCAACTTCCTGGTGGACTTCGCCCAGGATCCCCCGCTGATCACCGACGGGCCGTATGGAGAGACCCACGAACTTTTCAACGGATTCTGGATCATCCAGGCTTCCTCAAAGGAGGAAGCTGTGGAGTGGGCCAGCCGGTGCCCGCTTGGCCCCGGCGCGAAGCTGGAAGTCCGGCGGGTAACCGATGCCTCTGACTTTGAGGACTTCGCTGACAACGAGTACATCCAGAAGGAAGAAGGCTGGCGCGAGCAGGAAGAGAAGCTGCGCGCAGAGAACCCCTAGCGTCATGGCGTCCATGGACTGGGCTGGTGAGGACACCGCCGCGGCGGTCCGCCACCGGATAGACGCCATGTGGCGGATTGACGGTGCGCGGATTGTCGCGGCGCTGGCCCGTGCCACCGGGGATGTCGGGCTGGCGGAGGATGTTGCCCAAGAAGCGGTGGCTGAGGCCCTGGCCCAGTGGCCGGCCGAGGGAGTGCCGCGGAACCCGGCTGCGTGGTTGACCGCCGTCGCCAAGCGCCGCGCGATTGATGCCTGGCGGCGGGCGGAGCGTCTCGAGGAGCATTACGCGGACCTCGGCAGGGAGCTCCGGGACGCGGCCGCCCCGGCGTGGGATCCGCTGCCGGACGACGTCCTGAAGCTGATTTTTGTGGCCTGTCATCCGGTGCTGTCCCGTGAAGCGCAGGTGGCGTTGACCCTGCGGATTGTGGGCGGACTGTCCACCGGGGAGATCGCGCGGCTGTTCCTGCTTCCGGTGGCTGCGGTGCAGCAGCGGATTGTCCGGGCAAAGAAGACCCTGGCCGCCGCCCGGGTTCCTTTCGATGTACCGGAACCGAATGAGTGGCGCGACCGGCTAGGCGGGGTGCTCGCGGTGATCTACCTTCTGTTCACGGAGGGGTACGCTGCGTCCGCAGGGCAATCGTGGATGCGCCAGGACCTTGCTGCAGAGGCACTGAGGTTGGGCCGGCTGCTGTCCCGACTCGTTCCACGGGAGCCGGAGGCTCTCGCCCTGGTGGCGCTGATGGAGTTCCAGGCATCCAGGTTCCGCGGCAGAACGCGTGCGGATGGATCACCCGTGCTGCTGGCCGACCAGGACCGCACGCTGTGGGACCGCGCCCAGATTGAGCGCGGGCGGGCTGCCCTGGCTCAGGCTGATGCGCTGGGGCGGGGCAGGGGTAGCTATGCGCTGCAGGCTGCGATTGCGCAGTGCCACACGGTTGCGCCGAGTGTCGAGGGCACGGACTGGCACCGTATCGTGCTGCTGTATGAGGCTTTGGGCCGGCTGGCACCGTCTCCTGTGGTGGAGCTAAACCGTGCCGTTGCGGTTTCCATGGAGACCGGTCCGGCGACGGCGCTGGAGATGGTGGACCGGCTTGCTGCCACGGGTGCGCTCCGCGGTTCATATCTGCTGCCCAGCGTGCGGGGTGAGCTGCTGTCCCGCCTCGGCCGGGTCGAAGAGGCACGGACTGAATTCAGTGCTGCTGCTGCGCTGGCGCGCAACGACCGGGAGCGGGAGGTTTTGGAGGGCCGCGCGGCTGGAATGCCTTAGCGCGTCAGCAGATCGTGCTCGGTCAGGACGACGTCGCTGAGGTCTTCCCAGCGGAACGCTCCGTGATACTCGCTTGGTCCGGCAATAGTGATCTCAGGGATTTCTCCGCGGCGAATCTGCTCCTCCTTCGGGGCGATATCGACAAAGGAGTACACCGTCCCCTCGCGGTATTTTTGGATGCCTACCCCGAGCCCTTGCCAAGTTGCTAGCACTGAGATGTCCACCAACCGGTCCAAGTCTCTTTCAGAGACTATCCGGGTCCAAGACAAGGGCCTGCCCCTGTCATCCGCATCATCAGACGGCTGCCACTGTTCCCCCGGGGATTCTTCGGCATGCGTATAAAGAAACAAGCGTCCATGACCCAATGAGTTGGCCCGAAACCACTCACCCTGCAAGACACCGTACAGACCCGGGACCCGCATCCCGTTGGGCAAGTATCGCTGTGCGCGCCGGTACTCTGGCTCGGGTGTCCTCTCCTCGCCTGTATCGGGAAGAGGTGGTACCAGCCGTAATCTAGTCACCGGGTCACCCCCGGAACGCCAGCGACGGCAACCGGTTCTGGACCACCTGAACATCCTGCACCTGCGACGCCGGCACCACCGTCCAATACACCCCGGCATCAGCCTTGTTCAGCCCCAACGCCTCAGCCCGGTCAGCGTTACGCCCCGTATAGAACAACCGGTACACCTGCCCGCCCTCGCCCTGGGCGACATCCGTGATCCGGAACGGCTCCCCCTGCCACGAACACGTTGCCAGCAGCTCATAGAAGTCCCGGATCTCCCCCAGTCCCACCGTCCGGCGCCAAACCCCCTTCGGGGTCTGCTCAAAACCCTCCACCCCGGGATCCGACGTGGCCGCCACTTCAACGGACCGGCCTTCATCCACCAAATCAGCACGGAACACCTGCCCCTGCCAGACCGCTGACCAGCCCATAATGTGCGAGGGGGTATGCGCACCAGGCCGGGAGATGCCCGAGGCATCGGAAACACCCCAGCCGGTCGCCACCTCAAAATAGACCGCGATCAGTTCCTCAGGCTGCCCTGCCCGGATACGCCACAGCTCAGCTCCCGGGGGAAGCGCACACTCATCCAGGAAATACACCGGCACCACACCACCGGACCACGCAGCGAAACCCGTCCCCGTAAACGGCGGACGGTCCACAAATTCCGGGCCCGCAGCATCGTGCACATATATGGACAACGGCACCTGGAACCGCAGCACATCAACGTACCCGGCAGCCCGGTCCCACGGCGACCCCGGGAAATCCAGACCATGAACCGCAAACAAGTCCTCCGGCGTCCGCGCATTCACCGCATCCCCGGCGTTCACCACAAACCCCGAAATCGTGTCCCGGTTACCACCCACCAAGTACTCAACCTGCGCCGGACTCAATGCCTTCTGAAAAAAATTCATTACTACCCTTCGGTAGATCAATCAGTCACTGCCAAATGGAATAGTTTCTACGTTGATATCCCGAATACGGTCAGCAGGAAGCCAGCCAGCAACGAATACGTGTTCCAACGGTTCGTTCTCGCTAAACGGCTTGAAGTTGTGGTTGTTGATAAGTTGGCGCTTGTACTGCGCAGCCATCGGGTCGATGCTTTCCACGGCCAGCTTCCCTTCATGGTCTTCCGCGATGACCATGAAGTGACGTCCCGGGCCCATGTTGCCGGTGACCTCAATGCTGTGGCGGTTGGTAACTTCGTCTGCCGGGACATCCAGGCTGTGGGTAAGGGGAGTTTTTGCAAATCGGTTCGGAAAGGTTGCGGTGTGCCATTCCGGGCCTGGCGAATCGCCGCCGTTCTGCACCAGGGTCAAATACCCTTCATATGGCTTCAGGGACCAAAGCTCAAATTCTCGCCCCTTCCATGTCCCGTAATTTCCGGTGAGTTTTGTCCCGTCTTTTCTCCACATAATTACAGGCTCATCCATCCAGTTTTTTGATTAAAGACTCCCACTAATACTTCGTTTCCGTCCCTGTCGATCCGCCACATTTCCGCACCTGATTCCATTATCACACCCCTGTCGACCTTGAGTTCCGGCACCACAGGCAAAGCGTCAACCCTGCTGCTCGTAAGGCCATGACCGGTGTTCGGCCATTCCGCGCGGTCAGCAAGTGTTCCTGCTCCCGATTCGGTATTCGCGTGTTCCCGGTAGGTTGCAATGTCCTGTTCCGTGAGCCGGATGTCTTCGGGCGTGAGCGTTCCGTCGGCCTCTCTGATCTGCTCTGCAACCCGGTCACGGCGCAGTTCCTCGACGCGGAGATGGTTGGAATAGTCCGGGATGTGGATAGGCGCCGCCTTTTGGGCGTGGAATCGGACCGCATAGACTGCTTCCGTTTCCCCCACCCGGTATGGCATTCCGGCATTGTTGGGAAGGACGTAGTCCAACCGCAGACCCAGGATAATCTCGTCTACTGTTCGCAATAAGGACGTGTCGGACGCCTGCGAGATGAACCCGCCCATGCTGCCTGCATAGAGGTCCTCATTGGCCAGGACAAGGCGGGCATCGTCAGCCCCCATGATCTTCTGGAACGGCTGGCTGATATCCCCACTGCCCAGCAGATGCCGGACGTCGTGGACCATGATCGCCTGCGCATCGGTCAGGTCATAGTAATAGCGGGTCGGAATCCCCCGCAGCGCGTTCTCCAGCGGGCTGGCGCCGGGGCGAACCGGTCCGCGAATCTCTCCGTCGAAAGCCTTCTCCAGCAGGTCAGCAACTTGTGTCTCCACCACATGCGGCGGCAGCTTGCCGTCCGGGCTGCGCAGCCCGTCCAGGGCCTGGAACTCAGACGGCGAGAGATGGGCCGCTAGGAAACCGTCAGTGTTCTTCCACGTCGCAGGATCCAGGGAACGCTGCAGCTGCGCAATCTGGTCGTTCCGGGTCGAGACCGTATGGGTGCGGTCCCCGAGGTCCACCTTCTCGACCCGGCCTTCCGCGTCGTAGTGCACAACAGGCTTGGTCGCAGGTGCATCCATGGCATCCGGCCCCTCAGCTGACGCGGGCGAATCAGCATCACCGTTCCGCGGTCCGGCAGCATCGTCAACCGCTGCAGCACCAGGCCGCACATCGTCGGCATCGCCCTTTCCACCCGGACGGCCGTCGTCGCCATCCACACGTCCCGCGGGAGCAGACGTCTCCGTGGTCTTGCCCGACGGCGTGCGGTCCTCCGGCACGGCATGCCCGGGCTTGCCCGACGGCGATTCAGCACCAGAACCGTTGCCGCGCACCGGGGCATCCGGTGCAGATGACCGGCCGTTGCCGGAGGGCTCAGGAACGTTCGTGCGCACCGGGGCATCCGGCGTCGTCGTCGAATGCGGGACCGTGGAACCGGCACCCGAACCGGCACCGGTGCGGGCCGGTGGAGTGTCGGGTGTGAAGGCCACGACGCGGGGGCCCGCCCCGCCGGCACCGGCCAGCGCCGGAGTCCCGAACCGGCCGTGGCCGGCGTTGGCCAGCACGGTATCCACCTTGCTCAGGGCTGAGTTCAGTGCCGCCCGGCCTGAGTCCAGCGCTGACTTGCTCGAATCGATCACAAACTGATCCGCCGCCTGCCACGCATCTCCGACCTTGCCGACGGTCACCCGGGAGGTATCCACCACCGTGGTGATGGCATTGATCTTGAACGCCTGCGCGGCGTCGGTGACCTTCACCGTCACCCCGGCCACCTTGCCGATACCGGTGGCATTCACCACGGCCGAGACCTTGCCCGAGGCATTGGCTACATCGCCGATCTTCCCCGCCACGGAACCGACCTTCGCCGTTGCACCGGCACCAGCCGTCAGCAGGATCGACGCCAGGTCGAACGACGTCGCACCGGCAGCGTATGCAGGATCGGTCTGCCACTCATCCCAGTGGATGGCAGCCTTGCCAACAGCCAGCAGTTCATCCCCCGCCTGCTGAACACGGTCACTGTTGCCACTGGCGTGCAGGGCAATCTGGACAACAGGGGTAGTCATGATCACCAGGTTTACTGCGAGGTTCCCCAGGCCCTTCCAGGTCTGTTCGAAGGCCTCCGCACCGCCGAGCCCAACCATGTTGCCGAGCCCCGTGACTGTGCCGGTAACGCCGCTCCAAACACCCTTGCCGAAGGAGGCAACACCGTCCCAGGCGTCCCGGTACCAGGGTTTGTCCCACTCGGTGGGCTGCCCCCAGGGAACGTTGCCCTCCACCGCAGCGGCGTCGAGCTGTTCCCCGCTGAACCCGAACTCCACTTCACCGGTCCCGGCGCCTTCTTCAGTGGTCAGCACATACTTCGGGCCGCCGTAGATAGCGCTGATCGCGTTGGCGCAGACGCGCTGGGCTTCCTGGAGATCCGAGTACAGCCGGTTCAGGTCCCCGATGATGTTCTGTTCCGCCTGGATCAGGCCTTCGTCATCATCCCAGTCATCCTGGCTTCGGCCGCGGGTGCGGGAGAAGAAGTTGGCAGCATCCGCTTTTACCGCGTCCAGCCGCAGCTTTAGGGCATCCACGGTATCCGCGTAGGCCAGCACGGCTTTATCGACGGTGCCAATGTCCGCATCGAGATCCGCGGCGGAGGACGTAACCGGGCGGAAGGCGTTGAACACCACTTCGGAACCGGCAATGTCATAGACGTCCGGTGACTGCAGGTGTCCCCACGCAGTGGAGGATTCCTCAGCGGTGTCCACGACGGCGCCGACGGCGCTCACCAGCGCCGCGGCCGCTGCGCGGATCACTTCCGGATCCGGCAGCACAGCCTCGAACGCTGCGATGTCGATGCTCAATGGTTTCCCCCGGTTTGAACTGGATACGAGTGCTGCTGGGCCTGCGGCTGGCCTAGACGGCCTGCGGTCCAGGCCCGTAGTGGGCTGCAGGTTCCGGCGCCGGCGGCGGATCGTCCGCCGCAGACTGTGCGGCACGCATGGACGCTTCGCGGGCATCGCCGGCCATCTGCGCGTCGGATTCGAGCAGGACGGCCAACACGTTGTTGACCGCGTTCACGGCGTTCGAGGAGCGCCCGGCAATGTTGGTGAAGGCCGGGTTGATCAGCTTCTCGGTGAGGGCTCCCAGTTCCGCGGCCACCGGCTCAGCCATGCAGGCCGTGGCCAGCTCGCTGATCTTCTCCCCCACCGCAGCGAACTCGGCACCGTATTCCTCCAGCAGGGGTGCTACCTGCTGGAGGACCCCGGAGACGGCACCCGGGTTGACGTTGTAACTCACCTGCTAGCCAATGTTCTGGACAGCGCTCCTGGCGCGGGAGCCGGCGCTGGAAGCGGTCTGGTCGTTGAGGTTCAGCGTCTGCTTGACCAGGGCAATGATGTTGCGGGTCTCGTTGGCGGCGTTGCGGAAGCGGTTCTCCACCGCCTGGTACTCCTCGGAGACTCCGTCGGCCTGGAAGTCGGACATGGCCGCGTTCACGGCCTTCTCCCGTTCCCCGATCAGGGACTCAAGGCGGGCAACAATGGCCTGGATGTCTCCCTGTACGGCAGCGGAAGTATCGGTGTCATAGCTCAAACGGTCCTGGGACATGGCAATTTCCTTCTCTAAGACTGTGTAAAAGGGCGGGAGTTAGCGTGAGGAGCCAAAGCGTGCGGCATCAAAGCTGGCCGCGCCCTGCTGCTGGGCTGCGTTGTCCGCTGACTCCTGGTCGCCCATCTGGAAGGAACGGTCCATTTCCGACTGGCCCATCAGGATCGCCGACAGCGAGCTGTTGAGCTCGTTGGCGATCTCATCGGTGCGGGCCTTGAACTCATCGAAGCGGACCCGGCCCTGGCCGTTGAACTTGCCCTGGAGCGGGGTGACGGCGTCCATGAGGTTGCGGACCAGCTGGCCCAGATCCTCATTGGAGTGTCCCGTCTGCTGCGTCAGTGTGCCGAGAGTCGAGGACCCCATATCGAATTTCATTCGTCTACCACCTCCGGCACCTGCGTGCCAATCGTCCGGTCATTCCCCCCGCTGCCGTCCTCCGGCCGCCCAAAGCGGCCCGGCCTCCGCGCGGTACCCCCTTATACAAGCCGCACTTCCTGAGCCCCGCAATGGGGAGAACTACCCATGTGGATAACCGCCCGGCGCCGCCGGGAATAGGGCCGGGGCATGTAAGGATATGTAGCGTACTTGTGATTGGGGGAACATGCATCATGGCAAGCGACTACGACAACCAGCTCATTGAGTCTGTTGCTGTCCGCCGAAACCGGCTGCTCACAGCCCTGCTCTACGGGGGAAACCCCAACGAACGCCGCTGGGCGGACACCGTGAAGCTGTTCCTGTTCAGCGTTGCCGTGGCGGCCCTGATCGCAGCTGTCTGCGTCGGCTACTCGTTCGTCACGAACCTGCTCGAGCAGAACCGGGCCAAGCAGCAACAGCAGCAAAGCACCGCAGCAGGTCCCCTGATCGACGGCGGGAGCGCAGCAGGTGCCGCCGGCGGCAGTCCGGTCACCAAACACACAAGCGTCACCGAACACACAATCATCGATCACCTGAGCCACGAGACAGGAGCCTGGCAGCCATGGCGCATGCCTACACACGGGTGACACTGGTGGGCCGGCAGCGCCATCTGGATCTGCTGCTGCCCTCGGACCAGCCGGTGGCGGCGCTCATGCCGCAGGTGCTGGATCTCCTGGGCGATGAACCCGCCGCGGACGTGGCCGCCAAGGTCCTCGTCACCCCGGACGGCTCCGAGCTCACTCCCACGGACACCCTTGCCCAGGCCGAGGTGCTCGATGGCACCGCACTTCAGCTCTGCAACGCTTCCGAGGCCCCGCCCGCGCCGGTTGTCTACGACGTCACCGACCTAGTGGTCGCCGAAACCGAGGCAGTTCGCGGCCGATGGACCAGGACCTGGAAAAACGCCACCGCCGGTATCTTTGCAGCAGCCGGTCTCTGGGCAGGTGCCGAACTGATCATCGCGGCGGTCGCTCCGGAGGCAGCCTGGTGGCTGCTCGCCGCGATCTCAGTGCTGGCCGCGGCCGCAGGCATCCTGGTCTGCCGCCGCAGCCCCTCCTCTCCCGCAGGACCCGCCGCCATTGGGGCCGCCTGGCTGGCCGGACTGGGCTCCGCCCTTCATGCAGCCGGATTCCTCGGCGGGACCGACGGCGACTACGCGCGCGCCGGACTGCTTCTCGCCGGGTCCACCACGGTGACGCTCCTGGCCCTTGGTGCGGCGAACCGCCGGCCCAAGGCCATGTACACCGGCGCACTGGTAACAGCTCTTACTGCAGCGGTCTGGAGCGCCTCGGTGGTTCTCACCGGCACAGCTGTCCAGGCAGCAGCCCTCGCCGGGATCGCCAGCGTACTGCTGCTCGGCCTGCTCCCCGGCCTGGCTCTCGCCGCTTCCGGCTTGGCGGCGCTGGATGACCGCAGGGCCAAGGGCGGCCAGGTGGGACGCCCGGATGCCCTCGAGGCCGTCGCCTCGGCGCACGGCGGACTGGTAGCCGGCACCGCGGCCGCCGCAGCTTCCGCAGCCCTCGCGCTGTGGACCCTCGGCACGGATACAGCCCAGCAGGCCTGGTCGCTGCCGCTGCTCGCAGTGCTCACCCTGGCGGTATTCCTGCGTGCCCGGGCCTTCCCACTGGCCCCGGAACGGCTGGCACTCTACGCTGCCACCGCCGTCGGGCTGGCGGCCCTCGTGGCCGGCAGCAGCCGCTGGTTCACGGACCAGCCCTGGGCCACCGGGGTGGTTGTGCTGGTGCTCACGGCCGCTGTCTGGATCGCACTGTCCCTGAACCTTCCCGACCATGCCCAGGCGAGGTTCCGGCTGGCGGCAAAGCGGCTGGAAACCCTCGCGATCCTCGCCTCCGTCCCGCTCGCGGCCGGAATGTTCGGTATCTTCGCGCAACTGCTGGAGAGCTTCTAGATGACACAGATAACTCCCGGGAACGGTTTCGGGGCGCCTGCCGCAGCCCAGGGCGACGGCTTTGAATCCACGCCCCAGCGCCTGCGGCGCACGCTGCGCACCCGCCCGGCGGAAGGGCCCGCACGCCGGCTGCTGCTGCAGGCGGCGGACATGTTCCGCGGGGACGACTACCCGCAGTCCCTCGCAGAAGCCGCTGCCGGTGTGCAGCGTCCAGTAACAACCGGCCGGCGGATCGCGGTGACGGGTTTCCGCGGCGGTGCCGGACGGACCACGGCCGCAGCCCTGCTGGCACGCACCTACGCTTCCCTGCGCACCGACGCCGCAGCAGCGGTTGACCTGGCTGAAGCCGGAACGCTCGCGCTCCGCCTTGCGGCACCGGAGGCCCCCTCCCTGGACGCCGCGGCAGCCCGCCTGGCACGCACCATCCCCGGTTCGCTCGCCGAGGTGCGGAACGTCGTGGCCTCCCCCGGACCGGACAACCTGCTGGTTACCGGGCGGCGGTCCGCTGCGGGAACCCATAAAGCCACGGACGACGACGCCACCCACCTCTCCCGGGTACTCTCCCGGTATTGCCCGGTCACCCTCTTTGACTGCCCGGCGGGTCTCGGATCCGACGCCGTTCAGTGGGCCCTGGCCGAATCCCATCTGGCCCTTTTCGTCACTCCGGCCAGCGTGGCCGGAATCGACGATGCCGGGCAGGCCGCCGAGCTTTGGCGCAGCAACACGGCCATGGCACAGGTGCCCCTGCTGGTGCTTCTCACCCGTTCCTCCCGCAGCCCGTTCAATCCCGTGGCCGAAGCCCGCAGGCTCGCCCGTTCCGGGATAGACACCGCAGTGCTTGACTATGACGCCCATCTGGCCGCCGGCGTCGAAATCCAGCCCCGGCTGCTGTCCCGTGCCGCGCGCCTGCAGTCCGCCGAACTGGCTGCCCGGGTCCTCGCGGCTGCGTCTTCCGCGCCCGGCCGGCCCGGAAAGCCCGCCGCCGCCAGGCAAGCCGAAAACGGTTCCGGGAGGAGGGCCCGGGTATGAGCGTGAAACTGCTGCACCGCCCCGCCCGCACCACCCCGCCGGCCCGCAGCATGGAAGCGTTCGCCCTGGACGCGCCGCCGCAGATCGAGGGCGGCAAGGGCGGGATGAACATGATGTCCCTGGTGCCGCTGCTCGGCGCCGGCGTCTCCATGACCGTGATGATGCTCTTCCGCGGCTCGCCGCTCGCTGCCGTCGGCGCGCTCATGATGATCGTGACCATCCTCGCCTCGATCGTGATGATGGTCAGTCAGCGCGGGAAACAGGTACGCGCCCGCCGGGAACAGCGGGAGAACTACCTCGAGTACCTGGAGCGCTGCCGCACCACGCTCCGGGTCCAGGAACAGGAGGCAGCCGCCGTCGCGCGTGCGGCCAACCCGCCGCCCGAGGCGCTCTTCGACATTGTCCGCAACCACCGCCGGGTCTGGGAACGCCGCCGGCATAACGAGGACTTCCTCCGCACCAGGATTGGCACCGGCACCCGGAGCAACCGGGAAATCACGATCATGGATTCGGGGTCGGCGCTGGCCCGCGATGATACCTTCATGACCGCCGAGCTGCAGATCCTCAAGCGGCGCTATGAGGCCAGCCCCGACCTGCCGGTCACCGTTCCGCTGGACGGCGCCGGAACGGTCAGCGTGGTCGGCTCCCGGGAATTCGTGCTCCAGGTCTCGCGCCTGCTGCTGCTCCAGTCCGCGGCGTTCTCCTCACCCGAAGACCTGCACCTGGCGGTGGTCTCCCCTGAACAGACCCGCGCAGACTGGGAGTGGGCCACCTGGCTCCCGCACCTGGCGGACCAGGACAAAACCCACCGCACCGGTCCCGTCCGGCGGATTGCGCCCAGCATGGACACGCTGGCCGACCTGGTCCAGGACGATCTCTCCCGCCGCTCCAACATGGCCGCTGAGGCCCGAAAGAACTTCCTGCGCGGCGGAATCGGCTCAGCACTCCCGCGCCTGCTGGTGGTTTCGGACAGCTACGGGACGCTGCCGTCCGAGCTGCCCTTACCGGACCGGCAGGCCGCTCCGGGCCAGCTGGGCATCACCACCCTCCACCTTGCTGCAGACAGAGGACAGGAGCCGGGGGAAGTAGCTGTCCGCATCTCTGAAACCGACTCCGGGTTCCTGCTGGAGAACTACCGCGAAGATCCGGTCCAGCCGCGCCTGGATACCGGCACACTGGATTCACTTCCCGTGGCGCTGGCCGAGTCACTCGCCCGGACCCTGGCTCCGCTGCGGCTCTCCCCCGATTCCCTGGAACACGAGAGCACCGGCAGCTCCGAAGGATTCCTGGACATGCTTGGCCTCTCCCCCCAGCTGGATGAAGCAGACATCCGCAGGCTCTGGCAGCCGCGCAGCGAGGTGGACTTCCTCCGGGTACCGCTCGGGGCTGACGACCGCGGCCGTCCCGCGCTGCTGGACCTGAAGGAATCCGCCCAGTTTGGCCACGGTCCGCACGGCCTCTGCGTCGGTGCCACCGGCTCCGGCAAGTCCGAAATGCTGCGCTCCCTGGTGGTCGGCCTGCTGGCCACACATCCACCGGAACTGCTGGCCATGGTCCTGGTGGACTACAAGGGCGGCGCCACGTTCGCGCCGTTCGCCGACGCGCCGCAGGTCACCGGCGTCATCACCAACCTTTCCGACGATGTCAGCCTCATCGAACGCGTCTACGCCAGCCTGTCCGGCGAAATCCAGCGCCGCCAGGAAGTCCTCAAGGACGCCGGCAACCTGGCCAACATCACCGACTACCAGCTGCACCGCAAACACCGGCAGGGCCAGGGCGAAGAGCTCCCGCCGCTGCCGCACCTGGTGGTCATCATCGACGAGTTCGGCGAGCTGCTCACCGCACGCCCGGACTTCATCGAACTCTTCCTTTCCATTGGCCGCATCGGGCGGTCCATCGGCGTGCACCTGCTGCTCTCCAGCCAGCGGATCGAAGGCGGCAAGCTGCGCGGCCTGGACACCTACCTCTCCTACCGGATCGGCCTGCGGACCCTCTCCGAATCCGAATCAAGGACCGTCCTGGACACTCCGGACGCCTTCCACCTTCCGCCCGTGCCGGGCTTCGGATACCTGAAGGTGGATACCACCACCTACACCCGGTTCAAGGCCGGGTACGTCTCCGGTCCGCTGGAAGATGCAGCGGCCCCCGCAGAGCAGGACGTGGACGAACAGCCGCCGGTCCTTGAAGTTCCCCGCTACGCGGCGTCGCTGGAGTCCTCCCGGGACGGCGGCGCTCCGGCGCCGGCCTCGACGTCGTCATCCAAACGCACCACCGGACCCACCGTGCTGTCCACGCTCATGGACACCCTGGCCCGCTTCCCGCGCGCCGTGGACCCGATCTGGCTGCCGCCGCTGCCCCGTGGCCTTGCCCTGGACACCGCGGCCGGCGGAGTGCTCACCACCAGCCAGGGCCTGCGGCTGAACGCCGGCGGGAACCTCTCCATTCCCATTGGCCTGCTGGATGACCCGGCGAAGCAGTGGCAGGGCATCTGGAACCTGGACCTGGCTGCCAACGGCGGGAACGCCGCCATTGTGGGCGGGCCCTCGACCGGCAAGAGCACCGCGCTGCGCACCATCGCGGCATCGCTCGCCCTGACCCACACGCCGTCCGAAGCCGGTATCTACGCCGTGGACCTGCTCGGCAGCTCGCTGCTCCCGCTGGAAGGACTCCCCCACGTGGGCGGGGTGGCCGTGCGCACCAACCGGGAAGTTGTCCGACGGACCGTGGACGAGGTACTGGGCATGCTCACCCAGCGCGAACGGATCTTTGAGAAGCACCAGATCGATTCGCTCGGAACACTGCGCACCCTGCACGCCCAGGGCCGGATTCCCGAGCTTCCCAGCGCGGACATTGTGCTGCTGGTCGACGGATACGGGCAGCTCTCCGACGAGTTCGAGGACATCGAAAAGTCCGTCCACGCCTTGATCTCCCGCGGCGGCGGCTACGGCATCCACGTGGTGGTCACCTGCTCGCGCATGAATGAAATCCGGATTGCGCAGCAGAGCTTCTTTGGGAACCGGATCGAGCTGCGCCTGGCCGATCCCGGCGAATCCGCGCACGGCCGCAAGCTGGCCGAGGCCCTGCGTCCCGGTACACCGGGCCGGGCACTGACCGACCGCAAACTGCAGGGCCACATCGCCCTGCCGCGGATCGACGGCGACCCGGATGAGGGCTCCGCAATCCAGGGCACACGGGATCTGGTGGCAGCCGTAGCCGCCTCCACCGACGGCCGGGCGATGGCGGTCCGGGTGCTTCCTGCCGTCGCTCCTGCGGATCCCGCAGCGGTACCGTCCGTTCCGGGCCTGGTGCCGCTGGGACTGCGGGAAACCGATCTGGGCACCGAGAACCTGGATCTCCAGGGCCGCGAGCACCACCTGGTGGTCATGGGCGATGACGCCTCAGGCAAGTCCAATGTGCTTCGAAGCGTGGTTCGCACCCTCGCCGCCCAGCACACCGCCGAGAACATCGTTTTTGCCGTCTTCGACCCCCGCCGTGCCCTGGCCGGCGAGGTCCAGGAAGACTATCTGGGCGGCTACGCGACCAGCGCGGCACTGGCCGAGAAGCTGGCAGCCGCCGTCGCCTCCGAGCTGGAGAAGCGGGTGGGGGCCTCCCCCGAGGAGGTCGCGGCAGCCCCGCGCGTGGTCCTGGTGATCGACGACTACGATGTGCTGACTGCGGGCGGTTCCTCACCGCTCGCGCGGCTGACCCCGTATCTGCCCCTTGCACCGGAGATCGGGCTGCACGCAGTGCTGTCCCGCCGGGTGCGGGGCGCCAGCCGCGGCATGTACGAATCCTTCTTCACCGCGCTGCGGGACTCCGGCAGCGCCGCCCTGATCCTCTCCGGCGACCGGACCGAGGGCGGCCTCATCAACGGTGTCCGCGCCCGCACGCTGCCGCCCGGCCGGGCCCAGCTGATCCAGCCCGGACGTCCGGTGCAGATGCTCCAGCTGTTCCTCAATGATCCGGCCAGCGCTGTGGCACCCGTGGGTGGCCAGTGAGCGCGCGTTGGGTGGTGGTCAGCACCGGCGAACCGGACCGCCGCACCGTGGTCCAGGCCCTGGCCGAAACCATGCCGGAGAAGAGCATGCGGGAGGCCGCTGCCGGGGAGGTCCTTGAAATTCTGGACGGGGACAGCGTGCCGCTGGCCATCGAACTCCCCCGCCTCATTCAGCTGCCGGGAGAGATCATGCGGCTGCACCCCGGCGCGGAGGTCAGCGCACCGGCCGGGTCCGCCATTCCGGGGTTCTTCACCGCCGAGGGAACCGGGGCCGCGTCACCGCTGTGGTGGCTCGAGGTCTATGCCACCGGAGGGGTGCCCGACGGCGGCAGACTGGCTGATGCGTTCAGCCACGCGTTGGCTCGGCTGACCGGCGGCGTAGTCCTGATGCCTGACGGGGTGCGGTCCTGATGCACGACTCTGCGTACGACTTCCTCACCACGTCCACCGCGATGGTTTTCTGTGACCAGCCGGTAGCCGCCCTGAGTCCCTGGCTCGCCCGCGCCCACGCCGGAGCGGTCGAGTCCGGCCGCCGCTTTGTGCTGCTGACTCCTTCCGCTTCTTCCCTCACGCTTCCGCTGTCCGCCCTCTTCGACGGCGACAGTGCGTCCTGGATGGCAACCGGCTCCGACGGCGGGTTCTTCGACGCCGTGACCGGCCAGGCCCAGACCTGGGACGGCGGCACCCTGCAGCCCGCCGGAACTGTGGCGGACGATTTCCTCGCCGCGGAACGGAGCCCCAGCGCGTACTTCCACGTCCGCGCCGGTGTGCTGCACCCGGCGTCGCTGTCCACCCGGGCCGGAACGTTCACCGAACGCGTCTTTGAAGCTGTCACCGGATCATCGCCCGTGGGCTGGGGACTGTATGAACCGGTAAGCGAAACATGGGACGCCGCTGCCTTCTCCGACTACTGCTACGGCCGTGCGCCGCTGCCCAGCCGTCTGGTTGTCCTGGGTTCCGCGCCCGGCGCCCCCGGCAGTCCTGGGTTGGCGGCAGGATCTATCGCCGTCGTCACCGTGGAGCGCACCCGTTCCGGTGTGGTGGAGAGCGTCGAATTGCTGGCCGGCGCCCGGGCCCCTCTCGATGACGCTGGGCTGGACACCTTCCTCGCGGCCATGCACCGTGCCCGGGCGCGTACGGCAGTGCTGGCCTACGGCCTCGGATACCGCGATCTGCTGCGCCCGGCCCGGTTCACCGGGACTGCGGTTCCCGGTGCAGCCCTCTTCGGTCCGGAAGCCCTCGCCGGTCGACCTGCTTCATCCGCACTGGCCTCAGCCGGTCCCCGTGCGAAGCTCATCGGCACCGCACCGGCCCAGTCCCTCGGCATGCGCTACGCCTCCGAACCGGTGCCAGGCGAACCGCACCCGCTGGAGGCCTACGCGCAGCTCGCTGTGGAGCTGGCGCCCGAGCCGCGGCGCCCCGTCAGGGACTAGCCGACGGTGAAGTGGCGGTCACCAAAGTAGACGGTACTGCCCGACGGCGCGAGCACGGGGCTGTGGGCGGCCAGTGCTTCGTGCCGGCCGTCCGGAGCCACGATCGAGCTGCCGTTGGTGGAGCCCCGGTCTGTGATCCACAGCCCGGTTGAACCGTCTGACTGCAGGTGCAGGTGGGTCTTGGACACGGACCGCCCCATATCCGCGAAGTCGATCAGCTGGTTCACTTTTTCGCCGATGGCCGGCGCGGGGTTGCGGCCCAGCAGTGCGGTGCCGGTGACCCGGACAGCGGCGCCGTCGTCGAACACCAGGCGGCAGCCGGTCCCCTGCCCGCGGGAGACGATACGGGTCAGTTCAACGTCTTCTTCCTCTTCCGGTGCAGGACTGCTCACCGCTGTCTGCGTTGCGGCTGCGCCTACTCCGGGCACACTGCTGATGGGAGCTGGTGGCCCAGCCGGTGCAGAAGGCGCCGGCGTCGAAGGTCCAGGCACCCAGCCGGTGGCCGGCGCGGCGGCCGGGACCGGGGCGACAGCCGGGACCGGTGCCGGGGCTGCTGCACCGGCCCAGCGTCCGCCGGTCAGAAGCGGATCGCGGCCGGCCCGGACATCGACCACCAGTGTACGGGCGGCCTTGTCATGCCACCCCTGCCGGCGGGTTGGGTGGTCCCAGAGATTCGAGACCGTCAGGATCCAGGGCCCGACAACCGTCACAGCGGAAAGGAGGAGCAGCAGGTTTCGGACCAGTACTGCTGGAAATCCGGGGGCGAGGCCGTCCTCGGCCACGGTGCGCAGACCCAGAAGCCGATTGCCCGGCGTCTGGGCTTTTCCTGCTTCCCACAGCCAGAGCCAGGCCAGGTACCCTGCCGCTGCCGCAGCACAGACAATGAGCGCGGGGCGCCCCGGCACCAGCAGTACAACGAGTGCCAGTACCAGCAGCGGGATGCTGTCCACCGCCCCGGCAGCCAGCCGCTGCCCCGCAGTGGCGTTCACAAGATTCGGGTTGGTTGCCATTGCCTTCTTCGTTCCTAGCTTCTTTTTCCTGCGCAGCGCGGCATACGGATGCCCGGCTATGCGTCCGGCTCTTCGGCCACCTGGTCCAGCAGAACCAGGTCAGCTGCGGTCACCAGCTGGGATGTCACGGCATGTTCCACCAGCCGGGCACGCCGGTTCACCGCCAGTTTTCCGGGCCCGCCGCGCAGCCCGCCCACTCCCACGCGGTCAAGCTTGTCGCACACGTTGTCCAGCTTCCGGTTGAACCTGGTCTGGGACCAGCCCAGCCGGGCAGCAGCATCGGCGGAGGTAGGGAGGGAACTGTAGCCGGTGCCGTCGCGCCTCAGGAGGGGTTCCGCCAGCGCTACGATCACCGCCCGCTGAGACTCGGTGAACACCACAGGCCCGATGGTGGTTTCGCCGGAGCCGGATCCGTTAAGCGGGTCCGGCCTGAACGCGGGCGTCTTGAGGTGGACATCGAATTCGTAGGTGGTGGGGCCGGCGGTGAAGATGACCCGGGTCTGTTCGAAAACCAGGGGGATGCGGGCACCGGGCGCAACCCAGGCCTGCATGCCGCCGCTGGAATCGGAGATGGTGGCCGAAATACGGCTTCCGATATTGGTCAGCCACCAAATCGAGTGTTCCTGGGAAATGGTCAGGAACTGCCTGTGCAGGTAAGGGTTGTCGTCAATGGCGAGATCCCCTTCCCGTCCAATCCGGAATACGGACCCGTCCTCGGGTTCGTACCATTCCCCGCTAAAGTCGATCGCCAGATCCCCCAAGATCCCTCTCCTTCGTAGCGGCCCCGGAGCGCGGCGCGCAACGGAGGCCTTTTCCGGGCAGCACAGTGCTGGTGCGTCCCAGAGGCTCATTATGTCCCATAGCGGTGCCCGCCGCTGGCCACCGCCCTAGTCTGTGCACACGGCAGCCGGCTCTGATGCACGTCCGTTCGCGCGTGCCACCTGGACTTCAATGCAGGTCTCGGTCCCGGTGGCCGGGAGGACGGCTTCGGGCTGTGAAGTGCGCACCAGATCACCCTTGGCGGTGGCGGTGACGCTGCGCCAGAGGTAGATGTCCCCCTCCTGCGGTTCGGGGTTGGTCCAGGTGAACACAGCTGTGCCCGAGTCTTCCGTTCCGGAGAGGCCCGACGGCGGCGCCACTGCACCGTCCAGTCCACCCAGGGCGTTCGACGGCGGCTGGGCCGGCGGCGGGGGCTCCTCCCGCGGCGCGGACTCCGGCGGCAGCAGCAGCGCGACCGCTGCGGCTGCCACGACGGCTGCTCCTCCGAGCGCGGCGAGGACCCTGGTGCGGCGGGAACCCGTTTTCCGGTTATCCGCTGCGTTCCCCGGAGCTGCCAGTGCGGCCGGTGTGCCATTTCCCGCTCCAGCCGGACGGGGCTTCTGGTCGACAGCCGCGGCCGCCGGGGCTGCCGGGGCTGCCGGGTTGAGGGTCTGTCCGGGAACCCCTGCAGGTGCCCGCAGTATGGTTCCCTCTGCCTCTTCCTCCAGCAGCCCTCCCCCGTTGTTCCTGCGTGGGCCGGAGCCGCGGAGGGTCGGGGGGAAAGTCGTTGCGGACGGGTCGATGGAGACGATTCGCCGGACACGGGTGCGGTCGTCGTCTTCCGGCTCTGCCTGCTGGCGCCCTGCATCTTCGAGCACGGCAAATTCGGTCACGGCCAGGTTGAGTTCAGCTTGGATCCGCTGCAGTGCCAGGGCGAACGCGTAGGCCGAGGAGTACCGCGATTCAGGACTCTTGGCCATCGCCGTGGCCAGTGCCAGTTCCATTGATTCGGGAACGTCGCTGCGTCCGGTCGGCGTGAGCTGCTCGGAAATGATGCGGTCCATCAGATCCCGCTGCGTATTGCCCCGGCCGGGACGCATAAACGGGGACCGCCCGGCGAGCAGCGTGTAGATCGTAGCGCCGAGGGAATAGACATCGGCGCGGACTCCGTCCACCCGGGACCCCGTCAGTGCTTCCGGCGGAGACCAGGGGATGGACATACCGACGTCGCCTTCGTCGTCGGCTTCCATGGTCCCGGAGATGCCGAAGTCCGTCAGGGCTGGGCGGTTGTAGTCTGTGGTCAGGATGTTCGCCGGTTTGATGTCCCGGTGTGCGATCCCGGCACGGTGTGCTGTCTCCACTGCGGAAGCTACCTGGATCCCGACGGCGAGCACCTCGGCCAGCGGCAGTCCGCCCTGCCGGTACCGTGCGTCCAGGCTGGGCCTTGAGCAGTATTCCATGGCCAGGTAGGAACGGCCCTCGGCCGTGGTGTCCGCCTCGTAGATCGTGACGATGTACGGGTGGGAGGAAAGCTGCGCCATGAGGTTCGCCTCCGCCTCGAACCCGGAGCGCGAGGCGTCGCCGCGCAGGTCGGACAGCAGCACTTTCACCGCCACCCTGCGGCGGGGGCGGTCCTGCTCATAGAGGTAGACATCGGCGAAGCCGCCCGATCCCAGGTGCTGCAGGAAACGGAATCCTGGAATCTCGGGCGGCGGCGCGGGTGGCCGCTTGGTCATGCGAGCCCTTCGAACCGGAGCGTGACGCCGTCGCCAAGCTCAGCGATGTCCCCGTCCAAAAGGATGGCTGCTTCTCCCTGGGCCAGGCGGCGCGGCAGCGCTCCTTCACGGATGAGCACTGTTCCGTTCGTTGAAAACAGGTCCTTGAGCATCACGTGCCACCCCTCCAGCCTGACTTCGGCATGGGACCGTGAGATGTCCCCGCTGTCGCTGGGTACCTGAACCATCCTTGGCAGGGCGGCTCCGGCTACCCGCGACGCCGAAGGCTGGCGTCCGATAATGATGTTCCGGTCCAGCTCATAGGTCTGCCCGGTGGACAGGCGCAGGATTCCCAGGCAGGGCCGCTGCACCGGGCGCGGATCGCCGGAGATCTCCGATCCGCAGGTCCGGCAGGCCGCCGCGGTAGGCGGGTTCACGTGGCCCTGCGGGCAGGTACGCGCCAGGACCGTGGGGCCGGTGTCCGTGGACTGCCTGTTCCCAGGCGCAGCGCCCGGGCCCTGTGGCGCCCCCGGAGCTGAACGGATCGTCTCGCCGTCGTCGTCCAGGTCTCCGGTGCCGGAAGCGGCTGAGGCGGGTGTGCCGGGCAGTGCCGTGCCTGGCTGGGGGCTGAAGCCCATCACAGTGTCCCCGTCGTGGTCTTCGGGCACCGGCGGGAGTGTTTCGGTTGGTTCCCCGTCTTCCAGCGCCGGAAAGTCACCGGTCACTTCGGTGGCAGGGTCCGCGGCACCTGCGTCAGCACCAGCGTCTGCTGACAACGGCGGCGGCGTCAGTTTGAGCCACGGGACAGCATCGCTGAGGTCCGGACCGGACGACGGCGCGGGTGCGGCGACCGTCGGTGCGGGAGCCGCCGGTGCCGGCGCGGCCGGTTCGGCAGCTGCCGGTGCTGGGGCCGCCGGTGCTGGCGCGGCCGGCTTCGATACGGGTGCCGCCTGCCCTGCCCGCGGGGGAGCCGCCGCTGCAGGCAGTGCCCCAAGCTCAAGCTCTACGCTGTTGGCCGGGGCCATCCCCTCACGGAGAACAAGCACTGGTCCGGCTGCGCCTGCAGGCTCGCCTGACGCCTGCACCGTGAGACGGCCCGATGCCGGAAGCACCTGCTCGCTCCAGGTCCGCAGATTCTTCCCGGTCGTGACTGCGGCGCCGTCCACCAGCAGATCGAGCGGGCCGCGCAGCAGGACGTGCACCTGGCCATCCACCGAGAGCAGCCCGAAGGAGGGAAGCCTGCTCAGCGAACCGGACAGTCCTCCGGTGACTGCCTCGAACACTTCGTCCAGGGAAGACCCGTCCTGAAGGGCAGCCCAGACTTCATCCACACGTTCCTGGCTGCTTTCCGCGGGCAGCATCGCCGTCCGGCTGCCGCGGGTCAGGACCAGCCACGCCGGCTCAGCGGCCTGCCGATACCGCAGTCCGTCCATCACTGCCCGTTTTCTGCCGGTCCCGCCGCCTCGGAGCCGGCGGCATTTCCTGAATCGGAGTTCTCCGGCGCACGGGCGTTGTCCACTGCCGGGCCGGGGAGCGTGATGGCACCGGAATCCGGGTTCCCTGAGCCGGTTTCAGCGTCGATCACCAGCACGGTGACGTTGTCCCGGCCGCCGGCGCGCAAAGCGGCCTGTACCAGGGCGGCACAGGCGTCCTGCGGGTTGGACACGGAGGAGAGGATCTGGAAAATGTGGCCGTCGCTCACTTCTCCGGTAAGTCCGTCGGAGCAGACCATGAGCCGGTCTCCCGGCTCCACTGGAATCAGCCAGAAATCGGCGTTGGTGTCATTGCCGGTGCCCAGTGCCCGCGTGACCACGTGACGGCGGGGATGCACCAGCGCTTCCTCCGGGGTGATCTGGCCAAGATCCACGAGCTCCTGGACCTCGCTGTGGTCGACCGTGATCTGTTCCATGGCTCCGCGGGAAACGCGGTAGGTCCGTGAATCCCCTACGTTGAAGACCAGCCAATACGGACGGGACTCTTCCTGAACCAGGATGGCGCCGGTCAGGGTGGTTCCGGCCCGTCCGCCGGTGGCTTCACGGATCTGGCGGTCGGCTTTGGCCAGCAGTTCCTCAATCTCGGCAGCAGGGACCTCAGGCAGGTGTTCGCCCACCAGCCGCGAATCGGCAAGCGTCCGCACGCAGATGCTGCTGGCTATCTCACCGGCTTCATGTCCACCCATGCCGTCTGCCACGGCGAACACCGGGTCAGCCGCAATCAGCGAGTCTTCATTCAGTTCCCGCCGCAGGCCGCGGTCTGAGGCATACCCAAAGACCGCTTCGAGTTCCAGGGGCTCAGATGTCTTTTCGTCGGAGTTCATTCACGCCCTATCCGGAAGCTGCTCACTGTAGTGATCTGTCTTACCTGTTCTCTCCATTACCCTAACGGACTGGAAGGCCCCTGGGCATCGCCGCGGCGGCGGGTCATACGGCCGGCTGAGCCGCGTGCGTTCGCCGCGAATTCCGCCACCCGCCGTCGTCCGGTCCGCCGAGGCTGCTGAAGCCGTGATTCAAGCCTGACCGAGCGCAGTGAATAGCGGGCGCGCTGGCGCTGCCAGAAGCCTGCGGTGCCTGTCAGGGACTCCCTCACGGCCTCGACCTCCCGCCAGTAGTCCTGCACTTCTTCCTCGCTGGGATTTCCCGGACCGAAAATGCCTGCATCGGCGCGGCGTGCCAGGGATGTGGTGGCACCAGCGCGTGTGGGAAAGGCACGGCCCAGGGCTGCGGCTTCTTCCCGCCGGGTCCTTCGGCCCGTGACCGCCACGCCCAGATCGGCTGCCGCCCCAAGCACCTCGCGCCAGCCTCCGGCAACCCGCTGCGCAGTTCCTCCGGAAGTCCGCCGTTTGCGGCTGAGCCTGCGCTTGAAAAGCAGGATCGCCAGGAGCGGTCCGAACAGGACCAGCAGCGGCAGGGCCACGATTGCCGCAATCCGAAGGAACCCGGAGACTGTCTCCCACAGGTCTTCGTCCTTCTGTTCCGCGTCCTGCGGATCTGCTGCGGTGTCCGGGGGCAGTTCCGCCGGTTCCTGCGGCGGAGGCGGCGGCTGCAGCACCTGCGGCTTGGGCGTTGACTTGGGCTGCTGCTGCGGGGGCACAGGCTCATTGTCCTCATCCGGGGTGGGGAAAAACGGTACCCAGCCCACCCGTTCAAACTGGACTTCCACCCAGGCATGCACATCGTCGCCGGTAATTTCGATCTTCGCGGGCGCCCCGTCGAGCTCGTCCCAGTCCGGGTAGAAGCCCATTACCACCCTGGCCGGGATCCCCAGCTTGCGGGCCATCAGGGCCATGGCCACGGCGTACTGTTCGTCGTCGCCAACCATCTGCTCGGCATCAAGGAGACTGACCATCCGGGCGGCGCCGTGCCCGGGCAGCGACGGCGTCTGGCCGTCCTTGCCGTTGCTGAAATAGCCTTCCGTCGCGAGGATCTGCTGCAGCTGGCGAACCCTCTGGATGGGGGTGGTTTCCTCCCCCGCGAACTCCGCGGCCTTCGCCCCGATGATCGGGGGTTCCTGCTGCAGCCGCGGCATGGCGGACTGGGCGAAGCCGTACTGTGCCAGCTGCGCGTCGTCGTACTGGTCCGGGAAGACCACGTCTGCGTCATACGTGTCTCCGGAGCGCACGCCGGCGGTGGAGAGCAGTGTGGCGGATCCGGCGTCGTAATACAGTCCGCCGGCAATGTCCCGTGCCCTGTCGCCTGCCGGGTCCAGGGCGCGGATCTTCCCTCCGGCAGGCAGCCAGGCACCGGTGTAATCCTGGATGGTGAACCGCAGGCTGGCTTCCGTTCCGGTGTCCGAACCCGCACCCAGCGTGCCCGCGTCACCTACCCGGGCAAAGCCGCCGGCAGCCTGGCCGCTCACGTTGTAGACCACGCCGTCATAGGCATCCATCGCAGCAAGCCGAATCCGCTGGCCCTCCGGCAGGCCCTCCACGGTGAACAGTGCGGTCTCCGCGTTGTCCTTAACGTAGCGGCGGAAGTCGGTTAGCGGGCTGGGAAAGTTGAAGAGGTCCACAGGCGGCTCGACGACGTCGCGAAGCACTTTGCGCTCGGCGTCGACGCCCAGCAGCGGGGCTGCGGCCAGGGACAGCGCTGCTGCACCGGCGAGCACAGCGGCACCGTAGATCCGGCGGCGCAGGCGGGCAGCCCGGGCCGGCGCTGATCCAAGTGCTGCCTGCGGAGCCGCGGAGGTCTCCTGCACCGAGCGGCGGCGGTAGGACAGGAATACCAACAGCCCGGCTGCAAGCAGCAGCGCACGCAGGCCAGGCAGAGGGACGTCCTTGGTGCCGAAGGCGATGCCCGCGGCAAACAGCCCCAGTACGGGCAGCGCGGGCCAGTAGGCGCCCCTGGCCCGCCAGCACAGCAAGCCTGCTGCAAGCGCCGCAAGCAGGCCAAGCAGGAAGGGGACTACCAGCATGCCCCCGGCGGTGCCAACGGGTGCGGCAACGGTGAGCAGGTCTTTCCAGGCAAACACAGCGCCCAGCACCAGCACCCGCAGGGATGCGAGGGTAGGCAAAACGCCTGCCGCGGACTCTACCGGCGCAGCCAGTGCCGAGCCGAGCAGCAGGTAACCACCTGCTGCTGCTCCGGTGACGGTCCAGGGCCCCCACCTCCGGGCGAGCGCTGCAGCAGCCGTGAGCAGTCCCAGCACCACTCCGCCGAGTCCGGCCGCCAGGTAACGCGGATCGCCGCCGAAGCTTGGACCGAATCCAAGCACACCGGCGCCCAGCAGGACCGCCAGGGCCCCCGCTTCCAGTGCCCGGCGCAGCTGGGCGGACCTGTCCCCGCCGACAGGTTTCTGCGTGCGTTCGCGGTTCCGTTCCCGGGAGCGGACACTTGCCCTTGTTTCTGTGCTCATGCCGTTCCCTTCCGGATCAGCGCCGGCAGGTCATCAAGGCTGCCGCACGTCAAAACGGTCAGGTCTGCGATGTCCCGGCGCCCGGGTGGTTCTCCCTCGGCGCAGCGGACGGCCAGGCAGCGGATGCCGGGCGGAATGGCGGCGGCCGCCGAGCGCAGTTCCGCTGCGGTGGGGGTTGTGCCGGTGACAAGGATGACAACTGAAGCGTTCGGCACGGCATCTGTGGTGATTGCAGCCAGTTCACGGGTACCCTCACGGCGGTCGGTTCCTTCGAGCCGGGTGAGACCGTCCAGCAGCATGCTCCCGCTTCCGCTTCGCAGGATTCCGTCCTGGGTGAGCATGCTCAGGTCCCGCTGCTCGCGCAGAGCCTGCAGCCCCAGGGAGCCGGCGGCGGATATTGCCAGTTCAAGGTCTGCGGCGCTGCCGTAGTCGGCCAGTCGGGTGGAGAGCGCCACGGCCAGGTGGGATCGGCGGGTTTCCTCGAACTGGCGCACCATGAGGGTGCCGGTGCGGGCCGTGGTTTTCCAGTGGATGTGCCGGCGGTCATCGCCCGGAACATACTCGCGCAGCGCGTGGAAGGAAACGTCAGCGGTGCTCAGGTCCCGGGTGGGCAGCCCTTCAAGGTCCTTGATGAACCCGGTGGCGGAACCCTGCAGGTTTACCGTCCGCGGATGCACAAAAAGGTCCACGGGATCCGTCCAGCGCAGCCGGCGGCCCAGGAGCCAAAACGGATCCCGCCGCACTGATTCGACGGGACCAACCACAATCACGGCACGTTTCTGCGTCGGGATCCGGAAGAGTTCCTCGTGTTCGGCTCCCGGCGCCATACGCGGCAGTTCGAAGACAGCGGTGGAGGACCCCACGGGCAGTTCCAGCAGGGCCGGCAGCAGCAGCCGCGCGCCGGGGTTGCGGACGGTCAGGGACCCGACGGCGTCATCCCCCACCGCCACCCGGGTGCGCGCAAGGTCCAGGTGGACGGCATAGGCCTGCCGCCCCGTGACAAACGCGACGGCGGATGCCAGCACCAGGGTCAGGGCCAGTGCCGCGATCAGCGCCTCGCGCCAGCCCAGCACGCCCCCGGCCAGCCAGAACGCAGCCGCCAGGGCAGCCGTGATCCAGCCCAGCGATGTGACGCTGCGGGATGCTGCCGGCAGGGCACGCCGGAGGGCAGCAGGGAGCGCGGAGATTTGCGGCACGGTGCCGGGCCTAGGCGTTCACACGCTGCTGCGGCGCGGCGGTGGAAGCCAGGACCTGTTCCAGCACGGCCGAGGCAGTCGCTCCGGCAAACTCAGCTTCCGGGTCCATAACCAGGCGGTGGGTAAACACGCTGGGGGCGAGCGTCAGCACGTCGTCGGGCAGGACGTAGTTCCGGCCTTCCGAGGCGGCCCAGACTTTCGCGGCCCGGACCATGGCCAGCGCGCCGCGGACGCTGACGCCAAGCCTCGTCTCGGGTGCGTCACGGGTGGCTGCGGTCAGGTGTGCAATGTATTCGAGCACGGAGGTGTCGGTGTGCACGGTCGCGGCGAGGTCGGCCATGTCCCGCACCGCCGCGGACGTGATGACAGCGGCAAGCGCCGTGGTCCGGTCCCGGGTGGCGGAGCCTGCCAGCAGCTCCACTGTTGCGGCGTGGTCCGGGTAGCCCATGGACGTCTTGATCAGGAACCGGTCCAGCTGCGCTTCGGGCAGCCGGTAGGTGCCGGCCTGCTCGATTGGGTTCTGGGTGGCGATGACCATAAACGGGCGTTCCTGCGTGTAGGTGGTGCCGTCCACGGTGACGCGGGATTCTTCCATGACTTCCAGCAGTGCGGACTGGGTCTTGGGCGAGGCACGGTTGATTTCGTCCGCCAGGACCACGTTCGCGAAGATCGGGCCGCGGTGGAATTCGAACGCCTGGGTTTTCTGGTCGTAGATGGTGATGCCGGTGACGTCGGAGGGCAGCAGGTCCGGGGTGAACTGAATGCGGGACGTGGTTCCCTGCACGGTGGCGGCCAGGGCGCGGGCCAGCATGGTCTTGCCGGTGCCGGGAGCGTCTTCGAGCAGCACGTGGCCCTCGGCGAGCATGGACGTGAGGATCAGCCGAACGGCCTGGGGCTTACCCAGGACCGCCTTGCCGACGTTGGTGACCAGCTGGGCGAAGGTCTCGGCGAACCAGGCGGCCTGTTCTTCGGTCATGGACATGGTGGTGTTTCCCCTAGGTGGTGCGGACGAGGTGGTGGAAGCCGGTTCAGCATCGGCCCATCCCGCCGGGCGGGTTGTTGCCGAAGCTGGTGTGCGTGCCCTTGATGTGCAGGCCGTCGTTTTCCGGGCGGCCGGAGTGCTGGCGGTACCAGATGGCTCCGCCGCCGCGCACGATGTAGCAGCGGGTGTCGATGCGGTCGCCGTGGTAGGCCCAGTGGTTTCCGAGGCAACGGCGGTCGCCCGTGTAGTTGGTGGAGCCCACAGGGTCCATGCAGGTCCGCCGGTCTCCCGTGGAGAGCTGGTTGCCCACCGTCAGGGTCCAGGTGGCCGGCGGCGGTTGGCTGCCCGTCCGGGCGGACGCGGACACTTCGGGTCCGGGGGTTCCCTGGGAATTCAGGACCCGCACGCGGATGCCGTGGTCCTGGTTGTAGCCGTCACCGACGCTGCGGCTGCCGGAAACTCCCACGTTCTCCCAGCCGCCGCCGTTGACCGAGATCTGGACCTGCGCAACATCGTGCGCGTTCTGGTCGGGCGGGCCCCAGGACAGTGTGGCGGTCCGGCTGCCCTGTCCCCCGTTAGACCCCGACGCCGACGGCGTTCCGGGGCTGCCGAACACCTTTACCGCGCCCGAGGCCGCTGAAGCAGGGCTGTCATAGGAGGAGCCGTCGGAGTTCACCACTGCTGTGAGCTGTGCGGTGACGCTGGCCCCGTTGCCGAAACCGGTGATCTCCTGTCCGTTGCTAACCATCATTGACCGGCCGTCGCTGAAGCTGGCGCGGTAGCTGATTTCCTCGGCGCGCGCACCGTTGCGTGCGCTGGCAGAGAGCGGTGTAAAGGTAATGGTGAGCGCTCGTCCCTCGGCTCCGGTGCGCGACGCAGCCAGTGCCGGAGCTGCCGGTGCGTCCGGTATGCCTACTGCACGGCGGGGTGCAGAGGCGGGCCCCCACTCGCTCCAGCCCGCCTTGTTCCTGGCGCGGGCCGAGTAGGAGTAGTCCTGCTCCGAGTTGTCCACGCGAATGGTCATGTTCGAGGTGGCGCCGGCCTCATGTGTACGGACCAGCGTTGAGCCACGGAACTCGCGGAGCTGGTAGGCGGTGACGTCGGCACCGTTGGCAGCGGCGTCGGGCCAGTCCACAGTGAGCTGGCTCTGCACGCCTACCGGGTTGGCCCTGGCCGTCGTCGGTGCACCGGGAGCTGCGGGAGCTCCGGCGGGTACTTCCGGGGAGGAATAGTCACTGAAGCCGGACGGTTCCGGTGCGGCGTTCCGTGCCTGCACGCGAACCCGGTAGCTGGTGCCGTTGGACAGCCCGGTCCAGGTGGTGCGCGTCATGGATGCAGGGACGGTTTTCTGTGCGGTGCCTCCGGGCGGTGCCGGAGAAATCTGCAGGTCGTAGCTCTCAATGGGCGACCCGTCGTTCGCCGGTGCCGTCCAGGAGATGTCCAGCTGTTTGTCCCCAAACGCCAGGACCGGCGGGGCCGGCTGGGCAGGCTGCGTGTCCGGGCGGGCGGCAGCGGACTGCGGGGACGGGTCGGAGGTACCGTTGGCGTTCGTGGCGGTGACGGCGAACGTGTATTCGACGTTGTTTGTCAGCCCGGTAAGTGTGCAGGTGGTCGCCCGGCATTCCTGGGTGAAGCCGCTGCTGCCGGTAACGGTGTAGCCGGTGATGGGCGAGCCGTTGGCGGCAGGCGGGTCCCAGGCGAGGACCACCGTGCGGCTCCGGGTGCTTTCAACAACGGGAGTCGACGGCGGATCCGGGCGGCCCTGGACGGAAAGCCGGATCTGGGCCGACGCCTGCCGGTCGGCCTGGCCGGTCTTGTCCTCCACCCGGTACTGCACGCTCATGCTGCCCACGAACTCGGCGTCGGGGGTCACCACGATCGAGTCCCCCTGCACTTCTGCGGTTCCATTGCCGTCAGCGGTCGCTTCCACGATCTGCAGCGGAGTATCAGGGAAGGGATTGTCGTCGTTGGCCAGCACATCCACTGTTACCGGACGGCCCTGGACAGCGTCGTCCACTGAATCGTCGGAAGCCACCGGGAGTGGTCGGGTGGAGGCGAGGACAGTGAGGTCCACACGCCCGGGCACCGGGTCGCTGCGCCCGTCCGTAACGGTGACGGCCAGCTGGCCCAGGGTGCCGACTGCGGCGTCGTCCGCGGCGGCGACCTGGAGAACAGTGCCGGAAAGCCGGGCTTCAAAACCCTCCGGAACCGGGCCCGCCAGGGCGAATGAAAGCCTGCCGGCGTCCTCCGGGTTGGGATCGGACGCCAGCGGTGCCAGGTCCAGCGTGAGCGCGTCCTCACCCTTGGCGGCTTCCAGCGAACCGGGGCTCATGGCCGGGGGCAGGTTCTGCTCCGGCAGCGGGGTCACGTTGACCAGCACGGTGAGGGTGGTTTTGAGCCCTTCGGGATCATCCGGTCCGGTACCATCCGTGACTTCGAAGGTGATGGACCCCATGCCGACGTAGTCTTCGTCGGCGGTGTACGCGAGTGTGTCTTCGTCAGTGACCCAGGTGTCCCGGTTGGAGGAGCCGATGGCGCTGACCTTCGCGGTTTCGGTGATGCGCGGTGTCCTGCCCTCGCGCACGTCTACCAGATCCCGCAGTTCAAGGTTCAGGGTGTCCCCCGCCTGCACTTCCTGGACGGCGCTGCTGCGCAGCGTGGGGTACTGGGCGCTCAGGCCCGGCACCCAGAGCACTGCGGTGGCCGTGCCGCCGTCCATGTCCTGCACGGTGTAGGGAATGGCCTGGGCTTCCTCGAGCAGCTCCACCCGCACGCTGTCCCCCACCACGGAAGCCGTGGTCCGGGACGGGTCCACGGAAACCTCCAGGTCTTCGGCTACGCCGTCGGGATCCTCGTCATTGTCCAGGACGGCGGCATCCACCGCAGTGCGTCCACGGATCTCTGAGACTTCCACCCGGTCATCGCGGGCAATGGGGGCCAGCAGTTCAGCGTTCGGGTCCGAAACAGCGGCGACGTTGCCGTTGGCGGTTCCGCCGCGGTTGTCCCTCACTGCGTAGCGCACGTTGTAGGTGCCTGCTTCTTCGGGCACGGTGAAGCGAACCCGCGGACCGTCGGCCCGGACCTCCATGCCGGCAGCCTGGGTAGTGACGCCGTCGGGGACCAGGGAGATCGGGTCGCCGTCGGGGTCCGAGTCGTTTTCCAGGACCGGAACGGCGACTTCGCGTCCGGGACGCACGGTAACGGCGTCATTCACGGCCACGGGCTTCTGGTTGGCCTCCGCAGCGGGAGCGATGCCCACCCGGACTGTTCCCGAATTCACCAGTCCCAGCCGGTCGCGCACCGTGTAGGTGAAGGAGTCGGTCCCGGCACCGGAGGCAGAGGCTGTGTAGTCGATGTAATCCGGCCCGGGAACAGCTGCCCCCTGGGCCGGAGCGGCCGCAATACCGTCCAGGAACACCGAGTCGCCGTCGGCGTCGAGGCCGTTCAGGGGAACGGGGATGCGCACGGTGGTTCCCCCGATCGCCCGGCCTTCCAGGTTCCGAGGCACCGGCGGGGTGTTCTTCTCGTCATCGCGGGGACGGATGTTGATGCGCACCTGCGCGGAGTCGCTCTGCCCGGTGGAATCCTGGACCTCGTAGATCGCGTACACCGTCTTGGCAGTGTCCCCCGCGACGAAACGGAGCGTGTTTTCTGAGACGAACAGCTGTCCGTCCAGTGGATCGATGCCCTGGGCCAGCACCGGGTTCAGGGTCAGTTCGTCGCCCGTCGGCGAAGAATCGTTGTCCAGGACGGCAATGTCCACAACATCTCCCACCCGGACGGTGGCGGTGTCCGCCGAGGCGGAGGGAGGCAGCAGCGTCTCCGGCGGTTCAACGGGCAGCACGCTGACCTCGCCGCTGGCACTGGCTGTGCCGTTGGAGACGGTGTAGCGGATGGTGCCCTGCTGCTGAAGTCCGCGCACGTCGTGGATCTGCAGGATGTTGTGGTCCAGCACCTCCACGTCCAGCGGTGAACTGGCTCCGGCGTTGACCGACTGGACCACCAGCACACCGCCGGTCGGGTCGGTGTCATTGCCCAGTACATCCACCAGCACACTTCCACCGCGGGGCAGCAGTGCTACGTCGCGGACTGCCACCGGGGCGCCCTGCCGGCCGGACTCCGCGGCATCAACGCGGATGAGGCCGCCGGCGCTCTGCGGCCCGTTGGTGACCAGATATTCAAGGTAGTGGGTGCCTGCCGCCGCAGGCGTGAACGAGACGGCACCGGTCTCATAGTTGGGGACCAGCGCCGAACCGTCTTCTTCTTCGGCATTCACCCTGGCCAGGCTGAGCTGTCCGCCGGCCGGATCCAGGTCATTTTGCAGCGGGTAGAGCGTCACGGGTTCCCCGACGGTGGCGGTGAAGTGGTCGAAATTAGTTACCGGCGGCAGCACCCCTGCGGGACGGACATCGAACGTCACGGTACCGGCGGCGGTTTCAGATCCGTCGGACACAGTGACTGCAACGTCCTTGACTCCCTGGGTCTTGCCGATGTCGCGGAAGGTCAGGAGTCCGTCGGAGCGGGTGCGGACCTGGTCGCCGTCCGCGGTCGGTTCCGCTGAGACGAGAACCAGGTCGTCGCCGTCTGGATCCATCCAGTCATTAAGGATGTTCTGGCTGACGGATTTGCCCTCTTCCACCAGGATCCTGGTGGACCGGCGAGCTTCAGGGGGACTGTTCTCTCCGGCGCCCAGCACCTGCACGGTAGCGGTAGCGGACGCGGTTCCGCCGCGGCCGTCCGCCACCTCGTAGCTGAAGGAGCTGGTACCGGCCGCCTCGGGCGGCACCACGATCTGCAGACCGGCGCCGTTGTAGATTTCCTGGACTGTTCCGGCTGCCGGCTGCTCTCCGGCGGGCCGGACAGTGAGCAGGTCGCCGTCCGGATCGGTGTCGTTGTCGAGGACGTTCAGGATAGTGGTCCGCCCGGCGCGGACGCCAAAGCGGTCGTCGGATGCCACCGGGGGACGGTTTTCCGCGGTGCGGTCCGGGAGCGTGTTGACCGGGTTTTCGCTGGCAGATTCTTCTTCGTCGTCCGATGATTCCTGCTTGGGCGGGATGACGTCCCCCCAGTTGTCCACCAGCTGCATGTTCTCCAGCACCAGCCACACGTTGCCGCCGTTGATGTCATTGAGCACCACCACGGAGCGGTTGACTCGGAAGACCAGCTCGGAGGAAGCACCCACGCCCGGAATGTCCTCGCGGACGTCGTCCGTATCATCTGCGCAGTCGCGCAGGTAAGTACCTGCCCCGGTCCAGGCTGCGTGCACACAGCCGTCGACAAGCACCGGCGGCGCGGGGGTACCGGCGTCGCCAATCTCGGTGACAGTGGCTTCGGACCCGTTCAGCGGCTGCTTGATCAGGGACGTTCCCGTGGCCAGGACAACGAAGTCCGCCTCGGGGCCGGAATCCTGAAGCTGCGCGCCGCGGGTGTCTGCGAAGCCAACGCTGCGCCCACCCGGGAGCAGCAGGGTTCCCGATTCGGCATCGAACGCCACCGGCTTGTTCCCCACCGCGGCCACCTGAACGTCGCCAAAGCCCTGAAGCTCCTCGACGTCCGTGGTTTTCGGTTCACCGTAGCTGCCGTCAGCGGCTACGTCATAGGTATGGATCCGGCCGCCGCGCGGGTCAGCGATCACCGCCGTCCCTTCGGGCGATACATCAGCGGCGGCACCAGGCGAGTTCTCCAGTACCGGCTCTGCCTCGGTTTCGCTGAAGAAGGGAAGGGACCCGGTACTGGTCAGCCAGACGCTTCCGGTCGCCGGGTCGGTTATGGCCACGGCGGTGCCGCCCTGGCTAAGGACGGCCGACGCCGGGAGCTGCACTTCGGTGCCGCGTGCCACGTTGGCCACGTCTACGGGCGAAACCTTGGCCTGGTCCGAGTTGGTGTGGAAGACGGTTTTTTCGTGCTGGGTGACATCGAAGCGGTCGCTGTTTGAGGCATAGGCGCCGTCGAGCATCCTCGAAGGGTAGTTGAGGTGGCCCACCATGCCCTGGGTCTGGTTGGTGACCCAGACACCGCCGTCGTTCAGGTCCACGTCAGCGCTGGCGAAACCGGGGTAAAGGATCGCAGTGGCGACCAGAGCGCCTGCTGCTGCCACGGCTGCGCCGGCCGAGATGGCTTTCCGGTGCGCACGCAGACGCGCGGGCACAGCCCCCCTCAATGCTGACACGTGCTTCCCCCTGTTGCGGTTCCCCAAGACCTTGCCGGCTTCCAGCGCCCTGTATGTACGGTGTCCAGTCGCACGGCAGTGGCAGAACGGCAGGCAGACGGACTTAGTGTCGCATATAGCTAAGGTTCCTGCCCAAAAAGTTAAGGTTGCTGTCTAATCCAGGTGGGCTGTGATTCCGGATGGTGCTGAATCCGTGTGTACGGGGCGCTGCGGCTGGTGTCGGGGCCGGCTGGTGTCGGGGGCCGGTCCGGTCGGGGCCGGGCCGGTCGGGGTGGGGCCGGTCGGGGTGTGGCCGGTCGGGGCCGGGCCAGTCGGGGCCACCGAGGCTGTGGCTGCTCTTGGCACGCGGCTGAAGGAGCCGTGACTCTTCCGTCCGCAAGGTGCCGACTGCGGAGGTCTGCCGGGCTGGGGCGTTCATCCAGTGGTGAGATAAGGCCGTTTAGGAACCCGTCACAGAATCCTTTGCTGCAATAACGTCGTTTTCAGGTTGTGAAAGCGACGTTATTGCGCCACAGGACGAACGAGCGTCTTCGAAAATGGCGTTATCGCGACAATGGATAACAGAGGCCGATCCGCCTAGCCTCCGACCCGGAGCACAGGAAGATCCACCCGGCAACACTCGCCCAGGACCCCTGCCGGGTGCGGCCGCGCAGCCGCGGTGCTTTCCCTCCGTCTTGGGACATGCCTGCCACTTTGGGACTTTCCTTCCGTGGCGCCGCGCAGGAAAGTCCCAAACCGGCAGGGAAGTCCCTAAGCTGGCGGAAAACGGAGTCCGAGGGTGTCCCGTTAGGGAGGATTGTCCCAAAAGGCAGGGAAATGCCCGCGCCAAGCTGCCCCAAACGGAGGCATGTCCCAAAGTGGAGCAAATGAGCCCGGGGATCCAATCCCACACCGACGTCGCCGCCGCCGCCGCCGCCGCCAAGGACCGTAACGGCAGGCCAGCGTCCAGCTCAGCTCGGCAGCGGGCCCGGATGAACGAACGAACGAACCAGACGAAGTCATACGCACACGGCCGCCGAGGAACGTCGCCGCCGCCCTGCATCCGGTCCAAGCAGCCCGCACACGACCAGGAATGACCGGATCAGCCCGGCAAACGTCCCCGGTCGAGCCGCCGGGAAACCCCTAGTCCAGGACCAGTCCCGGACCGGTGCCGCGGGCCAGGGTCACGGGGTGAATCTCCCCGAACCCGCGTACGTTGCGCGGAGAGTGCGGAATGAGGATGAAGCGGTCGTTGTTGCGCAGCGCTGCGGCGGTTGAAGCATCAGTCAGCACTGTGCCGGGCTCGGCGAGCGAAGTCAGCCGAGAAGCGAGGTTTACGGTGGGCCCGTAAATATCGCCGAGCCGGGAGAGCACCCGGCCCCACACCATGGCCACACGTGCCGACGGCAGCAGCTCATCCTCGGTGAACGCCTTCGCCAGAGCCAGGGAGATTTCAGCTCCGGCTTCAGGGGTCTCGGCGTTGAAGAGCACTTCGTCACCGATTGTCTTGACCAGCCGGCCGCCGCCCACGGAGATGATCTCGGAGCACTTGTGCTCGAAACGCTGCACCATCTGCGCCAGGGTCTTCTCATTCATCTGGCGCGAGAGGCTGGTGTAGGAAACCAGGTCAGCAAAGCCGACGGCGCGGGCCAGCGGCAGCGGGTTGTCGTCCGTTTCCCCTTCATGGCTGGCCAGCCCGGCTTCGGCACGGAGCGCGAGCCGCTGGATCGCGGCGTTCAGCTGCCGTTTCCAGGCATAGACCAGCGTCTTTTCAAGCGGCTCAATCAGGTCCGGAAGCGCGGCCACAAGCTTCTTGCGTGCCTCGGCGTCGGTAATCCCGCGCTGAACCACCATTTCCTCGACCAGGGCTTCGATCTGCCACACCACCATGCGGTCGGTCATCTGACCGATGGACCTCATGATGGAGATTGCCGCTTCTTCGGTCAGCTGCTCGTCACGGACCAGCTGGATCACGGTGCTCAGCGCGTCGCGGTCGGCCTCGGTGAAGAACACGGCGTCGTCGTCAAGGTTTGGGAAACCCATGGCCCGCCAGAGCTTGCGGGCAGAGAGCAGGGAGACGCCGGCGCCGGCGGCGGCCTCGCGCCGCTTGAGCGTGCGGGGCCCGCCAATCAGCTGCGCCTCAAGCCGGCGCACGTCTTCACGGTCGATCGTTCCCGACGCGTCCGGATTGACTGGTTTCTCCGGCATCGGCACCGCATTCATCGACAGTGTCAGCGGCTCGGGCTCGGCGGCACCGTCCGGTGCGTCCTGGCCCTGCTCACTCATCGGTGCTCCATTCGTCTTCGTAGACCGCGCTTCCTTCAATATCTACACCATCGAACATAACGGTCATCGGCAGGTCTTCTATGGTGGCCAACACAATCGACTTGAACCTGTGCACTTCCGGAACCGACGGGTAGTCGATAACCCTCCCTCTCCCCAGGTCCACGCGCAGGGTCCCGGCACGCTGCATGCGTTGCAGTATCCCCTGCCTCGCTTCCAGCTGATAGACCGAGGCGAGGGGAAGGTCGTGTTCGCGCCGTCTCAGTACGCCGCGGCGGTGGATCATCCTGCGGTTGGTGAGAACGTAGCGGGTCGTGTTCCAGCGCAGCACGGCCGGGACGGAAAACCTCAGCAGGACCAGAAACACCAGCAGAACGACTGCGGGACCCAGCACCGGCGCCCAGTCCAGCAGCTCTGACGGAGCACTGTCCCTGCCCAGATAACCGAGCACAAATCCGCCGGCAGCACAAGCAACCACAGCGAGCAGGACAGGTCCAGCCAACGGCCCTGCGTGGGGCCGTGCCGAAACGATCACCTGTTCGCCGGGCTCCAGCCTCATCCGCACCGGAATCCGGGGAATCGAACACTCATGCTTCTGACGGCCTCAAGTGGATGACGTCGGCTGCCGTGATGGCCTGCCGGACTCCGGCCTCCGAGTCGACGATCACCAGTCCGCCGTCGGCAGCAAGCTCGACGGCACGGCCTACTACCTCACCGCCGCCGGGAAGATGCGCACGGACCCTCTGGCCGAGGGTCACCATCCGCTCGGCGATGTTGTCCCGCAGGGATCCGTCCCCGGACCAGGGTGCCGAGGCGTCGCCGTCAACGGCGCAGAAGGCGCGGTAGTCCAGGTTCAGCTGGAGCAGGAAATCCTGCAGCAGGACGTTCCGGTCCGTGGTTGAGGCGTACTCCATCAGCAGGCTCGTGGCCGTGGGAACGGGCTGATCCTCATCCGTCAATGAGACGTTCAGGCCCACACCAACCACGACGGCGGGAGGGTTGCCTGAGCTATCCGGGACCAGCTGCGCCAGGACCCCGGCCAGTTTGCGTCCGTCAACCAGTACGTCATTAGGCCATTTGAGGCGGGGGGCGACGCCGGTCCGCGCTGCCACGCTCTTGGTCAGCGACAGTGCTGCCAGCAGGGACAACCATGCGTAAGACTGCGTGGGCAGTGGCCGCCCGGCGGGATTAACGGGACGCAGCAGCACGCTGACGAAGAGCGAGGACCGCTCCGGAGCTTGCCAGGAGCGTCCCATACGGCCGCGCCCTGCGGTCTGCAGCTCAGCCGTCAGCACGGACATGTCCGGGTACTCGGACGGCACCAGCCGTGCGAACTCTGCCAGATCAGTATTGGTTGAGCCGGTTTCGGCAATAACGTCCAGGCGTGCCAGCGGGCCGACCGGTGCTACGAGGCTTGCACGGAGACGCTCCGGCTCCAGGGGCGGACGCTCCATGCTGGAGTAGTGCAGGTGCATGCTTTCGATCTTACGCGCCCCCTCCCCCACTCCCTTTGGGACCCGCTGGCAGCGCTCCCGGGTTAAAGGAAGAAATCCGCCATCAGCTTGTCTTCCGGGGCGCCCAGGCTGTACTTCGTGAAGTCCGTGACGCCTTCCTGGCGCAGCACCTCTTCATCCGTATAGAAGTTGCCGGTCGCCTCACGGCCGGAGCGCGTCAAAATGGCATGCGCGGCGTCGGCCATGATGTCTGCACTGCGGGATACCCGTGCCAGTTCGGAGCCGCCGGGCATGTTCCGTATGGCTGCGGTGTCGATGGACGTGCACGGCCACAGCGAATTCACGCCAATGCCGTCCTTCCTCAGTTCTTCTGCCAAGCCGAGGGTGGTGAGGGACATTCCATACTTGGCCATGGTGTAGGCCAGGTAGCTGCCCGCCCATTTCGGGTCCAGGTTCAGCGGTGGCGACAGAGTCAGGATGTGCCCGTTGTCCGATTCGCGCAGGGCCGGCAGCGCAGTCTTGGACAGCAGGAAAGTTCCGCGTGCGTTGATGTCCTGCATGAGGTCGTAACTCTTCATGGTCACGTCGTCGGTCTTGCGCAGGTCGATGGCTGACGCATTGTTCAGCACAATATCGATTCCACCGAACTGCTCCACTGTGGCAGCCACGGCATTCTCGACGTCTTCGTCGCGGCGCACGTCGCCAATGATCGGCAGGGCCTTTCCGCCGGCAGCTTCCAGTTGTTCGGCCGCGGTGTAGACGGTGCCTTCCAGCTTGGGGTGCGGCTCGCCGGTCTTGGCGAGCATCGCGACGTTGGCCCCGTCCGCAGCCGCCCGCAGCGCGATGGCCAGGCCGATTCCCCGGCTGCCGCCGGACATCAGGATGGTACGTCCGGCCAGCGAACGCGGAGAGGAGGATGCTGTGTTCGAAGTCATACGGACAGGGTAATGCACCCGCGGAGAAAATGTTACTCGCCAGTAACATCCGCGGGTGCGCCCCGGTTAGGACTAGCTGTGGTTTCCTCTCGGACGCATCGTCAGCGCCAGAGCTGCGGCCCCGGCAATAAGCGCGCCGAGCGCTACAACCATCAGCCCGGTGGATGAGGACGAACCTTCGATCCCCGTATCAGCAAGGGCAGTCTGGGTGACGCAGCCACCGGGGCCACGAAGGGTTCCGCCCGGGGCCGTTGTTACAGCGCCCCCCGGTGTTCCCGGCAGTCGACCCGGCCGTAGCCCCGTCGCCACCTGCAGCTGCACCGCCTGGACCTGAAGTGCTGCCCGCAGCAGCGGGACAGACGCAGGAGGACGAATCAGCGGCAGCGCCGCCGCCGGTTGCGCCACCGCCGGTTCCGGTCGGCGTCGTTGTGCCGGTTCCGCTTTGGGTTGCCGTGCCGGTCGGCGTACCGGTGCCCGTATCAGTCGCGGTTGGGGAGGTCGTTTCCGGCGTGGGGGTTGTCGTCTCCGGCGTCGGCGTCGTGGTCTCCGGCGTGGGGGTTGGCGTTGGAGTTGGGGTGGGCGTCGTCGGGGTGGGCGTCGGCGTCGGCGTCGTGGTCTCCGGCGTGGGGGTTGGCGTTGGAGTTGGGGTGGGCGTCGTCGGGGTGGGCGTCGGCGTCGGGGTCGGGGTGGGGGTGGGACACGGAGGCGGAGCCTTGCAGCCGTTGGCCAGGACCGCCTGGTTGTAGGGGTCAGCCCACGCGGCACTGCCCGGATAGTCCTCGAACGGCGGAATGATGTCCCCTGCATGGGAATCGTGTCCCTGCTTATAGACAGATGCCGGGTCCACAGTGATTGAAACGTAAGGATTCGAGGCGGACGACGTTGCGTGGCAGAGGGTTACCTTCCCGCCCGGAGGAGCCCCACCTGGGCGGGTGCGGCCGCCCCCTGGGCCGGCCCGGCTATGCCGAGGACCAGCAACGCGAGGATGGCCGTAAAGGAGAGAATGTGAAACCGGAAGAGGCGGATTCTGTGCATGACCTGCTCCTCGCAATCGTCTGTACTGCGTGTGTCAGAGAGGATCCGGAGACTGGGCGCCTTTCGTCGAGACTACGTGTGCCCCACGCGCCTAAACAGGGTATGGAGACGGACTGCTCCAAGTAGTCCGCAAGTTTCCTGCGAGTGTCCGGCCAGTCTGCGGTTGTCAACCCGCCGGCAGCTTCAGGCAGGCCAAGGCACGCAGACACAAATTGTAGGTTTCCTACACCCGGCATGCGTGTTGGTCCTCACTAGACTGGGTGAATCGCCCGCACGCTTGTAAGAAACCTACTGAACCGGCTGTGCGGCCCTTGGGGTGGCGATCCACCTGCCATCCGTCAGACCCAGCACCGGAGAGTAAATGAGCATCGACCAGGACATCGATCTGCAGACGACCGCCGGGAAGATCGCCGACTTCCGGCGCCGCCAGGCCCAGGCCCGGGTTCCTTCCGGCGAGGCAGCTGTTGAGAAGCAGCACGCCCGCGGGAAGCACACGGCCCGAGAGCGCATTGACCTGCTGCTGGACGAAGGCTCGTTTGTTGAATTCGACGCCCTGGCCGTGCACCGTTCCACAGCGTTCGGCATGGAAAAGAAGAAGCCCCTGGGCGACGGCCTGGTCTCCGGCTACGGCACAGTGGACGGCCGGCCCGTGGCGGTCTACAGCCAGGACTTCACCGTCTACGGCGGCTCCCTGAGCCAGGTCAACGGCGAGAAGATCGTCAAGGTCCAGGAGTTTGCGCTCCGCAACGGCTGCCCCGTCGTCGGAATCCTGGACGGCGGCGGCGCCCGCATCCAGGAAGGTGTTGCTTCCCTGGCAATGTTCGCCGATATCTTCCGCAACAATGTCCACGCTTCCGGCGTCGTACCCCAGATCTCCCTGATCATGGGTCCCTCCGCCGGCGGCGCCGCGTACTCCCCCGCCCTCACCGACTACGTCGTGATGGTGGACAAGACCTCCCACATGTTCATCACCGGCCCCGACGTCATCAAGACAGTCACCGGCGAAGACGTGGACATGGAAACCCTCGGCGGCGCCCGCCAGCACAATGCCACCACCGGCACCTCCACCTACCTCGCCTCGGATGAAGAGGACGCCGTGGACTTTGTCCGCGAGCTGCTGGACTTCCTGCCCAGCAACAACCTCGCCGAAGCTCCCCTGGCACCCTTCGACCAGGACGAAGAAACCAACGACGGCGACCTGGCCCTGGACGCGCTCATCCCCGACTCGGCGAACCAGCCGTATGACATGCGCACCGTCATCGAACAGGTGGTGGACGACGCCCACTTCCTGGAGATGCAGGCCCTCTACGCCCCGAACGTCATCATTGGCTACGGCCGCCTGGAGGGGCACACGGTAGGCGTGGTGGCCAACCAGCCGCTGCAGTTTGCCGGCACCCTGGACATTGCCGCCTCGGAAAAGGCAGCCCGGTTTGTCCGGCACTGCGACGCGTTCAACATCCCCATCCTGACCTTCGTGGACGTGCCCGGTTTCCTGCCCGGCAAGGACCAGGAGTTCCAGGGCATCATCCGCCGCGGAGCCAAGCTGCTCTATGCCTACGCTGAGGCGACAGTTCCCAAGCTGACCGTCATCACCCGCAAGGCCTACGGCGGCGCGTACATCGTCATGGGTTCCAAGAAGCTGGGCGCGGACCTGAACCTTGCCTGGCCAACCGCACAGATCGGCGTCATGGGGGCGCAGGGGGCGGTGAATATCCTCTACCGGAGCCAGCTTGCAGCTGCCGCAGCCGACGGGCGCGACGTAGAGGAAGCCCGCCAGGATTACATCACCGCGTATGAAGAAGAACTGCTGAATCCCTACCAGTCGGCAGAACTGGGGTACGTGGATGCCGTGATCGCGCCGTCCGAAACGCGGCTGCAGCTGATCCGCGGACTGCGGGTCATGCGTGAAAAGCGTGCCACTCTGCCGCACAAGAAGCACGGGAACATTCCGCTGTGAGCATTTTCGAGCCAGACGGCACCCCCGCTTTCCAGGCCCCGCCCGAGCCCCTGCTGCAGGTTCTTTCCGGCAACCCGACGGAGGAAGAACTCGCGGCGCTGACCGCCGTCGTTATTGGCCTGGGCGCCGGTTCCCCGGACTCTGTCCAGGCCAGCGGATCCGCGTCCGGGCTGGATCCAGCGCGCAACCGCAGGGCATGGACCCGGCGCCGTGCGCTGAGCCTGCAGCCCATGCCAGGGCCAGGTTCGTGGCGGCGCAGCTACCGCTGACGCGCTACGCTCGGACGTGTGACTGAACAGACAAACTCATCAGATACCCTGTCCAACGCCGCCTCGCGCATGCCCACCGCGATTGATGCCGTCGCCGAAGCCTTCACGGAGAACCTCCTCTCCCTGGATCCTTCCTTCGCGACTTCCCTGGGCATTCCCGGCCATGAAACGGAGTACGCCGACTACTCCCCCGCCGGGCTGGAATCCATGGCCGAGGCCATGCGCGAAACCCTTGAGCGGCTGGAAGACCTCCAGCCTGCGGACGACGTCGACCGCGTAACCCTGGACGCCATGCGCGAACGCCTTGGGCTGGCCCTGGAAATCCATGCATCCGGCTGGGATCTGGCCGACCTGAACAACATTGCGTCCCCCGCGCAGGACATCCGGGCCATCTTCGACCTCATGCCCACGGACACCGTGGAGGCCTGGGAACACATCTGCGGCCGCCTGCACAACGTTCCCGACGCCGTCGCCGGGTACATCACCTCGCTGCGCAGCGGTGCCGAGCAGGACCGGATTGCGGCCCGCCGCCAGGTGAAGATCGTCATGGAACAGGCCACGAAGTATGCCGAGGACGGTGGATTCTTCGACGCCTACACCTCCGGCGCCAAGCTTCCGGACGGCTCCGCCCTGCCCGAGCAGCTGCAGGCTGCCCTGAAGGAAAACTCCGACGGCGCCCGTGCCGCCTACCGCTCGCTGGTGAACTTCCTGGAAACCGAGCTGCTGCCCGCGGCGCCGGAAAAGGACGCCGTCGGTGCGGAACGCTATGCGCTCTTCTCCCGCCAGTTCCTCGGCTCAGCCGTGGACCTGGAAGAGACCTATGCCTGGGGCGTGGCAGAGCTGGACCGCATCATTGCCGAGCAGGAGAAGGTGGCGAACCAGATCAAGGAAGGCGCCTCCGTCCGCGAAGCCATGGAACTGCTCGACGCCGATCCCGAGCGCCAGCTGCACGGCACCGCCGAGCTGCAGGCCTGGATGCAGGAACTCTCCGACCGCGCCGTCGCGGAGCTCTCCGAAACACACTTCGAAATCACCGGGCCCATGCGCCGGCTTGAGTGCATGATCGCGCCCACCAACGAGGGCGGCATCTACTACACCGGTCCGTCCGAGGACTTCTCCCGTCCCGGCCGCATGTGGTGGTCCGTCCCCGAGGGCGAAGACACGTTCACCACGTGGAAGGAAACCACCACGGTCTACCACGAGGGCGTTCCGGGCCACCACCTGCAGATCGCCACGGCCACTGCGGCCAGGGAAACCCTGAACAGCTGGCGCCGCAACGTCTGCTGGGTCTCCGGCCACGGCGAAGGCTGGGCACTGTACGCCGAGCGGCTGATGGAGGAGCTCGGCTACCTCTCCGATCCCGGGGACCGGATGGGCATGCTGGACGCCCAGCGTATGCGCGCAGCCCGCGTGGTCTTCGACATCGGCGTGCACCTGGAACTTGAAATCCCCGAGCGCTGGGGCACAGGTACCTGGACTCCGGAGAAGGGATATGACTTCCTGAAGCAGAACATCGCCATCTCCGAAGGCCAGCTGAACTTCGAGTTCACCCGCTACCTCGGCTGGCCGGGACAGGCACCGGCCTACAAGCTGGGCCAGCGCCTCTGGGAGCAGATCCGCGACGAAGTGCGCAGCCGCGAAGGCGACGCCTACGACGCGCGGACCTTCCACACCCGCGCCCTGCGTCTGGGTTCGGTAGGCCTGGACACCCTGCGCCGGGCGCTGCTGGAAAACTAGCGCCTGCCTGAACGCCCGGCCGGGTTTCCGGCCGGGCGTTTTTGCTGCCATGGATGGTTCTCCAGTGGGACAATCGTCACAGCGCCCACGGGAATAAGGGCGGACATCCGCGGTCCCGCGCCACAGAACGCGTTTTCGGCTCGCAATTCCAGGGATGACCAACTCCGCGGACCGTAACATTTCGCAATCTCAAAAAGGCTCTGCTAAGAAACCCCGTCTAGCATCGACGGGTGACATCACCACAGACAACCCCACAGTCCCCCGCCGCCGCCGAGACCCGGCGCAGGCTTCCACGCTGGGCCACCTCCTTTGGTCCGCAGATCATCGCTGCCCTGCTGATCGGCCTTGGCCTGGGCCTGCTGGCGAAGAACATGGGCACCGTCGGCGGCGAACCCAACTGGCTCACCACCACGCTGTCGACCATCGGCTCGAGCTACGTCTCGCTGCTGAAGGCCGCCGTCGTTCCCCTGATCTTCACCGCCGTCGTCAGCTCCATCGCCAACCTGCGCCAGGTTTCCAATGCTGCGCGCCTGGCCTGGCAGACGCTGCTCTGGTTCGCCATCACTGCACTGATCGCCGTCGCAATCGGCATCGCGCTTGGCGTGATCCTGCAGCCCGGCGCCAACGCTGATGCCACCGCCCCTGACGGGTACGACGGCGGCACCGGCAGCTGGATCGGTTTCCTCACCGGCCTGATCCCGGGTAACTTCCTGGGCCTGACCGCCTCCACCAGCGAAACCCTGACGACCACTCTGAACTTCAACGTGCTGCAGGTGCTGGTCATCGCAATCGCCGTCGGCATAGCTGCCCTCAAGGTCGGCAAGCCTGCCGCACCGTTCCTGGCGCTGAACGCTTCCGCGCTGGCCGTTATCCAGAAGGTCCTGTGGTGGATCATCCGTCTGGCCCCGCTGGGTACCGTTGGCCTGATCGGCCGCGCTGTCGCAACCTACGGCTGGGACACCATCGGATCCCTGGGCACCTTCACGCTGGCCATCTACCTGGGCCTGGCAATCGTCCTGTTCGTGGTCTACCCCGTGCTCATCAAGGCGCATGGCCTCTCGGTCCGCCAATGGTTCTCCGGCGCCTGGCCGGCCATCCAGCTTGGCTTCGTCTCCCGGTCCTCGGTGGGTACCCTGCCCCTGACGCAGCGGGTCACCGAACGAAACCTCGGTGTACCCCGTGCGTATGCTTCCTTCTCCGTGCCGCTGGGTGCCACCACCAAGATGGACGGCTGCGCGGCGATCTACCCGGCCATCGCGGCGATCTTTGTGGCACAGTTCTTCGGCATCGACCTGAACATCGGGCAGTACCTGCTGATCGCCGTCGTTGCAGTCCTGGGCTCCGCGGCAACCGCCGGAACCACCGGCGCCGTCGTCATGCTCACCCTGACGCTCTCAACTCTGGGGCTGCCGCTCGAAGGCGTGGCGCTCCTGCTGGCCGTCGACCCGATCCTGGACATGGGACGCACCGCGGTGAACGTGGCCGGACAGACTGTTGTGCCGACCATCGTTGCCAAGCGCAACGGCCTGCTGCTGCCGGAGCTGTACAACGCCAAGCGCAACGGCGACCCGTTCGACGACGATTCTGAAACGATTACACCCGATCCTTCGGAACTTCCTGCGCAGGAGGACGCTTCCTCCTCATCCGTTCCTGCAGGATCCGCGTCCAGAGGGTAAGGTTTTTCCTGCTCGCACTTTCAAAAGAACGGTCGTCCCACTGCTGGGGCGGCCGTTCTTAGTTTTCTCGGCCATTAGGCTGGAGGCGTGATTGAACTGATTCTTGCTTCCGCATCCCCGGCCCGCACCAAGCTGCTCGACAATGCAGGCATAGCCCATCGGGTGATGGTGTCCGACGTCGACGAGGACGCGGTAACTGCCCGCTACGGCCTCACCGACCCGCACGACACCGCACTGCTGCTGGCCCGCGCCAAGGCCGAAGCAGTGGCATCGCTCCCCGAAGCCGAAGGTGCCCTGGTCCTGGGCTGCGACTCGGTGTTTGAGTTCCAGGGCGAGGCACACGGGAAGCCGTGGGAGGCCGACGTCGCCCGCGAACGGATCCGGCGGATGAGCGGCACCTACGGCGTCCTTCACACCGGCCACTGGCTGGTGGACTGCCGCGACACCGACGAAGACGGTTCCGGTGCCACCCTTGGTGCCGTCAGCTCGGCCGAGGTCCACTTCGCCAAGCTGCTCGACGACGAGATCGAGGCTTACATCGCCACCGGTGAACCGCTGCAGGTTGCCGGCTCCTTTACGATCGATTCCCTGGGCGGTGCCTTCATCGAGAAGGTTGTTGGTGATCCGCATGCCGTCGTGGGGCTTTCGGTCTCGACGCTTCGCCATCTGCTGGCCAGTGCCGGCGTCGGGGTTACTTCGCTCTGGAAGTAGGCCGCTTCGGTGGCCGGGGCTGCACCGGGGCCGGTGGGCCGGGCGAGCCGGGGTGAGCTGGCGCGGCTCTGTGGCCGGGCGAGCTAGCGGCGCCGGGGTGAGCTGGCGTGGCCGGTTTCAGGCACGTTCCGCGCCGCTGCCCGCGTCCCGAAACCCACCGCTGGCAACCTCCGGCCCAACCTTTTTGCAGATAACGTCCCTTAGAGCCCTCTGTGCCCAACCCTCGTGCAGATAATGTCCCTCTGGTTGCCCCAGAGCAGCGATATCGCACCGAGACTTCCCGCGGACCCCTTCTAAGCTGCGTTATCTCACCGAAGGTTACGTACATACAGGTCTGTCCCAGCCCCTCAACCTCCCAGCGGGTCACCCCTCCGGGATCCAGCCCCCGAGCTTGAGTCCGCGGGCCACCTTCGCCGCAACCCAGCTGCTGCCGCGTTGCATGTCCCCGCTCGAAACCTTGACCTGGTGCCATCCGAGCTCGCGTACCAGGAGGTCCCGGTTGTGGTCCCTCAACTGCTGTTCGCGGGTCAGGTGGTGTTCGCCGTCGTACTCCACACAGGTGCGGAACTCCGGACAGCCGAGGTCGGCCCACACCACAGGACGGCCGGCTCCGTCCAGCAGTGGACAGCTCGGCCGGAACTCCGGCAGGCCGTTTTTCTGCAGCATAAGGCGAAGGTAACTTTCCTGTGGTGAGTCCACCCCGGACCGCAAAAGACCGACAGCGATCCGTGCAGTGCGGATTCCCGGCACGCCCCGCAGCTCCGCTACGAAGTCCTGCAGTTCGTTCAGCGCCACCAGGGCTTGCCGCGGATACCCGAAGCTGCGTCCATGTGCCGAGACCAGCCAGTCGCCCGCGGCGACCAGCGCGGGAAGCGGCAGCACTCCGCCGAGGTCAAACCATGTCCGCGCGGGCGACGTGACACGGATCCCCGGCAGGGGGCTGAGGATGTCCCCTCAACGGAGCGCCAGCCGGTGACCCCGGATGTGCCTGCGTCTCGCAGCGGGCTTCGCCGGTTCCCGCGCCAGGTGCAGCACCGACTCGTGCCGGTATAACGCCGGCAGCGGCATCCCGTGCAGCCTCGCCGCAGTTGTGTGGCTGAGGACAGCATCGGGCAGGAGCTCGAGGTACGGCCTCGCCCGGGCCGTGAGGTCCCCGTCATCACCGGCATTGCCGGACAAACGCGGCACGCGGATCCCCCGGCTCGGGATCCGGAGGTCTGATGCCCGCAGCCGCCCATCACTGAGCCCAAGGTCCCGCGCCTCGGAGATCAGGAAAGGCCCGGACAACGACGGCGGGAGCGGCTTGGGTAGGCGCAGCCCCCACTTCTACCTGCTGGTCCGGCGGAGCCGGAGTTATCCACAGACGCAAACATGTCTCCGGGCTGGGCGACACCTTTGTAGGGTCCCCACAACGAAAGCCGTCGCCCCACGCAGAAACAGCACGGTTTATGGCGGGAGACAACAAAACCGCGCTACGCTCCCAAGAGATCAAAGGAGCCAGTGCATTTCATGAGCCAGAACACCCCCGCCCCACTGGGCAAGGTCCTGATTGCCAACCGCGGAGAGATCGCCGTCCGGATTATCCGGGCCGCACGCGACGAGGGCATCGGCACGGTCGCCGTCTACGCCGATCCGGACAGGGATGCACTCCATGTCCGTCTCGCTGACGAAGCGTTCGCCCTGGGCGGCAGCACGGCTGCTGACTCCTACCTGGACATGGACAAGGTCCTGGCCGCGGCAACGCGCGCGGGAGCCGACGCCATCCACCCCGGCTACGGGTTCCTGTCCGAGAACGCAGAGTTCGCCCGCAAGGTGATCGATGCCGGACTGACCTGGATTGGCCCGTCGCCCGAAGCCATCGAACAGCTCGGCGATAAGGTCCAGGCGCGGCACCTCGCTGCAAAGGTTGGCGCTCCGCTGGTTCCGGGCACCCCGGATCCCGTCACAAGCGCCGACGAAGTCCTCGCCTTCGCGCAGGAACATGGGCTGCCCGTTGCCATCAAGGCCGCCTTCGGCGGCGGCGGACGCGGCATCAAGGTTGCCCGCACGCTTGAGGAAATCCCCGAACTGTACGACTCCGCCGTACGGGAGGCCACAGCTGCCTTCGGCCGCGGCGAATGCTTCATCGAACGATTCCTCGATGCACCGCGTCACGTTGAGACCCAGTGCCTGGCCGATGCGCACGGCAACGTCGTCGTAGTCTCGACACGAGACTGCTCGCTGCAGCGCCGCAACCAGAAGCTGGTAGAAGAGGCCCCGGCACCGTTCCTCACCGAAGAGCAGACCCGCAGCCTCTACGAATCCTCCAAGGCGCTGCTCCGCGAGGCCGGCTACCAGGGCGCGGGAACCTGCGAGTTCCTCGTGGGCACGGACGGCACCATCTCCTTCCTCGAGGTGAACACCCGCCTGCAGGTGGAACACCCCGTTTCCGAAGAAGTCACCGGCCTGGACCTGGTCCGCGAACAGTTCCGGATCGCCCGCGGCGAAGAGCTTGGCTACACCGATCCCGAAATCCGCGGCCACTCCATCGAGTTCCGCATAAACGGCGAAGACGCCGGGCGCGGGTTCATGCCCTCCCCCGGCACCGTTGAAACCCTGCGCCTGCCCACCGGCCCCGGCGTCCGCGTCGACTCGGGCATCGAAGCCGGCGAAACCGTCGGCGGCAACTTCGACTCCATGCTCGCAAAACTGATCATCACCGGCGCCACCCGTGAGCAGGCGCTGCAGCGTGCCCGCCGCGCCCTGCAGGAAATGGAAATCACCGGCCTGCCGACTGTTCTCCCGTTCCACGCAGCAGTTGTCTCGGACCCCGCATTCGCACCGGAACAGGGCCCGTTCAGCATCCACACCCGCTGGATCGAGACCGAATTCAACAACACGATCGCGCCGTTCAGCGGTGAGCCGGCAAACGGAAACGACGACGACGCCTCCCGCCAGCGCCTCACGGTTGAGGTGGGCGGCAAGCGCCTTGAGATCACCCTTCCGGCCGGTTTGGCACAGCTTTCCGGCCGCGGCTCGGCATCCTCAAACGGCAAGCAGCGCAAGGGCCGCTCCCGGTCCGCGACTGCTGCGGCAACGGGCAATGACCTGACGTCCCCGATGCAGGGCACAATCGTAAAGGTGGCGGTCGAAGATGGTGCGCAGGTAGCCGAAGGCGACCTGGTGGTGGTGCTCGAAGCCATGAAGATGGAACAGCCCCTTACCGCCCATAAGGCCGGCACGGTCAGCGGACTGACCGCAGCGCCCGGTGCCACGGTGTCTGCCGGGGCCGTCATCGCCACAATCCTGGACTAACCGCAGCAAAGAGGCCCGGATCCAATCGGATCCGGGCCTCTTGCGTACCAGCGGTGGAACTAGCTGGAGTGGTTTACGTAGTCCACGTCCTTGGTTTCGCGGGTAACCCACAGCGCAATGAACGTCAGCACGGCCATCGAGGAGAGGTAGATACCCACTAGCCAGGGGCTGCCGTCAGCAGCCTGCCACAGCGCCACTGCGATGAACGGGGCAACAGCAGCACCGAGGATCGAGGAGACGTTGTAGGCGATCGCCGAGCCGGTGTACCGGACGTTAGTCGGGAACAGCTCCGGCAGCACAGCACCCATCGGCCCGAAGGTCAGACCCATCAGCGTGAAGCCGATGATCAGCAGTGCCATGGTGCCCACGAATCCGCCGCCGAACAGCGGGTCGAAGGCGAAGCCGAATACGAAGATCGCTGCAGTGACCCAGAGCAGGGTCTTGCGGCGGCCGTACTTCTCCGCGAGCGGACCGGCAACCATGGTGAAGATGCCGAAGAAGACGACGCCGACGATCAGCATGATCAGGAAGTCGTTCCGGGCGTAGCCCAGGCCGGAAGCGAAGGCATCCGGGTCGAAGGCCTTGCCTGCTGCTTCCGCCTTGGCCGCAGCTTCTTCCTCAGTCTTGGCAGCGGTGCCGTAGGAGAGGGTGAAGGTGGTCATCAGGTAGAAGAGCACGTAGGTGGCCAGCATGATGAAAGTGCCGGCAATCATCGGGCGCCAGGAGAACTTGAACGCGGCAGCCAGGGGCAGCTTGCTCACTTCGCCGGAGTCCACAACCTTCTGGAAGGCCGGAGTTTCAACCAGCTTCAGGCGGACGTACAGGCCGATGATGACCATGACGGCGCTGGCCAGGAACGGGATGCGCCAGCCCCAGGACATGAACTGCTCTTCAGCCAGGTTGAAGCTCAGGATCAGGAACAGGCCGTTGGCCAGGATGAAGCCGATCGGAGCACCCAGCTGCGGGAAGGTGCCGTAGATGGCGCGCTTGTTGGCCGGGGCGTTCTCGGTGGCCAGCAGTGCGGCACCGGACCATTCGCCGCCGAGTGCCAGGCCCTGGGCGAAGCGCATGACCACCAGCAGGGCCGGAGCCCAGAAGGTCCAGCCGTCCATTGTTGCGGTCGGCAGGCAGCCGATGAGGAACGTGGCGATACCCATGGTCAGCAGGGACGCCACCAGGGTCCCCTTGCGGCCGACCTTGTCTCCGAAGTGGCCAAAGACGATTGAACCCAGCGGCCGTGCAATAAAGGCCACGCCAAACACGGCGAAGGAGCTCAGCAGTGCGGTAACGCCTTCCGCATTCGGGAAGAAGAGAATCGGGAAGACCAGGACCGCAGCCGTCGCGTAAACGTAGAAGTCGTAGAACTCGATGGAGGTGCCGACCAGGGACGCTACGATCACGCGTCCGCGGGAATTGGCCGGGGCCTTTTCGGTCTCGGCACTTGGAGTGTTAGTTGACATGGCAAGTCTTTCGGGTGCGGGTTGGAAAGTAGGTTCATCCTAAAACCCCGCGTCCGCCATTCGGACATCTGTCCACAATGTGGACGTAACGTTGGACAAACCCTGATTTTCCGCGCAAAAAAGCCCGCCTCAGGAACCTGGATTCATCCGGAAGCGGGCTTCCTCTCCTATCCAGATAACAGAAACTGCCCGTATCAGACCTGATACGGGCAGTTTCTGTTATCTCGTTTGTGGAGGTGGGAACCGCTAGATGTGCACGTGCAGGCGGCGTGCTGCCTCGGAGATGGACCCGGTCAGCGACGGGTAGACCGTGAAGGTGTTCGCCACGTCGTCGACGTGCAGTTTCTGCGTGACGGCCAGTGCGATCGGGAAGATCAGTTCGGAGGCACGGGGGCCGACGACGACGCCGCCGATCACCGTTCCGGATCCCTTGCGGGCAATGATCTTCACGAAGCCTTCCTTCACGTCCATCATTTTTGCCCGCGCGTTGGTGTGCAGCGAGAGCTTGATGACGTCGCCCTGGTAACGCCCCGCGTCCACGTCGGCTTCGGAAACACCCACCGAGGCAATTTCCGGCGAAGTGAAAATGTTGGACGCTACGTGCTTGAGCTTCAGCGGCTTGACGCTGTCCCCCATCAGGTGGGCAATTGCGATGCGTCCCTGCATGGCGGCCACGGAGGCCAGGTTGAACACGCCGGTGCAGTCACCGGCAGCGTAGACGTTAGGAGCGGTGGTGCGGGAGACGCCGTCGACCTTGATCTGTCCGCGGTCATCCAGCGCGATGCCGGCTTCCTCCAGCCCGATACCCTGTGTATTCGGGATGGCGCCGACGGCCACCAGGCAGTGGGAGCCTTCCACGGTGCGTCCGTCGGAGAGCGTGACGAGCACGCCGTCGCCCGTGTTCTTCACCGAATCTGCGCGGGAGCGGGAGAGAACGGTCATGCCGCGGGCCTGGAACACGTCCTCCAGGACGCGGGCGGCATCGGCGTCCTCGCCGGGAAGCACGCGGTCGCGGCTGGAGATGAGGGTGACGCGGGCACCGAGCCCGTTGTAAGCGGAGGCAAACTCGGCACCGGTTACGCCGGAGCCAATCACGATCAGGTGCTCAGGCACCTCGGTCAGGTTGTAGATCTGCTTCCAGGTGAAAATCCGCTCGCCGTCCGGCATGGAGGTTTCCAGCTCGCGGGGGTTGGCTCCGGTAGAGATCAGCAGTGCTTCGGCGTCCACCGTAGTGACGGTGCCGTCCTCTGCGGTGGCCTCAATGGTGTGGTTGTCCAGCAGGCGTCCGTTGCCCAGGACCACCTTGACGCCCATCCGCTCGAGGGTTCGGCGAATATCGTTGGACTGCTCGCGGGCCAGCGCCAGGAGGCGGTGGTTGACCATCTTCAGGTCAGCGGCCACCGGCTGGGCGTCGCCAAAGTCCACGCCAAGGTTGGAGGCGGAACTGAAGCGGGTCATCACGTCAGCGGTGGCGATGAGGGTTTTGGAAGGAACGACGTCGGTGAGGACGGCGGAGCCTCCCAGCCCGTTGCGCTCAACGATGGTGACGTCCGCCCCCAGCGATGCTGCCACCATGGCGGCCTCATACCCGCCGGGGCCGCCGCCGAGGATTGCGATTTTTCGGGCAGTGAAATCTAGTTGGCTCGTCACAATTGTCCATTCTGTCGCATCCGGGGATGCCGCTCAAACGAGCCGGCTGGGGCGGGCACCGGCAGGCCTGCCCAACACACGGTAAGTTGTACGGGTGAGCAACGATGAACCCTTTGAACTTGCCCGGCACGCCGCAGCGTACATTGCCGAGAAAACCGGCGTACCCCGCCATGACATCGCCCTGGTCCTGGGCAGCGGATGGGGTGAGGCCGCTGAACTGATCGGCGAAACCACGGCCACCATCCCGGCGTCGGAAATCCCCGGCTTCTCCGCCCCCGCAGTACAGGGCCATGTTGGAACCATCCGTTCCATCCTGACTCCGGGCGGCAAGCGCGCCCTGGTCCTGGGCGCCCGTACGCACTACTACGAGGGCAAGGGCGTACGCGCCGTCGTCCACGGTGTCCGGACGGCAGCTGCCGCAGGCGCCAAGGTGATGGTGCTGACCAACGGCTGCGGCGGATTGAACCTGGACTGGAAGCCCGGCACCCCCGTGCTGATCAGCGACCACATCAACCTGACCGCCACCTCTCCGCTCGAGGGCGCCACGTTCGTGGACCTCACGGACCTCTACTCTCCCCGGCTACGCGACCTGGCCCGAACCGTTGACCCCACCCTGGCCGAGGGCGTCTATGCCCAGTTCCCCGGCCCGCACTACGAAACCCCGGCCGAAGTCCGCTACGCCAAGACAATCGGCGCGGACCTGGTCGGCATGTCCACCGCGCTGGAAGCCATTGCCGCACGCCACGCCGGAATGGAGGTTTTCGGCATCAGCCTGGTAACGAACCTCGCCGCCGGCATCAGCCCTCAGCCGCTGAGCCACCAGGAAGTTCTGGAAGCAGGCGCCGAAGCAGGTCCCCGCATCTCGCGGCTGCTCGCCGGATTCATCGGCGCCCTCTAGCAACACATACCGATCTACAGGGGTACGACATGAGCCTGACCGCCACGGAACGCAACGAACTGCTGGTTGAAGCCCGGCACTGGGCCGATTCCGACCCGGACCACGCAACTGCAGCCCAGCTGCGCAAACTGCTGGATGAAGCTTCAGCAGAAGGCGCAGCAGCGGAAGCGGCACTGGCGGAGCTGACGGACAGGTTCTCCGGCACTCTGGAGTTCGGTACCGCAGGCCTGCGTGCTGCCCTTGGTGCCGGACCGATGCGGATGAACCGCGCCGTCGTGCGCCGGACCGCGGCGGGTATCGCCTCGTTCCTGCAGGACAAGTCCGAAGGCTGGGTCCCCAGCGCAGTGATTGGCTACGACGCACGCTATAACTCCAAGGCGTTTGCCCTGGAGACTGCGGCAGTTTTCAGCGCTGCCGGCATTGAAGCATTCCTCCTCCCCTGCACTCTTCCGACGCCGGTGCTCGCCTACGCTGTGCGGGCGCTGGACACCGATGCGGGAGTGATGGTCACTGCCAGCCACAACCCGGCCCAGGACAACGGCTACAAGGTCTATCTTGGCGGCCGGACGGTGAAGGGTCCGGGACGCGGCGCGCAGATTGTTCCGCCGTACGACGCCGAGATCGCCGCGCGGATCGACTACACGGTCCCCCTGGGCTCGATTGAGACCGCTCCGGAAGGCTGGACCGAGGTCTCCGAATCGATCGTGGCAGACTACATCAGTGCCGTTGACGGCCTGGTGTCACGGGACGGCTACCCCGCGCGTGACCTCAAGATTGTGCTCACCCCCATGCACGGGGTCGGCGGCGAAACCATGACGGCGGTCCTCCGCGATGCCGGATTCACCTCCGTGAAGCTCGTAGCGGCACAGGCCGAGCCGGACCCTGATTTCCCGACTGTGGCGTTCCCGAACCCGGAAGAACCCGGTGCACTGGACCTCGCCGTCGCAATGGCAGCGGAGACTGACGCGGACATCGTCCTTGCCAACGACCCCGATGCAGACCGTGCGGCCGTCGCCGCGAAGGACCCTTCGACCGGCGAGTGGCGCATGCTGCGCGGTGACGAAACCGGAGCGCTGCTTGGCGCCCACCTCGCCACCCGGATCCGTGCGGGACATCTGAAGCTGCGCGGCGCAGCGGGCCGCCCGCCGGTCTTCGCAAACTCGATTGTCTCTTCCCGGCTGCTTGCCCGCATCGCGGCGTCCGCAGGGTTTGCCCACCACGAAACCCTCACCGGGTTTAAATGGATTTCCCGCGTGCCGGGCCTGGTCTACGGGTACGAGGAAGCACTGGGCTACTGCGTGGCTCCGGGCCTGGTCCGGGACAAGGACGGAATCTCCGCCGGCCTGCTCATCGCCGAACTGGCCGCCTCGCTGAAGGCATCCGGCCGCACGCTGTTCGACATGCTCGACGATCTGGCACTTGAACATGGCCTCCACGCCTCTGACCAGCTCTCGGTGCGGGTCGACGATCTGGCGCTGATTCCGCAGATGATGACGCGTCTGCGGGAGGAGCCTCCGGTCTCGCTGGGCGGCTCAGCCGTAATCTCCGCTGTCGACCTGTCTGCCGGGTCCGCGGATCTCCCGCCCACCGACGGGCTGCTCTACCGTACCCAGGACGACACACGGATCATCGTCCGCCCGTCGGGGACAGAGCCGAAGCTCAAGTGCTATCTGGAGGTCATCGTGCCGGTTGCCGGCGGCGCTGAGCTTCCGGCGGCACGTGCTGCGGCTGCGGACCGGCTGGCTGCGGCGAAGGCGGACATCTCGGCGGCCCTGGGCCTGTAGGGCCGGTGTTCGCTATTCCCCTGCAGCTATTGCCGAGTCAACCAGGGGCAGCGTCGTTCCCGCGGTGATTATCGCCGCGACCTGTTGCCCGGTTAATGGCCTGCTGAAGTAGTAGCCCTGCCCGTTCCGGCAGCCGAGGACCAGGAGATCGGCGGCCTGGTCCAGGGTCTCGATCCCCTCGAAGACGGCTTCCATTCCGGCTGCCTGGATGAGTCCATGGACGGCGTCGACGAAACGGCGCTGTCCAGGATCAGCGCTGATGTCGCGGATGAGGCTGCGGTCCACCTTCACCGTATGGACCGGAAGCCTGCGCAGATAACTGATGGATGAGTATCCGGTGCCGAAATCGTCTATCTCGATCCCGACTCCAAGTGCGTTCAAGGACTTGAGCGAGTACATCTCCACATCACCGCCGCTGACAAACGCGCTCTCGGTGATTTCGATGACCAGTCTCGAGGGGGCGATCCTGGTTTCGGCCAGCGTCTGCCGAACGTGGTCGATGAGATCCAGCCGCTGCAGCTCCATGGCTGACAGGTTGACCCTGACCTTAAAGTCCTCGTCGAGGACCAGTTCATCTTCCCAGCGGGCAAGCTGTTCCAGCGCAGCGCGCAGGACCCACCTGCCCATGTCCAGGATGATGCCTGTCTCCTCGGCAATGGGGATGAAATCGTCGGGCATGATCAGCCCGCGTTCCGGATGCCGCCAGCGGACCAGGGCTTCAACGCCGGTCATCCGGCCCGTCGCGAGTTCAACCACGGGCTGATAATCAAGGAAGAGCTCGCTGCGCCCCACGCCCTCGCGGAGCTCTGCGGCCATGTCCCGGCGAAGTTGGCGGGAGTACAGCATGACCGGTTCAAAGGCCTTGCTCTGGCTGCGGCCTGAGTCCTTGGCAGAATACATAGCGGTGTCCGCGCGCACCATGATGTCCTCGGCGCTCTCACCCGGCAGGGCCGCGTGGACACCAATGCTGGCGTGCGGCCAGACATCGATTTCTTCCACCCGGATGCACTCCCCCAGCGCTTCCTGGATGCGCGCGGCGACGCTCATGGCGGTCGTCAGGCCTGTTTCGGGGAGCAGGACGGCGAACTCGTCACCGCCAAGCCTGGCCACGGTGTCCCCACGGCGGACCGCCCAGCGGATCCTGCGCGCGACCTCCACCAGCACCTGGTCTCCGGTCTGGTGGCCGAAGCTGTCATTGATGTCCTTGAACTCGTCCAAGTCGATCATCAGCACCGCCGGACGCTTGTCGCCGCCGTCTGCGGCCAGCAGGGCCACTGCCAGCTCGTGCATCAGGGCCGTTCGGTTCGCTGTTCCCGTCAGCGCATCGCTCATGGCCATGCGCTGCATTTGCCGGTGCGCGGCTTCCAGCTCCCGGGTCCGGGTTTCAACCCTGTCTTCGAACTCCTGGTATACAGAATTCAGTTCCTCGGCAAGGAGGTTGATCCCGGTGATGACAGCATCAACGTCGTCACGCCTCGGTGAGGTACGAATCCTTGTACTCAGATCGCCCGCAGCGATCCTGACGATGCCATCCACAACCTGCTGGAGCCGTGTGTCCCCCGGTTCGGGTTCCGTCATCGCGCCTTGCCCCTGAGCCAGTTCAGCGCGTCACTCTTCGAGGAAAAATACCTGGTGGGACAGGGCGGCAAGTCACCCCCGAGCAGGAAGTTCGCAATGACCCGGTCAACCTGCGATGAGCCAACTACGGCAACAGCAGAGGCATTGCGTGCCGCGCCGAAGATCTTCCGGGCGGTGCGCGTCAGTGATTCGACCCCGGTCAGCTCAAGCAGCAGCGGGCTGAATCCGGTTCCGGCCAGCCCTTCGAACTCCTTGGCAGCCTGGGCTGCGATGCCTCCGGTTATGACTTCGCCGGCCGGCAGGACGATGGTTACGTGTCCGTCGTCCTGGTAGACCTCTGCGTGGCTCTCCCTGGGTTCTGAAACGCAGTCGTCCGCTGCTGTAGCAGTCTCGTCCGGTATCGGTACAGCACTATCCACCAACGTCATGCCGTCCCCCACCAACCTGTCGCCGCTCGGCATGCAAGGCGAAAAGCTCCGCCTTTTGCCCTATAGATAAAACTCGATGCTTTCCCATGTTTCCCCCCAAAACCCAAAGCTACCTTAGCTATCCCTAAAATCGAGGACAATCAATGGTCGATTTCTTGTCCCATGACACCATGTCCCAAAGACGAAGCGGCACGTCCCGCCCTCTGCTCGGCTCTGGCACGAACCTGGCGGCCAAATTCCCTGGCTAGTTCTTCCCTGGCTACGGCCCCGGCCTTACCAAAGATTTCGGCACTTGTTGTGGCATGGTCGACCGACGCATGAAGGTCACCGTCGTCGGCAATTATTCGCGCGAAAAGCAGCCGGGCATCTCCATGGCTTAGAGGTGAGAGGGCGGCAGACTCGTCGAGTACGGCTGACATTTGACGTCTGGCTGCCGCGATGTCCCCCGTCAGGTAACTCCAGTAAGCACGGATGACTTCAATATCCAGTTCATCCTGACGCGTCCCTCCCGTAATAGAAAGCGCCATTTCTGCCCGTTCAATGCACTGCAGGGTCTCGGGCTCGACCAGGTTGGCGGTCAATCTCATGAACGCAGATGCCTTGTTGAACAACGCCCAGAGGTTCACGTCGTTGCTTGGGGAGAGACTAGAGGCAGCAAGACCGTGGTAATACGTTCCCTCCCGCTCCATGCCTGCCAGGAATGCAACGTTTCCGATAGACCAGTAGGCCTTCCCAGCTTTCTCCAGAACTGCCTCATCACCGACCATCTGTGCGAGAGTTTGCGCCTCATGCCAAGCGTCTTCCAAGTGCCCGCTCTCGCTAAGAACCGCGACCAGCGCCTGCTGCGCCTCAATCCGTCCGCGTCCTCCCATACCGGCCTCTGGCGAATCCAACGCCGCAGACCGGGCAACGACAAGAGCCTCTGGCAAAAGCCCCATGCCCTGAAGCCCCAGCGACATAAGAGCCTTAGCTTTCCCGGCGACTTCCGGGGCGTTTTGGGCCACTGGATGGTCCGCCAGCAACCGTGCTGTCTCAGCGCATCCATCCATAAATCCCAGTTCAAGCTGGCATTCCCCGTACAGGAACATCATCCGCCACCATCCTGCGTCATCATTCCGCAGGGCAGCCGATTCAGCCGCTGTCTTGGCGGCTGCCATGGCTGAAGAGTATTCCCGCCGTTCCCACATTTGCCGGGCCTTGTACTCATTCAGGATGAAGTCACTTGTCATTCAAAGCCACGGAACTTTCTCTGTATGTCGGACTACGTGTCGCGAACGCGAGTTATTCGATTGTGCGCATGCTAGGGCAGTCAGGTCCAACGTTACGTTCCAAGACACTACGAGCCGCTTGGCTCCTCCACAAGATATCCTCAATTCCCAATCTACGGCACAAAAGCCACGAATCGTAGGTATAGTTTTTCCTTGTCAGCAACTCGGCGACACATTCATAGGAGTACGAAATGAAGAAACTGGGGGCATCCCTTCTTCTCGCAGCTGCCGTCACGGCCGTTGGCGTAGCAGCACCCGCAAATGCGGCTCCGTCCTTCGGGAACGGCAACGGTGGCAGTGTTGTATCGCCGCTAGTTGGCTGGTGGCCGAACTAAGTCGTTGAGATGAGGCCGGGCGGCGATTCCGAAATGGATCATCGCCCGGCTTTTCTTACTTAACTGCCCAAGTAACCTTGCCGCCCATCGCGGGCCTGTGCGCAAGGCGTCATATGGGAGACTGGAAGACCAGTTTGGAAAGGACCGCTATGCCCACGAACGCCGCGCCTCAAGAGAATCAGTCCACCGCTGACCTCGCCTCCTACATTGACCACACCCTGCTGAAGCCCGAAGCTTCACGCGAGGACATCCTGCGGGTCTGCGAAGAAGCAGCCCAGTACGGATTCAAGTCCGTCTGTGTAAACCCGCTCTGGGTCTCAACCGTCCACACAGCCCTGAAGGACTCCGGAGTCGACACCTGCTCGGTCATCGGCTTCCCCCTCGGGGCAACCACCACTGAAGTCAAGGTCTTTGAAGCGCAGGGCGCGCTCCAGGACGGAGCAGACGAGATCGACATGGTCATCGATATCGCAGCTGCACGCCGTGGAGACCGGGAAACCCTGGTCCGGGATATCGCCGCCGTCGCCGACGCCGTGCACGAGGCAGGCAGCATCCTGAAGGTCATCATCGAAACCTCACTGCTTACTGATGAGCAGAAGGTCCTTGCCTGCGAAGCTGCCGTAGCCGCGGGAGCCGACTTTGTGAAGACGTCCACCGGATTCAACGGCGGCGGGGCAACCGTTGAGGACGTCGCACTGATGCGCCGTACTGTTGGCCCTGACTTGGGAGTAAAGGCTTCCGGCGGCGTCCGCAGCCGCGAAGATGCCCTCGCAATGATCGACGCGGGCGCCACGCGAATTGGAGCTAGCTCCGGAATCGCTATTGTTAAGGGTGGTAACGGCGGGTCCGGTTACTGATCCGTCCGCCGCGAGAAACTTTTTGAAACGGAGAAACTCCCCATGGCACGAACCAAGGCCAAGCAGCCCACCCACTCGGGCGAAGGACACCTGGTCTCGAACCTCGTCACCTTCATCGTCTTCTTCGGGCTCTTCCTCGCCTCGATTTACGCCCTGAACTGGCTCACCCTCGACGTAGTCTGGCCGATGGTCGTCTGCCTCGTCGTCGGCACCCTCGTGTACCTCGTCCCGTTCATGATGGGCCGCTCGGACACCACCGTGGAGCTTGCAGAGGGCCAGTCCCACAACGAGTAACCTCATATTCGCGCCCCTGCGGAGCTTTGCCGGGACGTAAACGTGAATGAAAACTGCCCGTCAGACACAGTTCTGACGGGCAGTTTTCCGTTTTGGCGACAGCTGCGATTCCAGCGCGCAAATAGGTACCAACCTGCAGAAAACAAGTAGTAAGTACTCTTAGCAATTAGTCCGGCACGTTCTTAAAGTCGTCCGCATGAGCACAACATTGACGCGCAGGGAATGGCGGGCAGAACGCACCCGCCAGTTGCGGTTTACCCGAATTTCCTACTCCACGATCGCTGCCCTTGTGCTGGCCGCGGCCGTGGTGTTCGCGATCGCCATCCAGACATAATCCGGCCGGATCCGGCACCGGACGAGCCTGGTGCCCTCCTGCGACGACTGCGCTCCGTGCTGCCTGCCCCGCTACTGCGCAGCTTCCCGGGACAACCAAGCGCTCCAGGAAAACCCTGGGTCGGTCACGTACCAGTCCCAGGCAACGAGCTCCGGTACCAAGGTCTCCACCAGTGCGGAGACCAGCCACTGCTCCTGGCCGGGATACGTCACCGACACGGATGCTTCCGGGAAACTTCCGCCGACGGCGACGATGCTCGCCCCGCGGGGCACCATCCAGTCCAGTGCCTGCTGGTCCCACCGCGAGCCGTTGAACAGCAGGGCCCGATAATCCAGGGTCTTGGAAAGGTAGACGTCCACGTGGGACCAGTCACCGGTTTCGCTGCCGAATGCAGGCCTGCGCGGAACTTCGCGGATCATCAGTGACCCCTGGGCTGCACTGGAGAACCTTTCCGCCGGGGCCAGCAGGAAGGTGCCGTCCGGCCCCTGCAGGGCCCGGGACACCTCGGGCAGCCACTCGTCCGCACGCTCCAGCAGCGACTGCGTGCCGGCAGCCGCACCTGACGCGGCTTCGGAGAGCACACCGTAGGACGCACCGTAGCGCTCCAGAATCGCAGCTATCACCAGGAGCGAATGCCGGAAGTTGCGGCAGGAGATCCCGGAGACCTCGTCCCCCGCATTCATCAGCACCGTGTAATCGGCCATCTCGGCCAGGGCTGAATCGGGCTTGTTGGTCACTGCTACCAGTCCGCCGCTGCCGCGGTAGCGTTCCGCCGCCGCAAGCACCTCCACACTGGTTCCGGTGGCAGATACAGCAACGACCAGCAGATCCGGCGCCGGTGCGGGCAGCAGCTCCGTGCTGGCCAGTTCCACCTGCACGTTGAGCCCGTCCGCCCGTGCCTTCCGAGCAGCCGTGGCGGCGGCGTAGGCGCTGGAGCCCATTCCCAGAATCAGGATCCGCCCGGCCGGCGGCAGCTCCGCCAAGCCCGGGTAACCGCCGTCGAGCAGGGGAGCCATACGGCCCAGGTAGTCCGGGACCTGCTGCAGGTCCTCTATAAAGCGGGAGGTGTCCATGCGGGCTCCTTTGTCCTTGGTGCACGGGCCGAATCCCGGGCGAATCGGTGGGTTATGGCGCCGTCCGCGGCGTACTGCCAGCGCGGCAGGAAACGGTGGGCGTAAATCAGTTCACGCAGCAGCTGCTCGGCGATCAGGCCTGGAAGCATCGCTTCATCCAGCAGGTCCGGCAACCCCGCCTCCGCGGCGGCCAGCTGGTAGGCCCCCGTGAGCTGCACGCTGGCTTCATCTGCCCAGCCATAGAGCCGCCCGAGGGACGCTTCGTCCGCCGCCTGCAGCCGCTTGGCCGCCACAGAGGCAACCATTTCCAGGCTGGCGGCCAGATGTGCGACGTCGCGGGCTGCACTGTCCGGACGGTCACGTTCGGCGTTGGGCAGCTGCGGATCGCCGTCGAAATCCAAGAGCCAATACTGTTCGCCGGAGCGCAGCACCTGCCCCACGTGCAGGTCGCCATGCAGGTCGAACGCCGGCGCAGCGGTTTCCGGAACAGCTGCCAGCTGCTCCCGGATCCTGCCTGCGCGGTTCGACAGACGGATTCCGGCGTCGCCGCCGGTGAGGGCAAGCGCCACGTCCAGCACACCGTCGGCGCGGGCGCGTACTTCTGCCGCGCCGGGTGCGGGATGTGCCCCGCCGGCAAGCAGTGCCGCGTGCACTTCCGCCGCCAGGCGCCCCAGGGCAGCAGGAAACTCCGGTGCCTTTCCCCCGCGGAACCAGGCTACGACGTCGTCCACAGCCCAGGTCCAGCCGTCACCGGCGTCGGGAATTACGGCACTGAGAAGTGCCAGGGTGCCGCGTCCGTGCTCAGGATGCTCCCAGTCGAGGGAACCGTAATAGCCAGGCACCGAGTCCACGCCTGCATCCGCCAGCCGGGCCAGCAGCCGGGCGGAACGGTCGGCACCGCTCCACTGGCGCACCAGCTTGATGATCTTGTCCCCGCCAACCACCACGGACAGGTTGGTCATATCCACCGGCACCGGAGTTTCCTCCAGGCACTCCCCCGCGGCCAGTGCCGTACGCACCACGTGAAGTTCCCCCACGGAGGCTTTAAGCGCGTCCGGGCTGCCGGAAAGGACGGCGTGCGTGAGGTCCGCGGCGAGGCCTGATCCGGCGGCGGCGGGGAGGCCGGCAGCATCCAGGGCCGTCAGGGCGCCGTCCGTCTCCAGCCGCAAAGAGCCGTGACCGGCCCGCACTTCGTCCATGAATCCACCTTCACATTCCTTGAACTTAGATTCAAGAACCGATTGTTAAATGCTTGTTACACCTGAAAACAACCGTTGTATTCCTTGAACTCTAGTGCAAAGATCATCTCACCACCCACCCGGAGTGTGATCCACGCCATAGCGCGCAGAGTAGGAGCCATCGTGAGTTTCCAGCGCATTACCCGGACCGCAGTTGCAGCATCAGCGGTCTTTGCCCTGTCGGCTTGCGGCGGAGGAAGCGGGTCTTCGGACCTGGATCCCGAAGCCGACATCAGCCAGCAGAAACTTGTAGTAGGCATCTGGGCCGACTACTACCCCGAGGACCTCGCCGAGACTTTCGAAGCGGAGACGGGCGTGCCCGTCCAGATTGTCCACCACGCCACGAACGAAGAGATCATGGCGAAGCTGACTGCCGGCGGTGACTCCGGAATCGACGTCGCCTTCGTCTCCGGCCAGTACGCCCAGGCCCTCAATGAAGGCGGAATGCTCCAGGAACTTGACCACTCCCTGATTCCCAACATTGAGAACCTCTATCCCGAGGCCATGGAAATGGCTTACGACGACGGCAACACCTTCTCCCTGCCCTATACCTGGGGAACCACCGGGCTCTGCTACCGCTCGGATCTGCTCCCGGCGGAGCCTACGTCCTGGAAGGATCTGCTGGAACCGTCAGCCGAAGCATCCGGGAAGACCACCATGCTCTCCACTGAACGCTGGATGGCATTGCCGGCGCTGAAGGCGCTGGGCTACTCGGTTAACTCCGACAACCCGGACGAGCTGGCAGCCGTGAAGGAGCAGCTCACCGCCACCAAGCCCACCCTGCTGTCCTTCGATGACACCACCTTCTACTCCAAGCTCGTCACCGGCGAAGCCGTGCTGACCGAGGCCTGGGACGGCTGGTGCAACTACGGCATTGCCGAGGATCCGAACATCAAGTTCACGGTTCCCGAGGAAGGCAGTGACCTTTGGGTGGACACCATGACCGTACTGAAGTCCTCGCAGAACAAGGAAGCCGCCATGGCGTTCCTGAACTACGTACTGGAGCCGGAGGTTCACTCCTGGGCAGCCGAAAACATCCTCTACAAGGTCCCGAACAAGGCCGCCATGGAGGCACTGGACGCGGAACTGCTTGCCACCTACCCGAACCTGACCGTGACCCCTGCCGAGCTGGCTGAGCAGGAAGTGATTGTTGACCTCGGTGACTACAGCACCGAATACACACGCCTGGCCACGGAAATCTCCGCGAAGTAGCTCTCCGTGCCTGTTACCCGCTCCGCAGCCTCCGGCGCCGCCTGGCGCCGGAGGCTCGCCGGGCTCCCAATCCTCGGGCCCGGCGTCGTGTTCCTGTTTGTGCTGGCCGTCCTGCCCGTTGCGCTGGTCACCGTTTACGCGTTCTTTGAGCGCGGACGGTTTGGCGGCGTCGAATACAACTTCACCCTGGAGAACTTCGTCCGCCTGGCGGACCCGCTGTACCTGGGCGTGGTGCTGAAGTCCATCCTGATTGCCGGTGCCGCCACCGCCATTGCCCTGCTGATCGGCTACCCGGCGGCCCTGTTCATCGCACGCCTGCCCAAGCGCTGGCGCACGCTGGCACTCATCGCCGTCTTGCTCCCGTTCTGGACCAACTTCCTGATCCGCACCTATGCCTGGATCCTGCTGCTGAACAATGCCGGCTGGATCAACCAGGGGCTGCAGTGGCTGGGCATCACCAGCGAACCGGTGGCGATGCTCTATACCGAACCGGCCGTCGTCGTCGGGCTGGTGTACATGTACCTGCCGCTGATGATCCTGCCGCTGTACGCCTCCCTGTCCTCGCAGGACCCGCAGCTGACCGAAGCGGCAACCAACCTGGGATCTTCCCCGTTCCGGGTCTTCCGGACGGTCACCCTGCCGCTGTCCGCCCCGGGCGCCCTGACCGGCTGCATCTTCGTGTTCGTCCCGGCGATGGGCAACTTCATCATTCCGGAACTGATCGGCGGCGGTAAGACCGTCCTGATCGGCAACCTCATCCGCGACCAGTTCCTGAAGGCACGCGACTGGCCGTTCGGCGCAGCCCTGGCGCTGGTCATGACCGCGTTCCTGGTGCTGCTGCTCGTGCTGCAGCAGCGCGCATCCCGCGCCGTCAGCGAAGGCAAGACCCCACGGAAGGCGGGCGCATGAGCACCACCGCAGCCGCGCCGGGCACCCGTCCGGCAGCAGTGAGCATGGTACGACGCCGCGGCGCGCAGCAAGGTAAGGCCTGGCACCTGAGGGTCCCGTTCTGGGCGGCCATCGCGTTCCTGTACCTGCCGATCTTCGTGGTCACGGCCATGTCCTTCAACGCCTCGTCCAACCTCTTCTCCTGGTCCGGGTTCTCGCTGAAGTGGTACGCAGAGGTCTTCCGCTCCCCGGAGATCCTCGCGTCCCTGGGCAACACCCTGGTGGTGGCCGCGGCAGCGGCAGTCCTGGCCACGGTGCTGGGTACCCTGACCGCCGTCGGAATCCACCGCTATACCAGCGGCGGGCTGATCCGCGCGATTGCCATTGCCCCGGCCATGCTGCCGGACCTGCTGCTTGCCATCGGGCTCCTCAGCCTCTTCACGCTGCTGAACTTCACCCTGGGCCTGGTCTCGGTGATCCTGGCGCACACAGTATTCGCGATGGCCTTTGTCACCGCGATCGTCCTGGCCCGGCTGGCCCAGGTGGACCCGTCCCTGGAGGAAGCTTCCCGGGACCTGGGCGCTTCCCCGGCGCGGACCCTGCTGAAGGTGACGGTTCCGCAGCTGGGACCGGCGATCATTTCCGGCGGGCTGCTGGCCTTCACCCTGTCCCTGGATGAATTCGTGATCGCCTTCTTCACCACCAGCCCCACCGTCTCCACCCTGCCCATCAACATCTACTCGATGGTGCGCTTCGGCGTCTCCCCCGAGATCAATGCCCTCGCCACCATGCTGCTCGGTCTGACCGTCCTTGCGGTCCTCGGCACGCAGCGACTGACCAAGATTGCGGATTCACTATGACCACCGGACCTGCCCCCGTTCCCGGTCCCCAGCCGCTGCTTCAGCTGCGCGGACTCAGCCACAGCTACGGTGCCGTCCAGGCCCTGCACGGGATTGACCTGGACATTGCCGGCAACGAGTTCTTTGCCCTGCTGGGACCTTCCGGCTGCGGCAAGAGCACGCTGCTGCGCTCGATTGCCGGCTTCGAGACTCCTGCCGAAGGAGAGATCCTGCTCGACGGCGAACCGCTGACCCGGCTCCCGGCCCACCGACGCCCGGTGAACATGATGTTCCAGTCCTATGCACTGTTCCCCCACCTCAGCGTGGAGAAGAACGTGGCCTACGGGCTGGAGGCAGAAGGCACCGCCAAAACAGAAGTACGCCAGCGGGTCGGCGAAGTCCTGGAGACCATCGGCCTGACCAAGTTCGCCAAACGCCGGCCGGGCCAGCTCTCCGGCGGTCAGCGGCAGCGGGTTGCCCTGGCACGCGCGATCGTCAAGCGGCCGCGCCTGCTGCTGCTGGATGAGCCGCTCTCCGCGCTGGACCGCAAGGTCCGGGCGGAAATGCAGCTGGAACTCAAGCGCCTGCAGCACGAGGCAGGCATGACGTTCGTGGTGGTCACGCATGACCAGGAGGAAGCCATGTCCATGGCGGACCGGGTTGCAGTGCTCAACGCCGGACGGCTGGAACAGGTGGACACCCCCGTTACGCTCTATGCCGCTCCCCGCACCCGGTTCGTGGCCGATTTCATCGGCACCGCCAACCTGCTGGACGGAACCGCCGTCGCCGGGGGCATCAGCCTGGGCTCAGGCCTGGTGGTGGCAGTGGAGCACCAGCTGCCCGCCGGAAGCCCGGCAACCGCCGTCGTACGTCCTGAGGATGTGTCACTGGCTCCTGCCGGTTCCGGCACTCTGGAGGGAACCGTGGTGGACACGTTCTTCCTCGGCGGCACGTCCACGGTTTCCGTGCAGGTCCCGGGGCTGCGGGCGCCCTTCACCGCCAACGTGCGGGCAGTGCAGGTTCCGGAGCGCGGTTCCCGGGTGGGACTGGTGCTGGATGCGGCACGCACGGTTGCCGTGGCGGATGACCGCGACGCCGGAGCGGCGGCCGCTGCGGCCGGAGCCACGCAGGGCGATGCCCGGGGAGCCGCTCAGGAAACTGTCAGCTCATGACCGGTTGCGATCCTCGCGTAGTCAGCGATCAGCGCGGCAGCAGTTTCGGAATCGATGCTGGGGTGGCGGGCAATGATCCGGTAGCCGTAGGCGTCTTCCAGGGCCACCAGGTTCCGGGCCACGGTCAGCGCATCCTGCGCCAGATGGAACTCCCCGCGGGCTGCTCCCTGTTCCAGGACCACCTGGTACATACCCACCTGCCGCTCGTAGAGGGTGGTCAGCAGGCTCGCGGTGACCGGATGGTTGGCAGCGGACCCGCCGAGGGCACACAGCATGGCCACCTGGACGTCGTCCGGCCCGGACGGCAGCCCGGAACGGATCAGCGCCAGCAGCCTGGTGCCCGGATCATCCGGCATGGACGCGAGCATCTGCACCCGGCCCTCGTAGAAGCGTTCCATGACTTCCCGGTTGGCTTCGAGGATCAGGTCGTCGAGGTTCGGGTAGTAGTACAGCACCGCTCCGCTGGTCAGCCCGGCTTCCTCCGCAACACGGTTCAGCCGAGCACCGTCGGGTCCGTGCTTGGCAACCGCCCGCTGTGCGGCCGCCACAATTTCGCTGCGGCGTGCGGTCTGGTTCTTCGGGCGTGCCATGTGAAACCTTCCTCGTTTGCAGATTCACCACAATAAGGCACATCACCCGGAATTATCCAACCTGCAAAAAGTAATTTCCATCACCCGCTGTTTCCAGGAGGCACCCATTGACAAATTCACGGACTTTTCTTTTCATGCCGGAAAGCGCCTACGGCCCCACCAATAACTGCATTGGCATCGGCAATGAACTTCTCAAGCGCGGACACCGCGTTGTGTTCGCGGCGGAATCCTCCTGGCGCGGCAAGCTGGCCCCGCTGGGCTTCGAGGAAGCACTGGTGGACTTCGCCCCGCCGGCGGACGAGGACGCCGGTGCCGGTGACTTCTGGAAGGAATACATCAAAGCCATCTCCCCGGAATTCCGGAAATCGACGCTTGAGCAGGCGGAAACGGTTATCCGGCCCATCTGGGAAGGTGCCATTGACGGCGCAAAGTACTGCGAACCGGAATTGCGCCGGATAATTGCGGAAGTAAATCCCGATGTAATCATCGAGGATAACGTGGTGGCATTTCCTGCACTGGTCACCGCCGGCAAGCCCTTCGTGCGGATCGTCTCCTGCAATCCGCTGGAGGTGCCCGGCCCCGGCATCGCCCCGGCCTATTCCGGGCTGGGCAAGGATGACGAGGGTGCCTGGGCGGAATACCGTGCCGAATACGAACGCACCCACAAGGATCTCTGGGAGGACTTCAACGCCTGGGTCCAGGACCAGGGCGCTCCGGCGCTGCCGCGCCTTGAGTTCATCCACTCCGGCGTGCACAACATCTACGTCTATCCGGAAGAACTCGACTACACCGGCAGCCGCCCGCTGGACGGGAACTGGACCCGGGTGGACTCGGCCGTCCGCGAGACCGAGTCCGCGGTCGAACTGCCCGAACACTTCCTGGATGCGTCCAAGCCGCTGATCTACTTCAGCCTGGGCTCCCTGGGCGGTGCCGACGTCGAACTGATGCAGCGCACCGTGGACATCCTCGGAGCCGCGACGGAGTACAACTTCATTGTTTCCAAGGGCCCGCGCCATGATGAAATCACCCTCGCAGAGAACATGTGGGGTTCGGAGTTCCTGCCGCAGACCCGCATCATTCCCCTGGTGGACCTGGTGATCACCCACGGCGGGAACAACACCACCACCGAAGCCCTGCATTTCGGCAAGCCGATGATCCTGCTGCCGCTGTTCTGGGACCAGTACGACAACGCCCAGCGCGTCCACGAATCCGGCTACGGCCGGCGGCTGGACACCTACACCTGCACGCCGGAAGAACTGCTGGGCACGGTCGCCGAGCTGCTGAATGATACGGACCTCCAGGCCCGCTGCCGTGCAGCCGGGGAACGGATCCGCGCCGCCGACGGCTTGTCCGCAGCGGCCACAGCGCTTGAAAACGTTGCCGCCTCACACTGACCCGCACCACATCACCAAATCACCACCAATGCAAGGAACCACCATGGCATCCGGAACTTTTATCTCCAACGACTACCGCGACTCCGCCGGCGAAGTGCAGGAACTCATTAATCCCGCCACCGGCGAGGTCTCGGGCACCCTCACCTCCTCAACCGTGAACGACGTCGATTCCGCCGTCGCTGCCGCCCGCGACGCCGCTGCCGGCTGGGCCGCGCAGACCCCGGGCCAGCGTGCCCGTGTGCTGCTGAAGCTCGCCGACGCGCTCGAAGAGGACGCCGAAGCGCTCACCGAACGCGAAGTCACGGAGGGCGGCAAGCCCTGGACCACGGTGCTGGACGGGGAGATTCCGTTCGGGGCGGACAACCTGCGCTTCTTCGCCGGAGCTGCGCGCTCCGTGGACGGCACCGGAGCCGGCATGTTCTCTGACGGCTACACCTCTATGATGGTCCGCCGTCCGGTGGGTGTGGTCGCCGGCATCACGCCGTGGAACTTCCCGCTGATCATGGCACTGTGGAAGGCCGGCCCGGCACTTGCCGCGGGCAACACTGTGATCCTCAAGCCCGCTCCGCTGACTCCGGGGTCCACCCTGCGGCTGGCCGAGCTTGCCGCCGGTGCCGGGCTGCCCGCCGGCGTCCTGAACGTTGTGACCGGCGGCGGGGACATCGGCTCTGCGCTGGCGTCCCACCGCGGGGTGGACATGGTCTCCGTGACCGGATCCACCGCTACCGGGCGGGCCGTGATGCAGGGAGCGGTCAAGGACGTCAAGCGCGTGCACCTGGAGCTCGGCGGCAAGGCCCCCGCGCTGGTCTTCGCCGACGCAGACATCCCCCAGATGGCCCGCGCCGTCGCTCTCGGTGCCACCTACAACACCGGACAGGACTGCACCGCTGCCACCCGCGTCTACATCCACCGCAGCATCTTCGACGACGCCGTAGCGGCCCTGCGCGCGGAGCTGAAGGGCATCAACATCGGCGACCCGCACGATCCCGCCACGCACATCGGCCCGCTGATCTCCGCCGCGCACCGGGAGAAGGTTGCCGGGTTTGTGCAGCGGGCGGTCGACTCCGGCGCCCAGGCGCTTGAAGGCGGCTCGCCCCTGGAGGGACCCGGCTTCTACTTCCCGCCGACCCTGGTGGTGGGCGCTGCGCAGTCCTCGGAGCTGGTGCAGGGTGAAATCTTCGGACCGGTGCTCGTTGCCCTCCCGTTCGACACGGAGGACGACGCCGTTGCGCTGGCCAACGACAGCGCCTACGGGCTGGCGTCCTCAGTCTGGACCGCCGACGTCGGGCGTGCCATCCGCGTCAGCCACCAGCTGGAGGTGGGCGTCACCTGGATCAACGACCACCTGCCGCTCGCCTCGGAGGCACCGCACGGCGGCGTGAAGGGCTCCGGCTTCGGCAAGGACATGAGCATCGAGCCGCTGCTGGACTACTCGGTGACCCGCCACCTGATGATCCGCCACGCGGTGCCGCCGGAAACCACGGGCTACCGTCCGGCCTAATCCGGTCCTGCCAGCAACTGCGAACCACTACCGAACGAAAGCAGATACCGTGCCACGCACCACCCCAACCACCTATGAGCTGGCCGAGCAGCGCATCCCGGCCGCCACCGTCACCGCTGCCCTTGCCGGGGCGGCACCGGCTCCGTACTGGCTGGACCGCCCCGAACGCCCTGCGCCCCTGCCCCCGCTGGATTCCCGGATCTCAGCGGACCTCGTTGTAGTCGGTGGCGGATACACCGGACTGTGGACGGCGCTGCTGGCCAAGGAACGGGATCCATCGGCCTCAGTCGTGCTGCTGGAGGGCCGGGAAGTCGGCTGGGCGGCGTCGGGCCGCAACGGCGGTTTTGTCTCTGCGAGCCTGACCCACGGCTACAGCAACGGGGTCAAGCACCTGCCCCAGGAGGTGGACCTGCTCAAGGACATGGGAGACGAGAACCTCGCCGAGTTTGCCCAGGCGATCCAGCGTTACGGGATCGACTGCGACTTCCAGTGGAACGGCACCCTGGCACTGGCCACCGACCCGCACCAGGTCCAGTGGCTGCGCGAGGAAGCCGGCCATGACGGCGTCGAGTTCTTTGACCGGGAGCAGGTCCAGTCCGAGGTGAAGTCCCCGCTGTACCTGGCCGGGGCCTGGAACAAAAAGGGCAGCGCGCTGGTGGATCCGGCCAAGCTGGCCTGGGGCCTGAAGCGCGCCTGCCTGGAGCTGGGCGTACGGATTTTCGAGCACTCCCCCGTTCGGTCCCTGGCCAAGTCCAGGCACGGTGTGGAGGTGGAGACCGACGGCGGCTCAGTCTCCGGGGCGAAAGTTGCCCTGGCGACGAACGTGTTTCCGTCGCTGCTGCGCCGGGCGCGCCTGCACACTGTGCCGGTCTACGACTACGCCCTGATGACCGAGCCGCTGACCGAGGAGCAGCTTGAATCCATCGGCTGGACCCGGCGGCAGGGACTGGATGACGTTTCCAACCGGTTCCACTACTACCGGCTCACCGAAGACAACCGCATCCTGTTCGGCGGCTACGACGCGCCCTACCACTACGGCCGCAGCATGAAGCCGGAGTATGAGCAGAGCGAGGAATCCTTCCGCCGTCTGGCTGCGCATTTCCTTGCGACGTTCCCGCAGCTGGAAGGCATCACCTTCAGCCACAAGTGGGGCGGGGCGATCGATACCTGCAGCCGCTTCTTCTCCTTCTTTATGAAGGCGTATGGCGGACGGGTGGCCTACGCCGCCGGATTCACCGGCCTGGGTGTGGGCGCCAGCCGGTTTGCCGCGAATGTGCTGCTGGATTTACTCTCCGGAGTGCAGACCCGGCGGACGTCGCTGGAGCTGGTGCGCAAGCTTCCGATCCCGTTCCCGCCGGAACCTGTTGCCTGGCTGGGCGTGAAGATCACGACTGCTGCCATGGTCCGCTCGGACCGCCGGCAGGGCAAACGGGGTCCGTGGCTGAAGCTGATGGATGCCGTGGGGATGGGGTTCGACTCCTAGCCCGCTTCCCGCAAAAACCGCGTGCCTCCTTCGGCCTGATTCCCCCTCCCGAAGGAGGCACGCTCATCCTGGTGTGCGGTTTGCGGGCTGCGGGCTGCGGGCTGCCGGCTGCGGGCTGCGGGCTGTCGGCTGCGGAGGGCTGCGGGCTGCCGCTGCGGGCTGCCGCGCTTCGGAGGGCTGCGGGCTGCAGGGGGCTGCGGGCTGCCGCGGTATCTCCTGAGCTGATCTGCCGGGGCCCGGGCGCGAACGTTCCTGGGCTCCGCCGTCCAACCTTCGGGGAGATAACGCTGCTCTGGGCACCTTCCGCATATCTCTCGGGCAGTTGACGTCGTTTTGAAGCTCTCAAAGCGACGTCAACTGCCCGAAGGATCGAGGGAACACTTCCTAAAGGACGTTACCTGCCCGAAGGTTGTGGGGATGCCGCGCGACGGGCGCCTCCCCGAAGGTCCCCAGAGTCCTGGTGTGGAGCACCCTCAGCGGCCGAGGTCCTTGAAATAGCGCGCCACGGGCCAGCATTCGAAGCCCATGGCTTCGTAGGCCAGCCGCGCCGGGGCGTGACCGCCGTCGTCGCCGGTTTCCACCATAACCATCGCCATTCCAGCGTGCCGGGACCTGGCGAACGAGTGCTCCAGCAGAGCCCGCCCGACGCCGTGTCGCTGGTACCGTGGGTCGACGGCCGGGACATAGACCTCGCCCATGCTGTCCTCGGGATCCGGGGCGGATTTCCGGTTGTTACCCTGCCCGCCTTTCTGTGTCCGCCGTGGTGTACCGGAGCCGGATGAGGGAACACCCTGAGCACGTGCCCCGGTTCAGGCCTGGGCCAGGACCAGCCATCCGCGTGTTGGAGCGTAGGGCAGATCCCGGATCTCCACTTCCCCGAATCCAGCCTCCGCCAGGCTGGACCGCAGCGCATCCCGGTTGCGGAAGCGCAGGGTGCTGGTGGAGTCCAGCCTTTCCCCGTCGGATTGGAAAATGGTGGGCGACTCGAAGCTCACCAGCTCGCCGTCGACGCCGGTGACCTCGACCCAGTCCTCGACCAATCCTTCGGCCCCGGCGTCGACCACCTGATAGGAACGTTCCTTCGTCCACCTTTCCCAGGCCCGGTCCGCCGGGTTCCGGGTTTCGAAAGCAAGCATCCCTCCCGGCCGGAGGCAGGTGTGAATGGAACGCAGCGTCCGAATCCAGTCGGCGTCGGACAGGAAAACCTGGGCGACGTTCGCCGTCATGGTGGCGAGGTCAAACCGCTGGTGGTTCGCCGGGTCAGCCGCAGCGTCCGGCGCTGTTCCCACCACCCACCTCACGGCACCGGTTCCCGGTTTGGCGCGGGCAACGTCAACGGAAGCCGACGCCGGATCCACACCCAGCACTTCCACCCCCTTCGCAGCGAGCAGGCAGGCGAGCGTCCCCGTTCCACAGCCGACGTCGAGCACGGCATTCACGCCGGGCTCAGAGGCCAGGCCAAGATACGTGTCGAGGTCGCTGCGGCCGCCTCCGAGGGCGTCGTACACCCGGGCAAGCCTGGGATGGGAGAAGATCGCGTCCGGCATCCCCCGACCCTACAATCCGCTGGACCCTATTCCTTGAAGATCGCGTCCAGCACCTGGTGCGCCCACTGCAGCATCTCGGCATCCTGCAGGTCCCGGCCGCCGATCTTCGCAGTCTTGGGCTTCGGAATCAGGATCGCGTTCAGCGCCGGCTTCACCTGCGAGCCCGGGTACATCCGCTGCAGGCGCATGATCCGGGATTCAGGCAGGTCGCCCGGGGAGAACTTGATGAAGTTGCCCTGCAGCGCGACGTCTGTCAGGCCGGCGGCGCGGGCATCCACCCGGAACCGGGCGACGTCGATCAGGTTCTTCACTTCCTGCGGCGGCTCGCCGTAGCGGTCCACCAGCTCGGCCAGGACTTCGTCGATCGCCTCGTTGGTCAGCGCCGAAGCCAGCTTGCGGTAGGCCTCCAGCCGCAGCCGCTCCCCCGGCACGTAGTCGTGCGGCAGGTGCGCGTTGACCGGCAGCTCGATCTTCATCTCGGCAGCCTTCTCCTCGGCCTCGCCGCGGAAGTCCGCCACAGCTTCGCCGACCAGCCGGATGTAGAGGTCGAAGCCGACGCCGGCAATGTGCCCGGACTGCTCCCCGCCCAGCAGATTGCCGGCACCGCGGATTTCGAGGTCCTTCATGGCCAGCTGCATGCCGGCACCGAGTTCGTTGTGCGCAGCGACGGCCTTGAGCCGTTCCAGCGCCACCTCGCCCAGCGGCTTCTCTGACGGGTAGAGGAAGTACGCGTATGCCCGTTCCCGGCCGCGGCCCACACGTCCGCGCAGCTGGTGCAGCTGGGAGAGGCCAAAGTGGTCCGCCCGGTCCACGATCAGGGTGTTGGCGTTGGAGATGTCCAGGCCGGTTTCGATGATGGTAGTGCACACCAGCACGTCGAAGCGCTTTTCCCAGAAGTCCACGATGATCTGCTCAAGCTTCGCTTCGCTCATCTGGCCGTGCGCGACGGCGATGCGCGCCTCCGGGACCAGCTCCTGCAGGTGCGCGGCGGTCCGGTCGATCGAGGAGACCCGGTTGTGGACGAAGAAGACCTGGCCTTCGCGCATCAGTTCGCGGCGAATCGCTGCCGAGGCCTGCTTGTCCGTGTACGGGCCAACGTAAGTTAGCACCGGGTGCCGCTCTTCCGGCGGAGTGGCCAGCGTGGAGGTCTCCCGGATGCCGGTCAGCGACATTTCCAGGGTTCGCGGAATCGGGGTGGCACTCATGGCCAGCACGTCCACGTTGGTGCGCAGCTTCTTCAGCGCTTCCTTGTGTTCGACGCCGAAGCGCTGCTCCTCATCAACGATTACCAGTCCCAGGTCCTTGAACTGGACCTCCTGTGAGAGCAGCCGGTGCGTGCCGATGATGACGTCCACGGACCCGTTGCGCACACCCTCGATCACTTCCTTGGCCTGCTTGGCCGTCTGGAAGCGGGAAAGCGTGGCGACGCGGACCGGGAAACCGGAGAACCGTTCGGAAAAGGTTTCCATGTGCTGCTGGGCGAGCAGCGTCGTCGGCACCAGCACCGCCACCTGCTTGCCGTCCTGCACGGCCTTGAACGCAGCGCGCACGGCGATCTCGGTCTTGCCGTAGCCGACGTCGCCGGAGACCAGGCGGTCCATCGGAACTTCGCGCTCCATGTCCGCCTTGACCTCGTTGATGGTGGTCAGCTGGTCCGGGGTCTCCACATACGGGAACGCCTCTTCCAGCTCACGCTGCCACGGGGTGTCCTGCCCGAACGCGTGGCCCTTGGACGCCATCCGCGCCGAGTAGAGCCGGATCAGTTCACCGGCGATTTCCTTGACGGCCTTGCGGGCCTTGGACTTGGTCTTGGCCCAGTCCGAGCCGCCCATCTTGGACAGCACCGGGGTTTCCCCGCCCACGTAGCGGGTGATCTGGTCCAGCTGGTCGGTGGGCACAAACAGCCGGTCCCCCGGCGCCCCGCGCTTGGACGGCGCGTATTCGAGCACCAGGTATTCGCGGACGGTCTTGTTCACTCCGGCGCCGGTGGCGCGCTGCAGCAGCTCCACGAACCGGCCCACGCCGTGCTGTTCGTGCACCACGTAATCGCCCTCCTGCAGCTGCAGGGGGTCGACGGCGTTGCGCCGGCGGGAGGGCATCTTGCGCATGTCCCGGGTGGAGTAGGTGCTCGCCCGGCCCAGCAGGTCCGCTTCGGTCAGCAGCCCGGTCTTCAGGTTGTCGAAGACGAAGCCGCGCCCGGCGCTGGCGGTGGTGATCTCGATGATGCCCGGCTGCGGTTCGGAGTCCAGGGACTCCACGCGGGCGGCGGGAATGTCATTGTCGTGGAACAGTTCGGCCAGCCGGGACGCCGGTCCGGGACCTTCGGTGACAACGACGAGGCGCCACTGGTCCTTAATCCGGGAGCCGATGAAGTCCATCATCTCTACAACGTCGCCCTTGTAGCCGCGCGGTTCGCGGGCGTTGATGGACAGGGTGTCGATGTCCAGCACGGTCTCCGCGTCCGGGTTGAAGGACGTGATGGCCCACCACGCGACGTCGTTGGCCAGGGCCGCGGAGCGGGTGTCCGTCAGGGAGCGGAAGCTGGCAGCTTCCAGATCAGCGCTCAGCCCGGCGGAGAGATCAACGGGCGCCGCACCGCCGTCGGACGCTGTGGCCCAGGCGGCGGCGAGGAACTCCTCGTTGGTGGATTCAAGGTCGTGGGCGCGGGCGCGGACCTTCTCGGGTTCAATCACCACGGAGATGGACCCCGGCGGCAGCTGCGCCATCAGCGGCACCATTTCATCCACCAGCACCGGGGCCAGGGATTCCATGCCTTCGACGGCGATGCCTCCGGCGATCTTCTCCAGCATGTCCGCGGCGGCCGGCATCTGGCCCTGCAGTTTCGCGGCGCGGCTCATCACATCCGGGGTGATCAGCAGTTCGCGGCACGGCGGGGCGTAGAGCTCCTTGGGATGGATAACGTGCTCGCCGGTAAGGGTGCGCTGATCGGCGACGGCGAACCAGCGCATGGACTCCACTTCGTCGCCGAAGAAGTCGATGCGGATGGGGTGGTCGTCCGTGGGCGGGAAAACGTCAAGGATGCCGCCGCGCACGGCGAACTCACCGCGGTGGGAGACCATGTCCACCCGGGCGTAGGCGGCGTCGGCGAGCGCTTTGACCACGTCGTCAAAGGGCCGCTCATCCCCTACCGCCAGGGAGACCGGCTGCAGGTCGCCCAACCCTTTGACCAGGGGCTGCACCACGGCGCGGACCGGTGCGACGACGATCTGCACCGGATCGTTCTCCGGGTGCGCAAGGCGGCGGAGGACGGAGAGCCGGCGGCCTACCGTGTCCGAGCGGGGAGAGAGGCGTTCGTGCGGCAGGGTTTCCCAGCTGGGGAACTCCTCGATGCCGGCCAGCGGCAGGTAGGAGCGCAGCGCGGCGGCGAGGTCCTCCGCTTCACGGCCCGTGGCAGTGACGGCGAGGACTACGGGTGCGCCGGCAGTGTCCCCCGCGGCGCCGTCGTGCGCTTCTGCCAGCCCGTCCACCATTTCCGCCAGCAACGCTGCCCGCATACCCTGCGGCGCGCCGATCTCCAGATCCTGGCTGCGCTTGGCGGGCGGACGCGCGGCGTGCGCCCGAAGGCGGGCGTAGGACGGGTCCTCGGCCAGGGCGGCGCGCAGTCCGTTCAGGCTCATTGCGGGGGTATCTCCTTCAGGGCAGGCAACGCAAGAACCCGAAGCTGGCAATCAACCCCGGGTAGGTAATTCCAGCCTACCCGGTGCCTGGCCGCCGGCACCGGGGATACCGCTGAGGGCGAAGTCTTATTCCCTTCACCATCGAAGTATGCGGGGCGCAACAGCAAGGCCGCCCACAGTTTCCTGTGGACGGCCTTCCCGGTGGTTGCAGTTTCTAGCGCAGTGCCTCGTGTCCCCGGTACTCAGGCGCAGCGGGCAGGGCACGTGCGGAGAAGAGTCCGGCACCGCCCCGAATGTCCGCATCGGTCTGGGCGAAGGTCAGCACTGAGTGGGCAACGGCGTCGGACATCTCGTGGAAAAGCTTCCGGTCGATGTTGGAAAGGTCGTCGCATTCACTGTGGTAGCAGGGATCGTAGGAAACCCCGGCAGTGCCGCCGAAGAGAGCTGCTTCCTCTTCGGTCTTGACGCCCTCGGCGCCGGTGAACAGGCCGCCGGCAGGGATGCCATTGTTGATGAAGGCCTGGTAATCCGAGCGTCCGCTGAACTCGCTGGGTGCAGATGCCTGCCCCTGCGAAGCGAAGTAGTCCTCAAAGACGCCCTCGATGACGTCCGAACCGGTGGGGCCCGTCAGACCGAAGGCGTCGCCGTCTCCGTCGTAGACGAACCGGCCGCCGTTGATCGAACCCACCATGTCGAAGTTCAGGTTCAGCAGGGTGTTCCCCAGTTCAGCCTCACTGAGCTGCTCAACGTAGTGGGTCGATCCCAGCAGGCCGTCTTCCTCAGCTCCCCAGAAGGCGAACCGAACCTGGTTCTCGAGCTTGAATTTCCCGGTCTTGCCGAGCTGGATGGCGGTTTCCAGGATGGCGGCCGAACCGCTTCCGTTGTCATTGATGCCTGCACCCTCCTGCACGGAATCAAGGTGCGCGCCCACAACTACCTGCCGCGTGGGATCTCCCTTGGGGGTGTCCGCAATGACGTTGAACGTTTCGGTTTCCTGGACGGTCGAGTCGACGACGACGCGCACCGTCGCTCCCTCGGTGCCGGCCAGCGTCTCGCCAAGGGCATAGGTGGTGCCGACGGCGGGAATCGCCGACGTAACGCCACCCAGCGTCCCGTTGACCAGACCGGTGCGGTCCTCTGTGGGAATCACTCCCTGGTTGAAGACGATCGCAGCTGAGGCGCCGGCTGCCGCCGCATTGGCGACCTTGTCCGCGAAGGGACAGGTTCCGCGCTGCATGAGGGCGATGTTCCCTGCCGTGAAGTCCGCGAAGTCCTCCGGTTCACAGCCGGAGGTGTTGGCGCGGTCTCCGGTGAGGTTGATGTCTACCTCTGACACTTCCGCCGTAACGTCTCCGGGACCGGAGTAGCTCATGGCGCGATAATCTGTGCCTGCCGTATAGACCACGGGCTCCGGGCTCACCTGTTCCAGCGATTCCCCGTTGAGGATGAACTGCTCGTACGTGAAGGCCTGGCGGAACGGCTCATAGCCGGCCTTACGCAGCTGCTTCTCCACATACTGGGCGGTGGCTTCGTACCCTGGGGTTCCTGCGGCACGGTTGCCATCGTTGGCATCCGCTGCGGCCTGGAACGCCTCGAGGTGGCCCATCAGGCCCTTCAGCGAGACTTTTTCCAGCAGTTTCTCGGAGTCGGACTTGCCTGGCTTGCCCGGCTTGTCCGGCTTGCCGTTGCCGTGCCCCGGCTTTCCGGGCTTGTCCGGCTTGCCGTTGCCGTGCCCCGGCTTTCCGGGCTTGTCCGGCTTGCCGTTGCCGTGCCCCGGCTGGTTCTTGCCCGGCCCCTGGTGCGGACTCTGGCCGGCCTTTCCACCGGAGTTCACTTCAGCGGCAAACGCCGCCGGTGCTCCCGCTGAGAAGGTGAGGACAACGGTGGCCGCCAGGGCAGCACCGCGCATGGATTTACTGAGTTTCATCGTTCCCCTAAGAGTGCGAGTGAATGAATGGCCTGCTGCGCGCCGCCCCCGAGGCGCAAGCCGTGCCGCGATGCTATGGGAGTGTTTCGGTGTCCTAACAGAGTGCGGGGCATCTGGGAGGCAATACCGGCAGGTGCCCTTCTCGAAGCACTGGTTTTCGGCTAGGTTTCCTCCCGGCCCAGCTGGCCGGGGTGTGGCTTTTGCGCAGGGTGACTGCCACGCTTGAAAGGCACCGCAACCGCCTTTCCCCAGCGCATCGGAGGCCGGCCCCATGGAATCCACACCGGAACGCACCGCGGGACGCAGAATCCTGTTCCTGCTCACCGCCCTGACAGCTTTCTCCCTCTTCCTCACCGCTTGCTCCAACGCGGGAAACGAGGAGGACACGGCGAACAACGCCACCTCCTCCGCGGCCGCGTCCACCCTGAGCAGCGACTGCCAAACCGGACCGGAGGCGACGTCGTCCTCCTGCGAGGCAGCAGGCCCGGGCACGACGGTCAATGCGGACCGGTGCGCCGCGCCGTCCCCGACGCCGCTGGAGGGCGGAGTGATCGAGGGCGCCTTTGGCCCCTGGTGCGAAGGCGCCGTGGCGACGGCCTACCCCACTTCTGACACCGGGGGGCTCATCCCGGAGGGCGCCGAGACCGAACTGCGCATCACCGAAACCGACATGGACACCACCGTCGAAATGCAGGTGCAGGACTTTGCGGCCTCCACCGCCTACACCGGGATGCTCCACGAGGGTCCCTGCACCGAGAATCCCGGCGAGCTGGGACCGCAATACGTGCACCCGGGCAGCGGGGACAACCCGAACGCCACCGTGACGCTGGACTTCACCACCGAGTCCGACGGGTCCGCAGACACCACTGTCACTGTCCCGTTCCAGGTTCCGAACCAGGCAAAGGGGAACTCCATTATCCTGACCGACCAGCAGATGGCAGTGGTGGGGTGCGTGAACATCCCCTGACTCCGCGGGCGCCCAAAGCCCGTTGGGGACTGCACCGGTTCACGGACTAGGATGATTGGCGGGTCCGGCACCGAAACCGCCGGATCTGCCGCACATTCCCAACCGGAGGACCCCATGGCCCTGTCTGCTTCCACCACTCTGCCCTACGACGCCGCGACGCTGACCAAGACCTTCACCGATGAAGGGTTCGTCCGCAGCATCAGCGAGCACGTCGGGGGCACTCTGGTTTCGCTGACGGTCGACGGCGACACAAGCGGTCCGTTCAAGCTCACCGCTGTGCGCCAGCTGCCTACGGACCGCCTGCCGGACATGGCCAAAAAGCTTGTGGGTTCCTCCCTGACCGTTACCCAGAAAGAGTCCTGGGACGCTCCGGCTGCCGACGGTTCACGCACCGCATCCATTGACCTTTCAGTCGGAGGAGTTCCGCTGAAGGTCAGCGCCGTGCAGCGCCTCGTAGTGCTGGCCGAAGGCACCCGTGTTGATGTTGAGGGCGGCGTCTCCTCCTCCATCCCCTTCCTCGGGGACAAGATCGCCAAGGCGGCAGAGCCGATGATCGGCAAGGCCCTGACCATCCAGGCCGCCCAGGCCGGCAAGTGGATTGAAAACAACTAGCCGGCCCTGCCAGTAGGAGATTCCCGTGGACCTTCCCACCCCGCTTGCCCTTGTCCTGGTCATTGCCGGCCTCTGGTCGATCCTTGTCTGGCCCGTGTTCCTGAAACGCGTGCTGAAGGATCCCCAGGCCCGTGACGCCAACGGCGCACCCACCCGTTTCCTGACCACCAATCTGATGATGATCAGCACGGCCATCATCTTCGCCCTCGCCACCGCGGTGATCGGAGTCCGTGGGCTAATCAGCTGACCGTAGTGGCATGCGTCCCTGTTCCCGGGCCGCAGCACCAGTAAAGTAGGGAAAGGTGAGCCGGGAAGTCTGGTCGGCAATAACTCAGCCGCACCCGCTTACCTTTTAGGAGCCGAGCCTTCATGGCCTCAAACGAGCCCAACCGCCAGCCCTCCGGCGCAAACCCCGTCTTTTTTGGACGGAACAGCTACGGGGAGCACCTGCGCATCGGGGAGATCCTGCGCAAGGAAACCGTTGGCGGTGTCCTGCTGCTCATCGCCACCGTCGCCGCCCTCATCTGGGCCAACTCACCGGCGTCGGACAGTTATTTTGCACTGCGTGATTTCCGGTTCGGCTACGAGCCCTGGCACCTGGACCTGAGCGTCGGGGCCTGGGCAGCCGACGGGCTGCTGGCCATCTTCTTCTTCCTGGTGGGCCTGGAGCTCAAGAAGGAGTTTGTCGCAGGGGATCTGCGGCAGATCAGCAAAGCCATTGTGCCCGTGGCTGCAGCCTTTGGCGGGGTGATCATTCCGGCGCTGATCTATGTTGGCGTGAACATGCTCTCCGGCTCTGACGGCCTGCGCGGCTGGGCGATCCCGACCGCTACCGACATCGCCTTCGCGCTGGCAGTACTCGCCGTCATCAGTTCCCACCTGCCAACCGCGCTTCGAATCTTCCTGCTGACCCTCGCCGTCGTGGATGACCTCATCGCGATCACGATCATTGCGCTCTTCTATTCGGAAGACGTGAATCTGGTGATGCTGGGACTCATGCTGATTCCACTGGCAGCCTTTGCCCTGCTGGTGCAGCGCGAACCCCGGTTCTTCGGGGCCCGGCGCTGGCCGTTCTGGGTGATCCTGGCGCCTCTTGCCGTTGCCGTTTGGATCCTGATGCATGCCTCGGGCGTTCACGCGACGGTGGCCGGCGTGCTGCTTGGCTTCACCGTACCGGTGCTGCGCCGCACTCCGGACGGCACCCCCATCCCGCCCAACGAGAACAAGCCGGGCCTGGCCGAGATCTTTGAGCACCGCTTCCGCCCGATCTCCACCGGTTTCGCGGTGCCGGTCTTCGCGTTCTTCTCCGCCGGCGTCGCGATTGGCGGGTTCGAAGGCCTGAGCCGGGCACTGATGGATCCCGTGGCCTTGGGTATTGTGGCTGCGCTGGTACTGGGCAAGCCGATTGGCGTGCTGCTGACCACGTGGCTGCTGACCTCAGCTACAAGGGCCACTCTGGACAAGTCCGTGAAGTGGGTGGACCTTACCGGCATCGGCATCCTGGCCGGCATCGGCTTCACGGTATCCCTGCTGGTAAACGACCTCAGCTTCGGCCTGGGCTCTGCCCACCACGAGGATGCCAAGATCGCCATCCTCACGGCATCCGTGCTTGCTGCCGTGCTGGCTTCCATCCTCCTGAGCATCCGCAACCGCCATTACGCCGTGCTGGAGAAAGCCGAACGACTCGACGCGGACGACAACGGGATTCCCGATGTGTTCGAGGAGGGCGACAAGCCAGCGGGGTAGCTGCCCCTCCCCAGCCTCAGTGCGTGCCGTTGGGGCAGTTGAACCAGTCGCCGTTCTCCTTGTACTGGAACCCGTCCCTCGTCAGCGCCGCCGACGGCGTTCCTGCCACAGTCACCGGGCCGCCGAGGACGACTGGTGCCGCGATGGATGTGCTGAGCCATGCGTTCCGCACCGCAACGGCGAACTTGGTGTTTTTGCCCTGTGCGTCCGCCAGATAAGTTTCGAGGCCGGGAAGGGCTGCCAGCGCTACCGTTCCGGATGCCCCGGGGACGGCATAGCTCAGAGTGCCGGAGACTGCTTGACCGTTCTTGCTCATGAGAATGACATCGACGATTGTGGACGTGCCTGCCGGTGCTCCGGGAGCTGACCAGGAGATCGTGGTGTCACGCCCGCCGTTCGAACCGGTTCCGGGGTTCCGGGCGCAGGTGAGCACTGTCGGAGCTGCCGGTGCCGCCGGAGTGGTTACCGGCGGCGTCGTCGGTGTTGGGGCCGGAGTCGTTGGGCCGGGCACAGTGGGCGACGGCGTGGGATCCGGAGTTGCCGGGGGCGTCACCGCAGGAGCAGTGGGCTTGCCCGCTGTAACGGTGATGGCGGCGGTGCCCTGCTGATTCCACCAGGCGTAGGCGGCGGGGCCGCCTGCGCCCAGGGCCACTGTCAGGACGAAGGCCGCTGCAGCGGTCCGGGAGCCGGGCAGGCACGCCAACCGCTTCATGCCCCCGCGGCGTTGCTGCCGGGTGTCGTTCGTGTCCATGGTTCCCTTGTTCATACCTGGGCCGTTCTTCTGCTGATGCGCGTCCGGACAGCGGCGGCGGCGAAGAAGCCTACGGTCAGAAGCACCATCAGCGTTCCCTGCCAGGTGCGGATGATCGGCTCCACTGTGCTTTCAATGAAGGACGCCGGCTCCACATCTGCCGGGGCGCCCGGGACCGCAGGCGGCTCAGCGCGCTGTGCCGGGGGCTCCGCCTGTGCTGCGGGCACAACCGGCGGACCCGCGGGAGCAGCTGCCGCGGCTGGTGTCCCCTGAATGAACAGTGTTGATACGCCTGGCGCGCGTGCGTCCGGGGCGTCGACGGGCCTTCCACCGGTTTGTGGAAGCTGGATCGGAGGCATGGCCTCCGGGATCCCGTCGCAGGCAGAGCGGGTCCCGTCCCCTGCGGCGTCGAGCAGGAACACCAGGTCGAATGAACCCCGTTTGTTCATCGTGGTGTTCGGCGAATCGGGTGCGAGTCCTGCGGCGAGGTCCAGCCTCAAGTCGGTGCCGGCCGGCACAGCCGCGGACAGGTCAAGATCGGTGCAGGTGCCCGCGGGACCAAGCAGCGTTCGGCCGTGTGCTGTGACAGATGCGGGGTCTGCGGCCAGGGACAGGTGGCCCGACAGTTCAGGGTGCATCGTCCGGCTGAAGGCTGCAACAGTGAGGAAGGCAGCCTCAGGGCCAGCGTTCCTCACCCAGATCCGGGCTGTGTTTGAAGTACCTGGCACCAGCCGGACGCCGTCGGTGAAGACGGCTCCCGCAGTAGAGGTGCCAAATGTTGTTCCGTCCAGGCTGACCTGGAGGTAATCTTCGGCAGCCTGGGCAGAAGGTGCAGTGGCCAGGAAGGCAGCGGCCAGCATCCCTCCGGTTAGGGCTGCCAGGCCGATCCTCGCACCCTGGAGCGCGGCGGTCCGGCGGGAAGGAATCATCAGACGGCCACGCTCTTGGCTGCGTGGCGGGACGACGTTTCGTGGTCGCAATGGTCGCAGTCGTGGAGAACCGGATCGTCGCCCATGAGGGAAACGTCGGTGCCGTGCAGGTGCGGGAAGGAGCCGTCCCGTTCCTGTGCCGGAGTGTCGATGCGCGCCGGCATATCCAGCAGCACGGCGTCGAGCTCCGGTTCCGTGACCCTGCGCTTCTTTTCGAGGCTGCCGCGGACCAGGAGGACGATCCCGTAACCCAAGAGACCGACGGCGGCCCACTGGGCTATGGCTCCCCGGTCGCTGTTCCCGAGGCCATTGGCAATAAACCCGATGTAAGGCACTGCGTAGGAGAGCTTGCCCCGGATCTGGACTTCCTGGACCGGGAACTCATCGGCGAGATCGTTGTTGTCGCCCTGGGTAGTGAAGACGCGTTCACCGCTCTGTCCGGCGCCGACACCAATGATCCGGTGCGTGATGACCGTGGGATCCCCGGATTCAATCTGATAAGTAATGACGTCGCCCACCTGCAGGGTATCGGCAGGTGCCGGCTTCACTACGAGGAACGTACCGGGCGCGTATTTCGGCGCCATCGAATTCGTCAGCACGGAGTACGTCTGCGACCCGGTCAGCAGTGGAACGATGATCAGCACCAGGGCCGCCAGTGCCGCTGCGGACATGGCCACGAGGCTCAGGGCCGAACCGGTGAACTTCAATGCACGGAGCGCCGGAGAGGTGTTGCTGCGACCAGTTGACATGGACGTCACTATCCTTTGTGTTCGACGATTTGTTCGACGGTGAGCGGGACGGAGATGGTGGATACCTGGCCCTCTGCGCTGGCGGACGCCGCGAGGCTGACCTCGAAGCAAAGAACACCGGAACCGTGCTTGGGGATATCCACATGGCCGGTTGCCGTCCCTGCGTACAGCGAGGGGTCATAGCAGGCGTTGAGATCCGAGCCGGAGACTGCGCGCTGCTGGACCGAAAGGAGGCCCCCGAGGCTGCCGGTGTTCGCTTGTCCTGCGGAGGCACGCACAGTGAACTCCCCGCCTGCGTCTGTGTGGTTGGTGAGCCGGACGCCGGCGTAGACCGACTTGCCTGCGTCCACTGTCCCAAGCGCCGTAGTGGCAAGGGCAACCGTGCCCTGGGAGCCGTCCGGCTGCGCCATCATGACAGTTCCGATGCCGCCGTCCATCTCAACGTTGAAGGCCGCAGCCTGGATGCTGCCCTCAGCGGCCTGGACTGCGGCGTTCCAGAGGGCGTACGTACCCTGCACAGTCAGCAGGCCCAGCAGCACGGCACCGGACACAAGTCCGGTTGCTTTCAGTGCTGTGTTCTTAGCCATGGTCTGCTTTCCAGGAGGTCGGGGCCGGTGGGGGGTGCTGTGCGCGGCGTCGTCGCCGCGCACAGCCGGGGTGAACAAGTGGCGGGGGAACCGCTAGCGGATAACCTGCTGCAGGTTGTACTGGATCTTTGAAACGTCCTGGGCGACCTTCTGCATGTCGTTCTTTGCGTCCTTGGAGAGCGTGACGGTGGCAGTTACGGTAGCGGCCCCTGCATCCTTCTGGGTCAGGATCTGGCCCTTCAACTCACGGCCGGCGGCGCTCTTGATGCTGTAGTCGTAGGTAGCCATGCCTCGGAAGCTATCGGTGCTGCCGTTGAGGTCAGGAGTCAGTGTGGCCTTCAGCTCGGGGCCGTCAAGCTTGATCTCCAGCGGCTGGCTGTACTTGATGGTCTCTCCCGGAACGATTTTGTAGTTCTGGAGATCGATCTGCACGCCGGCGGCGTTGGTCCACGTACCGGTTGTCGACACCAGGTTCAGCTCGCCGGCCACGATGCTCCCCGCCGTGGCGTCTGCGGAGGCATTCCAGGTTGCCAGCGTTCCGCCGCCGCCGAGCAGCAGTGCCACGCCTACGCCGGTTGCCAGTGCGCCTTTTGCCATCTTGTTCATATCGTTCCCCTTTGAGTTGAATTACATCGTGGGGATTTCCCCGGCCGACACCTCTAATCTGCTAGCCCTTACTCGAGAAACCGGCCACCGGCGGCGCAGGGTTCGGAGAACATTGCGACAATACTCAAGGCGTCCGCAAGACATCCGCAACATCGACACAACGGCCGGAATCCAGTCGGTTCCGGCTGATCCACCCTGATAAAGAACGGACCGTGCATGCCAGCTGCCAATGCCACCCGCACCTCCCGACGTGCTCTCCTGGGCATCGCCCTGGCTTCTTACGGTGCTCTTTTGGTGGCCATAGTCTTCTGGCCGAAACCAGTAGACCGCGGCTTCTCCAGCCAATTGGGGCGCTTCCTGGACGGCATCCATTCCCTGGGGGTCCCGTCATGGGTGGATTACGGCATGGTCGAGAGCGCGGCTAACGTGCTCCTGTTCTTCCCCGCGGGGCTCCTCCTCGCAGCCTGGCTGAGCCTGAGGTGGGCATGGTGTGCGGCTGCCGCGGGGATCGTGTGCTCAGCGGCGATTGAAGCGGGTCAGTCGCTGCTTTTGCCGGAGCGGTTTGGCACCCCGCAGGACGTTATAGCGAACGGACTCGGCGCTGCCCTTGGAACGATCGTTGTCTACGCCTTCCGAGTGCGCCGGTTGCAGCCGGCCACACAGACGCAGCATCCTGCACGCCCTGCAAAACACTAATTTGCGTCACCATGAGGCATTTTGTTTACCACCGCAGGCGTTTCACGGCATGATGACATAACCCACATACATGCGTAAGGAGTACGGACGTGAGCACCACTTCCAATACATCGGCCAGGTCCTACCGGGTTATCAATCCGGCTACCGGCGAACCGGGCGATGAATTCCCAGTCGCCACAGATGCCGAGATCCAGGAGGCACTGGCGGCGTCGCAGTCGGCTTTTGAATCCTGGCGCGAGGTTCCGATTGAGGAACGCGGCCGGATCGTCACGCGCGTTGCTGAGCTGTTCACCGAGCGCAAGGATGAGCTTGCCGCCATCATCACCGAAGAGATGGGCAAGCCGCTGCCGGAGTCTGCGGGCGAGGCCGAGTACTGCACCGACATCTTCAACTACTTCGCCACAGAAGGCCCCTCGCTGGCCGCGGATCAGGAGATTAAGGCCATCGGCGGCGGCCGGGCCATGATCCAGAAGCTTCCGGTTGGCCCGCTGCTGGGCATCATGCCGTGGAACTACCCGTACTACCAGGTGGCCCGGTTCGCCGCGCCGAACCTGATGCTGGGCAACACCATCGTCCTCAAGCACGCCGAATCCTGCCCCAAGTCGGCACTGGCCATCCAGAAGATCATGGACGACGCCGGTGTTCCCTCGGGCGTGTACCAGAACGTCTTCGCGAGCCATGACCAGATTGCGGACATCATTGCCGATCCCCGCATTCAGGGTGTTTCGCTAACCGGCTCGGAGCGCGCCGGCGCAATCATTGGAGAACTGGCCGGCAAGAACCTCAAGAAGGTTGTGCTGGAACTCGGCGGTTCAGACCCGTACGTGGTCCTGGACACCGACGATGTGAAGGAAGCTGCAGCCAACGCCTGGGCTACCCGTCTGGAGAACACGGGCCAGGCCTGCAACTCCAACAAGCGCATGATCGTGTCTGACGGCATCTTCGACGAGTTTGTTGCTGAACTGACCAACCTCGCCAAGGACCTAAAGCCCGGCAACCCTGCCGAAGCAGCCGAGGGGACCTACGCCCCGCTCTCCTCCCGTTCCGCAGCAGAAGGCCTGGCCGAGCAGATCCAGGATGCCGTTTCCAAGGGCGCTACCCTGCATGCCGGCGGCACCCTGCAGGACGGGCCCGCCGCTTACCTGGCCCCGGCTGTCCTGACCGGCATCACCCCGGAGATGAGGGCTTACCGGGAGGAGCTTTTCGGTCCGGTAGCGGTGGTTTACAAGGTTGGCAGCGACGAGGAAGCGGTCAAGCTGGCCAACGATTCCGACTACGGCCTGGGCGGGGCCGTCTTCTCCACCGATGTTGAGCGTGCCCGCAAGGTCGCCCAGCAGCTCGAGGTGGGCATGGCCAACGTCAACGGCGTCGGTGAAGGCGCCGACATTCCGTTCGGTGGAGTCAAGCGCTCCGGCTACGGCCGGGAACTTGGCCCGCTGGGCATGGATGAGTTTGTCAACAAGCGGCTCTTCTACGTCGCTGACTGATCAGTAACGGGGGCGGCGCCAAGCCAGACGGCCGGCGCCGCCCTCCGCATGTCCGGCAGGCATAATTGCCTCGATCTTGAGCCTCTGCGGGGATAGTTCCTGAGCTTGCCATGGGACGGTGGCACAACTGATCCATCCGCGTCCCCACAAAAGGACGCTGCCACAGGAGGACCCCCATGTCTCCCCGTCAGAGCACCGCGCCTTCAGGATGCGCCACCCGCACCTGCTGCTGCCCCGCTCATGTCCCCGTAACCGCGGCATGATTGCCATGTCAGACCGCAGGATTTCCCTGAGCCTGGTCTCCGTGGGCACCCTGCGCGAGCTGAGCAATCAAATGGGCCCCGATGTCTGCCGGCAGTTCGTCGGCAACTACATGGAAATGTGGGACGGGCGGTATTCAAAGCTGGTGTCCACACTGCACATGCAGGATTATCCGGCGGCGCTGGACGTCGTCCTAAGCATTAAGATTTCAAGTCATATGGCAGGCGCTGACCGTCTGGCGAAGTTGGCTCAGCACGCCGAGCAGCTGGTCCATAAACAGGACCAGGGTGGACTGGTCTCAATGCTGGAATCATTCCGAAAGTGCGGAGAAGACACGCTCCATCAGCTGGAACAGGCTCTCCCAAACGTCTGACTGTGTCTCACCACTTCAAAACAACAGCAGGACTGCCTCCGCAGCAGGGCATTTACCTGGACGGTGCCAGACGGTAGCCCACCCCGCGAACAGTCTCCAGCCACCGGGGCGAACGTGAATCATCCCCCAGTTTTCGGCGCAGGTTACCCACATGAACCTCAATAGTCCGTTCGTCCGATTCGCTGATGTATGAACCGGTGTCGTACTCCTCACCGCGCAGGCGCCTGACGAGGTCAGTCTTGCTGCGCACACGCCGTCCGCTTTCCAGCACTGCGTGGAGCAAATCGAACTCCGTGCGGGTCAGCTCAACTTCCTGGCCTCCGAGTGACGTCGTCCTCGTACCGGGGTTCAGCAATAGCCCGTTGTGCGTAAAGACTTCGTTCCCGCTAGCCGGAACAGGCACCGCTGGAGAGACCATGGGGTCTGCCTGTGGACTGGCCGGCTGTGCCGGTGCGGTCTCGCCGTCGTCTTTGCGGGGACGCCGCATCATGGCGGAAATCCGTGCGCGCAGCTCACGCGGACGGAACGGCTTCGTAATGTAGTCGTCCGCTCCCGCTTCAAGTCCCATCAGGGTGTCCAGCTCTTCGGCACGGGCCGTCAGCATGACAATGTATGCATCGCTGAAGAGACGCAGCTGCCGAATCACCTCAAAGCCGTCAATGTCCGGGAGTCCCAAATCCAAAGTGACGACGGCAGGCTTGTGCCTGCGAACCGCTTCCACTCCCTCGGTTCCCGTGGGACTGGCGTGGACTTCAAAACCCGACTGCTGGAGTACAGCGTGTAATAAGTCGCGGATGTCTTTGTCGTCTTCGATGATGACTGCGACGCGCTGTGTTTCCATACTTTTTCCGGTTTTCCTGTCCTGCGAGACCTGCTGTACCCGCTCCCCTTATTCGGCATCCTACAGCCTTGCCGGATAAACTAAGGACTCCATATCACTGCGAAATTGCGAGGTACCGGGCCACATGTCCAGTCTAAGGGGCGGCCCCTTGGCTTTCCTCGGAATTCAACGCAATTTCCACGAACTTACCCTCCGGCGCCGGGTTGCTCTGAGCCAGCTCCCGCTGTTCGTCGCCGTACTCGTTTCGGTACCCATCGTTTTCATGAACAAGCCCTCGGCTTTTGCCGATCCGGCTTTCCTCGCGGGCTTGGGACTCATCACCGTATTGACGGTGCTCTCCGCCGCGCTTCCGTGGGAGAAATATTTCCAGCCTGCCTACTGGGTTATTCCCATCCTGGATTTTGCCGTCATTGCCCTGCTTTACCGGGCGGTCCAGCCTGACGTCACCGGAATGCTCCTGCTTACCGTTTTCCCGGTTTTTTGGCTCGCCTGGTCCGGCTTCGCGCCGCGGACCGCGTCCGTACTGACTATCTTCGGTTCGCTGCTTATCATCTGGAGCCCGTTGCTTGGTACGCAGCCGTCTCCCCAGGAGTTCGCCCGGTCAGCCCTGGTGCCCGTCATTATGCTGCTGGTCCACAAGTCAGCCACGGTGATGACTCAGGATGCCTCCGGCCAGCAGCGTGCCCTGGAGGCCAAGGACCGGGAGCTGAAGCAGAGTCTTCAAGACAGCAGACGCCGGGCGCAGCTTCTTGACGCGGTTCTGGACACCATCGACGTCGGTGTCATTGTCCTGGGCAAGGACGGACACGTGATGCTGATGAACCACCGGCAGTTCGCCACCCATGAACTGGCCCTGCCGGAAGGGCCGGGCCCGTGGAGTGAAGCAGATATGTTCCTTTTCGAGCCCGACGGCGCCACACCCATGGCATCTGATCAGCGCCCGTTAGCCCGAGCCCGGCGGCGGGAAGCTTTCTCGGACTCGCTCCTATGGGTGGGCAGCGGAGCACAGAAACGTGCGCTCATAGTCTCGGCTAGACCAATGGCGGATGAAACCGGAGCGTTCAACGGTTCAGTGGTGGCCTTTGGCGATGTCACGGAAACGATGCTGGCTCTCCGGGCCAAGGACGATTTCGTGGCCAGCGTTTCGCATGAACTCCGGACACCGCTCACCTCAATCATTGGCTACCTGGATCTGGCTTTGGCAGACGCAGAGGAGATGAATTCCGATTCGCTGCAGGCTTCACTCGGAGTGGCATTGCGCAACGCTGAGCGGCTCCTGGTCCTGGTGGCTGACTTGCTGACCACAGCTTCAGGTTCGGTCCATTTGGAACTCGCTGAAATGTCGCTGCGTGAACTGGTGTCATGTGCTGCTGATTCGGCTGCTCCCCGAGCCGCTGAATCCGGCATCAAAATCGAACTGCAGGCTCCTGCTGACGTCGTTGGTTCCTTTGATGCGATGCGAATGCAGCAGGTCCTGGACAACCTCATCTCCAATGCCATCAAGTACTCCCCCGGCGGCGGAACCGTGACCCTGCGGGTATTACGGGGGAAGACGGCTGCCATCCTGGAAGTCCAGGACGAAGGGATAGGGATGACGGCGGCGGACCAGTCCGAGGTGTTCAACCGGTTCTTCCGCAGCGCTGCGGTCAAAAAGGCGGCCATCCCCGGCGTCGGTCTGGGCCTTGGAATTACGCGGGACATAGTTGAAGCCCACGGCGGAAAGATCAGCTTGAAGTCCCGGCCCGGAACGGGAAGCGTGTTCCGTGTGGAGCTGCCGCTCGACACGGATTCGTCCCGTACCCTTTCCGTCATGAAGGCCTAACCCCGCATACGCAGTTTCGCGGAGTTTTCCCGGTACCAGTCAACGGTTGAAGCTATGCCCTCCTGGACAGAGATCCGAGACCTGTACCCAGTGGATTCAAGGAGAGTCACATCCAGCAGTTTCTGCGGTGTCCCGTCCGGTTTACCCGTATCCCACTCCACCGCGCCGTCGTATCCCACCGCGTCTGCAACTAGACCGGCGATCTCACGAATGGTCAGGTCTGTGCCCGTACCCACGTTCACGTGGCTGTCGCCGTCGTACGTTTCCAGGAGATGCAGGCACGCACGGGCCATGTCGCTGACATGCATCAGCTCCCTGCGCGGCTGCCCGGAACCCCAGTTCATAACCGTGCGCAATCCCTGAGCCTTTGCTTCGTCGTAACGGCGAATCAATGCCGGGAGCACATGGGAACCCGTGGGAGAGAAGTTATCCCCTGGACCGTAGAGGTTCGTGGGCATGGCCGAGATCCAGGACTTCCCGTACTGCCGGCGAACCGCCTGCACCTGCTTAATACCTGCGATCTTCGCGATCGCATAGGCATCATTGGTGGGCTCCAGCGGACCGGTAAGCAGAGAGTCTTCCCAGATCGGCTGGGGCGCGAGCTTGGGGTAAATGCAGGATGAGCCCAGAAACAGGAGTCGCTCTGCACCATATTTCAGCGCAGCGTCCATGACGTTAACCTGGATTCTCAGGTTATCGCTCAGGAAATCGACCGGCATCGTGTCATTTGCCATGATTCCGCCGACCTTCGCCGCGGCAAGGATAACCACTTCTGGCCGGGTTTCTGAGAAGAAATTGTCCACACTTCCCCGGTCACGAAGATCCAGCTCTGAAGATGTCCGGAGAATGAGGTTGCTGAACGCCTGTTCCGAAAGCAATTGCGTAATGGCGGCTCCAACGAGACCCCGGTGTCCAGCAACGTAAACCCTGGCCTTGCGGTCAAGCGGACCGGGAAGGGAACCCATTGAATCACGCACTGGCAGCCAGCCAGGATCCGAGGTCGACTGAGTCCACCCATCTGCCATTGGATTTCAGAGCGGCAGCATCCGCTTCGACCATGATGCGCGCCAGCTCAGGCGTGTGCACAGTGGCCTTCCATCCCAGTTTGGCTTGTGCCTTGGACGGATCCCCCATCAATGAATCGACTTCCGCCGGCCGCAGATAGCGTTCGTCAAAGCGAACATGATCCTCCCACTTCAATCCCGCGTGCTCGAAGGAGATCTCCAGAAAGTCCTTTACCGAGTACTTCTCTCCGGTTGCCAGGACGTAGTCTTCCGGCTCATCAACCTGCAGCATGCGCCACATGCCCTCCACATACTCGGGGGCGTATCCCCAGTCCCGCAGGGCGTCGAGGTTGCCCATATAGAGCAGTTCCTGCTTGCCGGCCTGAATTGCCGCAACGGCGCGCGTTATCTTTCTCGTCACGAAGGTTTCGCCGCGCCGTGGGGACTCGTGGTTGAACAGGATCCCGTTGACCGCGAACATGCCGTAGGACTCACGGTAGTTACGCGTGGCCCAGTAGCTGTAAACCTTCGCCGCTCCGTAAGGCGACCGCGGATGAAACGGTGTCTCTTCATTTTGCGGAGGAGGCGTCGCCCCGAACATCTCCGACGACGATGCCTGGTAGAAACGTGTTTCGATGCCCGCCAGACGAACCGCTTCAAGCATCCGAATCGTGCCCATACCGGTGGTGTCCCCTGTGTGCTCGGGTTCATCGAAAGAGACCCGGACATGGGACTGCGCTCCAAGGTTGTAAACCTCGTGCGGTCTGATGCCGGCCAGAAGCGTCACCAGGCGTGAACCGTCCGTGAGGTCACCATAGTGAAGATGGAGGTCCGATCCCGTTTCGTGGGGATCGACGTACAAATGGTCAATCCTTGCTGTGTTGAAGGTTGAAGCCCGGCGGATTAGGCCGTGAACTTCATACCCTTTCCTGAGCAGCAACTCAGCCAGGTATGAACCGTCCTGGCCGGTAATTCCCGTAATAAGTGCCCGCTTTTTCAAACCTGTGGCCCCCCGCTTGCTGACGTGCATGAACACTTGCCAGTCAACTCGAAACGAAGGGCCCCCGACAGCGTAATACGAAGAGCGATATACCTGCCTTAGGCTGCGGTACTAAGTACCGCTTTGCGCTCCAGCCTGCTCAAGGGCTTCGTCCAGGGCAACCCACGCAAGCATCGCGCACTTGACTCTTGCCGGATACCGGGACACCCCCGCAAAGGCAGCTGCGTCGCCAAGTACTTCCTCATCCGGTTCCATGGTCCCCCTGGAGCGGAGGAGGTCCCGGAAGGTGCTGACGAGCTGCTTCACTTCCCCCTTGTCCCGGCCGCCGGCCAGATCAGTCAAGACCGAAGCCGAGGCCATGGAGATGGAGCATCCCTGCCCTTGCCAGCTGACCTCACCTACGGATGAGCCGTCCAACACCGCCCGCAGCACGATCTCATCGCCGCATGTTGGGTTTAGCTGGTGCGATTCGCCTGAGGGGGTCCCTGCAGGTGCGTCAACCAGTCCGTCGCCGTGCCGTGCCTTTGCATGCTCCAGGATGATTTGCTGATAAAGCTGCTGCAGGTCATCAGAACTCATGGTTACTTCACTCCGAAAAAGGGTCGAATACCGGCCACCGCAGCCAAAAACGCGTCGATGTCCTCTGTTGTGTTGTACAGGTAGGTGCTGGCTCGGGTGGTTGATACCAGCCCCAGACGCCGGTGAAGTGGCTGCGCACAGTGGTGTCCAACGCGGACGGCGATTCCCTGGTCATCCAGGAACTGGCCAACGTCGTGGGAGTGCACACCCTGGACATCGAATGAGGCCAGCCCAATGCGTTCCATGCCGGCGGGCGGCCCGACGACCCGGATGCCCTGGATGGATTCGAGTCCCTCTACGAGCCGTTGTCCAAGCTCGGATTCCCACGCATGGATCCGGCTCATGCCGGTTTCCGTCAGATAATCCACGGCCGTTCCCAGCGCTACGGCCTGGGATATCCGCTGTGTGCCGGCTTCGAAGCGCTGTGGAGCCGGGAGGTATTCCGCGTGGTCCATGGTCACGGTGGTGATCATGGATCCGCCCGTCAGGAAGGGCGGCATGGCATTCAACAGGTCAGATTTCCCGTAAAGGACTCCGATTCCCGTGGGCCCCAGCATTTTATGCCCGGAGAACACGGCAAAATCTACGTCCAGCGCCTTGACGTCCACAGGCATGTGGGGAACGGACTGGCAGGCGTCCAACACAACGTATGCGCCGGCCCGTCGTGCCAGGCTGACGAGGAGGTTCACCGGGTTGATGGTCCCTAGGACATTCGAGGCGTGCGAGAAGGCGACTATTCTCGTCCTCTCACCGATGATCTTCTCAGCTTCTTCAAGCCTCAGACCGCCGTCATCGTCGACGGGAATCCAGCGCAGCGTTGCCCCTGTGCGGAATGCCAGTTCCTGCCATGGGATGAGGTTTGCGTGGTGTTCCATTTCGGTTACCACGATTTCGTCGCCTGCTCCGAGCCGGAACTTTTCGGCAGCAGAACCGCCGCGCCCTAGGGCGGCGTTGGAGAACGAGTAGGCCACGAGGTTCAAACCTTCAGTGGCGTTCGATGTCCAGACAACTTCATCCGGCTGAGCGTTGATAAACCCGCCAACCTTCACGCGAGCATCCTCAAACGCTTCAGTGGCAGCTACGGCCAAGGTGTGGGCGCCCCGGTGCACGGCCGAGTTTCTTTGCTCATAGAACTCTTGTTCGGCTTCAAGCACGCAAGTCGGGTTCTGAGACGTTGCACCCGAATCCAGGTACACGAGCGGGTGCCCGTTCACCTGTTCGCCAAGCACCGGAAAGTCATTGCGGATACGCCGCGCTTCGTTGTCATCCAGTGCAGCTGCAGCCGGACGGAGGTTTGCTGGAGTCGTAACTACAGGCACGTTCATAGCTCCTCAGGGCCAGACACTCAGGGATTACGCAAAACTTCTCTGTCGTAATCATCCCACGGTGTAGCCTGCAGCGGCATCTGAGTCTGGCCTAAGTTCGGTCGGCTTCCAGATTCTTACGCTTTTCCCCAGCCCGTCCGAATGCTTTCATCTCCCGGTACCACTTGGGGAGAGCCAACGCGATGAACGCGGCGTTGGCAGCGAAGAGCAGTAAATAGCACGCTACGAAGACCTCAGGAACGCCCCATACTGCGAAGGTTAGAGCCAGCACACCGTACTCGGTTGGGAGTACAGCGAAGCTGTAGGCAACAGATGAGGAGCCCTCCCCGGCCAGACGCATCTGTGAGGAGCCCCGGTGAGCCCTGCGAAGCTGATCCGTCAGAACAATCGTGAAGAAGAAAACCACCGCTATGACTTCGTATGCCAGCGGGACAGCCAGCCATTCAGCTGACAAGCCATAGCCCCTCCACCAGCCGATGAGGACCGCCAAATGAACCAGGGACATCTTGGCCGCATCAACCACATGGTCCAGCCACTCGCCGGCGAACGTCCCTCCCCCGCGCAGTCGTGCCAGGGCACCGTCAGCTGCATCCAGCGCATAGCCCAGCACAAGAAGGAGGGACGCGGCCAGCCCGGTGAGAACGCTTGCGGGTCCTGCCGCTATGAGAACCAGTCCGCCGGCGCTGCTCAGGGCGCTCAGCCCGGTGACCTGGTTTGGTGTCAGCCCTGCAAGATAAGCCAGCGCTGCAAGCCGCCGGCCCGCCGGGCGGTTAACCCAGCGAGCGTAGGCAGAAGCCCCCTTGTTCGTCTTCTGCCTGTCTTGCAGGGTTCGGACAAGCTCACTGTAGGTGGTCTTCTGATCGCGACTGGAGACACTCGATATGGTTTCAGGCACAGCTCCCCCTGCTGTAGATACGGAATCCGCCAGAGGGTACTACGGTCTGTTTCCCGGGGCCAGAGTAGACCAGTCCTGTACCTGCAGCGTCAGGGGGAAACCTGTCGCGTTACCGGACAATGAGGACAGTATTCCGACGGCTCCTCCCTTCTGCAGTCCGGACGTATTGTCCGTAACCTCACGCTGCCACGCTGCCGGCTCAGGAGACCCCTGTTGCCAGGCCTTTACGCGGAGGCGGGTTGGGGAGGCGTCGGTCACCTGCAGCCGGACGTTCATGGGCTTCGTGAGCACCATGTTTTGAAGCTGCTGTTCGCCACCAATGACCGTCTCGGCGCCCCGGCTGTCCGTACGGACTATGGACACCGCACCTCGCTGTCCGCTGAGGACGAGCTTTGCCCGGTATTCACCGTTTCCAGGAACTGACCGTCCCACGACCGAGACGTAAACCTGGCCGGCGCCCGGGGCCTTGTCCAGGTTGAACGACACCGAGGTGTCAGTGACCACCGAACTGATGCTCTGCAGATACGCGGACGGGAGATATCCGGGCCTGCTCATCGTGAGATTACCCGCCCCCTGAGCGACTGAATACAGAGATCCGGCGCCTGCCGTGGTCCACGTACCGCCAGTTTGCGCCCGGCCCAAACCACGGGCCGCCACGCGGCTGAAATCGTCCCTCGCAATGAACGTCCCCGGGGTCGGCTCCGGCACTACAGGAGCGGGCCCCGGTTCCGGAGGAGCGGGTGGTGTGGTTCCCGGCGGCGATGTGAGAAGCCTGCCGTCCCGGTCGAACCCTTTGGACTGCCACGCGGCGAAGGTCAGGTTCTCTCCGGCGCGGACCATCTTGGCAGCGCCTGCACTGGGATAAACGTACGTATTCCCGGAGAACACAACGTCCGCCGACTCAACCGAGTCCTGCACCTGCCCGGCACGGACAAGGCCGGAGACGGCCCCGGAGGGTGAAGCGGGTGTGGACATGTCAACAGTGTTGCCAGTGACCCGGATACCGTTGAGTTTGTAAGTGCCCCACGGCCCGGCACCCCGTGCCCGCATTTGGAGGCCTATCCCGTTGAGGTTCGCGGCCAGCCGGTTGCCGGACACCCGCACGTTGGACGCGGTATTCACGTTGATGCCTGCCCCGGACATCAGGGTTGTTCCGCCGCCCCTCTTTAGCCCAAGCCCATTTCCCAGCACGGTGTTGTCTCTGATTTCGCCATTACGGCTGATCTCAAAGCGAACCCCGTCTGCAGCATTGGCAGTTATGGTGTTTCCCAGGATCGAGACGCCGTCAACGGCTTCATCTGCCCAGATGCCAATCCCGAGGTTATTCGCGACGGTGTTGTTCTGAACCGTGGAAGATGACTCCGTGATCTTGATACCGCCGGACTCCCAATCGGCGATCCAGAAGCCGCGGGTATTGTTGTTCAGAACCTCATTGTTTTCTATTCGAGCCTTATACGATTGCCACTGGGCGATGCCGAGCTGCCCGTTGGAATGAACCCGGTTACCCGTGATCAGTGCGTTGTCGCCGCGGGCAAGGATCAGTCCAACCCCGTGGTTCTTCGTGATGTCATTACCGGAGACAGTCCAGTTAGGCCCGCTCACCTCTACCGCGCCTTTCTGCGGCAGATTGGCAAAGCCCTGGATAGTAAGTCCCTCGAGCCTGACGGAGTTCCCCCGTGAGGAAATCGCTGTCCGTGTCCTGGCGATCTCGTAGACTGGCTGTGTCCCCGCTGCAGCCTGGACAAAGACAGATCCCGACGAATAATCCGCGAAGTAAGTCCCCGGGCGCACCTGGTCCCGGGAGCTGACGGGTGTCAGGGGCACACCATCCGCAAACACGGCCTCCGCCTGCTGGCATAGAGTTGACCCTGCTGTCTCGCACTGCCCGGCCGAGGCATACCGTGAGGGCAGGGCAGAATCAGCCCGTTTCAGGTTCCCGTCAGATCGCCACCGGGAGAGCACCACGCTGCCCACCATGCGCGAACCGGGGAGGCCCCGCAGCGTTTGACGGTCTTTGGGAGAGACAGTTTTGTCCACTCGGTGTGTGCCTGATTTCAGGCAAATGACAGCACCGGCAGGCTGATTATTGACGGCTTCCGGAATGCTTTTTCCGGGACTAACTTCAATTGTGCAAGCCGTCGCAGCGGCCGCCGGAATGGCACCGGAAAGCCCTGAAACAATCAGGCCCAGGGCAGCACTCAGTACAAAGGGTTTGGGGGTTTTGAAACTCAAGCGATTTCCGTCTCCGCAGTAGTTTGGCGCTTCGTACGCTGTAGCATGAGACCACGCGAGGCAAATCCTCAACTTGGAACGGTAGCATAGTGCGCATTCTACTAATTCACAATTCGTACAGATCCGAGCATCCCAGTGGCGAAGACATGGTGGTCCGCCAGGAGCTCGCCGCCCTTCGGGAAAACGGGCACGAGGTGGAGCCCTACTATGCTCACAGCGACGATATTCGTGAGATGTCGCTCTTGGGCAAGGCTGCTGTTCCCGGCCGGGTTGTCTGGTCGACGAAAGACCGCCAGGGCATCGACACTATGCTCACGAACAAGCGCTTCGATGTAATCCATCTCCATAACCCCTTTCCGCTCATCAGCCCTTCGGTGCTGTCCGCCGCCCGAAAACACCGCGTCCCGGTAGTGATGACCCTGCACAACTACCGGCTTGTGTGCGCAGCTGGAACGCTCCTGAGGGATGGCGCGCCCTGCCTGGAGTGTCTCCCGCGGACGCCGCTGCCCGGACTTGTACATGCCTGCTACCGGGACAGCAGGGCCGCGACGTTGCCGCTGACAAGCGCCATCGGGGTGCATCGAGCGCTTGGAACCTGGCCCAAAGGGGTTAGTCGATTCATCGTTATGAGCGAGTTTGCCAAAGGCATCATGCAGCAAGCAGGGATCCCTGAGGACCAGCTGGTGATCAAACCGCACTTCATTCCGCCGGCCGAAGGCATTCAGCCGTCCTCCAAACGGGGCCACGTCCTTTACCTGGGACGGCTCTCAAAGGAGAAAGGCGCAGAAATCCTGCTCCGCGCCTGGGATCCCTCCATGGGCAAACTGGTCATCGTGGGCGATGGCCCCCTGCGAACCGAGCTGGAGACCTACGCAGCCCGCCACGGACAATCGGTGGTCTTTACCGGCGCACTCGACCGCGCAGAGGCCATGAGGTACGTGGCTGGCGCCCGTGTACTGGTAAACCCTTCAATGGCCTTCGAAACGTTCGGACTTACCGTCGCTGAAGCCTTCGCACACGGGGTGCCCGCGATTGTGCCGGACCGGGGCGTCTTTCCTGAACTCGTGCAGCCGGGGCATAACGGCAACATATTCGAGGCGGGCAATCCCGAGTCGCTTGCCAAGGAACTGAGGAAGACCCTGTCGCCCGGGGAGCCCGAACGCATGGGAATCCACGCCCTGGCCTGGTATCAGGAACGGTTCCTCCCCGACCGCAACATCAAAATGCTTGAAGGTATCTACCGGGGATGCATGAACGAATTTGCCCGGGCCCGGTAGTCCAGCAGCCTGCGTTACTGCCCTAGACAACCACCCCTACTGAACGAAAATCGACCGGCACTGGATCCTTATAACCTTTCAGCAGCCCCAGGTAACCACCCCGGTAGGTACTGTCAGGGACGCTGGCGGACCAGTCCGGCTGTCCGTCGCGCTTCACGGTGATCTCCTGCGGGCTTGAAACGATTCGGAGTGTTGTCCATTCCCCCGGCGCAGGGACGGCGCTCGCGAATGACACAAGCAGGGTGTCTGCCTCAGTTCCTTCCGGAACGCCCGGGTCCCGCCGGTACAGTTCAACAGCGCCGGAGGCTCTTAACAGGAGCTGGTAGCCTCCGGTTGGGCCGGCAATGCCGGCACGGTAAGGCTGATCGTCGGCCAGTCCGAAACATACTCCGGCTGCTCCGTGTCTGCCGGGCAGGCCGTTGGGCCAGCGGAGTTCGAAATTGATTCCAGCCGCCTCAGCCGGCATCGGACCCAATGACCCCATCAAGTATCCGGCACTCGTATCGTGGCTCATCCGAAGTGCGCGTTCACCGGTCAGGAACTCCGGCTGGTACTTGAGGCCAAGCACCCAGGGAAGGTCGCCTGAGGCCCGCACCCCGTCTCCGAACGTGTCCCGCATAGCGGAAGCAGCTGCCGCGGCAACATACGGATAGTTCGAGCACATCAAACCTGTGACGCCCAGGGCAAGTACTCGTTCCCGCATCCATCTGGTATGGATTTCCCAGCATATGACGGGTTTCCCGAAAGCCACCAGGTCTTCAATTTCCTGATCGCTGGCACCGTGGTAGATGCCGACTAAATCAAAGTTGGGCGCGAACCGGGAAAACTGGTCGTCCGTGTTGTCAACAAAGTACCCCCAAGTCCGGTACCCACGGGAAGACGCCTGTTCGTAGGCAGAACCAGCCGCAGTCTGTTTCCAGACGAAGTGTTCTGTTGCATCCGGATACGAGTCCATCAAATCCAGAAGCGGCCCAGTGTTCGTTCCCTGCTTGTCCTCGATAAAGATGACATGGCTGCCCGCGAAGCGGTCCAGGACGTCTTTAAGCCGCGGGATTGGCTCCAGCCCCACACCGGGCCCGATCCAACTGCGTGCATCGTTCTTCAACAAGGAGAGGCGGCCGTAGTCTGTTGCCGCTATGTCCAGGTCTACCCCTGTCATACGCAGGGTATTCGTGTCGTGGTGGCACACCAGCACCCCATCCTGTGTGGCGCACACCGATACCTCGATGGCGCCGGCTCCGGAGTTGATGGCTCCCTCGTACGCAGCCATCGTGTGTTCAGGCCAATTGTCTCCAGATCCCCTGTGCGCGATTAGGAACGGGCTTGTCGCCAGCAGGCTGGAGACCGTTGTCCCCCGTTGGCTCTCCGCGGACGTCGTGGGAGTGCTTGCGACGCTGCGGTCGCTTGGCTTTGCACACCCGGCAAGAAAAAGCGCAGAGCCAACAGCGGTGATGAGCCCGCGGCGGCTGACTCCCGCCGGCTCCTGCCATTGGCGCGATTCCCGCGTCATATGCTTCATCGATTCAGCTGGTCCCTTCCGGCTGTCAGCAGCCTTGTCCTGCTTCCCCTCGCGAGGGGAAGCAGGACGCTTCTCATCTAGGTGTAGTGGCCAGGAACTCAGTGATCCGCAGGGTTACCGGCGCATTCGTCGCTGAACCTGACAGATGTGCCCGGATACCGACGCTGCCAGGCCCCTGGAGCACCGCCGTCGTGTCTGAGGCCGATGCGTTCCAAGCCGCAGGTTCATTCGTGCCGGCAGGCCACGCCTTCACTCCCAGTTGCGACCCGCTTGTCCCGGCAACCTGGAATCTGATGCTGATTTTCTGACCCGGACGTCCCGTCAGATTCGGGACGAGTGTTTCGGGGGCCAGGTAGGTTTCGTTGCCCGATGCATCAGTCCTAACGATCGAGACGTAGACCCGACCCGAAGCGATGTACCTCACCTTGGCCCGGTAGTCACCGTTGGCCGTCCCGCGCCCGACCAGGGACACATACACGCCCCCTCCGGTTGCGTCCTTATCCAATTCCAGCACCGCGCTCACATCGCTTTGCCGGCTCTGTGCAGCATTGAGCATGGCTGACGGAGCATTGCCCGGCGCGAGCATTGTCATGTGTGCAGTGGACTGTTCGACTTTGTACCTGGTGCTGGTTCCGGCAACGGACCATGCGCCGCCTTGATCTGCTGATCCGAATCCGCGGCTGATCTGGCGGCCGAATGTGTCCTTGGCAAAAACTGACGGTATGGGCAGAACTGCTTCCTCGACCGTCACGGTTTGCTGCGAAGACGCTGCAGCACCTGAGTCGTCCACAACTGTCAGCGTAACGGCGTAGGCTCCACCGGCCTCGTACTTGTGGTCGACAGTGGCGCCGGAGGCTGTTTTACCGTCCCCAAAGTCCCAGTTCCATTCAGTAATTGAACCGTCGGGGTCAGAGGAAGCGCGTCCGTCGGCCACGCAGTCAAGCTCGGCGCAGTCCATGGCGAAATCGGCGACAGGCGGCACGTTAGGTACTGTTGGGGTCACGACTGAGGAGCGCTCAGCCATGAGTCCTGAATCGTCCTGGATCGTCATGCGGACCGTTTTGGATCCGCCTGACGAATAGGTGTGCTCCACAATGGCGCCCGTGGCAGTGGTTCCGTCTCCGAAATCCCATTGCCATTGGGCAACCGAGCCGTCAGGATCTGTGGACCCCGTCCCGTTGAAGGTGCAGACCAAGTCGACGCACGCCGATGTGAAAGCTGCGACCGGCGGCATCTGGCCGCGTGCCAGTCCATAGTGCCAGCGGACATCGTCTGCAGCGAGCGCCGTGCTGTAGACGGCAACCTCATCCACAAGGCCCTCCATTGCAGCATTGATCGGCTGATTCGGCCAACCGGAGAGTGTATCTGCCCCAACCCGCCAGTAGCCTTGATAGTTCTGGGCCGGACCAAGATTACGTGTGCCCTGGCTAATCCCGTCGACGAAGAACTCCATGGTCCCGGCGGCATAAGTCCCTGCAAGATGATGCCATTCGCCGTCGTTGAGTGCGAGACCGCTTTGCAGATTGTTCGTGGACCCGTCGTAGACACCAAAACTGACGCGGCCGTCGTTGTGCATATAGAGGTGGCGGTCGTAGTTGCCGCTGGTATTCGATGATTCATTGCCGAATCCGACGATTCGGCCACCCGAACGGGTATCTGTGCGGATCCAGGCCTCCACCGTGAATGTCTGCGGATTATTTTGGAAGTTCCGGCTGGTGATTTTCCCGTTCCTATCCAGTCCTGCAGCACGTGAGCCTGGCAGCACGCCTGGCTGTCCGGGCGAAACACCCGAGTAGGTACCCGTTATCCCCGCGCTCGAGGAGTCGGCAGCGGAGGTCCCGCTGGTTTCCTCGAATCGCCAGTACGGGGCAGCACCGTCTAGGGGGACGGTTTCCTGATACGAGAGCTGCCGGTCCGTTACCGTTGTGTAGAGCGACCAGTATGATGCCACCGTGGTCGCTCCGTCGCTGGCATCGACGCGGTAGGCAACCTGGGAACCCGGTTGCAGCCCTGCGTCGATGACAGTCGCAGTTGGCTTGGACCAGAACCTGGACCGAATCGTCTCAGTGTGAATGGGGTCCGCAGTGCCCGCCCGGTACACCCGATATGTGAGATTCTCGTCGTCATTGTCGAGGGTCGTCTGGAAAACAATCTTCGCCGTACCCGGCTTTGTGCTGGTGACCGAGGGTGTCAGGGGACGTGTAGGTGAGGTCTGAGGATCAGGTCCGAAGATCCCGAGTCCCTGCTGTGGCCGATTGTTCACAGTGGTGAAATCGCCGCCGACCCAGAGCCGCCGTCCATCCGTCGCCATGGCGAAGGGTCCAACCTTGGTTGTTCCACCGACGTTCGTGTTCGGGTACCACCCTTTGACCTCTCCCGTGTGGATGTCCTGTGCCAGCAGCTGCCGTGCGCCGGTGGCAAACTGTCCTTCGGACGCGCAGTCGTGGGCGTGCGAGCCTTTGTACAGCCATCCCCCGACCAGCTCAATGGCTTCCGTTGCCCCGAGGCAGGTGTTCTTCCACACGAGGTTTCCGGACAGCGCCCGGAAGGCGAAAGTCCCATCGAAACAACCGCCGCCGTCGCCGGCGTTGGCTACGTAAACTGTGTCATCGCCGTCCGTAATCAGGTCTTTTGGCCAGGAGACGCAGTTGGCGGACCGTGGCGGGATAGCCGAGGCCGCTGAAAGGGGAAGATTCGTTCCCGCGGAAGTGTCCACCGATGCGAGTGCCCACTGCGCGGACCCGCCTATGTTGCTGAACAATCCGCCTACGTACACTTTCGTGTTGTCCGGGGAGAGCAGCATGGCCGAGACGTCTCCGTCCGGCGCGGGGTTCCACGGGAGCAGGGTGCTGTCCGAGGCAGTGACGGCAGCGGCACGAACACGGTCGTTGTTGTTGACGCGGCCGAAGGAACCTCCGAAGTACACGGAATCGTTTGTCGCGCTGATCGCTGTGACCCGGTAGCTCACATTGGGGCGGAAACTCTGCACTACTCCCAGAGTCCTGGTATCAATTGCCGCCAGCCGCTGTCTCGTTAAGGAGCCGAGCTGGGTGAAATCGCCGCCCACGTATACACGCGTTCCGTCCGGCGAAGCGGCGAGGGACCAGACTCTTCCGTTGGGAGAGGGGTTGAATTCCCGGATGAGTTCTCCGGTGGATGCACTGAACGCGGCCAGGTAACTGCGGGGAACTTCATTTGTTCCTGCCGGAGCGCCGGGAGGGCGCACGGAAGTGAATTCACCTCCGACGAAGATCATCCCGTTGGCGTACACCAGCTTACGGACGGTGTTGTTGGTCTGCCAGGTGGCCGTGTCATTGGCGGCGAGCGCGGTCTCCCTCGCGTTCGCGGTCCCCGGAATCCCGGTCGCCAAGAGGAGCGCGACGGCGATCGCGGCCAGCGCTCGGCGTACGTTTCTGTTCATAGCGGTCCTTCTTGGATCACTGATGCCGGGTCACGGGGAATCGCAGCACGGCGTTGTTTGGGTACGTCGGAAATGCGTCCGCGGAAGGCATCTGCATTGGAGCGGAGACCGCTTCTGTAGAGGCGGTCTCCCGCGCTGATCGTTACTGCCAGGAGAACGAGCAGAGTAAGGGAGGAAAGATCGCACAGGCCGCTCTCGTTCACCGAAGCAACGGAAACGTACCCGAGGAGAAACAGGGAAAAAGCCTTTGCAACCGGCCCCTGAGTCTGGAAGGCGAAAACGAAGGCTGCCGCCATTGCGCCAGCAACGAGGCATAGACCGATAATCCCGGTCTCCCAGTACGCATCGATCCAGCTGTTATCTATGGGGACTGCCTGGAAGTCGCCCTCGCCGCGGCGAAGCAGGATCCGCTTCTCTCCGAGGCCGTGGCCGAAAAGGAACGTCCTGGTGTCGGGTTCGGAATTGATTACGAAATCCCACACCGCAGTCCTGCCGCTGAGCTTCGACATCAGTTCCGGGCTCTGGCCACGGGTCAGCCATTCGCTGATGATCGGCCACGCCAGCAGAACAGGCACCGCTCCCGCTGCCAGAAGGGAAAGACCGCGTTTGCCCACTTGCCGGCGGCGGGTGAAGAAAAACGCCAGTAGCAGTCCGATGAGCAGTGCGAGTGCAGCAGTTCGGGTTCGGCTCAGGATTAGCAGTGACAGGCCGGCGACGGCTGCCGCAACCGCGAGTGGGAGCCTTATTCTCTTTCCGGTCCACAGCAGCAGCGCGAAACCGCACAGAATCGCACCGATTTCAGCAACCCTTGGCGGCATCATGGGAAGAATCGCTCCCCTGAGCCTGGCCCCGGAGCTGAAATCCCGTCCCTGCCACCAGGCCCCGCCCGGGTCGAGGAAAACTCCGGCGACAATAATAAGGGCCAGTACGGAAAACCCAATAAAGGCTGCTGTTTCCAGGACTCCCTGGTCCTTCCGGATGAAGACAAGGACAACCACAGGGATCAAAAGGCCCAGTGCCACGCGAAGCGCCCGGGTTAGGGGCTCGGCTCCACCGTCCTGCAGCAACGCTGAGCAGATCAGGTATGACGCGTAGAGCGCCCAGGGCAGCACCGGCCAGGGAATCGTGAAAACCGGACGGGCGGGCAGCACGAGAAGAAGCGCCAGCCCCACCCCCATAAGCGTTGCGCCCTTGAGTACCGCCACCGACCCCGATTCCGAGGAGGACCAGGGCTGGACATTGATCAAAAGAACAAGCCACACGAGGCATACGACGGCCAGCACACCCGATCGACGGGGGTTTCCGGTTAGCAGCCGGTTTTCCCCTCCCGGGCGTACAGAGGCTAGGGAGCTCATTGTTTCCGCCGGGAACCTTGGGTTGGAGCCGTCGTCGCCATCTCGCCGTGTCGTCCAGTGTGTGAGGAGCCCTTCACATCCAGACGGTCCGGTTCGGACGCCGAACTGTGCTGCCCGCGTGTATCGGCAGGAACGTGCCCGTGTACTGCAGTGCGGCCGGAGTGTGTCTCAGACTCATCCACCACAACCACTCCGGCGACCGGAATGCCGGCAGCCGCGTGGTCCCTGACCATATCTTGAAAGTCCCTTATTCTCTCCTTGCGCTGCCTGAGAAGGAGGACGGTCGCAGCACCGTTCTCATCCTGCAGGTACCAAGTGGTCTTGCCCCGGCTGCCAGGCAGCACCAGAATCGAAAAAACCGGGGTGTCCGGCGTGGCAAGACTTGAAGCAGGCGCAGCAGCTGGGTCTGACTCCACCACACCGCCCGACTTTGATTCCTTCCAAGCCCAGCTGGGGTGCGCTTCCGACCGCATGAGGTTAAGCGCCGCCCATACCGCCGGATCCTCGGTGCTGAGGACCGTGTTGCGCCCCATCCGCGTTGAGTCCTCCATCAAGGCGAGGAGGACGCGGCCATATGAATCGGATTCGCCAAGCGGCCGGACGATGATTCTGGAGGAGTCCACCTCCCGGTCCGCCGCAGCGCGGGCCACGGAACGCAGCATCAGCTGCATGGACTGCTGTTTGTCTTTGTTGCCAATTGCGTAAACCTCCGGTGCGGCCCGCCTGATGTCATCCACGCGTACCTTGACGTTGCCGAACTGTCGACGGACTGCAGCCAGCGCAATGCCGGCCACGGTCCCCGCGAGTACACCGAAGATCATCACGTTCGCCGGCGGCAGCACGTTCGCGACTGTCCGGGACGACGCCGGATTCAGTACAGACCCGCCACCGTCAAAGCGCTCGGCAGCGGATCCGAATGCGGCGGCCGATGCACTGGCCGTGGCCGCGGTCCGCTCCAGTTCCTGGCGGCGGCTGAGCATGACGGATGCAAATGCTGAGTTTCCTGCCTTGACCTCGGCATCGATCGGGCCGTCCAGCGCCCGGGCCGCCTCGATGTTGTCGGATGCGAGTTCGTTGGCCCTAACCGCCAGCGACTCCAGTTCCTGCTTGCCGGTCTCTTTGCGGTACTGGAGGTAGGCATTGGCCACAGCATTTGCCCGGTCGGCAGCGGCTTCGGGTGTAGTTCCTTCGACTCGAACAGCGAACGTGTTGTCCGTGGTTGGGTCAGCAGTGATCTGGTGGGGCAGCTCGGCAGCCTGCCTCTCGTCCAGGCCCAGTTCCAGGCTTGCGATGTCTGCGACCGCCGGACTCGCGATGATGCGCGCCTGCGTCTCAGCAGGCAGTTCAAGGCCGAGTGGACCGGCCTTATCCACTGCGGGTTCTGTTCCCACCTCGGCCGGAAGGCTGTAGGTTCCGGTCACGACCTCCGCCGTGGCCCTGTATGCCGGCGTCGTCTGGCTGAGGAACAATGCTCCCAGCAAGCCGCCGAACACCGCGAAGACTGTAATGAGTTTCCAGTAAGCCCTGAGCAGGTTCTGGAACGACTGCCATGGCGCCGTTGTTTCAAACATGGGTTTTCCCTCTCCCCCTGATAGGGGCGCTTGTAGCCACGCGGCGCGCGTCCATGCGTTCGGTTGTCTGTTGTGCGGGTTCCGGATTTGTCCGGCCCGCGAGTCTGTACTGAACCATCCAGTGGACGGTGTTGACGGCGGCAGCTGCCGCAAGCCCCCACGCAGCCCCGCTGATTCCGGCTGCCACAGCGCCTCCCAGCACTGCGAGAACCACCAGGGTCGAGGAACAGATTCTTGTCCACATGCTTCGTTTTGCCTCAGCCATGGCTCTGAGCCCCGCCACAGGTCCCGTGTTCGCTCCGTTGAAGACCTGGGAGAGGACCACAGGTACGAGTAGCGCTGCTGCCGCGGGCCACCCGTTGCCTGCCGCAGCCGCTATCCAGCCAGCGGGCATAAGCATCATCGCCGTCCCCCAAGCAAGGGCTCCGCCGGCAATGACCACTGAGAAAGCCGCCGCCGTCGCAGTGAGTCTGCTGCGGCTCTGTAAACGTGCCCTCGCTGCTTCCGGCACAGCAACGGCGCCTATTCCCTGTGCCAGAACGTTGACGGGTCCCAGGACTACGAGCACCAGCTTCAGGGCTCCCACCGCCGCGAGGCTTGTCAGACCCGCCAGCGCCAGCATATAAATTTGCTGTGATCCGTTGACGGCCAGTCCTTCGCACAGATAACGGGGCCACAGACGTTTGTTGTCCCTCAGCCACTTGCCAGCCGCCGCAAATCCCGGCAACCCTCTGAATTGCACGGCTCCGTAGATTCCAGCCGCCGTCCCGGCGCAGCCCCATGCAAGTGTCAGGGAGGCCGCGGAGACCTCGCCGTCCAGGAAATCTATCCAGAATGCGGGGACCAGCAGGACGGCCCATACCAGGTCGTTCAAAAATGCGTCGCGGCCCCGGCCAACAGCGAAAAAGAGCATTCGCCAAGCGTCCTGGAGGATGATCCCCGGAAGCACAACCGCGAGGACCAGTACAAGTTCACGGTGCTGGGGCAGGAACATAAAAGCCGCCCCCACCGCCACCACACCGGCGCCGAACCCGATGAGCAGAGCGGTCCCGGAGGCTGACGCCAACGCGTGGCGGGCACCTGCATCCTTCCCTGCGCTGAACCGGACCGCAAATGGTTCCGTTGTCAAAGCTCGCGAGACACCCAGAACGAGGCAGTACGCAGAGAACGCAAGGGCATACGCCCCGAATTCGTCGAGGCTTACGCTTCTGGCAACGATGATCCCCACAAAGAAGTTGGTCAGGCTGCTAAGCGCCTGTCCTGCGAGCCCCCACCCAACTCTCCTTCCCGAGCCTGTCATTACCGCGCTGAGACCAGGCCATCCCTGCCGCGTCATTGTGGTGGAACCAACCGTGGCTTTTGTTTCAGCAAAGCGAAAACGAATCCGGGGATAGTGGAGAGATACCGGCGCCAGAGTCGCCTGGGTTCTTTACTGAACCTGAACAGCCATTCAAGACCGTACTTGCGCATCCAGCCGGGAGCACGCGGGATGTTCCCGGCGTGCATGTCGAAAGCGGCTCCAACACCGATCAGCAGGGGCGCATTGAGCGAGTCACGGTGCTCCGCCATCCAGTATTCCTGTTTGGGGGCGCCAAGCCCGACCCACACGATGTCCGGGCCCGCTGCGTTGATCTCATCGACCAGGGCGGCGTCTTCCTCCTTTGACAACGTTCGGAAGGGAGGTGAAACCATGCCGGTGATATCCACGCCGGGGACCATCCGTTCAAGGTTGGCCCGCAGCGCTGCAACAACTTCAGGCCGCCCGCCTACAAAGTGGCTCTTCCATCCATGTTCCAGTCCCGCGGCCAGGAGAGCCGGGAGGAGGTCCGGGCCGCAGACACGCCCCATGTTCGCCGCACCGGCGCGTCTGCCTGCCCAGACCAGCGGCATGCCGTCCGGCGTCGTCAAGACTGCACGCGAGAAGACTTCCCTTAGCTGTGGGTCCCTGCTCGCTCGCATCAGGGAATGAACGTCGCTGACACATACGTAACCCCGCCTGCGGTCCCGGATATGGGATCCCAGAACCTCGAGTGCCCGGTCCATGTCCACGGCGCTGACGTCGACGCCGGCGATGCGTACCCCGCCGTGGGTTTGCGCAGGTTCTGTTCCCTGCGCTCGGATGCTGCCCCCCATAACAGTCCTCAACTTCCTTGTTTAGTGCCGCATTGGTGCAGCAGTATTTTGGGCAGGCGCTCCGGCCAGAACATTAAGAGCCCCGCGCAGCGCGGTGCTCGACGTGTGCACGGTGTAAGGGAAGTAGACGACTTCCACGCCCACCTCGGCGAATTCAGCTTCAATTCGTTTGCCCTTGGCCGTGCCCCTCCAGTCGTCGCCCTTGAAAAAGACGTCGAACCGGACCTGCCGCCAGATCTCGAGCCTGTCCCGTGAGGTCTCTGCGACGGCACGGTCCACATAACTGATGTGACTGACTATTTCCAGCCGCTCGGCCAGCGGAACCACGGGCAAACGGCCTTTCGTCGCCAGGCACACATCGTCCGCAACCACGCCTGCGACCAGAACATCACAGTGTTTCTTCGCCTGGCGCAGGATATTCAAATGGCCAACATGAAACAGGTCAAAGGCACCGGCTGCATATCCAACAACACTCATCAGTAAGCCCCCTCAGGACTGACCATCACTTTGAAGGTGCGCCACATGATGATCAGATCCCCCGTTAACGACCAGTTCTCGACGTAAAACAAATCCAGGCGAATTGACTCGTCCCAGGGAAGGTTGGAGCGGCCGTTGATCTGCCACAGACCAGTCAGTCCCGGCTTGATCAGGAGCCTTCGGTGTGTGGAGCCTTCGTAGCCCTTTACTTCAGAGGGCAGCGGCGGCCTGGGCCCGACCAAGGACATATCGCCCTTAAGGACGTTCCAAAGCTGGGGCAGTTCATCGAGCGAAAACTTGCGCATCCACCGGCCACAACCCGTCACCCGGGGATCGTTCTTCACTTTAAAAAGCACACCTGCGCCTTGATTGAGGTTCTTCAAAGCCGGCAACTTCTGCTCTGCATCAATGACCATGGACCGGAACTTGAGCATCTGGAAGGTCTGGCCGCGCCGCCCGACGCGCTGTTGCCTGAAGATCACGGGGCCCTCGCTGTCCAGCCGCACGATGAGGGAGAGCATCCCCAGCACCGGTGCCAGCACCACCAGCGCCGCGAAGGCCAGGACGATGTCGAGACAGCGTTTGAGAACGTGTTTCGCCCCGCTGTACTGGGGCAGCTCCACATGCATAAGCGGGAGGCCCTCCACGGGCCGCCAGTGAATGCGCGGACCAGCCACGTTAGTCAGGCTCGAGGCCAAGATCAGCTCTGTGGAGGTGTTTTCAAGCCGCCAGCCCAATTCGCGGATGTAGCGGTTTCCCCCCGGAACCGGTCCTGCCACGATCACGGCATTAGCACGCTCCGCGCGGACGAGGTCCGGGATGGCATCCGGATCTGAAACTACGGGGACTCTGGAAGTCAGCTTGCCCGAGAGCACCGGTCCTGTTTCACCGAGCACCACGGCCCCGGCTACCTGGTAGGTCGCTGCTGCGTGGGCTGAGATCTGTTTGACCACGTACTCCACGTCTTCAGACTCGCCAAAGACCAGGACCCGCGACAGATAGTGGCCCAATTTGCGCTGGGAAGTCAGCCAGCGGCGCCAGAACCATCGGCCCAGAAGCAGTGCGCCCAGCCCCAGCGGAAGGGACACAGCCAGCGCGATGCTGGGGATGTCTCGCTGCATCAGAACCATGAGCAGCGCTACTCCGCCGAACATCCGCAGGCTTCCCGAGGTCACCCTTTTGTATTCATCGGAACCGGTTCCAAGCAGACGTTCCTCACGGGTCCGGTATATGGCCAAGCCGGTGTTCCATGCCAGCAGCAGGAAGAGCAGGAAATCGATGTGCCGGAGAGCCGCGGGATTCGTTGGATTGGCGCCGATGACAAAGAGCGTTACTGCCCATCCCGCGGCAACTGCCGCGACTGTGATGCCAAGGTCGGTGAAAAAGAGGCCGAGGCGGTACCGGCGGCGCCATCTGTCTTCCGGGTTCCGTGCGCGTTTGTGTTGCGGTGCCGCTGTTTCCCAATGTTCGGTGAATACGTTGGGCTCGGCGGGAAGCACGCGGGACGCATAAGATTCCGATTCGATGGAGTGCGTGTGCTGGCGGTTCCTGCGGATCCCCGTTGTCCGCGGCGCCTTGACAGGTGGGCTCATTTCGGAGCACCCGCCAAGGCGAAAGCAGGAGAAGGAGCCGGCGACGGCTGGGGGGAAGTCTGGGTCTCAGCAGACTTCGACGCCGCCGGCTCCGCTTTTGGGGGCCCCAACCAGACGTTACGCATGGTTTGGCCTGCGGTGTTCCTGCTGGAAACGGGACATTCTGCCGCGTTTTTTGTGTTCCCCGGCAGATCACTTGAGGCGGACATTCGAGACCTTCTTCGCACTTCATTCCTGCTGACAAACCTCAGTCAACGCATCCTGGAACGGGGTTGCATCAGTAGCCGGCACTCCAAAAAGGCCGCTCCCCACTCGGGGTGGAGCGAACGGTACCCGGGTCCCGCCCCGTCCCTACTTACTCCGTGAGGTATGCCGCCTCCGAAGCCGGGTCAGCGGCTCGCCAACACGCAGCTGAGGGGACGCAAACACTGCGTCCCCTCAGCAATTTTCGTTTTTTCGTCCTACAGGCTGGCGTGCGCCTTCGGCTCCGCTTCCAGTGCCCGGTAGACCACTTCGAGTTCGGTGCGCTTGCTGATGCCAAGCTTCACGTATATGCGGTAAACATGGCCTTCCACGGTCCGCTGCGAGAGTGTGAACTTCGCAGCGATGTCCTTTGTCCCGGCGCCCTCGAGCAGAAGCTCGACGATTTCGTGCTCACGTTTTGTGAGCCTCACCTGATGGACACTTGGGCTCAGGTAGGACACGGTGACACCGGCGAGCTCCTCCCGCCTGCGCCGGAGCTGCTGGATGAGGGCACGTTGCCTGCGCAGGTTGTTGTGGGCGCCGTAGTACCGGATGGCGTGCCCGATGCACTCGACTGCCAGCAGGTACTTGCGGCGGCGGACGGCTTCATCTGCGGCAAGGACCATGCGTTCGGGGTTATCGGCCGCGACTGCAGCTGCGTACGCGTGCAGTGCCTCTGCTTCTCCCCCTTCAAATCTCTCAGCAAGATCCACAAGGCGCCGCGCCTGCTTCAGGTCCCCGACTGCCAGGGCGAGTTCCAGGATGTCTTTTTCCGCTGCGTACTGCCCAAGGGACCGTGCCTGTTCCGCGAATTCCCTTACCTGCGGGGGCGGTGGATCCTCACTTCCCTGCGGAGCCAATGCGGCCGCGGCAAAAGCCTGCGATGTCAGTTTCAGCGACGGCGGGCCGGCGTACCCCAGGCTACGGAGCTCCCCGGCGAACCGGATGGCCGGCGAGGTGTCCTCCACAACAACTGCTGTATAGCCCGACACCGCCAGGGCATAAGGAAGCAGGCGCTCCGGGTCCCCGGCTCGCAGCGCTTCGATGGCGGGCCTCAATCGTCGCAGCCCCTCGCGGAAACGTCCCTGGTGGATTTCCAGTGCGCCCTCCAGCACCCCCATGCTGCCGCCCATCCTCAGCAGATGGTGAGGTGCCGCTCCCAGCTCGCTGGTGATCAGGGTGCCGAGCTTCTCGAAGTGACCGCCGTGGAGCAGCGCGAACCCATGCCGCACGAGGACGCTGCCCCGGACCCTGCTATGTGCCATCGGCTCCTGATGGAGCTCCCTCTGTGCCTGACCGGCGGCGCGCAGTGCTTCGGAGATGTTCCCGGCTGCAGTCTCAACCTCGCATACGAGGGCATAACCAAGCGCCCTCAGCTCATGCCGGGCTGCGGATGCGGACGCCGGCGCCAGCCCGGTTTCTTCCTCCAAAAGCTCCATTGTGGTAACTGCTGACTCACCCGGAGTCAGCAGGTTTCCGTCAGCAGCCCTCGCCCACAGCGCGAGCACGCTTCGGCCGGCGGCGAGCCATGCGGTCCGGGAAGCATCGGGGCCGGTGCCGGAAAGCTGCGCGTCGCGGGCTGCCCAGTCCTCCGCCAGCGCACGCAACCGCTCTGCGGACAGATCGGAACAGGCTGCCAGTTGGGCAGTGACCAGCACAGCCAGGTCCAGGGTTTCCTGATCGGGTGCGGATTTGACCACCCCTTCCAATCCTGCCCGTGCCTCTGAAAGATTACCCAAAGCCAATTCGGAGGACGCAGCCTCCACTCGGGCCCGGACTGCCATGGGGCCTGGCCGGACGGCAAGTGCCAGCCGCAGCGCCAGCTCTGCATCGCCGTCGGCGTTCGCTGCCCGCGCAGCCTGCAGCAGCACTGAATCGGGAGGAGTTCCTCCGCTGTCAAGCGCCCATCCCGCCTGTCGCGGGTCCTGGACGAGGCGCTCATCGGATGTGCCGCCGGCCAGCTGGCTGCGGATTTCGATGCTGCGCATGGGCGGAACCAGGCTGCGGATGGCGTCGGAATGGAGCCGCTGGGCCATTCGCAGCTGGTCCGGGGTGTCCATAGCCGTGGCCAGATACCCCTCGTCCAGCAGGGACTGGACAGCCGCAGGGCCTGCGATGGCCGCGAGGCTGGAACGGGAGAGAGACCCGGACAGCGCCACAGCTTCCAGAACTGTACGCTCCTGCGCGGACCTGCCCGCGAGCAGCCTTTTGGCCAGGTCCTGAACCGTGGGTTCCAGGACTCCCGGCAGGGACCGCAGATACCAGGAGCCGTTGCGCTGCAGCAGGTCGCCGCGTTTCCGCGCTGCGGCCAGCAGTGCTTTGACATACAGCGGATTGCCCCCGGAGACCTGGGCCAGCACGGCGCTGGACGCACGCAGCACAGGCCCGCCCAATTCCTCTGCGCAGAACCGGTGCACTGCCCCCGGGGAGAGCGGTTCCAGGTCCACCCGTGACAGCAGACCGTCGTGGGCAAGGGACAGCAGCTCCTGGATGTTCTCGCTGCGGCTGCGCGCCAGCACCAGCAAACGGACTTCGCCGGACATGACCAGCTGCACCAGCACATGGCTGGAGGATTCGTCCAAATGGTGGGCGTCGTCGACGACCAGCAATGCCTGGGGATGACCGGACTCCGCACGGGCACGGAAGTACCTGCGGATGTTCCGCAGCACCATCAGGGGTGACCCGAGGTCTTCCGCCAATGCCCGCTCCATGAACGGCGTGAGCGCTCCGTACGGAATGCTGGCCAGCACCGGGCTGCTGTGGACTCGGTAAGGAGTGACGATTCCTTCCAGCCTGCCAAGGACTGCTTCGGCGAGGACACTCTTGCCCATGCCTTCGGGGGCCAGGACAATCGATCCCCGCAGTACCGGATCCAGCAGGTGATTGGCGATGGCTTCAGCTTCGGCCATCCGGAGGAAGAGACCGGTGTTTCGGACCTGGGTTTCCATCACCGCACCCCGCGTACTGCGCCGGACTGGTTTGCGCTGCCGGTCTGGCTTGGTGACAGCAAGCGGGACAGTTCCCTCCGGCTGCCGACGTGCAGCTTGGAGTAAATCTGGTAAAGGTGGCCTTCAACGGTGCGGACAGAGATTGAGAGCTCTGCGGCGATCATCTTGTTACTCGTTCCGGAGGCAGCCTGGCGTGCGATCACCCGTTCGCGTGCCGTCAGCCCGCGCAGGCAGTCTTCCACCTCGGCGTCGTTTTCTGTCTCCCCCGACTGCAGCCGCCGGCTGCGGTGGATGAAGCGGACGGTGGCGCGGTCCCCCGATCCGGCCGCGATTTCCAGGGCCCGCTCTCCGGTTTCCCGTGCGAACAGTTCATGGCCCATGGCCGCCGCAGCGTCGGACGCGAGCAGGAGCTGCTGCGGATCGCAGCCCGCCGCGCCCTTGGCGTAGTCCTCGCACAGCCGGGCGAAGCGTCCCTGCAGAACTGAGGCGGTATCCAGCAGCTGCTGGGCGGCAGCGGTGTCCCCCAGCCGCACGGCACTCAGCAGGCTAAGGACGGCGTAGGCTCCAGCGCCGCGGGCGTCGTCCTTGGCCGCAAGTTCAGCCAGCGCTTCATGGGCGTCTTCCGAGCCCAGGAGATTCCGGGCGAGCACGGTGAAATGGGCTGCAGTGCGCTGCAGTGCCCATGATGGCGTGGCCGGCACCGCGCCGGCGGTACGGAGGTGCTCCTCTGCCCGCTCGTACTGGCCCTGGAGTGCAGCGCAGTACGCTGCCACGGCGCTCACGGTGTGCTGCAGCCCGTCCGGATCAAACACGGCCAGCTGCGTTGCGGCCGGGTGAAGCAAGGCGATGGCTGCGGCCCCGCGGCCTGCGAATGCATGAAGCATCCCTTCGCAGACTTCGCGGAGGGTCCCGCCAAGACTGCCGTCCCCCTCCGTTCCGGCATCCTGGTAGAGGAAGTCTGCGGCAGCATCAAGCGCGCCGGTGACCATTAGGACATGCAGGATCCTCGCCTGGGCGGGCGCGGCCTGGCCCTCGTCCAGATCCGGCTGGTGCACGTCGGTGAGGATTGGCCACAGGGCTGCGGCAAGCTCGTGCGCGTCCGACTGCCGGTCGCTCATGCCCCACGCTACGCAGAGCCAGGAGCCCACCAGGGCACGGAATCCGCGGCCGTTTTCATCGCCGCGGGCATAAATTCCGGAGAGAAAGGAAGCTGCCTCGCTGTACTGACCGTGCTGTGTGAGGCAGCGCGCGCGCTCCAGGACCAGTTCCCGTTCCAGCATTGCCGCCTCACGGTGAGCCAGCCCCTGCGTCCTGAGCTCGGCGAGCATCCGGTCGGCGTCGCCGAACAGCGCAGCGTGCGGATCCGCAGAGCCGGAGGCAACGAATTGCTGCTCGGCGAGCGCGCGGCACCCGGACGCTGCTTCGACCAACAGCAGGCGCACTGAGTCAGGCGATACAGTGCCTGTTTCGTCGAAGGAGCGGTGCCGGAGGATGGCGTCGGCGGCCTGGGCGGCATTGCCCCGACGGAGCTGGGCGCGGGACAGTTCCAGAACCGCCGCGGTGGAGGACAGGTAGTCCGGATCAGCTTCAATGTACTCCTGGGCTGCCTCCGGGTCTCCTGCCGCGTTTGCTGCACGGCCTGCGGAAAGCGCCAGCGGCGCGGACAGCTTGGCTCCCGCGCTTAGCAGCCATTCCGCGGCATGCGACGGCAAGGCAACTGCGGTGTCCGGCACCATGATCTCGAGGAGCTCCCGCCGCCTTCCGGAGTCCAGCTGTCCCCGCAGCGCCGTGCCCAGGGCCGGATCGCCCAGTGAAAGCGCCGGCGCTCCTCTGTGCTGGAGCTGCAGCAGCCCCGCTTCCTGGAGAGCATCCACCTCAAGGCTGTCCAGCCGTTCCAGAACCTGCTCGAGCGGCAGCGCACCGGACAGTGCCAGCAGGTCAAGGAGCTCGCGCTGCCCTGCGGAAAGGCCTGTTAGCCGCACGGCCATTGCGGCATAGAGGCGCGGGAAGGTGCAGTGGCGGGTCTTATCAAGGACCCAGACGCCATCCCTGGGTTTCACCCTTCCGCATTCCCGGTAGTCCTCCGCAACTGCCAGCAGCATGCTCGGGTTGCCGCCGCTGGCGCTGGCCAGTTCCTCTGCCGCTGCCCTGCTGATCGGGCCCCGCAGGTTTGCTTCGAGCAGGTGGGCGCACTCAGAGGGCAGCATGGGCTCCAAATCCAGCCGCGTGAGCAGCCCTTCCCGCCACAGGCCCATGAATTCGGCAGGTGCGGCGCTGAAGTCGCGGAAGGCCGCGAACATGTGAGCGGAGCGGTTGACGACCATTTGGCCAAGTACCATGGCGGAGAATTCGTCGAGTTCCTCGGCGTTGTCCACGGCGAGGATGACCTGGCGGCCGGCAGCGCGTTCCCGGATGAGCTCTGTGAGCCCGCGCAGGATCAGGACGGGGTGGGACGCAGACTCGGGTTCGAGCTCTGACAGCATGAATGTCAGGGCCCCAAAGGGAGTTCGTCCGGCAAAGGCAGATCCCCTGACATTCACCACGTAGGCGGCACCACCGTAGACGGAGAGCACGTGCCGGATCAGTGCGCTCTTGCCGGTTCCGGAATCGCCCACGACCAGGCAGCCCGAAACTGCTGATTCCGGTTTCAGGCAATCTGCCATGGCCTGAATGAGACCGGAGCGCCCGAGAAAGGGCACATCCTGGATTTGCTTTCCAACGGCTTGTTCTTGGATCAGCGGGGCATGCGCCAGAAGTGCATGTGCGCCGGACAAACGATGTTTCTCCACAGTGAGACCTCTTCCTAGCAAGCTATCTTGCCCACGGGGGGGCAGTGCTCAAAAGACTAGGTAGAGCAAATGGCACCTGCCTGAGTAGGAATCACCAGTAATCAGCAGGCGGTACTTGAATTACACGGGTGTAACCGCACCCCGCTACCTGCCCGGATGCCCGGACGGCTGCAGACGCTACTTGTACACCCGGGTGGATTCCGTGGTTCTGGTGGCGCTGTCCCTCCCCGTGCCCGCGATGCCGCTCCCTTCCCCCAGCAGACGGCGGAGTTCAGCCCGTCCTGAGACGTGCAGCTTTTGAAAGATCCGGCCAAGATGCCAGTCAACCGTGCGGGGTGAGAGGTGCAGTGCGCTCCCCAGCCCCGCGCTGCTCGCTCCGGAAGCCGCACGGACGGCCAGGTCCCGCTCAAAGTCGGACAGTGTGTCCATTCGGCTTTGAAGGCTGTTGGCATCGGCGAGCATCCGGTAGCACTCGTTGGCCACCACACGGGCCCGGCGGGACAGCTCACGCTGGTCTGCGGCGTCGGCCGTTTCCTGTGCCGCGAGCGCGGCCTTGTAACCCATTCCGTAGAAACCCCGTGCCAACAGCGCTTCGGCGGCTTCGAAGAGTAACTGGGCAGATTGTTTCCAAAGCCCGGCACCGAGTTTCTGCCAGGTGCCGGCCATAGGTCCGTCTCCGGCGGCAGCCGTCGTTTCAAGCAGCTGCGCCGAGGCTAAGTCCCCGTCCAGGCCCGCAGCCGCCAGATACAGGACGGCCGCGGGAAAGCTGCCGGCGGCCGCTGCGCGTTGACCTTCCCTGGCCAGCTGGCCAGCTGGATCACCGCTCCGGCTCGTGGTGCCGCGGGAAAGGGCAGCAGCCAGCTGGAAATAGCGTGTGCCTACCAGTACGTGGCCTGCCGGGGCGGCCCTGAACTCCGGGACAGAGCCCAAATACTCCCCCATTTTGTCCCATTCCTGGCGCTCTGCGTAGCAGTACGCCATGGCTGCCCGGGCAAGAGGGAGCAGATCCCGGGGGTCGTCCACTTCAAGCTGCCGGAGTGCAGGAATTAAACACTCCAGCGCTGCGTCTGCACGTCCGGTCAGAGCGTGAATAACACCAGCAGGCAGCTCCGACCAGGCACTCAGATGGTGTTCCAGGTAGCGCACCCCGTTGGCCTGGTTCAGCATGGCCAGGGCCTGTCCGGGTTCGGCGCACATCACGTGCGTGCACAGGACGCCGCTCAGGATCTCGGAGCCGGTGGTGAGCGGGAGGGAATGCACCTGGCGCAGTCTCTCCCACAGCTCGGCAGCTTCCTTCTGCGCCTCCCCTGTCCGGCCTTCCAGGGCGAGCAACTGGCACCGGCTGGCCTGCGCACCCAGTACGAGGGCAGTGGGTGCAGTCCAATCCAGGCAGAGGGCAGATAGTTCCTCCGGGGCGGCGGGGGGGTCTGCGTCCAGCACTGCGAGCGCCGCACGCGCGGCGGTAATCAGGTGAAGGGATTGCGTATGCAGTGGTTCAGGCTGGCCCTGAGCAGCGGTCTCTGCCTGCCGAAGAGCATCCTGCGGCGAAACGTAAGGGTGCGGCACCAGGCGGGCCACCTGTGCCAGTTCCAGCAGGGCGGGCACCAGGGTTTCGGGATCCTGGAGTCCTGTCAGGCTGCGCAGTTCAACCTCGGCAGCCGGTGCCTGATAGCACGCCCGCAGCGCCCTGGCCCGTTCAAGTTTCAGCCGGGGGTGGGGCCGGGGGTCCTCGACTGCCGCAGCGATCTTGATTGCGCTCTCGGGCGCGCCTGCCAGGTTCGCCACCGCACACGCACGGGCGGCGAGGTCGGGGTCGACGGGGCCGCCGGCAGCGGCAGCCCATTCGGCAAACGCACGGGCCGGGATGTCTGCCCAGGTATCGAGATCAGGACCGGTGGCAAGAAGCTCCTGCCACAACTCGAAGAAATGTCCCATCGGGACCAGTTCGGCAATCAGCCGCGCGTACAGCGGTTCGCGCATCCATACCGTCCCTTCCCGCTGGGCAACGACGAGGATGCCCTGTTCTTCCAGGTTCTCCACGCTCCGCTCGTCCCCCATGGCCAGCAGCACCTGAAGCTGTATTCCGGGGCACAGGGATACCAGGTCCACGACTCGGCGCTCCGCGTCGTCGATGCGGCGGTACCAGGACGCCATCCAGTCGGCGATCTCCCCCTTGAAAGTCAGCGGCCCTGCAAGCGTCCAAATGCCGCTGCGTTCCTTCAGCCGGCCGGCTGTCATCTGGTCCCTGCACAGCAGGGAGGTGAACAACGGGTTGCCCCTGGTCTGCAGCCAGACCGAGTGGGCTGCGAGGGCGGAGAGACGGCCGCCGGTAAGGTCCTCCATCAGGGCCAGCGAGTCTGCAGGCTCCAGGGGCCCTAAATCGATGCGGCGGATCATGCCTTCAGACCACAGCCGGACCAGCTCATCGCCGCAGCGCAGGAGGTCGGGGGTAGTTGCTACCAGCGCCGCGGCTGACTGCCGTATTAGTTGAACGGTGGCGGTCTGGCTCAGCGGATCCAGTTCGTGGATGTTGTCCACAACCAGCAGCGTCCGCCGTCCCCCTGCCCGCTCCTGCAAATAGGCCTTGAGCGCCCGCAGCACCTGAACGGGATCGTCCAGCGGGGTGTCCGGCAGCTCACTAAGCAGCCAGCCCAGTGCCCCGTACCCGGTGCCGGCGGAGAACCTGCTGCCGCGGATTTGGACCACATGAAAGCCCTGCCGCACTGCACGCGCAGCAGCGTTGGCGAGGGCAGTTTTCCCGATCCCCTCGGGTCCTACGATCACAGAGCCCCCGTTGGTCTCTATGGAGGACACGACGGCCCGCAGTTCCTCGCTGCGGCCAATGAGACGGGTTTGGGAAGTGAAGATATGTCCGGAAGGCGGATAAAGCTGTGGGGGTGGTGCAACGCGCATAGATTCCTGCCTCGAGTTTTGGGGCCCGAAAACAGAGCGTAGGTTTGGCGGCTTGGAAGTCCTACACGTAGTTATTACTGCCTTTTGACCACTTGGTTCCGTGGAATCAGCTTCAATACTGTCTCGACTACCTAGGCATCTCTTATTTGTGCGCTTCCCCTGCGGCCAAGCGGTAGGGTGTGGCAGGCCCGGATGACAAACAGGCTGTCCCCGGCACGAAAGGACACCGGTATGGACAACATCAATGCCACGGCAGACGTCGACGCCAACGCGCAGATCGGAACCGGAACCCTGATCTGGCACCTGGCGCAGGTGCGCGAAGACGCGGTAGTGGGCGCGAACTGCATCATCGGACGCGGCGCGTACATTGGCCCGGGTGTGCGGGTAGGCGACAACTGCAAGATCCAGAACCACGCCCTGGTCTACGAACCGGCGGAGCTGGGCCACGGGGTATTTGTGGGCCCCGCCGTCGTCTTGACCAACGACACTTATCCGCGGGCAGTGAACCCGGACGGGTCGCTGAAGAACGCGGCGGACTGGAACCCGGTGGGTGTTGAAGTAAGTGAGGGTGCTGCCATCGGCGCCCGTGCTGTCTGCATCGCACCCGTCAGGATTGGGGCGTGGGCAACAGTGGCTGCCGGCGCTGTTGTGACCAGGGACGTTCCCGCCTACGCCGTCGTTGCGGGAGTCCCCGCACGCCAGGTGGGCTGGGTCGGCCCGGCAGGGCACCCCCTTGTTCCCGGGTCCTCCGACGGCGAATGGACCTGCCCGCACACCGGGGCGCTTTTCGCGTTCACGACGGCTCTCTGGCACCGGTTTCGGGACATGGTTCGGACGCCGCCGCACTAACCTTCCGGGACTAGCCGACCGGGTTGGGATCCACCCTCCCGCAGGGTCCCGGCCAACCACGGTTCCTACTCGCGTAGCACCTCGCAGAATTACCCTCTGCGAGCTCCGCTGCCCGCGCAGAGACCAGGAGGGTTACTCCTGAAGCAGTTCGGCCGTCAGCTCCTCACGCTTACCGATGCCGAGTTTCTCGAAAATCCGGTAGATGTGGCCCTCCACCGTGCGCACCGAGAGGTGAAGCCGGCCTGCGATCTCGGCGTTGCGAAGGCCCTTTGCCACCAGGGAGGCAACGTCCGTCTCCCTGCGGGTCAGGATCGGCGCGGTGGAACTGCGCGAGCTGCTTGTGCCGTTGTCCGTTTTGCTGATCACACGCTGGACCCGCTGGATCTGGGTCCGGTCCCCTGACGCTTTGGCGAGCCGGAGCGCTTCCTGCAGGGCGAGCGGTCCCAGGGCCCGGGCGTCCGGATCCGCCGGTTCGGCGGCGAACCGCAGGAGACCGGCTATGTCATGGTCCAGGACTGCCCGGGCAAAAATGTTTACGGCCCTGCCCCGGGGACCTTCGACTTCCAGTTTCAGCAGGCGGTTCATGACGGTGGGATCGCCCAGGTACATGCTCAGGCAGCGCAGTTCGAATTCGGCTGCCACCAGTCCCTGCTCTTCTGCCTGCTCCGCCGTCTCGCGCAGGGCCGCGAGTATCCTGGGGTCGTTTGTCCGGGCGTAGCCTGCTGCCAGCCGGTTGCCCCTGGTAATTACCCGGGTGCTTAGCCCTCCCCGCGGCGGCACTTTGTCGCACTCGGCGAGCATCTCGTCGGCTGTATCTGTATCGCCGGCGCCGGCAGCCAACTGGGCTGCGATGGCTAGGGCGAGCCCCAGATGGCCTTCGGGGTCATGGGTGCGCATGCCTTCAACGGCTGCCGTGAGCTTGAGCAGGGCGGCCGGCATATCTCCGCGGCGTAGCTCCCTGACTGCCAGGCACATGTCCACCGTGCCTCCGATCCGCAGGGCGCTGCGGGAGGAGATCACCAGGTCCTGATTCACTGAATTGGCCATCTCATCCCAGGCACCTGCCCAAAGCAATGCCGAGAGGTGCCGGTGGAGCACGAACTCGTGATAGTTCAGGAACCGGTGGTCGCTTCGATTAACAATCCCCAGGGCTTCCCGGGTGTAGACCATCGCCGTTTCCGCTCGTCCGCAGGCAGAGTGGATTTCACCCAGCAGCGCCAGTGACACCAGTTCCGCTTCAATGTCCCCGGCAGACCGTGCTTTCTCCAGGAGGGAAGAGATGCCCGCCTCGCTGCTGCTGTAGGCGCCCTTGGCCACGTCGATCAGCGCTTCGAGAAGCGCTGCGCCCCGCCAGGATGACTCGATGTCGGCGCGCAGTTCGTCGTCGAGCGTCCCCGCAGCTTCCGCCTCGGCGGCTATGCGCTCGATGGCCTCCTGCCAGGCCCTGCGAGCCTGGTCCAGTCCGGCCACGTCGCTGGCCAGCCGCTGGTGCAGCTGAACCCGCAGCAGCGTCCCGAGCTTGACAGTGGTCAGGTCCGCTGCCTGTTCCACGGTGCCGGTGACAAGCTCCTGCGCGGCGTCGAAGTTCGCCCGCTGGTAGTGCGCGCGCGCCGTCTGCACGCGGGCGGCCGGTTGGAGTGCCGGATCCTGGATTTCACGTGCGGCGCGCAGCGCGAAGTCACTGTCGAAAAAGTTGTTGGCCATGTACGCCGCACGCAGCAGCGTATCGTCCGGCACCGTGGCACCGCAGTCCAGGGACCAGCCGACGCTGCGCAGCAGTCCATCCATCGACTCGGTGTCCTCAGGAAGGACTCTTAGGACGCGCTGGCGCAGGCGGGCACTTCGCGCCGCTGGAACCATATGCCGGACCAGCTGCCCGTACAGGGGATGGCGCGGGCGAAGCAGCCGGGTCCCTGCTTCCTCCACGCTGACCAGGTTGGCAGCGGTCAAGGCATCCACTGACCGGTGCAGACCAAGCCGGAAGGCGACGGCAACCGGCACAGGTTCAGCGAGGGCGATGATCTCCATTGCTTCACGCTCTTCGCTCGACAACCCGGAGAGCTGTGCCTTCAGGAGGTCGGCCAGCCTGCCCTGGGGCGGATCCGCGTTGACCCCCATGAGCCATACTCCGTGCCGTTCCGTGAGGCTTCCGGTCCGTCTCGTTTCGGCAAGGAGCGCCAGGATAAACATCGGATTCCCGCCGCTCCTGCGTGCAAGATCGGCGCTGGTGGTGCTCAGGACCGTTCCGCCCAGCACCTGCGAACAGAGCTCGTGGACCTGGGCGTCGGTCAAGGGGTGCAGATGGAACCTGGCAATGACACCGCTCCATACCTGGGCAGGGATCCCTGCAGGGATGTCAATGATGCTCCGGGTGAGGATCAGGATGCGCACCCTCCCCGAAGCCATCAGCTGGGACAACAGGTCCGCTGTGGACTCGTCCAGTGCATGGGCATCGTCCACAACGACAAGCGGGGTAGCCTGTCCGCTGCCGGCCCCGGCAGGACGCAGGCGGCCCAGCAGTGCACGCATTACGGCGAGGGGCGAGTCCGTGTCTTCGGCAGAGAGCACCGGCAGCAGCGGTGCCAGTGCCCCGAACGGTATTCCCGTCAGCGCCGAGCTGGCATGGATGCGGTGCACCGGCATTTCCTGGGCGAGTTTCCCCGCCACGACGTTGGCGAGGGCACTTTTTCCCATCCCTGCCTCCGCCACAATGAGTGCACCACGCAGCTCAGGCGAACGAAGGGCGGACAGGACGGCGTCGACTTCCCTGTCCCGTCCCACCAGCTCCTGCGAAGCAAATCCCTGCATTATTCCCCCAAACCTCACCCTGCGCTAAGCAGGACTTCCCTCAACTCGGTCCGCCCGGTTACCCGGAGTTTCCGAAACAGCTTGCTCAGGTGCCAGTCCACCGTGCGCGGAGACAGATGCAGCTCTTCGGCGATCCGGGTTCTGGACCAGGTCCCGGCAGCCATGTCCACCAGCCGTGCTTCAAAGTCAGTGAGTGAACCAAGTATGTGTTCCAAACTGTTTTCACGCCGGAGCTTACGGTACGCCGCGTTCTCCACGGCGGCGGCACGGCGCGCCAGGCTGCCCCCGGGCGCCGGTACGTTGGTCCGCACCAGTCCCGCGGCCCGGTAGGAAAGGAACTGATGCCCCAGCTCGGCGGCTCCCCTGGCAGCTGTCAGGAGCAGGTGCGGGTCGTTGGACAGGAGCCCCCTGCCGTAGGTGGAGAGCGCTTCGGCCCAACGGCCGGTTGCCGTTGAACTGATCCTGGCCAGTTCCGCGGCTGCAGCCAGGTCACCGCGGGACGCGGCTGCTTCATAGCAGGCCATGGCCATGGAGACGTTGCCGCGGGACTCCGCTTCCTCACCCATCCGGATCAGCCGCCGGCAGACCGCTCCGGCCATCTCCTCCGGCAGTGAAAGGGTGTGGAAGAACGTGGTCACCCGTTCCGCATGCCAATAGGGGCGATGCCTGAGCCGTGGCGCCAGGAAACGGTAGGCGGCCGCCTGGGCAGGGTCGCCGCGCATCCCGTAGGCATAGGAGAGAAGGGCCGTAGCAAGGGGCAGCAGGTCCTCAGGGTCGCAGAACCGCAGCTGGGCAACGGCCGGCACCAGTGCCTCGATGGCGGCATCGGCTTCTCCTGCTGCTGCACGGATAACGCCGCCGACCAGCTCGCCGGCGCTGCCCCGGTAGGAGTTCCCCGCACCGTCAATGTTCTCGTGGACAAAGCGCACGGCCTGGTTCAGTTCCCCTGCCGCGAACAGGGCGTAGAACAGGCGTGTGACAATGACGCTCTGGTCGGGAGCCGGCAGGGGCGTCTGCAGGAACCGCTGGGCCTCCCCGATCAGAGCCAGCGCATCCGCAGCATGTCCGGTGACAGCCAGTGCCTCGGCTGCTGCCGACGATGCCAGGGCCCGCACCCTGTCGGATACCCCGGCCCGCCCGGCCAATTCGCGAAGCGGCCCCACAGCCAGGGCATAGTCGCCCTCTGCCATCAGCAGTTCCGCCCGGGCCAGCTCAACTGCGGCTGCTGCCTCCGTGGAGTCTCCCCGGGCCCCGGCACTGTCCAGCACCGCCTGGGCGTCGCCGAGCTTGGGAAGGCTGCGCAGGAGGGCTGCCTTGTGCAGCATCAGGTTCATCCAGCTTTCCCGCTGGTTCGGGTCAAACCCTGGTTCAAACTGCGTCAGCACCGCATACGCATCCTGGTACTCTCCCAGGGCGGACAGCGCACGTACCTCTTCACAGACCAGTTCCTGGCCCCGGACCGCGGGCTCCACCGAACGAACAAAGCCCAGTGCATCCGATGGTGTGCCCGAGTCATTCGCGTACTGTGCTGCGCGCAGGATCCGCTCAGGTCCCGGGTCCGCTCCGCACGCGAGTGTCCATGCGACGAAACCTGCCAGGGCAGGGGGCGTCAGCACGTCTGTGTCTTCAAGCAGTGCTGAAACTTCATTCCACAGCTGGTGGCTGCGTCCAAGCGGTATGTTCGCCGCGATCACGGAGGCCCCAAGTCCGTTCCCCAGCCGGACGGAGGGAACCGGCCCCGGTTCGAACTCCACTGTTCCGTCTTCTTCCAGCGCGTCCAGGGTTTCGGGTGCCGTCAGCCCCAGCCCGAGTTCCAGGGGAAGCGGACTGATGCGGGAGACGACCTCTATCAGCTTGCGCTGGTCGGCCGGGAGCTTCGCGAGGCGCGCCGCCAAAACCTCTGCAACCATTCCGCTGTGGACAAAGGAGCGGGCGCGCACCCACGTCCGGTCGGAGAGGATCAGCCTGCCCCGGTTCACCTGTTCCTTTGTCATAAGCATGGTGAAGTGCGGGTTCCCGTGGGTTTCCTGCCACATTTCCCGTCCGGCGCGCTCGGAGACCGGACCGCCAAGGATCCGTTCCATGAGGCTGCGGGACTGCGCCGGGGTCAGCGGCTCGACGTCGATGCGCTGTATGAACCCGTCTGCCCAAAGGGACAGCACCTCCGGGTCGGCTCTTAGGAGATCGGTGGCTGTGGCAACCACCGCGGCGTCTCCCCGCCGTGCCAGCTGGGAAATCACGAGGACGGAGAACACATCCAGGTCATCGGCATCGTCAACCACGATCAGCAGCGGAGCGGTGCCTGCATTGCGCCGCAGCAAGGTGTGAATCTGCTGCAGTGCGTGCATTGGCTTCAGGGTCCCGGACAGCGGAAGCTCGCTGAGCAGCGGAGCCAGCGCACCGTAGGGACTGCGCCGCGAGACCTCGGTTCCGTAAAGGGTCTCTACGTAGTACCCGCGGGCACCCTCCACCACGGCACGGGCGAGCGCGGTCTTGCCGATACCGGCCGGGCCAACAATAAGTGCTCCCCGGCCGCCGGCCAGCGCGGATTCAACCTGCTCGAGGACAGCATCCCGGCCCACGAGGCCTGCAGCCATCCCCGCCTGCATCACGCGAGACCGTCCGCCGGTCGGTGCCGCAGCCTCTTCGGGCCAATTGGAACAGGCCTTCCCATAAAACTTCCCCCCATTATGCCTATTTCAACCCCCGGCAAAGCGCGTCCTGCGGGCTCGGAACAATGCAGAACCCACTGCGCAAGAGTACGCTTCATCCGACGTCATAGGAAGGCATGAAAACCCCGGAACTCCGACTGGGCACAGGCATTTTCCGCTGGATTGATCCGGGTATGGGGTGTGCAGGGAAAGTGATAAGGGACCGGCGCCGGGATGGGGGTGGCCCAGTCTCGGAGGCCTCCCGACGCCGGCCCCGCTTCAGGAGCCCGAAGGCTACCGTCAGTGTAGGCCCGGGCAAGGACCCATACAATGCTTCCGCCTTAGCGCGTTGGCACTGGTCTTATACCCGAAAATGTCCGGGCAGTTACTCGTACTTCGCGACCTGCTGGGATGGGCGCGGAGCAGTCAGGCGCCGCTGTGGAACTTTTGCTGGGCAGCCACAAGACCGTCTGAGAGCAGCAGCTCAACGGCATCCGCGCCGTCGGCTACCAGGAACGGAAGGTCCTTTGATTCGGTGGTGCCGAAGTCCTTCAGAACCCAGTCCGCAGTGTCCATCCGGCCGGGAGGACGCCCTACCCCTACCCTCACACGCAGATAGTCCTTGGTGCCCAGTGCTTTGCTGATGTCCCGCAGTCCGTTGTGGCCGCCTTCGCCGCCGCCCAGCTTGAGCTTGACGGTGCCGAAGGGGATGTCGATTTCGTCGTGAACGGCCACCACGTTCCCCGGTTCGATTCCGTAGAAGCGGGCCAGCGCGGAAACCGGTCCGCCTGAGAGATTCATGTAGGTCAGCGGCTTGGCCAGGATTACGCGTGGCCCACCGATGCTGATGCGGCCTTCAAGTACCTGTGCACGGGATTTGTGCGATTTGAAGCTGCCGCCCATACGGGACGCAAGTTCGTCCAGGACCATCTGGCCCACGTTGTGCCGGTTACGGCTGTAGCCGGGCCCGGGGTTCCCGAGCCCGGCTACAAGCCAGGTGTTACTGGTCAAAAAGGACTACGCCTCTTCGGTGGCGGCAGGTGCAGCCGGTGCTGCTGCCTCTTCTTCGCCTTCGCCCAGATCCTGGACAGCGGACTCGGAGATGTTGATGACCATGGTCTCGGGGTCGAGCAGCAGCTCAACGCCGGCCGGCAGTTCGAGGTCGGAAGCGTAGATGTGCTCGCCGGCCTTGCGGCCTTCGATGCTGACCACGATGGTCTCGGGGAGGTTGGTGGCGTCGGCCGAAACCAGGACGGTGTTGGCTTCCTGGTTGTAGACCGAGGAGCCCGGTGCCAGTTCGCCTTCAACGTGGACGTTGACCTCAACCTCAACCTTTTCGCCCTTGCGGACGGTCAGGAGGTCGATGTGCTCGATGATCTGCTTGATCGGGTCGCGCTGGATGTCCTTGGCCAGGGCCAGGTGTGCTTCGCCGTCGACGTCGATGTCCAGCAGGGCGTTCGGGGTGCGGACGGCCAGCGTGGTTGCCTTGGCGGGCAGCAGGATGTGCATAACATCGGCGCCGTGCCCGTAGATCACTGCGGGGATCATGCCCGCGACGCGGGCCTTGCGGGCTGCACCCTTGCCGAAGTCGGTGCGGGTGGTGGCTGCGAGCTTCTGCTCAGACATTGCTAACTCCTGTTGTGGTTCTTCCGGGATTTCAGTTGCCTATTCGGCGCCGGTATCGGAACGAACCAGCTGCATCGTCTGCGTTCAGATTGAACGCGTGCAGTTGAGAAGTTGCCAGCCACCGTCGATAACGGAGTGCCGCCGGAGTTTTCCGGGGCCTCCCTCGCCTAGGCATCGCAGTCAATGTTACCAGCTTGCCGCCACCGGACTTTCCAGCTGCCCGCCGAGCCGGTCCCCACAACCGCCGAGAGGCCAGTCACGGCTGGTTTGAGCGCTCAAACCGGCCGCAACTGGCCTCTCGGTGAAAAGGACTCCGGAAAGGCTAGGCCTTGCCGTCGAAGAGACTGGTCACGGAACCGTCTTCGAAGACCTCGCGGATCGCGCGGGCGATCAGCGGGGCGATCGAGAGCACGGTCAGCTGCTCGAAGCGCTTGTTCGCCGGGATCGGCAGGGTGTTGGTGACAACCACTTCGCGGGCACCGGACTCGGCCAGGGTGCGGGCGGCCGGGTCGGAGAACACTGCGTGGGTAGCGGCAATGATGACGTCCTTGGCGCCGGCTTCCTTCAGCACGCGCACGGCGCCGGCGATCGTTCCGCCGGTGTCGATCATGTCGTCGATCAAGACGCAGGTGCGGCCTTCGATCTGGCCGACAACCTGCTTGGAAACAGCCTGGTTGGGGACAGTGAGGTCGCGGCTCTTGTGGACGAATGCCAGCGGGGCGCCGCCCAGGCGCTCAGCCCACTGCTCGGCAACGCGGACGCGGCCGGTGTCCGGCGAGACCACGGTGACGTTGGAGACGTCAACGCGGGTGCGGATGTAGTCCGCCAGCAGCGGGATGGCCATGAGGTGGTCGACGGGGCCGTCGAAGAAGCCCTGGATCTGCGAGGTGTGCAGGTCAACGCTCATGATGCGGTCGGCACCGGCGGTCTTGTACAGGTCTGCCACCAGGCGGGCGGAGATGGGCTCGCGGCCGCGGCCTTTCTTGTCCTGGCGGGCGTAGGGGTAGAACGGGGAGACCACGGTGATGCGCTGGGCCGAGGCACGCTTCAGTGCGTCGATCATGATCAGCTGTTCCATCAGCCAGTTGTTCAGCGGGGCGGGATGCGCCTGGATCACAAAGGCGTCCTTGCCGCGGACGCTTTCACCGGGGCGGACGTAGATCTCGCCGTTGGCGAAGTCGTAGGCAGCGAGCGGCAGCAGGTCGGTGTCCAGGCACTTGGCTATCTCCTCCGCCAGCTCCGGATGTGCCCGTCCCGTGGCTAGGACAAGCCTTTTTTCACCTTGTGCGGTGATTACGCTGCTCATGACTGTTCGCTTTCTCGCGTGGGGTTATCAGTACCGGAGAGGGAAGTCTGTGTCTGGGCGCGCTCGGCGGCCTGCGCTGCTCCGGAGCCCGGGCGGTTGGCTGCCACCCAGTTCTCGAGATTGCGCTGCGGAGCCACGTTGATGGCCAGCGAGCCCGCCGGAACGTCCTTGCGGATCACTGTTCCAGCTCCACTGTACGCCCCGTCCCCCACGGTGACGGGCGCCACGTACATGTTGTCGCTGCCCATCCGTACGTGCGATCCGACCGTGGTGTGGTGCTTCTTTTCACCGTCGTAATTGACGAACACGGAGGCTGCGCCGATGTTTGAATACTCGCCGATGGTGGCGTCCCCCACATAGGAAAGGTGCGGGACCTTGGAGCCTGTGCCGATCTGTGCGTTCTTGGTCTCAACGAACGTGCCGATCTTCCCGCGCTCGCCCAGCTGCGTTCCGGGGCGGAGGTAGGCAAAGGGCCCGACGTCGGCGCCTGCACCGATCACGGCGTCGGATCCGTGGGTGCGGATTACCTTGGCACCCTCGCCGATCCTCACGTTGGTGAGGGTGGTGTCCGGCCCCACAACGGCGTCGCGCGCAATAGTGGTGGTGCCGTGAAGCTGGGTGCCCGGGAGGACCGTGACGTCCTCGTCCAGGGTGACTGTGGAATCGATCCAGGTGGTCGCCGGATCGACGACGGTTACGCCGGCGCGCATCCAGCGCTCGAGGTTGCGGCGGTTGTGCTCGGCGTTCAGGGCTGCCAGCTGCACCCGGTCGTTGGCGCCTTCAACCTGCCACTGGTCCGTGGTGACGACGGCGGCAACCCGGCCGCCGGCGGCGCGCGCGATGGCCAGTACGTCGGTCAGGTACATCTCGCCCTGGGCGTTGTCAGTGCTGACTTCACCCAGTGCCGAGCGCAGCACCGCTGCATCAAAGGCATAGATGCCTGAGTTGATTTCGTTGACCGCCAGCTGTTCGGCTGTGGCGTCTTTCTGTTCCACGATTCCGGTGACGGTTCCGTCTTCTGCACGCAGGACGCGCCCGTACCCGGCGGGATCCGCAACCCGTGCGGTCAGGACGGTAACGGCGTTTGAATCGACGTTGTGCACGGCCACCAGTTCACGCAGGGTGCCGGCTTCCAGCAGCGGGACATCCCCATACGTGACGACGACGGTTCCTTGAACCGGGCTGAGCGCGTCGATGGCTTCCATCGCTGCCTGTACTGCCCGGCCGGTGCCCGGAACCTCGTCCTGGTCCACGATCATGGCGCCCGGCATCAGGGCTGCAACGTGGGAGGCAACCTTCTCGCGTTCGTGGCGCACGACCACGGCGAGGGTGGCCGGATGCATCTCACCGGCTGCGTTCAGGGCATGGCCGACCATTGAAATACCCCCGACGGGGTGGAGGATCTTGGGGGTGCGCGACTTCATCCGGGTGCCGGCCCCGGCTGCGAGGACTATGACGGCGGCTGGCGCTGCGCCTTCGTTCGGTCCGGTACCCTGCGTTTCCTGCATGCTCACGAAAAAGCGCTCCTACACGTTGTCCGGCTCCGGCGCAGGGGCTGTCCCCACCGCACCGCGCGGCTGCTTCCCAGCGTTCCGCCCATAGGATTCGAACCTATACTCCACGGCTCCAAAGGCCGGGGTGCTGCCATTACACCAGGGCGGAAAATGTGCTGCTGCTGCTGCACACAAGAGACCAGTTTGCCATGCTCGAAGGCCCCTCCGCGACTTGGTGAGTGAGTGCGCCCGCGGGTGCGGCCGCCGTGATTGCGTAGACTGAGGGCGTGGCGAGAATAACAACTGCGCGGTCGCGGCCGCGCATGACCGGAGTCCAGCGGCGGGCCCAGCTGATCGGCGTCGCCCGTTCGCTTTTTGCCCTGCGGGGCCTTGAAGGCGCGACCATTGAAGACATCGCGGCCGGGGCCGGGGTTTCCAAGCCCGTGGTGTACGAACACTTCGGCTCCAAGGAAGCCCTCTACACCGAGGTTGTGGACACCGAGTTCGACCGGCTGCTGGCAGCCATCACGGAAGCGCTGGGGGCCGACGCCGGCCCCCGGGTACTGCTCGAACGCGCGGCCTACTCGCTGCTTGACTACATTGAGAACCACACGGACGGTTTCCGGATCCTGGTCCGGGATGCTCCCCCGTCCCAGCCCGAAGGCACCTTCTCCACGCTGCTCTCCCGCATTGCTGCGGACGTGGAGCACATCCTTTCGAAGGAGTTCGGCAGCCGGGGGCTCAGCGCCGAGGTGGGCGGGATGTACGCCCAGATGCTGGTGGGCATGGTTGCCATGACCGGCCAGTGGTGGCTCGATGCCCGCACCCCGGACAAAGCCACTGTGGCGGCCCACCTGGTGAACCTGTCCTGGAACGGCCTGACCGGGCTGCAGAAGGAACCTGCCCTTGGGCACATCCCCGGCGGAGGCATTCCCCTGGTTCTCACGCTCTCCGCGGTCCTGCTGCGCGACGGCGACGGGCGGATCCTGCTGGTCCGCAAGCGCGGCACCCGGCGCTTTATGCAGCCGGGAGGAAAGCTGGAGCCGGGCGAGGACTTCCGCACCGCGGCAGCCCGTGAGGTAAACGAGGAACTGGGCCTGTCCGTTATCCCCGGGGACCTGACCGACATTGGCCGCTGGTACGGTCCGGCTGCCAACGAGGCCAATACCTTCATCGATGCAGGCCTTTTCGCGCTCACTGTCCCCGGGCCCTGCGGAACCGGGAACGCCGTGGCGCCCAGGGCCGCCGCCGAGATCGAGGAAACACTCTGGCTGACCCCGGCCGAGGCATTTGCCCGCAACGACATCTCCCCGCTGCTGCGCGACCATGTGCTTCCCGAACTGCTGGCGCAGGAAAGCCCGGCTCCCGGCGTCGACGGCTAGCCCGGCCGCCCGCGGTCATCGATATGACAGAAACTGCCCGTATCAGCGCTGATACGGGCAGTTTCTGTCATCTCGGCGGGGTTACTCGAGGATCTCGGACGCCTCGAGCCACTCCATTTCCAGCTCCTCCTGCTCGGCGGCCACCGCCTGCAGTTTGGCGTTCAGGTCCGCGAGCACTTCGAAGTCGGGGCTCCCTCCGGCCGTTTCGGCATTCATCTGCGTGTGGATCTTCTCAGCCTGGCCGGCGAGCTTGGTCAGCTGCCGCTCAATCCTGGTCAGGTCCTTGCGCGCGTTGCGCTTCTCCGCCTCGGAATACCCCGAACCTGCCACGGCCGTAGCCACGGAACCGGTCCCCGCGGCGTCGGGCCGCGAGGCGCCTGCCTGCGCAGCCCTGCTGGCCTGCGAGGAACTGCCGCCGCCGGCGCCGGAGGCCAGCGCAGCCTCGCGCAGCTCAAGGTACTGGTCGACGCCGCCGGGCAGGTCCCGCAGCTTACCGTCGCCGAGCAGGGCCATTTGGGTGTCGGTGACACGTTCCAGCAGGTAGCGGTCGTGGGAGACCACGATCAGGGTTCCGGGCCAGCCGTCGAGCACGTCTTCGACCGCAGCCAGGGTGTCGGTGTCCAGGTCGTTGGTCGGTTCGTCGAGCATCAGCACGTTCGGTTCCCCCACCAGCAGGCGCAGCAGCTGCAGCCTCCTGCGCTCCCCGCCGGAGAGCTCACGCACCGGCGTCCACTGCCGCTGGGAACTGAAGCCCAGCTGCTCCACCAGCTGGCCCGCGGAAAGCTCACGTCCGCCCACATTGAAGACGCGCTTTTCCTTTTCAATGACCTCGATGACGCGCAGATCGGCGACGTCGTCCAGTTCACGGACTTCCTGGGTGAGGACGGCGGTCTGCACGGTCTTGCCGCGCTTCAGCCGGCCGGATGTGGGTTCCACGGTGCCGTTCAGCAGCCGCAGCAGGGTGGTCTTGCCGGCACCGTTCACGCCCACGATGCCGAGGCGCTGCCCGGGAGCCAGCCGCAGGGTGATGTTGCGGAAGAGCTGGGTGTCCCCCAGTTCCAGGGACACGTTCTCCAGATCCAGCACGTCCTTGCCCAGCCGCGCCGTCGCCATCTTGTTAAGGGACAGGGTGTCACGGGGTTCGGGCACGTCCGCGATCAGGGTGTTGGCGGCCTCAATCCGGAACTTGGGCTTGGAGGTGCGGGCGGGAGCGCCACGGCGCAGCCAGGCCAGTTCCTTCTTGATCAGCTGCTGGCGCTTGCCTTCCACAACGGCGGCCATGCGGTCGCGTTCGGCGCGGGCCAGCACGTAGGCGGCGTACCCGCCGTCAAACGGTTCCACCACGGCGTCGTGCACTTCCCAGGTGCGGGTGCACACTTCGTCCAGGAACCAGCGGTCGTGGGTGACCACCAGCAGCGCGCCGTCGGTGGCCCGCCAGCGCTGCTTCAGGTGCCGGGCCAGCCAGGCAACACCCTCGACGTCGAGGTGGTTGGTGGGCTCGTCCAGCATAATTACGTCGTCGTCGCCCATCAGCAGCTTCGCCAGGGCAACGCGGCGCCGCTGGCCGCCGGAGAGGGAGGACACCTGCGCGTTCCAGTCCACTTCCTGGACGAGGCCGCTCATGACGTCGCGGATTTTCGGGTCCGAGGCCCATTCGTAGTCAGCGGCATCACCGACGATTGCCTGTCCCACGGTGAGGTCGCCGTCGAGTACGTCGGACTGGTCCAGGTACCCCACCGTGACGTCGCGGCGGCGGGTGACGCGGCCGCCGTCGGCGCTCTGCCGCTCAGCGAGCAGCCGCATCAGCGTGGACTTGCCGTCGCCGTTGCGGCCCACCATGCCAATCCGGTCCCCCTCGTCGAGCCCCAGGGAGACGCCGTCGAGGATGGTGCGGGTGCCAAAGGCGATGCTGAGGTTCTCAGCGCCAAGCAGGTGTGCCAATCGGAACTACTTTCGTTGGTGATTCAGGTTTTGTCTGCCGTCATCCCGGCACCCGCAACGGGGCCGTGGACGGCCAGGGCATTGTGCCCCTCGGCGCGCAGGGCCGCCTGGAGCTTCGCGGCAGCACCGGCGTCCCCGGCCAGGAAAGCGAGGGTGGGTCCCGAGCCGGAGACTAATCCGGCCAGGGCACCCAGTTCGCGTCCGCGGTTCAGGACCGTTTCCAGCTCCGGCACCAGGGACAGCGCCGCTGGCTGGAGGTCGTTAGTGATAACGCCGGCCAGGGCCGCTGCGTTCCCGGAACGCACCGCTTCAAGCACGCGGGGATCCGCGGCCTGCGGTTCGGAAGCCGTCGGAGCTCCAACGGTTTCGGCTTCGGCCCGAAGCGCGTCCAGCCGTCCGTAGACCGCCGGCGTGGACAGCCCTGCGCCGGACGCTACCAGGACCCAGTGCAGCGCTTTGTCCGCAGCTACGGCTGTGAGCTCGTCGCCCACGCCCAGCCCGACGGCGGCACCACCGGCAAGGGCGAACGGCACGTCCGCGCCAAGGCCTGCCGCCAGCCCGGAAAGTTCAGTCTGGTCAAGGCCGGTGTCCCAGAAAAGGTTGCATGCCATCAGGGCAGCGGCGGCGTCGGCCGACCCGCCGCCCATTCCGCCGGCTACGGGGACGCGTTTGGTAATGGCCAGGTGCACCGCAGGATCCTGGATCCCGGCATGCTCGGCCAGTGCCGCAGCCGCGCGCGCCACCAGGTTGTCCGGTCCCAGCGGAATCCCGTCCACGGCAATTCCCAGCGGACCGCCGCCGGTGACGGATACGGTGATTCCCGGATGCGCTCCGGCGGCAGCAAGAACCTCTTCCCGCAGGCTCACTGCCAGGTAGACGCTCGCCACGGCGTGGTACCCGTCCGGGCGCCGCGGACCAACCTGCAGCGAGACATTGATCTTGCCCGGCGCGCTGATGCGAACGGAGGAAGGCACAGCGGTCACGATGCCGCCTTCGCCTCGGCGATCCGGGTGTAGGCGTTGATATCCAGCACTTCGCCGCGGGCACTGGGGTCAACGCCTGCTGCACGCAGAGCGGTTTCGGCCGCAGCCGGACTGCCCGCCCAGCCTGCCAGGGCTGCACGCAGGGTCTTGCGTCGCTGCGCAAAGGCGGCGTCGATGACCGCGAACACTTCTTCGCGCGTGGCGGTTGTTGCCGGCGGCTCATGGCGTTCGAAGCCAACCAGTCCGGAAGCGATCTTGGGTGCGGGCCAGAAGACGTTCATGCCGATGACGCCGGCCTTGCGCATGGTGCCGTACCAGGCAGCCTTGACGGAGGGAACCCCGTAGGTCTTTGATCCCGGACGGGCGGCCAGTCTGTCGGCAACCTCGTCCTGAACCATAACAAGGCCGTGGCGCAGGGTCGGGAAAGTTTCGAGCAGGTGCAGTACCACCGGCACGGCCACGTTGTACGGCAGGTTGGCCACCAGGGCCGTGGGTTCTGCCGGAAGATCGGTAACGCGCATGGCATCAGCCAGCACCACATGAAGGTTTTGGGCCTGTTCCGGCCGCCAGGTCTGGACGGTCAGAGGAAGCCTTTCGGCAAGGACCGGATCAATCTCCACCGCCACCACTTCCCGGGCAGCATCAAGCAGGCCCAGGGTGAGGGAGCCGAGGCCCGGCCCCACTTCGAGGACGGTTTCGGCCGGGTCCACGGACGCGGCGGATACGATCCTGCGGATTGTGTTTCCGTCAATGACGAAGTTCTGGCCAAGGGTCTTGGTGGGCCGCACGCCCAGCTCTTCTGCGAGCGCCCGGATATCGGAGGCGCCAAGGAGCGGTTTGGGCCGGGGAACGGGCGCGGAAACAGATTCAGTCACTGCCTCATACTAGCGCCCGGGACCGGCTCTGCCCTTGTCGGCAGGTAAAGGCGCTAGTCAGGCCAGTCCCCCACGGAACGGGCGGACGGCTGCTGGAACGGTAGCTTGAAAAGACTCATTGGATTCCTTCCGTGCTTTCACTGTTGCTCTGCCGCTGGAGGAAACCGGACTGTAGCGTCTTTCTCCGCGGCTGATCCAAGTCTGGCGTACCGGAAGAACGGCGGTAACGGTGATGGGTAAAACCTTTGGTGAAAAGCTTCGAACAGTCCGGCAGGAGAGGTTCCTTAGCCGCAGGGAACTGGGGACACCCCGGTTGCGTGAACGCGAAGTCTCACTGTTGGAGGCTGGACGCCGCGAACCGGACATTGAACTGATCTCCAGCCTTGCCGGGCGCCTGGCGGCAGCTCCCGGGAGCCGCCCCCGGCCCGGCGGTCCCGACGGCGCACTGTTCCTGGCCCTGGCCGCCTGCCAGTCCTGGGATGAACGGGACTATTCGGGCTGCCTGGGGCTGGCGCTTGCCGCTGCCCGGGCAGCGACGGCCGAACATGATCCCCAGGAGTGGTGGCTCTCGTCCCTGCTTGCCGGGCAGGCCCGCCTCAAGCTGGAGGACTACAGCGGCTGCATCCGGCAGGCAACCGAACTTGCCGGTCACAGGCAGGTCCTCAAAAGGCCGGACCTGCGTTCCCGCGCCCAGGGCCTGGCGGCCCGTGCCTGCCAGGGGGCGGGGAAGCTGCCCGACGCCGTCCGGCACGGCAGGGCTGCAGTGGTCTCCGCACAGGATGGAAAGGCAGGGGCCGAAACAACCCTGGAAGCCTATCTGTCCCTCACCGCAGCGCTCGCTGAGAGCGGGCAGCTGCCGGAGGCCTGGGAACTCTGCAGGGTGATGGTCCTGCCGCTCATCGATTCAGTGCCGGATACACTGCTGGCCGGCAAGGGATTCTGGACAGTCGGCAACGTGGCTTTCCGCCGCGGCGACTCCGCCGCCGGCCTGAGGTTCCACCAGCGTGCCGGCGCACTGCTCAGTCCCCGGCTGGACGTGGGACTTTGGGCTTCGTTCAACAAGGCCTCCGCCAGTATGCGGCTGTCCTCAGGTCTTCACGATGACCAGACGCTCACCTGTATCCGGCAGGCGGAGGCTGCTCTCGCCGTCGTGGGCGCCTCGCGAATCGACACGGTGGACCTGATTCATACGCACGGGCGCTGGGAGCAGCTGAGCGGCAACTATGAGCATGCCGTTGACCTGCTCTCCGAGGCGTACGCCCAGCGCAGTTCGCTTCCACCCCAGACAGCGGCCGAAGTGGCGCTGCAGCTGGCGCTCAGCCTGGCGTCCCTGGGGCAGACTCAGGCGGCAGCGGATCGGCTGGAAGAGAGCGAATCCCTGTTCAACACGGCCGGTGCGGTTGACCGTCGGGGACATGTCCGGGCTCTTTCAGCTTCACTGGCCCGGTACCGCAGGATCCCGTAGGACGGAAAAAGCCGGCCGCAATGAACTGCTCCCCGAAAGTTGGACTGAGAAATCAGTTCACTCTCGGGGAGCAGTTCTATGCACAGCAGCAGTTCATTGTCGGAAGAGCAGCGTGAGGCAGCGGTAGCCTTATTTGAGCTGGGTTGGG
>NZ_VULS01000033.1:0-1081 GCF_009696625.1 Arthrobacter sp. BL-252-APC-1A | reverse complement strand
TGTACCCGGCCAGGACGTTGGTAGCGGCGTGGCTGGTTGAACGAAAGAGAACCTCCGGGTGGGATGTGGCTTGTCAAAGACCCACTCCAACCCGGAGGTTCTCGTGTCCCACAGTACTGCCCGTTTAACCGTTTACGGTCGTCTGCTGATCGTCCAACGCCACCAGGCCGGCTGGAAACAGGCCCACATAGCTGCGGCCATGGGCGTTTCACGCAAGTGCGTCAAAACCTGGATCGACCGCTACTCCGCGGAGGGCGAAGCAGGACTGGCCACCAGGTCCTCCCGGCCGCACACGATGCCAACGCGCACCGGCGCCGACACTGAGCAGAAGGTCCTCGCGGCACGCGCCGAGCATCGCGCCGGGCCCGATGTGCTCGGACCGAAGCTGGGCGTGCCCGCCCGCACGGTCTCACGGATCCTGCGCCGCCACGGGGTTGCCTACCTGCGTGATTGCGACCCGATCACCGGAGACGTGATCCGCTCCTCGAAGGCCACCGCAGTGCGCTACGAACGTGAATGGCCCGGCGAACTGGTGCACATGGACGTGAAAAAGCTCGGAAAGATCCCCGACGGCGGTGGTTGGAAAGCTCACGGGCGGCAGATGGGATCCAGCAGTGCCCGCAAACAGCTCAAAGTCGGCTACGACTACGTCCACTCCCTCATCGACGACCACTCCCGGCTGGCCTACAGCGAGATCCTTCCCGATGAGAAAGGAACCACCTGCGCGGCGTTCCTGGAGCGGGCCATCGCCTATTTCGCAGCGCATGGCATCCCCCGGATCGAGCGGCTAATGACCGACAACGCGTGGGCCTACCGCTACTCGCTGCGCGATCTGTGCGCCTCGCACAGCATCACGCAGAAGTTCATCAAGCCCCACTGCCCCTGGCAGAACGGCAAGGTGGAGCGCCTGAACCGCACTCTGGCAACCGAGTGGGCCTACCGACAGATCTTCACCAGCAACCAGGAACGCACAGCAGCACTTGCACCATGGCTCGAGCACTACAACAATGAACGACGCCATAGCGCACTCGGAGGCAAACCACCCATCAGCCGACTGCTACCAACCTGACGGCCGGGTACA
>NZ_VULS01000032.1:0-1250 GCF_009696625.1 Arthrobacter sp. BL-252-APC-1A | reverse complement strand
GGGTGCAACGCTGGGGGGTTAGGCTGCCGGTTGCAGCAGCATGTTCAGCCGGTTGGCTGGGGTATCCATGTCCAGGGTTGGTCTGGGTCTGCGGTTGAGCTTTGCGGCGATGCGGTCCAGATCGTTCTGGGTGTGCGCGGAGAGGTCAGTGCCTTTCTCGAACCAGAACCTCAGCAGCCGGTTGGTGTTCTCGTTCGTTCCGCGCTGCCAGGGTGAGTGCGGATCACAGAAGTAAACCTTCGTATCCAGTGCGGTCTGGATCCGGGTGTAGTGCGCAAGTTCCGTTCCGCGGTCCCAGGTGATCGACAGCCGCAGGTGTTCCGGGAGCTTTCCCATCTGCGCGATCATCGCGCAGGCCACGGTCTCCGCACTGTGGTCCCCGGGCAGGTGCAGCAGAATCGTGAACCGTGTGCTGCGCTCGACCAGAGTCCCGATCGCGGTGGAGTTCGCACCGATGATCAGGTCTCCTTCCCAGTGCCCGGGCACCGCCCGGTCCTGCACCTGTGCAGGGCGCTCACTGATCTTGAACGCGTCCTTGTACGGACTGTTGCGGTGCCGGTCAGCGGTGTGCGGGACGCGGGCTTTGCGTTTCAGGCTCAGGTTCCGCGCCAGATCCGCGCGCAGGGTGCCGCGGGTCTGGACGTAAAGGGCCCGGTAGATGGTTTCGTGGCTCACCTGCATAGTCTGATCATCCGGGAAATAGAACGCCAGCATGGACGAGATCAGACGCGGGCTCCATCCCTCGTCCATGAACAGTGCGATCAGCTCGCCCAGCCCCTGGACCTGAAGAAGTTTCAGTGCCTTCGGACGGCGCCGGGACTGATGCGCCTTCGCGTGGGCCGCGGAGGCGTAATACACCCCGTCAGCACCGCTGTTGCGTTTCACTTCCCGCCAGATCACCGATTTATCCCGCCCGGTCATCTCTGCGATCCGGGCATAAGAGAACCCTGAACGCCGGCCCATCTGAATCATTCCCCGCTCCGCTAGGCTCAGTGCCCGTCCGGGTCCTTGGGCCCCTGGTGGCGGATCGGCAAGCCCGCCGATCCGCCCGTCATGTAATTCCATCTGCCCAGACTGGGCCCACCACCTCCGACCGCCGGTTCGCGACACACCCAGCCGGCGCGCCGCCTCGCCAAGAGGGACCCCCGAGCACACCAAATCCACGAAATCAGCCCGCACGCGGGCGGGAAATACCTTGACCATCAAACACTCCATCAATCAGAGCGTTGCAACGACCATATGACTTCACC
>NZ_VULS01000031.1:0-1268 GCF_009696625.1 Arthrobacter sp. BL-252-APC-1A | reverse complement strand
GAAGGTTTGATTGACACTTTGCCTGTGAGGATTTGATCCTTGCGGGTGGAAGGATGTTCATCATGCCCAAAGCCTTTCCCGAAGAGTTCCGACGCGATGTCGTCGCGGTCGCCCGCAAGGGCGAAGCGCCCATCACCCAGATCGCCAAGGACTTCGGTGTCTCACCCGCTGCCCTGCACCGCTGGATGAAGATCGCCGACAAAGAAGACGGCGTGAAATCCGGCGTCGTGTCCGATGACGCCGCGAAACTGCGGGAGGCCAACAAGCGCATCCGGCTCCTGGAACAGGAAGCGGAAGTCATGCGCCGTGCCGTGGCCTATCTGTCCCGGGACATCAATCCAAAAAAATGATGTACCCGCTGGTCCGCGAGCTGGCTGCCAGGGACGCCCCGATCAAGGTTCCCGTGGCAGTGTCCTGCCGGGTACTGAATTTCTCCAGACAGGCCTACTACCAGTGGGCCGCCAATCCTGTGCCCGCCCGGGACTGGGAAGAAGCCCACCTGATCAACGCCGCCATCGACCATCACCGGGACGATCCTGCCTTCGGATACCGGTTCATCGCCGATGAGATCAACGCCGGTCCCGGCCCGGCCGCCAGCGAACGCCGGATCTGGCGGCTGTGCTCGGAGAACGGCATCCTCTCCGTAATCCACCGCCGGCGCAGATCCGGGCTCAAGGCCGGCCCTCCGGTCCACGATGACCTCATCGAACGGGACTTCAGCGCCACGGCACCGAACCGGAAATGGCTCACGGACATCACCGAGCACCACACCGGGGAGGGAAAGCTGTACCTGTGCGCGATCAAAGACCTGCATTCGAACCGGATCGTGGGGTACTCCATGGACGGGCGGATGAAAGCTTCCCTGGCCGTTGCCGCACTGGACCATGCCGTGGCGTTGAGGAAACCGGCGGGCACTGTGGTCCATAGCGATCGCGGGTCCCAGTTCAGATCCCGCAAGTTCGTCCTAGCCCTGAACACCTACGGCCTGAGCGGATCGATGGGCCGGGTAGGGGCATGCGGTGACAATGCTGCGATGGAATCGTTCTTCTCCCTGCTTCAAAAGAACGTCCTGAACCGGAAACGATGGGAAACCCGGGCCGAACTCAGGCTCGCCATCACAACCTGGATCGAGCGCAGCTACCACCGAAAACGCCGCCAACGTGCCCTCGGACGGCTGACACCCATCGAATTTGAGACAATAAAAAACGCGGCCTCAGCCGCGTAAAAAATTATCAACCCCAGCTGTCAACGAAACCTTCAGCAGTCCC
>NZ_VULS01000030.1:0-1350 GCF_009696625.1 Arthrobacter sp. BL-252-APC-1A | reverse complement strand
ACGTCGTAGCCGGCGTCTTTTTGGGGGGAGACGTAGAAGGGGGAGAGCCAGATCGCGTCGATGTCCAGTTCGGCCAGGGTGGGGATTTCGGCGGTGATGCCGGGCAGGTCTCCGATGCCGTCCCCGCTCAGGTCGCGGAAGGAGCGGGGGTAGATCTGGTAGATGACCGAGGAACGCCACCACTGCCTCTCCCGCACGGTAGAGGCTTCATGGACCGGCACAAGACGGAGTTGCCGGGAAGGCAAAGAACGTTCGTGGAGGGCGTTGTCCATAGACAGCATCATCCTTTTCGCACATCGCAGACTGCTTACTCAAATGTTAAACGCGGGTGTTCCTGAGTATGTGCCAGAATAAGACGGTGATTGCTCACACATTAGTGTGGCGCCGGACGCTTCGGTGCTAACAGTGCCCTGACTAGGCGTAACGGGGTCAAAACGTGCGGGTTCTATCCAGCGGTGCAGGATAGACTGGCCGCGATCGCGGGCACTGCCGCCAGGCCGTACCGCAGGCCACACATCCGACCCCAGCATTCCGGGAGAACTATGTCAGAAAACCGCAACAACGCCGACGCAGGCCACCCCGAGCCTCAGAACGAAACGACGCCGGACCAGACTGCAGGGCCGGCCGCAGACGAAGCGCCCACGCAACGGCTCTATGGCCAGCCCGGCACGCCGGACGATTCCGGGACCCAGCCCTTCCAAGCTCCTGCCGGCCTTCCCTATGGGCAGCCCACGTACGGCCAGCCCGCGTACGGCCAGTCTTCAACCCCGGGTCCGTACGGTCAGCCGAGCTACCCGGGCGGGTCACAGCCCGGACCCTACGGCTACCAGGGCGCCTACCAGCCTCCCGCACAGCAGCCGGGCAAGACCATGGGCATCGTTGGCCTGATCCTGTCCTGCCTGTTCTTCATCCCGTTCGCCTCACTGGTTGGCGTGATCCTCAGCATCGTGGCCTTCGTGCAGTCCCGTAAGGCGAAGATGAGCAATGGTCCGGCTTTGGCCGGCATCATCATCGGCGGCGTCGTGTTCGTGCTGACGCTGCTGGCCACGATCCTCCTCTTCGTTTTCGCCCTTGACCAGGTGGGGACGCTCATAGAGGTCTGCGAGGACCGCGGGCCCGGAACCCATTTCGTAGACGGCGAAATGTACGAGTGCGATCCGATGGAATTGGAATTCGAACAGTCCCTCTAACCACGCAGCCAACGCAGGAAGGCCGGGCCTTTGTGAACTGCTCCCCGAAAGTTGGACTGAGAAATCAGTTCACTCTCGGGGAGCAGTTCTATGCACAGCAGCAGTTCATTGTCGGAAGAGCAGCGTGAGGCAGCGGTAGCCTTATTTGAGCTGGGTTGGG
>NZ_VULS01000003.1:0-509867 GCF_009696625.1 Arthrobacter sp. BL-252-APC-1A | reverse complement strand
ACGTCGTAGCCGGCGTCTTTTTGGGGGGAGACGTAGAAGGGGGAGAGCCAGATCGCGTCGATGTCCAGTTCGGCCAGGGTGGGGATTTCGGCGGTGATGCCGGGCAGGTCTCCGATGCCGTCCCCGCGCAGGTCGCGGAAGGAGCGGGGGTAGATCTGGTAGATGACCGAGGAGCGCCACCACTGCCTCTCCCGCTCGGGGGAGGCTTCATGGACCGGTACCAGGGCGGCACCGGGGAGGTCGACGGACGGGACGGCGATAGAGCTCAGCATGCCTTGCATCCTAGAGGAAGGTACGCCCCATCATGCAAACGCTTCCACATTCGGTCAGAATGCGCCTTCATGGAAAACTCCGCGCTCTCGCCTGTTGTTATACCCATTCCAGCAGTACGCGGTTCGGAGCGGGAAAAACTAGCTGTGTGTGACTGGACGCACAGTGCGCACACGCTTACACTTGCGTCCATGCCGTCGTCCGGATCCCGGACAGGCACCAATTACCTCCCCGGCATTCCGGGGCCAGAACACAGAAGAGGTACACCAATGAAGGTGCGCACAACGGGTACGACGGCGTTTGGCCGCCGTACCTTTACTCTCGGTGCGGTGTCGGTCACCGCTGCCCTCGTCCTGAGCGCCTGCGGCGGCGGCTCGGATACCGGTGAAGGGGCGGAATCCAGCGACCTCGCGTCGGCCGGAGCCACCACCCTGACCATGTGGGTGGACGCCGAACGCTCCCCGGCCCTGACTGAGGTCACGGAGAAGTTCAAGGAAGACACCGGCATTGAAGTCAAGCTGGTCACCAAGGACTTCCAGCAGGTGTCCGACGACTTCATTACCCAGGTGCCCACGGGCAAGGGTCCGGACCTGATCGTCGGTCCGCACGACTGGCTGGGCAAGTTCGTGCAGAACGGTGTTGTGGCACCGATCGAACTCGGGGACAAGGCAGGCCAGTTCCAGGAAAGCGCCATCAAGGCCATGACCTATGAGGGCAACACCTACGGCGTGCCCTACTCGATCGAGAACATCGGCCTGCTGCGCAACACCGACCTGGTCAGCGAACCTGCCGCCACCATGGACGAGGTCATTGCCAACGGAAAGGCCGCCGTTGCTGACGGCAAGGCAGAGTTCCCGTTCCTGGTCCAGATGGACCCCAAGCAGGGCGACCCCTACCACCTGTACCCGCTGCAGACCTCCATGGGCGTACCGGTCTTCGGCACCGACGAGACCGGCAGCTACGACGCCTCCAAGCTCGAACTCGGCAACCCCGGCGGCGTTGAATTCGCTGAGAAGCTGGTGGCCTGGGGCGATTCCGGCGAACGCATCTTCAACTCCAGCATTACCCCGGATATCGCCAAGGAGAAGTTCAACGCCGGCGCCTCGCCGTACCTCCTGACCGGACCGTGGAACGTGCCCGACGCCGTTGCGGCCGGCATCAACCTGGCCGTTGACCCGCTGCCCACCGCCGGTGACGCACCGGCACAGCCGTTCGTCGGCGTCAACGGGTTCTTCATCAGCTCCAAGAGCCAGAACGCACTGGCCGCAAACGAATTCGCCCTGAACTACCTCACCACCGAGGCTGTCCAGGACTCAATGTTCGAAGCCGGCGGCCGGCCCCCGGCCCTGACCGCGTCCTTCGACAAGGCCGCTGCCGACCCGATTGTTGCAGCGTTCGGCGAGATCGGCGCCAACGGCGTACCGATGCCCGCCATCCCGGAAATGGAAGCCGTCTGGGCCGACTGGGGCGGCACGCAGCTGGCCCTGATCAAGGGCGAAGCCGACCCGGCCACAGCCTGGCCCGCCATGGTCTCCAACATTGAGTCCAAAATCAGCAAGTAGCGGCACCTAACACGCCGCAGGCGCCAAGTGGCCCGAACGGGTTCGTCCTGTTCGGGCCACTTGTAGGAGAACTTCATGGCAGTTTCAACGGACGCACCCGTCCGCCCCCTCAAACCCGCCCCCGCCAAAACGCGGCGCCGGAGTCCTGACTCGCTGGCCGGAACGCTGGCGAAGATCGTACTGCTTGGCCTGGTGGACGCCTTCGCGGTCTACGTCCTTATGGCACTGTTCCTGAACGAACAGTGGCTGGTGTTCGGCGTGGCCGCGGCAGTCACTGTGATCATCAACTGGATCTATCTGCGCCGCGGCGGACTGCCGGCCAAGTACCTCGCCCCTGGTGTCCTCTTCCTGCTGGTCTTCCAGGTTTTTGTGGTGGTCTACAGCGGCTACGTCGCCTTCACCAACTACGGTGACGGGCACAACAGCACCAAGGAAGATGCCGTCGCAGCGATTCAGCTGACGGCCCAGCAGCGGGTCCCGGACTCACCGGCGTATGCCGTTTCGGTCGTTGAACAGGGGGATGAGCTGTTCCTGCTGGTCACGGATCCCGACGGCGCCGTGCAGCTGGGCGGCGCGGATCAGCCCCTCGAAGAAGTTGCCGGAGCGCAGATGGGCGGGGCCGGCAAAGCGACCGGCGCCGAGGGTTATGAAACCCTCGCCTTCAACGACCTGCTGAACCGGCAGTCGGAAATCCTGGAACTCAAGGTTCCGTTCTCCGAGGACCTCGACGACGGCACGCTTCAGACTGCCGACGGCTCCAATGCCTACGTCTACAAGCCGGTCCTGGTGTATGACGAGGCCGCCGACACCTTCACCAACACTGAGACCGGGACTGTCTACCGCGACGGCGGGGAGGGATCCTTCGTCTCCGACGCGGGGGAGCGGCTGGCCACCGGCTGGAAGATTAACGTCGGCTTCGAGAACTTCGAACGGGCGGTCACCGACCCGGAGCTCCGCGGCCCCCTGATGAGCGTAATCGGCTGGACGTTCACCTTCGCCGTTGCCTCCGTGGCACTGTGCTTCGGATTGGGACTGTTCCTGGCCATCACGTTCAACCACCCCACGCTCCGCGGCAAGAAGATCTACCGTGTGCTGATGATCATGCCCTACGCGTTCCCGGCTTTCCTGGCCGGGCTCGTCTGGTCCGGCATGCTCAACCAGGAGTTTGGCTTCATCAACGGCACCTTCTTCGGAGGTGCTTCCATCCCCTGGCTGAACGATCCCTGGCTGGCCAAGGCCAGCGTGCTGCTGGTGAACACCTGGCTTGGCTTCCCCTATATGTTCCTGGTCTGTACCGGCGCGCTGCAGTCGCTGCCGGAAGAGGTCAATGAGGCCGCCAGGATGGACGGCGCCGGAGCCTGGCGGATCTTCAAGTCCATCAAGCTGCCGCTGCTGCTGGTCTCCACCGCTCCGCTGCTGATCTCAACGTTTGCGTTCAACTTCAACAATTTCAACGTGATCTTTATGCTCACCGGCGGCGGACCGCGCTTCCCGGGGACCAGCCAGGACATCGGTGCCACCGACCTGCTGATCACGGTGGTCTACAAGGTTGCCTTCGGCCAGGGCACCGGGCGTGACTACGGGCTGGCCAGTGCGCTGGCAATCCTGATCTTCATCATTGTGGCCGTTATCTCCGCTGTCAGCTTCAGGCAGACCAAGTCGCTGGAAGAAGTAAATTCATGAGTACCTCCACCGCCCTTCCTCCCCGCCCGGATGCCCCGGCGGTGCCTGCCGCACCGGCAGCCCGGCCGTCCCGCCGCAGGTTCGGTGCCTGGTTCAAGGACACCGGGTGGAGGCACCTGGTTGGTCTGGTGATGACCGCCTTCGCGCTGCTGCCGCTGGCCTACGTCCTCTCCGCCGCGCTGAGCCCCACCGGTACCCTGGTGGCTTCATCCGGTCTGTTCCGCGACATCGGGTTTGCGAACTTCCAGGCACTGTTTACCGACCCGCAGAAGCCGTTTGGCCGCTGGTTCCTGAACACACTGGTGATCGGGCTGATCACCAGTGCCGCCACTGTTTTCCTCGGAGCGCTTGCCGCCTACTGTTTTTCACGGATGCGTTTCACCGGCAGGCGCATGGGCCTGCTGAGCCTGCTGCTGCTGCAGATGTTCCCTCAGATGCTCGGGGTTGTAGCCATCTTCCTGCTGCTCTCCGGCATTTCTGATGTGGTTCCGTGGCTGGGGCTGGGCAGCCAGATCGGCCTGATCATGGTGTACCTGGGCGGAGCGCTGGGCGTAAACACCTACCTGATGTACGGCTTCTTCAACACGGTTCCCAAAACCCTGGACGAAGCCGCGCGGATCGATGGTGCCGGCCATTTCCAGATTTTCTTCACCATCATCCTTCGGCTGGTCACCCCCATCCTGGCGATTGTTGGCCTGCTGACCTTCATCACCACCACGGGGGAGTTCATGATCGCCTCGATTGTGCTGAACGATCCCGACAGCCAGACCCTCGCCGTCGGGCTCTACTCCTTTGTTGGGGATAACCAGTCCCGCACCTGGGGAGTCTTCTCCGCCGGTGCCGTGCTCGCCGCCGTGCCTGTGATGGCACTGTTCCTGTTCCTGCAGCGCTACATCGCTTCGGGCCTGGTTGCGGGGGCCGTGAAGGGGTAGTCGCAGCGCTGCGGGGAGCCTAGAAGCCCACGACGCCGTGGGGGACATAGTGCTCGGACAGCAGGGCCAGGTCCTCGGCAGTGAGCTCCAGATCCAGGGCGGCGACGTCGTCGTCCAGCTGTGCCAGGCTGGTGACGCCGATCAGGGGTGCCGTGACCACCGGGTGCCCGAGCACCCAGGCCAGTGCAACCTGCGCCCGTGACACCCCATGGGCGTCTGCAACCGTGCCGACTGCGTCCGAAATCCTGCGGTCGGTTTCCTCGTGTGCCCCGTACATGGCATCGGCCAGGGCATCGTGTCCGCGGCGCCGGCTCTCGACATGCCAGGGCCGGGCAAGCCGCCCCCGGGCCAAGGGACAGTAAGCCAGCACACCGATGCCCTCGTCGAGGCAGAGCGGGTACATTTCCCGTTCCTCCTCGCGGTAAATGAGGTTGTAATGGTCCTGCATGGTGACGAAACCGGTCCAGCCGTTCTGCCGCTGCAGGTGCACAGCCTTGGCCAGCTGCCAGGCGTAGGTGGTGGATGCACCCAGGTACCGGACCTTCCCGTCCTGCACCAGCTGGTCCAGGGTGGAAAGGGTCTCCTCCAGTGGTGTAGATCCGTCCCAGCGGTGGATTTGGTACAGATCGATGTAGTCCGTTCCCAGCCGCCGCAATGACTCTTCGACCTGCCAGAGGATGTGCTTGCGGGAGAGTCCCCAGCCGTTGGGTCCGGGCGCCATTTCTCCGTGTGCCTTGGTTGCAATCACAACTTCCTCCCGGCGGGCGTACTCCCGCAGGGCCTGGCCCAGGATCCTTTCGCTGTCTCCGGCGGAGTAGACGTTCGCAGTGTCGAACAGATTGATTCCCAGCTCCAGGCCACGGCGGATGAGGTTCATGGATTCTTCCTCGCGCAGGGTCCAGGCATGGGTGCCGCGGTTGGGGTCTCCGAAACCCAGGCAACCCAGCCCGATGGCTGAAACGGTGGCCCCGGAACGGCCAAGCTTTACGTAGCGCATCGGGTTCATGGGCCTGGCCTCCAGAACGTTCGGCGGCGGTATTCCAGCCGTGGGGCCGGTAAAGCCGATGCTACGGCGGCCCCGGTCTCCGGGTACAGGGGTCTAGCCCGGCTCGGGCCTCCCGGACCTATACTGGGCCATGGCTTCCGCTACCGACCTCCCGGCCGCTGATACACGTGCACTGACTGGAACAGCGGGCGGGGTCCTGATGGCCTACCTGCAGGCGCAATACGCGGAAATGCTCAGCCAGGAGCAGCGGCTGCGGACAGAGGAGCCGGAGGCCGTGCACAAAATGCGTGTCAGTACCCGCAGGATGCGCTCGGTACTCGCCAGCTACCGCAAAATGCTGCACCCGGAGTCGGCAAACGGCATTCGGGATGAACTCAAATGGTTGTCCCAGCTCCTCGGTGCCGCACGCGATGCCCAGGTAATGCGCCACCGCCTGCAGGAACTCCTCGCTGCGCAGCCGGAGTTCCTGGTCAAGGGGCCGGTTTCGGTGAGGATTGACGAGGAGCTGCTCGGAGACTATTCCGCTGCGCTCGCTGCCATCCGCCGGGGACTCGACTCCCCGCGCTACGCCGCGCTGGTGCGGGACCTGGGTGTGCTCGTGGCCGCTCCCCAGCTGACCGGCCGCGCCGAACGGCCCGCAGCCAAAGCGGGGAAGAAACTGGTTCGGAAGGACCTGCGGCGGCTGAAAAACCGCGTTCGTGCCGCCAAACAGGAAACCGGGGGCGCAGCACGGTCAGAGCTCCTCCACGAGGCACGCAAGGATGCCAAGAGACTTCGCTACGCAGCAGAAGCGTTCGTGCCCGTTGGCGGCAAAGCTGCCGAATCAATGGTGGAAGCGGCCGAAGGCATCCAGAAGGTGCTGGGAGAGCACCAGGACAGTGTGGTCACCCAGGACCTGCTGCTCCGTCTGAGCCGGCGTCCAGGCCGGGGAGGCGGCGGCTTTACCTACGGACGGCTGCACGCCGTGGAGGAGCAGCGGCTGAAGGCAGCGGAAAAGCGTTTTCGCCGCCTGTGGAAGGGCTTTGCCGGAGCGCACGGCTGGTAGCCGGCGCCCCGGGTGGCAGTCCTGCTCCAGTCTTAGGCAGCGGTGTCCTTGATAACGGTGTAGGAAGCGACGGCGTTGGGTGCCTGCATGCCCGGGGCCTGGTCATCGGAGTGGGATGCCTTGAACGAGTCAGACTTCAGCCAGGCCAGGAAGCTCTCCTTGGAATCAAATTCCATGGTGGAGAGGTAAGTGTTGGAGGAACCTTCGGGACGCATCAGCGTGCTGCGTCCGAGCCCTGGAACTCCCTCAAGATGCGCCATGCTGTCGATGAAGGCCTTTTCAAAGGCTTCCGCGGTATCCGGCGTGATTTCCAGGGTATTGACTACCACATACATGTTTGGGGCATCCTTTCAGGAACACTGGTGCCTTGGGCAACCAATTTTGGTGACACGCTGTCAGGATACTCCCTTCGCGCCTTCGCTCTGGACGCCGCAGACCGCCGCAACCTACTCTGCCAGTGAGCGCTCGCGCCGGTTTGGGGCACCATCCCGGCAGCGCAGCGCCGCCACTGACGGAGGAATCCGATGGAATCTCCCTGGGCGCCGCTTCGCAGTAAATGGTTCCTGGTCCTCTGGCTGGCGCAGCTGGGCTCCAACATTGGCAGCTGGATGCAGACGGTGGGAGCACAGTGGTTCCTGGTGGAGACCGGCGCCAGCCCGGTCCTGGTGTCCTTGGTGCAGTCTGCGTCCCTGGCGCCGGCTCTCCTGCTTGGGCTGGTCGCCGGTGTGCTGGCTGATGCCTTCAACCGCCGCCGCCTGATCCTGGGGAGCAACCTGTTCGCTGCCGGTGCCGGCTGCCTGCTGACGGGAATCGCGGCACTGGGGCTGCTGGGGCCCGATTCCCTGCTCCTCTACACATTCCTCATCGGCTGCGGCGTAGCCCTGAGTTCGCCGGCCTGGCAGGCGGTCACCCCGTCGCTGGTGCCCCGCGAGCAGATCCGTTCTGCCTCCGCTCTGGGGTCCGTAGCGGTAAACACCGCACGGGCAATCGGGCCCGCCCTGGGTGGCCTGCTGGTCTCGGTGGCCGGCCCTGCTTTTGTGTTCGGCGTCAACGCCGTGTCCTTTATTGGTACGGCTCTGGCGGTGTTCCTCTGGCGCAGCGCACCCCAGAGTCCTGAAGACCGTGAACATTTTGGCGAGGCCATGGGTGCGGGGGTGCGGTACATCCGGGCAGCTCCGCGCATCCGGCGGATCCTGCTGCGGTGCATCCTCTTTATGGTTCCGGCCAGCGCGCTCTATGCGCTCCTGCCCGTTGCCGTAAACGGGCACCTGGGCCTGGGGTCCTCCGGATACGGTCTGCTGCTGGCAGCACTTGGAAGCGGGGCAATCCTGGGTGTGGTGCTGCTTTCAAGGACCCGCGCACTGCTCAATGACACAGCGCTGCTGGGTGCGTCCGCGGCGGTGTTTGCCGCCGCGGTCTTCTCCGCGGGGTACCTTCCGCCCCTGCCGCTGGGCCTGTTGCTGGTGCTGGCGGGCATGGCGTGGATCAACACGCTCTCCACCCTGAACAGTGCCATGCAGCTAACGCTGCCCGAATGGGTCCGTGCACGGGGACTCTCGGTCTACCTGATGGTGCTCACCGGCACCCAGGCTCTTGGGTCGGTACTTTGGGGCTCGCTGGCCACCGCCTACGGTTACGCCCCCGTACTGGCGGCCTCCGCCGTCGTGCTCCTGCTCGTTGCGCTCAGCGTCCTGCCGCTTCCCCTGCTTCCCGGAACCGGGAAACTGGACCGCAGCGTTCCGGAACCGGACCTCGGCCTGGAAGTCGAGGCGGAGCCCAACCCCGGGGACGGGCCCGTGACCATCCTGGTGGCCTACGAACTTGAGCCCGGCAAAGCATCCGAGTTTGTGGAGTCGATGCGCGAGGTCCGGCTTTCCCGGCTGCGCACCGGTGCGACGACGTGGGAGCTGGTCCACTCTGTCACGGACTCCCGCCAGTTCAGGGAGATCTACGACGTCCCAACCTGGCGGGAGTACATGCGCCAGGAACACCAGCGCCTCACCGGTGCGGACCGGCAGAACATTGAACACGCAGCGTCCCTCGCGGAGGAGGAACCGCGCACGCGCTGGTTCCTCCCCACCTCGGTCTAGTCCTCGGCCTCCGCCAGTGCTGCCCGGACCCTTGGGGCCACTTCGGTGCCGTACAGCTCGATGCACTTCATAAGGTTGGCGTGCGGCAGGGTGCCCAGGCTGTACTTCAGGTCGAACCGGGACAGCTCCAGTGTTCGTGCCGTGCGCGTGATCTTGTCCGCAACCGTTTCCGGGGAGCCGATGAACAGGGCTCCGTCCGGTCCGGCACCGGCCTCGTACTCGGCCCGTGTGACAGGGGGCCAGCCCCGTTCGCGGCCGATCCGGTTCTGCATCTGGGCGTAGTGCGGCCAGGCTTCGTCGAGGGCCTGTTCGTCAGTAGCGGCGATGTAACCGGGGGAATGCGCTCCGATCGGCAGGGACGGCTTGCCGAATTCCTTCAGCGCCCGCTTGTACAGCGATACGAAAGGCGTGAAGCGCGCGGGTTCCCCTCCGATAATCGCCAGCATCAGCGGCAGCTCATAGTGCGCCGCGCGCACCACTGACTGCGGGGTACCGCCCACTGCTATCCAGGTGGGGATTCGTCCGTGCCCGGTCTGCGGGTACACCTGCACGCCGCGCATCGGAGGGCGGATGCTGCCTTCCCACGTGACCGGCTCTTCGCCCAGCAGGCGGGTGAAAAGATCAAGTTTCTCTTCGAACAGCACCTCGTAGTCCGCTAGGTCAAAGCCGAACAGCGGGAAGGATTCGGTGAAGGAGCCGCGGCCCAGGATTACTTCGGCCCGGCCGCTGGACACGGCGTCCAGGGTGGCGAAGCGCTCGTAGACCCTGATGGGGTCATCGGAGGAAAGCACGGTCACGGCGGAGCCGAGCCGGATGCGGCTGGTCTGTCCGGCAATTGCCGCAAGGACGGTTTCAGGCGAGGTCACCGCGAAGTCGTCGCGGTGGTGCTCTCCGATTCCGATGAAGTCCAGGCCCACGGAGTCGGCCAGCACGGCTTCAGCCACCACATTGCGGATCACTTCATGCATGGGCAGCTTCGCTCCGTCCGCCGCCTGCGTCACGTCTCCGAACGTGTCCAGTCCCAGTTCAATCTGCTGTGCCACTACCGCCGCCTTGTCGTCGTAAATATGCGTATGCATCTATTGTTGCGCACAACCGCCGCAGTGGCCGGGCTATTCCCGTGCCCGGCCGGGCGGCGTCCGTCCGGCGCGCCGGGGATCGGCCGTGCAGGGTGCCCCCCGCCCGGCAGATAGACTTGGAACGGCCCGGAGCCGGTGCTCCGTGCGGGGGCGGAAGAACGATCCACCAACCGAGGACTAGTTGAGGAATTTTGCGAGACTTTAGTGCACGCCTGGCCACCGCCGAGGAGATTGCGGACTGGGACAAGCTGGTTCAGTCCAACCCAAACGGCGGCAACGTCCTGCAATCAGCCGCTTACGCCGAGGTCAAGTCACACCACGGCTGGAACCCTATCCACGTTGTGTTCAGCTGCCCGGAATACACCTCCTACAACCTGGTCATCGAGAAGAAGGTTCCCGTCCTGGGCAGCCTCTGGTACCTCATCAAGGGCCCTGATGCAGCTGCTCCAGAGGACGTGCCGGCCATGGCCCGGGCGCTGGGCCGGTTCATCAAGGAAACCCGCCGCCGCGTCTTCGCGCTGAAAGTGGAGCCGGACATTATTGACGGTGACGACATCCGGGAGCTCTTCTCTTCCGCCGGCTTCGTCAAGACGTTCAACCTGCAGCCGAACGACTCCACCGCTCTGCTGGACACCACCCCGGACACCGAGCAGATCCTCAAGAACATCTCCTCCCGCGCCCGCAATGCGGTCCGCCGCGCCATCCGTGAAGGCGCCGACGTGCGCCGCGTGGAGCCCACCGAGGAAAACATGCGGGCCATGTACAAGCTGATGAGCCACATCGAGGACCGCTCCGATGCCCGGATGCGCTCCTACGAGTACTACCACCGGTTCTGGTCCAACTTCGTGGCCGCCGGACAGGGCCGCTTCTACTTTGCGTTCGACGAAGACGGCGAACCCACCGTTGGTGCCTTCGTCATCGCCTATGGGAAAAAGGGAACTTACAAGGACGGCGGGTCCAAGCCGCGCCGCAAGCAGTACGGTGATTCCCACCTTGTGCAGTGGACCGCGCTCACGGAACTCAAGGAAGACTTCGGAATTGAGGAATACGATTTCTGCGGCACTCCGCCCAGCAGCGAGCTGAAGAACAAGGAACACCCGCACCACGGGCTGGGACTGTTCAAGACGAGTTTCTCCAAGACCGTCACGGACTTTGCCGGGTGCTGGGACCTGGTGCTGGACCCGCTCCGGTACCGGATCTGGAACACCATCGGGGAACGGGTGACGCGCCAGATTTACTGGCGTCGCCACCACCAGCCGTTCTACTAAACCGCATTCACCAGGAGGGAAGCAGGGGTGGACACCGTGGATAACGACGACGACCGCCGCAAGCCTGCGCCCGCGAACGATCCGGTCGTGGGGTTGATTCCCATCATCAAGGTGCCCGAGCGCCGCGAGGGGGAGAAATCCAGGAGGCCGCCGGCAGCTGCACCGGGTGCCCCGGTGGAGGGGCCAGGCGCCAAGACGCCCGCAGCAGGCCTGCCCGCGGTGCCCGGAACCGGCGGAATCCGCAGCACTAAGCCGAAGCCCCCGCCTGCCACTTCCTCGGTTCCCAGGATGCCGAAGGGTTCCTCCAAAGCCGCTGCGGCACGCAAGGCTGGTGAGGCCAGGGCCGGCGACCCCAAAGCAGGGCGTCCTGCCGGCACTGTGCCGCGGACCGGTAAGCCCAGGGCCCGCAAGACGACCCCCCGCCAGCACAGTCCCTCGGCCGCGCAGCGGACGGATTCATCCTCCGCTGCAGCCCGGCGCGTTCTCCGCAGGCTGGTGCAGGGCGAGACTCCGCCCACGCAGGCCATGTCCATCGTGGAGCGGCTTGCCGGCAGTCCGTACGCCAACCCGCGGGTACGCTCCGGCGGCCCGGACGCCAGTGCCCGAAAGACCCTGGACCTGGCACTGGGCATGGCGGAGACCATGTTCCGTTACGGGGCGGGTGCCCTTGAAGTGGAAACCGCGATGATCGCCGTCACGGCCGCATACGGCCTGGAGAGCATCGAGGTGGACATCACCAATCAGTCCGTCCTGCTCAACTATTCGCCCAAGGACCAGACACCCATCACCGTGATGCGTGTGGTGCGTTCCTGGACCAACAACTACGCCGGGCTGGCGCTGGTCCATCGTCTGGTGACGGACATCGTGGACGGTAATGTCACCCGTGCGGAGGCATCGCAGCAGCTAAACGCGATTGTCCACAAGCCCAAGCCCTTCCCCCGGTGGGCCGTTACGGCCTCAGCCGGGCTCTTCTCTGCAGCCATCGTCGCGTTCATTGGCGGCGGGCCACTCGGTTCGCTTGTTGGCTTCGTCAGTACGATCCTGGTGAGCCTGCTCCAGCGGGTTCTAGGCCGCTGGCGCGTTCCGGATTTCTTCACTACGGCGGCGAGCGGGTTCCTGGTAACCGCGGTCGCCATGCTGTTCTGGTGGCTGGATGCCACTGACGTGGCCGACGTCGATATGGCGCCTGGAATCGTCGTAGCGGGCGGAATCCTGCTGCTGCTTCCCACGGGTCGTCTGGTTTCCGCGGTGCAGGATGCCATCAACGGCTTCCCTGTCACTGCCGCGGGCCGTTTCCTCTCCGCCTTCCTGACCTTCGGCGCGATTGTGGCGGGCATCGCCGTCGCGCTGGTCGCTGGAGCCCTGGCCGGGATGCCGCGCCTGGAAGTGACCGAGGTGGCTTCCTCCCAGTACCCGTTTGCCGTGACCGTCCTCGCACTGGCCGTTGCCCTGGCTACGATCAGCATCACCGAACAGTCGCCGGCGAACCTGGTGCTGCCAACAGTGCTCATTGGAGCGGGCGGGTTCCTGGTGTCCGTCGCCTCCGAAGCGGTCGGAATCGGGCCCCGGCTGACTCCGGCGATCGCCGCGATCGTGATCGGCATGGCCTCACGCATCGTGGCGCTTCGAATGGGGGCCCCGCAGCTGGTAATCGCCGTCCCGGCGATTCTGTTCCTGTTCCCCGGACTAAGCATCTTCCGCTCGATGTACGGGCTGAGCATTGGACTCGAGGACATTTCTAACGGGGTGATTGGCCTCTTCAACGCACTGACCGTGATCCTTGCGATTGCGGGGGGAGTGGTCTTCGGCGACAACCTGGCCCGGCCGCTGACCCGGAACCTGAACGGCAACGACCGCCGTAACCGACGCCGCTAGCGCAGGGGTGCGCGGGCTTAGAGGATCTTGCCGATGGGGGTGCGCTTCTCTGCCTGGAAGGTGTCTTCCGTGCGGCCGTCGGCCCAGTAACCGGAGAGCGAGACCCGGCTGCGGTCAAGCTTATGCCGGTTGAAGAATATGTCCCGCAGCCCCTTCATCGCCTCACGCTCGCCGTGGGCAAACACCTGCACATCGCCCGGATGCCAGGGCAGGGCGTCGACGGCGGCGATCAGCAGGTTACCGGTGGGCTTGGCGCCGCCGCGGTACAGCCAAGTGACTACTACACCGGCGGGGGCGGTTAGCGGGAGCTCATCAGCGGGACCGTCAACTTCAATAAATGCGTGTCCGACGGCGCCTTGGGGCAGGGCTTCAAGAGCAGCGGCAGTGGCCGGCAGGGCTGATTCGTCTGCTGCGAACAGGTACCAGTCCGCTTCGGGATCCGGTGCGAAACCGCCTCCCGGTCCGCCGAACGTCAGGACGTCTCCCGGCTGGGCGTTCTCGGCCCATGGGCCGGCAAGGCCTGCGTCTCCGTGCACTACGAAGTCCATTGCCAGTTCCCGCCGGGCCATGTCCACCCAGCGGACGGTGTAGGTGCGCGAGACAGGCCAGTCCTCACGTGGTGTCTGCTCCCTCAGCGTCTCCAATGAGACGGACCCGTCCAGCGGGCGGCCGTCGCGGCCAAACCAGATCTTGCAGTACGCGTCGGTGCTCTCACTCGGAGTGAAAGTATCGAAGCCAGCGCCCCCGGCAACGATGCGCACCAGATGCGGCGAGAGCTGCTCGCGGCGCAGCACAGTCATGGTGTGGGTTGGCCGTGCACGCCGGGCCGGAGCCGGAACGCGGGTGGCAGGGGCATCAGGCATTGCTGTGTCTCTCCTTGACTTGCGGTAGTTCCTCTACCGTACCCCGGGCAGTCTCCAGTCAATTGGTGAAGCTCCCTGCTCCCGCAGCAGGGCGTTAACCCTGCTGAACGGACGTGAGCCGAAGAATCCCCTGGACGCGGAGAGCGGACTGGGATGCGCGGACTCGATCCGTGCCGTCGTGCCAAGCAGCGGTGACAGCGCCTGGGCCTGGCGTCCCCACAGAACAGCTACGAGCGGTGCAGGCGACCCGTCCGCGCGCCGGCGTGCGGCAAGGGTGCGGACAGCAAGTTCCGTGATGGGTTCCCAGCCCAGGTTCCGGTGGGAGTTTGCCTGCCCGGCGTCCACGCTCAGGGCACGGTTGAGCAGGAGGACACCTTGGTCTGCCCAGGCGCTGAGATCACCGTGCGCCGCAGGCTCTATCCCAAGGTCGTCCTTCAGCTCCCTGTATATGTTCACGAGGGAACGCGGCAGCGGCCGTACCGTGGGGGCGACGGAAAAGCTGAGCCCGACGGCATGTCCGGGTGTGGGATAGGGGTCCTGGCCAATGATGAGGACCTTGACCCGTTCCGCCGGGAGGGCAAAAGCACGCAGGATGCTCTCAGGCGGCGGGAGGATGTGCGTTCCACTCCTGCGGCGGCGCTCAAGTTCATCACCGATGCTGTGGAGCCGGGCAGCCTCGGGAGCCAGTGCCTCTGCCCAGTCCGGGGCCATGAGGTCCGCCAGGGAGCTGCCGGTTGTGAACGGGACGGGAGTCTCCGGTGCGTTCGCGGCGGCAGAAGCGGCGGCGTCGAGGTCAAAGAGGGTGGGTTCAGGACTGCTGTTCACCCTTCCAGTCTTGGGCATAGCGGGCCAGGATCCCAGCCGGAGTGCGGCAGCGCTTGAATGACAACGGTGTTATTCCGGTTTACGATTACAGGTGGAAGCACACTCTTTACCCAGGCCATGCCCTTTTGCGCCTGTGTCCGGGTACAGCAGGAAACGGGGACCATAGATTGGCAGGATCAGCCGAAGCCGCGGCGTTTTCACTCGACGGTGCGGTCGATCCCCAGAGTCCCCTCAGCGAACGGGACCAGCAAATGCTCGCCCTTGAGCGCTCGTGGTGGAAGTACTCCGGTGCAAAAGAGCAGGCCATCCGCGACTTGTTTGGCATGTCGGCCACGAGTTACTACCAGGTCCTTAACGCCCTGATCGACACCGAGGAAGCACTGGCGCACGATCCCATGCTGGTAAAACGCCTGCGTAGACTGCGTACTACACGCCAGCTCGCGCGTACCGCCCGCCGCATGGGCACGGACGCCTAGGGCAATTCCCCTTATACCAAGGACAGACAACGCAGCCATGAGCCAATACCCCAGGGATGAGTTCGATAAGGTCCCGGAGACCTCGACCCGCCAAGGCGTTCACCGTGAGCGGTTGATTCCGGCGCGCTCCAGCGGTGTTGGCCTCATCATTACCGTGGGTGTCCTTGCCCTCCTCGTGGGTCTTGCCGCGTACTTCGTCCTTCCAAGGCTCGGCATCGGCGCAGACAGCAGTGCCAGTCCCGGGGTGTCCGAGTCGACTAATCCCGCTGCGGAAGAATCCCAGGAGCCGCAGGAGTCTCCGAGCCCCAGTGTTTCGCCCTCTCCTGCAGAGACCCCAACCCCGACTCCCACTCCCACTCCGACCCCGGAGGCCGTGCCGGCGGATAAGACGCAGCCTGTTGTTGTGCTGAACGCCAGCGGCATTTCCGGCCTCGGTGCCGGGATCTCCGGCCGGATCGGTGCTGACGGGTGGACCACTGCCCAGGTGGGCAACTGGGCAGGCGCGCCGCTCCAGACATCCGTCATCTTCTACAACGGTGAAGCGCAGCGGGTCAATGCTGAGGAGCTCTCGGCACTACTGGGCATTCCGACAATTACGGACTCTCCCGAGTTCTCCTTCGTCACCGTTGTGGCGGGACCGGGCTTCCAGTGAACCTCCGCGCACGGACCATTAGTTAAGACTCAATAACTATCCTCTTTTCCCCGGGGTGCGCCGTTCTACGCGTGGTTAGAGTAAGGGCCAGCCGTTTCGGGACGGCAGGTAAACCACCTTGCCGTTCCGGTTCGGCTGCTGCCGTGGAACACCATCGCGGGAGTGGAGCCGAAAAGGGGAGAAAGAGAATGGCGCAGGGGATCGTCAAATGGTTCAACGGAGAAAAGGGCTACGGCTTCATCACTGTTGACGAGGCCAAAACCGACGTATTTGTCCACTGGTCTGCAATCCAGTCCGCCGGTTACCGGACGCTGGAAGAAGGACAGAGGGTGGAATTCGAGATAGGTGAAGGCCAGAAGGGGCCGCAGGCCGAGGACGTCCGGACGGTCTAATCACTAACCAGCACGTCCTGCCCGAAAACGCGGTGAGCCGGTGTCCCTGAGGGGCATCGGCTCACTCGTCTTCGGAAGCGCTTGGGATCCGGCGCTTACTCCCGGAGGGGAACCCCGCGGGAGTCAGTCCGGAAGGACTGGGCCCCGGCGAGAATCATGATTCCTTCGACGAAACCCCAGATGGCACCGAAGCCGAAGGTGAAGAAGGTGACAAGGAGCTGCACGACTCCCAGCGTGGTGTACCCGAGGTAAAAGCGGTGTATCCCCAGCCCGCCGAGGAAGATCCCCAGCAAGCCGGCCGCAAGCCGGGACTTGGGTTCGGGGAAGCCGTAGTACGGTCCGGCGGCGCCCTGTGGATATCCCTGCGGGTAGGCGCCGGGCGGAGGGACCTGCTGATAGGGCCCGGGGGCCTGGGATTGGTGGTACCCCTGCGGGGGCTGCTGGTATCCGTGCGGAGCCTGCTGGTATCCCGGCTGCGGTGCCTGCTGATACCCCTGTGGTGCTTCCTGGTAGCCGGGCTGCTGCGGATCGTACTCCCCCGGGGGTTTGCCGTATGGAGGCGGCGGGGGAGTGGCACTGGCGCCGTGCGCCTGGGGTGCAGGGGTATGTTCTCCGCCGTTTTGCTCGGCAGAAGAATCGTTCGGGGGCTGGTCGGTCGCCATGGCCTGCTCCTGGAGTTTGTCGTTAAGCCACTGCCTGCAATCGGAGCAGGGGGCACAACCTCCAATCTACGCTTGCGGCGCGGGCTGCGGGGGTATGACCCGGCGGTTTCTCCGCGCTTTCCTCAGCCAGCCTCCGATCAGGGCGCTGCGCCGGTCACAGGGGCGCGTGACTGCTTGCACTCAAAGGTTGGGAGTGCTAATTATTGAGTTAGCACTCTTGCGGACTGACTGCTAAGTCAGCGGCGTTGAGTGAACCAGCAAGCCACTGGGGTGAGGGATTAGGGATGCGCGTAAAGAGATCGTGCTCCTGCTCCCGTCCGTCGCGGGCACTCCAGCCAGGAATGCAACACCCAAGCATGACTGTTCCGGAAGGACGATAGCCGTTATGGCCAAGATCATTGCATTTGACGAAGAGGCACGCCGCGGCCTCGAGCGGGGTCTGAACACCCTCGCCGACGCCGTCAAGGTCACCCTCGGCCCGCGTGGCCGCAACGTCGTACTCGAAAAGAAGTGGGGTGCCCCCACGATCACCAACGATGGCGTTTCCATCGCCAAGGAGATCGAGCTGGACGATCCCTACGAGAAGATCGGCGCTGAGCTGGTCAAGGAAGTTGCCAAGAAGACGGACGACGTCGCAGGCGACGGCACCACCACGGCAACCGTCCTGGCACAGGCACTGGTCAAGGAAGGCCTGCGCAACGTTGCTGCCGGCGCCGATCCCCTGGGCCTGAAGCGCGGCATCGAGAAGGCAGTTGCGGCTGTTACCGCCGAGCTGCTCGCCTCCGCGAAGGAAATCGAGACCAAGGAGCAGATCGCCGCTACGGCTTCCATCTCCGCCGGTGACCAGCAGATTGGCGACCTGATCGCCGAAGCACTGGACAAGGTGGGCAAGGAAGGCGTCATCACCGTCGAGGAGTCCAACACCTTCGGCCTGGAGCTCGAGCTCACCGAGGGCATGCGCTTCGACAAGGGCTACATCTCCGGCTACTTCGTCACCGACGCAGAGCGCCAGGAAACGGTCCTCGAAGACCCGTACATCCTGATCGTGAACTCCAAGATCTCCTCGGTGAAGGACCTCGTCGCTGTCCTCGAGAAGGTCATGCAGTCCGGCAAGCCGCTGCTGATCATCGCCGAAGACGTTGAAGGCGAAGCCCTGGCTACCCTGGTGGTCAACAAGATCCGCGGCACCTTCAAGTCCGTTGCCGTCAAGGCTCCGGGCTTCGGCGACCGCCGCAAGGCCCAGCTCGCAGACATCGCCATCCTCACCGGTGGCCAGGTCATCGCCGAGGAAGTTGGCCTTAAGCTGGAGAACGCCACGCTGGACCTGCTCGGCAAGGCACGCAAGGTTGTTGTCACCAAGGACGAGACCACCATCGTTGAAGGTGCTGGCGACCCCGAGGAGATCGCCGGCCGCGTCAACCAGATCCGCGCTGAGATCGAGAACTCCGACTCCGACTACGACCGCGAGAAGCTGCAGGAGCGCCTGGCCAAGCTGGCCGGCGGCGTCGCAGTTATCAAGGCCGGTGCCGCTACCGAGGTCGAGCTCAAGGAACGCAAGCACCGCATCGAAGATGCAGTGCGCAACGCCAAGGCAGCTGTCGAAGAAGGCATCGTTGCCGGCGGTGGCGTAGCCCTGATCCAGGCTGGTCAGAAGGCCTTCGCGAACCTGGTCCTGGAAGGCGACGAAGCTACCGGCGCCAACATCGTCAAGGTTGCCATTGACGCTCCGCTGAAGCAGATCGCCTTCAACGCCGGCCTCGAGCCCGGTGTTGTGGTGGACAAGGTCCGCGGCCTGGCTGAAGGCTTCGGCCTGAACGCTGCCACCGGCGAATACGAGGACCTGCTGGCTGCCGGCGTCAACGACCCGGTAAAGGTCACCCGTTCCGCACTGCAGAACGCGGCATCCATCGCCGGCCTGTTCCTCACCACCGAAGCCGTTGTTGCTGACAAGCCCGAAAAGGCTGCACCGGCAATGGGCGGCGGAGACGACATGGGCGGCATGGGCGGTATGGGCGGCTTCTAAGCCCCTTCCGCAGCCGGGTTTCTGCCCGGCCTGCACAACCCCAAACAGGAGCGCGGTACCCCCGGGTACCGCGCTCCTGCGTGTTTGAAGCGAATGACGAGAATCGGTTTACCGGTGATCGAAGCGAGTCGGAGGAGGTGGCGGCCTAAGGCCCGCCCGGGTGTTCCTCATTGTCCGGGTCCTGGTCCGGCGAGCCATCGGCCGGGATGAACGGCAATCGGATGGACATGGTCGCTCCGCCGCCCTCCGTTTCGGTGAGCCGAACGGTGCCGTCGTGCTGGGCTACCAGGGCTGCGACGATCGCAAGGCCCAGCCCCGTACCGCCCGTCTCACGGTAGCGGGACGAATCAGCCCGGTAGAAACGCTCGAATACCCGCGCAGCGTCCTCTTCGGAGATGCCGGGGCCATGGTCCCGGACTTCAAGTACGGCATCCATCCGGTTGTGGATCACTGGTGCCACACCGACGGCTACTTCGATGGGACTGCCGGGCGGGGTGTAACGCAGGGCATTCGTCATCAGGTTGGCCACCACCTGCCGCAGCCTTGCTTCGTCGCCCATGGTCGGTGCGCTGCGCGGGGAATTGCCGTCCAGGCCGATCACCCGGATCTCCCGGTCAGGAGCGCTGGCCCGGGCATCAAGTGCTGCATCATTGCCCAGAATCATCAGGTCCACCGGCTGGTACTCCAGAGGGCGCTGCTCGTCGACCCGGGCAAGGGTCAGCAGGTCTTCGACCAGCTGGCCCATGCGTTTGGCTTCGCTCTCAATGCGGCCCATGGCCGCAGCAACGTCCTCAGGTTTCTGCAGGGCACCCTGGCGGTACAGTTCGGAAAAACCCCGGATGGTAACCAGCGGAGTCCGCAGTTCATGCGAGGCGTCCTGGACGAACCTGCGCATCTTTTGCTCAGAGGCGGTGCGCGCTGCGAAGGCCGTTTCGATGTGGGCCAGCATGGCGTTGAGGGAACGTGAAAGCCGGCCGATTTCGGTGGCAGGGTTGCCCACTTCCACACGGCGGGAGAGATCACCGGCGGCGATGGCGGCCGCTGTCTTCTCCACTTGGCTCAACGGCCTGAACTGGCGGGTCACGGCCCAGTAAGCGATACCGGTGGCGCCCAGTGTCCCGAGCAGACCCACCGAGAAGACCAGCGAGGCCGCCTCATCCACCGTTTCCGCAACTGAGTCCAGGGGGACGGCGACGGCGATCGAGCCGGGGAAATTGGCTATGTGGAAGACCTTCACCCGCCAGCCCTTGCTGCCCGGGGCGGTACCGGGGACGTCGAATCCGCGGCCGCCCAGGGCATCCACGTCCTCAGACGTGAGCGGGTCGATGACGGGGGTGTCGAAGGTTGGCTCCGAATGGGTTTCCGGACCGTGCGTGCCGTCTTCGTTGAGGTACAAACCGTAGAAGCGGAACAGGGACGCGTCCGTGCTTGCGCTGCCTGAGACCAGATACCGGGAGATCGCCCCGGCGTTGTCCTGGATATCGGTGTCCAGCCGGCTGATCAGGATCTGGCGGAGCACATAGATGGTTGCCAGTCCGGTGATGGTAACCGTCACGACCATCAATACGGCCATGATGACCACCAGCTGCGACCGCAGCGAGGCGGACTTCCAGCGCCGGAGCAAGGCTTAGCGCTTCTCCGTCGTACGCAGCAGGTACCCCACGCCGCGCTTGGTCTGGATCAGTGCCGGCGCATCGGGGCTGCGGTCAATCTTCCGGCGGAGATAGGAAATATAGGACTCCACGATCGACGCGTCGCCGTTGAAGTCGTACTCCCAAACGTGGTCCAGGATCTGTGCCTTGGACAGCACGCGGTTGGGATTGAGCATCAGGTAGCGCAGCAGCTTGAACTCGGTGGGGGAGAGCTCGATCGTCACTCCGCCCCGGCGCACCTCGTGGGCGTCGTCGTCGAGCTCCAGGTCTTCCACGCGGATGACGGCGTCGTCATCGTCAAGCGGCTGGGTGCGGCGCAGGACGGCGCGGATCCGTGCCACGACCTCATCCAGGCTGAAGGGCTTGGTTACGTAGTCATCCCCGCCCACGGTGAGGCCGGTGACCTTGTCCTCCGTGTCGTCCCGGGCGGTGAGGAACACTACCGGGAAATGCCGTCCGGCGGCACGCAGGCGGCGGGTCAGGGTGAAGCCGTCCATATCGGGAAGCATGACGTCGAGTACGGCGAGGTCGGGGCTGTGTTCATCCACCGCGGCCAGTGCCTCGCGGCCGTTACCCGCAGCGACGACGTCGAAGCCGGCAAAGCGCAGCGACGTGGAGAGAAGCTCACGGATGTTGGGTTCGTCATCGACAACAAGGAGCCTGGCCTCAGGAGCAGATTTAGTCACGTGTCCTAGTTTCTAGCATTTGGCTGATGGTTCCCTGAATGCTAACTCAGCGTCTGCTGGATGAATAGCGGGAACTGCAGTCAGCTGGGGACACGCTTAGAGGGTGAAGTTGGGGATGAATGGCTGCTTTCGGAGGACCACCGGGAGCCGGGACCGGGGAGCATGGTTTGTAAGCAAAGTGCAGCTGAACCGGCGAAAGGGAACAAGATGCTGGGAACGACACCCGGGCCCAGGCAGCTCTCTCTCCGGCATGCGGGAACCGAAACCGGCACGCCGCCGACAGGCAGCCGGCCACCGGCCGGCGACCCGGCACCGCGGGACGCAGCCGCACCCGGAACAGCAGCAGAGCGCAGCAGGCCGCTCCCGCGCAGTGGCCCAATGCTGCAGGAGCGTGGTTTTTCCTGCTCCGTCCGGGCCGCGCACGAGCGTGAGCGGGGCAGCAGCGGCGTCGTCGAGCGCGTGCAGCAGCCTGGCGCGGGAGAGGACGAGCGGATTCGGGCGCGGGGGGCCCGGGACTACGGCGAAGTGCGGCATGTGGCTGGATCCGGCTCGGCGGGACGTGGATGCCCGAAGCCGCGCTGAAGCGCGCCCGGAAGCAGTTTCAAGATATCCGCTGCCAATCCCGGGGCGCTATTATGTGACGCCGTCCCAGGTGTGTGAGGCGGGCAGCCGGATGAGCCAGGAACTCTGTTCCTGGGGGCGTCAGGATCCTGTGAAGGCGGAAACGATGTCGCGGTACGCCATTCCGGAGGTCACCGGCTCAAGCGTGGCATGTTTCTCGTCGGGATAACCAGCGCTGGGCCGATGAAGAGGCGAATTGAAGGGAGCTAGGCGGGCTTTTCGATGTCCGCGGCGTCCTGGATGGAGTAGGCGTAGCCCTGCTCGGCGAGGAAACGCTGCCGTTTGGCCGCGAAGTCCTGGTCCAGGGTGTCCCGCGCGACGACGGTGTAGAAGTGAGCAGCCCGGCCATCTGACTTCGGGCGCAGCAGGCGGCCGAGCCGCTGGGCTTCCTCCTGGCGGGAGCCGAAGGAACCGGAGACCTGGATGGCCACCGAAGCTTCCGGCAGATCGATGGAGAAGTTGGCAACCTTGGACACAACCAAGGTCTTCAGTTTGCCTTCGCGGAAGTCGTTGAACAGCCGCTGGCGTTCCTTGACCGGCGTTCCGCCCTTGATTACGGGTGCGTCCAGCCGCTCAGCCAGCTCATCCAGCTGGTCGATGTACTGCCCGATCACCAGGATCTGGTCGCCCTCATGCCGGCGCACCAGGTCCTGCACCACCTTGGACTTCGTTTCCGAAGTCGAACACAGACGGTACTTGTCCCCGTCCTCGGCCATGGCATAGGCAACCCGTTCATCCCGCGGCAGGTCCACCCGCACCTCGATGCACTCGGCCGGGGCGATATAGCCCTGCGCCTCGATGTCCTTCCAGGGAGCGTCGTACCGTTTGGGGCCAATGAGGGAAAAGACTTCGCCCTCGCGTCCGTCTTCGCGGACCAGGGTGGCAGTCAGGCCAAGCCGGCGCCTGGCCTGCAGATCCGCTGTCATCCGGAAGATGGGTGCCGGAAGCAGATGCACCTCGTCATAGATGATCAGGCCCCAGTCATTGGCGTCGAGCAGTTCAAGATGCGGGTAAAGCCCGCCGCGCTTGAGGGTGAGCACCTGGTAGGTGGCGATGGTGACGGGACGGACTTCCTTGACCGCACCCGAATATTCGCCAATCTCGTCTTCGGTAAGCGAGGTCCGCTTGAGCAGCTCATCTTTCCACTGCCGGGCCGAGACCGTATTGGTGACCAGGATCAGCGTGGTGGTGGAACTGGTGGCCATCGCTGCGGCACCAACGAGTGTCTTGCCGGCACCGCAGGGCAGCACAACCACCCCGGAGCCGCCGGCCCAGAAGTTCTCGGTGGCAACCTTCTGGTAGGGCCGCAGTGTCCACCCATCGTCGTTCAGGAGGATCGGGTGCGGGGTGCCGTCCACATATCCCGCAAGGTCTTCAGCCGGCCAGCCCAGCTTCAGCAGCAGCTGCTTGAGCTGCCCGCGCATGGCGGACTGGACAACTACGGTCTCACCGTCGATCCGCGGCCCAAGCAGCGGCTGGATCTTCTTGGCGTGAAAGACCTCTTCAAGCACGGGGTAGTCATTGGTGCGCAGCACCAGTCCGTGCTGGGGGTCTTTCTCCAGCCGCAGCCGCCCGTAGCGGGACATGGTCTCTTCGATGTCCACCAGGAGGGTGTGCGGCACGGGAAAGCGTGAATAGGTCAGAAGCGTGTTCAGCACCTGCTCGGCGTCCAGCCCCGCGGCACGTGCGTTCCAGAGTCCCAGCGGGGTGAGGCGGTAGCTGTGGATGTGCTCCGGTGCGCGCTCAAGCTCCGCGAAAGCGGCAATCGCGTGCCGCGCTTCCACAGCCTGGGGATGGTCCACTTCCAGCAAGATGGTCTTGTCGCTCTGGACGATCAACGGTCCGTCAACCATGTGCTGGGCTGCCCTCCACTATTTCCACATCCATTATCCGATGTATCGACACTACGCGTTCAACGTCCCTGCGCGGATCGAAGACCCTTACCCGGCCTTCACTTACGGAAAGAGGAACGAAGATCTCCTGCCGTTCATTCCCCTGGCTGTCCACAACACCCATTCGGACCGAGGACTTGGTCCGAATGGCCTTGCGCAGCGTTTCCAGCCCTACCAGCGGAACGGATTCATCTCCCTTTGGCGCCACCGCGGGTCCTCTCCCGCGGAGGGCCGCCAGCTGCGCTTCAAGGTCGTCCTCGCCGAGTTCCCACTGGTTTATCCGGGTGGGGGAGGACGACGGCGCCGGCACGGGCGGGCGGGCGTGGGAACCGTTCGCTTCGCGGGCGCGTCCTTCCATGACCGGGGAGTAGCCCAGATCGCGGATCGCCAGGGCGAGCTCCTGCGGAGTAGCGGCCGAAGAGATCACAGTGGGTGCAATCCTCGTCAGTCCCAGTGCCCCGGCACGGGGGTCTGCCATGAGTGCGTTCAGCCCGGTTTCGTCGTCACTGCGAAGGTAGGACCAGGCTGCACCGATGCGCAGCCGCCCGTGCCGTGCTGCCGTGTCCTCCACCAGATAGCGCAGCGGCTGCGGGACCTCCGTGGCCGAATAGTGGGCCAGGAACTCAAGGATCGACGCCGCATCCATGTCAGCGTCCAGGGCCCGCCGGACCGAATTCGCGGAGAAACGGTAGATGGTCGCTGGTCCCTGCCCCTCGGCGTCGGCCACCAGGGAAAGCTGGCGGGCCACCTTTGGCTCCAGGTAACCGGGGGCAACCGCGGTCAGGTCCGCCTGCAGCAGGAAGGAGCTCAGCGGTTCGGGAAGTGCCTCCCGCAGCCTCGCCGCGGCGCGGTCAAAATCTCCGGCGGCAACGGCGTGCCCCAGCTCGGTCAGGGCGCCGGACCCAACCAGTCCCAGCTGGGCGGCTTCCTTCAACATGCCCGGAACCAGGCGGGCGAACCGGCGCTGCAGCCGCGGCTGGTGCCAGGTCAGGGCACCGATCAGGTCTTCGGCGTCGTAGGCTCCCGAATGTGCTTCCTCAAGCGACTCAGCCGCAGCAAGGGAAGCGAACATCTCCAGCATCCGGCGGCGGACAAGCGGTGCATCGGGACGGGAGAGTTCCCCCGCCAAAGCGTTGACGGAGCCGCCGCCTGGAAGCGGCGCACCGATAAGTGACGGCGCCCGTTCCGCGTCCAGCCAGGCTTTCACCAGATGCTGCCACTGCAGCTCGCGGTCCAGCGTGGGCCAGTCTGTTTCCGCGGCGCCCCAGCGGGACGTGGCCGCATCCAGCACGAGGAGCCCGGACAGTGCCGAGAGCTCAAGGAGCCAGGCAGTGGCCAGTGCATCCAGCCGGAGGGCATCGGACACCCGCCTGACTTCCCGGACGCCGACGCCGCCTGAGCGCAGGGTCCCCACGGGTGCTTCGGCTGCCACTGCCAGCAGTTCGGTGACCAGCCGGAGTGTTTCCGCCACGGCACCGTACGCGGCGTTATCCCGCAGGTTGTGGGGCACCGGGCGCGGAGTCGGCGGAACAGGATCCAGCTGGAAGTCCGAGACGATTACGTGCCCCCGGGACGCCTGGCCAACCGGCCGCGGCAGCTCCACATGCAGGGCGTCCAGGGGGACAAGGAGACCATGCGCCACCAGCCACTCCACAGGGGTGGGGGACGGATTGTCCAGCACCGCGCGGCTGATCGCAGCCTTGCGGGGGATGGTTCCCACCGGCGAGTACTTGAACCGGCGCAGCAGGTCGTGGGTCTGGGGCGGGGCATCGGCCAGCAGTGCTTCCCAGCCGGCGGGGTCTGACACCAGATGGTGGAGGGAATGGGCTGCGGTGGACGGCGTATCTGCTTTTTCAATGGGCAGCCCGCGCTGGCGCAGGCCTTCGACAATGCCAACGAGGCGCTGACCGAACTCAGGCTGCTGGGCAGCGAGCGTTGAATAAGGGCGTCCCAGCCCTGCCGGGTAGGCGCCCAGTGCTTCACCCAGAACCGAAACCGGGAGATAGAACTTGCGTCCGGCGTCGGCTTTTGGTGCACCGGGATGAGGTGTGGCGCGGCGCAGCAGGGCCAGTGAATGCAGGTAGCTCAGGATCACGTCCAGGGACTTGATTGTCGATCCGGAGATGGAGGCCTTCAGCCACGAGGCCGTTGTGCTCAGGTGGGAGTCTTCGTTCGTTGTCAGGTCCAGGGCTTCCAATACCTGGAGCTGTGGTGCCGTGAGTTTTTCAAGCACGCGCTGTACGCTGATGCGCGTAGAAGCGCGGGCGGCCAGGGCCTGGAAATCCGGTACCGGAGGCAATGCCAGATCCGGCCGGGCGGTAAGGAGCTCACGCAGTTGTTCGTCACTGCGCGCTGCAAGGTCTTCGGCCAATGCTCGGATCGCGGACATCGTCCAATACGTTACCCGAGTGGGACCGAAAACAAACGGGTTAGCCTCGGCGCCGCCGCACGATTGAGTCAATTACCAGCCCGGCCATCAGCAGGAAAGCTATGGGCAGGGCGTAAAACGCCCCGGCGGCGAACCCGGGCCAGATGACTTCTCCGCGGAATGCTTCCAGCAGGAGCGCGGCAAGGCTGCCAACACCGGCCACAGCCAGGATGCCGGCCAGCACGGTCATTACAACCCTCAGCGGTGAACGCTTGGAATGCACCGGAGCTGTACCGGCGGTTGCAGTGAGTTTTTCCCCGCCGATGCGGGGGGTGGTTTCGCGGCCGTTTGAGGCGGCGTTTGCGGGGTTTGAACCCAAGTGCTCCATGGTCTTTAACGCTAACAGCTAAAAATCCGTGAACCCAAAGCCGGGCACGCCGAGGATTAGGGAGCTCGGGATATTCTAATGGGAAGACTCTTCCCCGTAGTATCTCAACAGGCATCCGCCGCCCGCATGATCCAGTGCTGGCATGGAAGCGGCCGGATGACTACGCGCGGATGTACCACCCTTTCATCACGAGATGCGCTCGAGAGACTGCATCCCACAGCAAAGAACGAGGTAAGCGAAGTGCCCATCGGCAAGGTCAAGTGGTTCGACACTGGCAAGGGATTCGGATTCCTGGCCACTGACGACGGCCAGGAAGTCTTCCTGCACGCATCTGCGCTTCCCGCTGGCGTGAGCGAGGTGAAGCCCGGAACGCGCATGGAGTTTGGTGTGGCTGACGGACGGCGTGGCCCGCAGGCTCTCTCGGCCCGGATCCTGGAAGCGCCGCCGTCGGTGGTCAAGGCCACCCGCAAGCCTGCCGACGACATGGCCGTGATTACCGAAGACCTCATTAAACTGTTGGATGGAATCTCCAACGGACTGCGCCGGGGCAGGTACCCCGAGAAGAAGCATTCGGCCAAGGTGGCTGCAGTGCTGCGGGCCGTTGCCGACGACCTTGATGCATAGGGGCAGAACCACCGAGTGAAAACCACCGACGCGACCAATACCGACCAGACGCCGAAGCCTGCCGCGCGGAAACCTCCGCGCAAACCGTCGAAGCCTGACGCAGTGCTGGCCGCTGCCGTGGAAAGCGCGCGGGCAGCTCTGCTGGAAGTCGTGCCGGAGGAACAGGTGGGGGAATGGCTGAGCGTCGTTCCCGATGCAGACCGGCTCGTGACCCACCGGTTCCGGGCCAACCGTCCCGGCTACCGGGGTTGGGAATGGTATGCCACCGTGGCACGCGTGCCGCGCGGCAAGGTTGCCACTGTCTGCGAAGTGGGCCTGCTGCCCTCAGCCGACGCGGTACTGGCCCCTGAGTGGGTGCCGTGGTCTGAGCGGGTCCGCCCCGAAGACGTCGCAACCCAGGAACCGGGCGAAGAAGCCGCAGCTGGGAGCCAGCCTGATGGTGCCCCGGTGAAGGATCCCGAAGCAGCAGCGGAGGCTTCCCCGGCTGAAACTGAACCTGAAACTGAAGCGGAAGATGAACAGGAAGCCGCAGCGTCACCTGCGGCCGTGGAGGACGAATAAGCGGTGAGTGCATGGAACGCGGTTCACGATCCCGGACGGGAGAAGTGAACCCAAAATGTTCCGTTCGCTTCGAATCTTCAACTACCGCATCTGGTTCCTTGGAGCCCTGGTCTCCAACATCGGAACCTGGATGCAGCGCACCGCCCAGGACTGGCTTGTCTATGACATCCTGACGAACCAGGACGCCGCGGCCATGGGTATTGTCATGGCCCTCCAGCTTGGACCGCAGCTGCTGCTGGCGCCGTGGGCCGGGCTGGTGGCAGATACCTATGACCGGCGCAAGGTGCTGCTCACCACGCAGGTCTCCATGGCGGCGCTTGGTGCCGGACTGGGCCTGCTGGTCCTCTCCGGCCACGCACATCTGTGGCATGTCTACGCTTTCGCCCTGGCGCTGGGCGTGGTCTCCGCCGTTGATGCCCCGGCCCGCCAGAGCTTTGTCTCCGAAGTTGTCAGCGAGGAGAACCTTCCCAATGCCGTCGCGCTGAACAGTGCGTCCTTCAACGGCGCGCGGATGGTCGGTCCGGCAGCCGCCGGCCTGCTTACCGTTGCCGTCGGACCGGGATGGGTCTTCCTTATTAACACCGTGACCTTCGCGGCAATGGTCCTGGCACTGCTGAAGATGCGTTCTTCCGAGCTGCGCGTGCTGCCCAAGGCCCCACCCGGCAAGGGCCGCATCCGCGCCGGACTGAAATATGTGCGCTACCGTCCGGACCTGGTGATGGTCCTGGTGGCGATCTTCATCGTGGGTACCTTCGGGCTTAACTTCGCTGTCTATATAGCTGCCATGGCACGTACCGAGTTCGGTCAGGATGCCGGGATCTTCGGGCTGCTGAACTCGATCATGGCCATCGGGTCCGTTGCCGGTGCGCTGCTGTCTGCACGCCGTGACAAGCCGCGGCTCCGGTTCATCTTCGGAGCAGCCGGCGCTTTTGGAGTTGCCTGCATGCTGGCCGCACTTTCGCCGAATCTCTGGATCTTTGCGCTTTCCCTGATTCCGGTGGGACTGTTTGCCCTCACCCTGATGACCAGTGCCAACGCCTACGTGCAGACCACCACAACGCCGGTGATGCGCGGCAGGGTCATGGCCCTGTACTTCGCGATTTTCCTCGGCGGCACCCCGCTGGGAGCACCGATCGTGGGCTGGGTTTCCAATGCCTTCGGTCCACGCTGGAGCCTGGGTGTTGCGGCTGCCTCCGGTCTCATTACCGCCGTGATCGGCCTGGTCTGGGCCTGGCGGGCCCACCATCTGCGACTGCACTACGACCGCACGATGCCGCGGCGCCTCTACCTGACAAGCAACGCCACTGAGTCCATAACCGAAGAGGACCCCAGACCGTAGAACGGTGCTGGGGCCCTCTCTAGGCGGCCACGGCCGCGTACGTTGTGTCTAGGAATGCTCGATCACGTAATCGATGCACTGCAGCAGGGCACTGACGTCGTCCGGCTCGATCGCGACGAAGGTGGCGATGCGAAGCTGGTTGCGTCCAAGCTTCCGGTACGGCTCCACATCCACCACGCCGTTGGCCCGCAGCGTCTTCGCGATCGCAGCGGCGTCGATTGAATCGTCGAAGTCGATGGTGGCAATGACGTTGGAGCGGTCCTCGGGCCGGGAGACGAACGGCGTTGCGACGCCTGACTTCTCAGCCCAGGAGTAGATGCGTCCGGCAGAGTCCGCAGTGCGGCCTGCAGCAAACTTCAGGCCGCCGTTGGAGTTCAGCCACTTGATCTGGGCATCCAGGGTGACCAGCGTGGAGAGCGACGGCGTGTTGTACGTCTGGTTCAGGCGGGAGTTGTCGATCGCCGTCTGCAGGTTCAGGAAGTCCGGGATCCAGCGGCCGGAGGCATTGATCCTGGCTGCGCGCTCAATCGCGGCGGGTGAGAACATGCCAAGCCACAGGCCGCCGTCGGAAGCGAAGTTCTTCTGGGGCGCGAAGTAATAGACGTCGGCTTCGGCCAGATCGACGTCGAGCCCGCCTGCTGCGGACGTCGCATCGATCAGGACCAGTGAGCCGGCGTCAGCCCCGGCCACCCGGCGGACCGGGGCAGCTACACCGGTGGAGGTTTCATTCTGCGGCCAGGCATAGACATCAACGCCGGCCTCGGCCGCAGCCTCGGGGCGGGTGCCCGGTTCGGCCTTGATGATGCTGGATGAAGCCAGGAACGGGGCCTTGTTCGTCGCGGCGGCGAACTTGGAACCGAATTCACCGAAGGAGAGGTGCTGAGCCTTGTTCTCAACGAGGCCGAAGGACGCGATGTCCCAGAAAGCGGTCGAGCCGCCGACGCCGAGGACTACCTCGTAGCCTTCGGGGGCAGAGAACAGGGAGGAGAGTCCTTCGCGGACGCTGCCCACCAGGTTCCGCACCGGAGCCTGTCGGTGGGACGTGCCCAGAAGCCTGGTCCCTGCGTCGGAGAGGGCCTGGATCTGCTCGGGCCGGACCTTGGACGGGCCGGCACCGAACCGACCATCCTTGGGGAGGAGTTCTGCGGGAATCGTAACGGCGGTTTCGCCCATTTTCTGTATGCTCCAAGCGGGTTGGCAGGGTGCTTCACGTACCTTTCCATTCAACACCCGGCGGCCGTACCGGTCCTATTTGTGACCGCTGGGAAGTGAGCGATTCACAGGGGTGGATAATTCTGTCCGTCTTGCGCCGATGGGCTAACGTGGAGACGAAACCGGCGGCGCGGTCTGTGCCGCAGCGGTTATTCACTTCCGCACGATTGCTAGGAGCGGCTGGTCATGACGGACCTCATCGACACAACTGAGATGTATCTTCGAACCATCCTTGAGCTCGAAGAAGAGAACATCGTCGCACTGCGGGCACGCATTGCAGAGCGTCTGCGCCATTCCGGCCCAACCGTTTCACAGACCATCGGGCGCATGGAGCGCGACGGGCTGGTAGTCGTTTCCGGTACCCGTCAGCTTGAACTGACGGATCTGGGCCGCAGGCGAGCCACAGAAGTGATGCGCAAGCACCGGCTCGCCGAACGGCTGCTGGCTGACGTGATCGGCCTGGACTGGGCGTACGTCCATGACGAGGCGTGCCGGTGGGAACACGTTATGAGTGAGCGGGTGGAGCGCCGTCTCTACGATCTGCTCGGCAAGCCCACCGAGTCTCCCTACGGAAATCCAATCCCCGGCCTGGAAGCACTGGGCGGAGCCGCCGCCGTTCCTCCCGCGATGCCCTACCAGGACCTTCTCTCCGCCGTCGGGACGGCAGGTGCAGGGCAGTCGATGGTCCTGGAACGGCTCGCCGAACCTATCCAGGTGGATCCGGAGCTCCTGACCCAGCTCGACGAAGCCGGGCTGCGGCCCGGTGCCACCATCACTGCCGAGGTTGTGGGAGGCTACGTCTCAGTCCGCGTCCCGGGGATCGAAGGCGCCCTTGAGCTTCCCGCTGAAGTCGCTTCGCACGTGTTTGTCTCCGCCTCCGGTTCGTGACCTTCCGCCGCTGAAGGTAACGGAATGGTATCTTTCAGGCTTTTTCCCCTATAGTGGCTTCTGACTACAGCAACAACACCGTTAACCGGTCCAACAGCCTAACCCTGCCACTGGACCGCAGGTGCCACCGTTCGCGGGCAGGGGCGGAGGACCCAACAACCGGCAGCCCAGCTGCCTTGGGGTGAAGCCTCCGAGCACCACAGGAACATCCAGGACTGGATATCCCTGTGCGTCGGGGGCCGAGTTTCTCTACTCGAATCCGACAGCTAACTTCGCAGGCTTGTAGAGAGGGAACCACTTGTCGAAGCATGCTGCTTCGGGCAGGCGCAGGGCCGAATCACCGGCCATGGAACTGCGCCCACGCACCGCTAACCGGTCCGCCGGCAGGCGCCGCGCCGAACCTGCCCACCGCCCACTGGGCGGTTCCGCCCAGAAATTTGCCATCACCGCTGCGGCTTCCGGACTCGTCCTCACCGTCGTAATGCCTACGACGGCGGCCGCCACGGACCCCGTCATGGAACCGGAGCCCACAGCAGCGGAGATGCCGGTCTCGGCTGATCCGGATGCGGTCCTGTCCTTTGACCGGGCGGCGCTGACTTCCAAGTTCGATCCCGACGCCAAGCTTCGCGGGCTGACTGTCGCAGGGGCGGACGTCATCCCGGCTGCGGCCAAGGGGACGCTGGCCAACCCGCTGGACTCCGAGCCCGTCCAGACCTCCGCTTTCGGTTACCGGGTCAGCCCGATCACCGGCGCAGCCGGAGAGCTGCACACGGGTCAGGACTACGCGGCAGCCTGCGGGACCGAGGTGACCGCCGCCGCTGCCGGGACTGTGAAGTCGGCCGGCTGGCATCCGTACGGTGGCGGAAACCGTGTTGTTCTCGACCACGGCAACGGAGTGGAGACGACCTATAACCATCTCTCCGCCATGAGCGTCTCGGTAGGCGACACCGTGGAGCGCGGACACCTTGTTGGCGCCAGCGGAAGCACCGGCGCATCGACGGGATGCCACCTGCACTTCGAAGTACTCGTAAATGGCACTCCAGTCGACCCCCTGGCCTGGTTGTGACCGCCGCAATACCCTTTCGTGACCTGAGCGTGACATTTCAGTGATGTTGTTATATTCTCGTCACCGTGCCTGATTCGCCAAAGATCAGGCACTCTCGAACAGATAGCCGAGCTCTGCCACTGTCCGAGATCCGTTCGCAAAATCGCATGGCAGAGGCGGGGGAACCAATTTCGGGTTTCGCAAGAAGCCCTAGGGGTTAAGTTGCCGGACTTAGCAGTCCAGCAACCGGGTGACTCCCATCCGAATCCGACAGCTCACCTCGTAGGCATTGGGAGAGGCAAAAACTGTGTCATCAGTCAATTCTGGCCGCCGTCGTGCAGCCACCCCGCAGGTAAGCACGCTTACCGCACTGTCCAAGGCCGTAACCGCTAACGCAGGTTCGGTAGGCCGCCAGGCAGCCGTCGTCGTCGCAGCTTCCGGCCTTGTTCTGGCCGCCGGCATGCCGGCCCAGGCAGCTCCGGTTTCCACCGATCGGCAGGCTCTCGAAGCCACCCCCCTCAACGTTGTGACCTCGAACGGAACCGTCACGGTTTCCGAGCAGGCACCCTTCGAACTTCCGGTCCAGCCGCTGGCCGGCTCCCTCTCCGGAGCCGAGACCCGCGCACAGATCGCCGCCGCAGAGCAGGCAGCAGCCGAAGAAGCAGCAGCTGTTGCTGCCGCTGCCCAGCAGGAGGCCGTAGCCGCTGCTGAGGTGGCTGCCCAGCAGACCGCCGCTGCCCCGGCTCAGGCCGCCGGCAACGTCACCACCGCATCTTCCGCTCCCGCAGCGCCCGAGGTTGGCGCCAGCGGCGTCGCCGCCGGGCTCGTCGCCTCCGCCTACGCCCAGATCGGCGTTGCCCAGGACTGCACCGCCATGGTTGAGAACGCTCTGCGTTCGGTTGGCAAGTCCGTTGGCGACCTCGCACCGGGCCAGTTCTTCGCCTTCGGCGCAGTTGTTGGCAGCCCGCAGGCCGGCGACCTCGTTATCACCGGCGGCCACGTAGCTATCTACGTAGGCAACGGCCAGGTCATCAGCGGTGGCCTCAACGGCATGAACACCGGTCTGCACTCCCTGTCTGATCTTCCCGGCGCAAGCTTCGTCCGCGTCAGCTGACGCTCAGTTGCCAGAACCAACGGAGAAAACCCCTAAATGACCACGTCAACTGAGCGTGCGCGCCACCGCGCGCCTGTACAGCGCAACAACTCCCTGTCCGCCCTTGCTGACGCTGTCAGCAGTGCCGGCAACGTTGGCCGCCAGGCAGCCGTCATTGCGGCCGCTTCCGGCCTCGTCCTGAGCACGGGCGTTGCAGCAAACGCTGCGGGCCCTGAAATTTCCCGTGACGTGCAGACCAGCAAGCTGGACCTGTCTTCGATCCCTCTGCAGGTTCCGGCCGACGCAATCGGTCCTGACCTGACACTTACACCCGTTCCGGGCGTAACCGTGGCTCCCGAAGTTGCTGTCCAGTCCCAGGAAGTAGCCGTCCAGGCAACTGAGGAAACCGTGCAGGCGGCTCCCGCAGCCAACGGCACTTCCACGGCAGCTCCGGCCGCCGCGCCGGTTGCTTCCCCGGCTGCCGCTCCCGCAGCTGCCTCCGGTACCGCCGCAACCATCGCAGCTGCTGCATACGCACAGCTTGGTGTTATGCAGGACTGCACCATGCTTGCCACAAACGCACTGGCTGCTGCCGGCATCAACTTCCACGACTGGCCTGCCGGCTACCTGTCCCTGGGCCGCACGGTGAGTGCTGCCGAGGCAATTCCCGGCGACCTGATCTACTACGCCGACGGCGGCATGGGCGTTGCCCACATCGCTGTCTACGTTGGTAACGGTCAGGCCGTCCATGGAGGGTTCTTCGGCAACCAGACCGTTGTTGCTCCCGCTGAGCTTGGTTCCGGCGGAGTCTACATCCGCGTAGGCGGCTAATAGCTTTACGGACTCTGACACAGTTCCATGAAGGGCCCTGCTGGGAACAGCAGGGCCCTTCGCCGTTTCCAATGCTGCCCCGCGGCATGCTGAAGCCTCCGCCCAACTGTTCTCGTGCCCTTTAAATAGCGGGATCGGGCTTGGCGGCTTACCCTTGCAGTGAACATTCGAAGTACCGCGGCGCCGGTAAACACGATTTCTCTCCGGCTGGCGGGTGGGGCGAAGAGGAACGTGCATGCGAACCCTTGTTCTGAATGCGGGCTATGAGCCGCTGGCGGTAGTGACCTTTCGGCGTGCCCTGGTCCTCGTGCTGTCCGGAAAAGCGAGTGTGCTGGCTGAGAGCGGTGACCCGGTAGTTGGCCCAGGCGACGTCTTTGGGCGGCCTTCCGTAATCCTCCTAAACCGCTACGTGAACATTCCTTACCGTGATTCGACTGTGGCCACCCGCCGTGGCGTACTGCGCAGGGACGGGCATTCGTGCGCTTATTGTGGAAAAGCAGCATCTACCGTCGACCACGTAGTACCCAAATCGCGCGGCGGCCAGGACAGCTGGGAAAACATGGTGGCGTGCTGCCTGCGCTGCAACAACAACAAAGGGGACAAGACTCTGAACCAGTTGGGTTGGAAGCTGCGGTTTACACCGCGGGCTCCCCGGGGAACCAGATGGCAGATCCGTGAGCTGGAACGGCCGGCGGAACAATGGAGCCCGTTCCTTGGGGACACCGCAGCATGAGCGGACCCGGCGAAGAGAGTTTCAACGCGGTAATCCTGGCCGGCGGTCGTTCCTCCCGGCTTGGGGGCGAGCCAAAGGCGGGACTCCTGGTCAACGGGGAACCCCTCCTGGTACGCACCCTGCGGGCGGCTGGTGACGCTGTTCAAACCGCAGTCGTGGGCCCGCCCGGGCTGGCCGGCCTGCTGTCCGGAGTTCCTTTCGCCGGAGTCATAGTGCGTGAAGATCCTCCATTCTCCGGACCCGCTGCGGCGGTGGGAGCTGCGGTCACTGCCCTCACAGAGCTGCAGGACGAGAACCCTCCAAGTCCGTGGACCCTGGTCCTGGCCTGTGACATGCCGGAGTCAGCGCGCGCCGTTGACGCGCTTCTGGAAGCGGCGCGGCTGGGTCCGCCGCAGTCCGTGCTCGCGGTGGATTCAAGCGGGAAGGCACAGCCGTTGGCCGGGATCTACCGGACAGATGACCTGCTTGCAGCGGTAACCGGATCTCCGGACGGGCTGGCAAATCTTTCAATGTTCAGCATGCTTGCTAGGGTGCAGTGGAGAGAGGTTGCCGTCCCGGAAGGAAGTACCGCGGACGTGGACACCTGGGCCGATGCCGGGAAATGGGGTATTCAGCGCGGACCACGTACCGCCTGACTCCGTCCCGGGCCCGCAGCCGCAGTCAAGGACGAAGGAGCCAAGATGGGAACCCAGCAGCAGGAACTCGAGGATTGGACGCAGCGTTTGCTGCGGGCCTTCGAACTCGATGAGACGCAGGTGGACATCAATGCGGTACTGGACCTGGCCGCCGCAGCAGCGCACAATGTGGTTCGTCCGGCAGCACCCCTGACGACTTTCGTTGCCGGCCTTGCCGCGGGACTCGCGGCAGGGAGCGGCCAGGCCGATGAATCCGTGGCAATACGGGCGGCGATCCGTGCAGCCCAGCGCGAATGCGATGCGGTCTCAACACAGGAGGAAACCCAGTGAACGGTCCTGTCCCGGTGATACTTCCCCTGCAGCCGAACACGTCATGGGAACAGGCCCGCAGGGCGGCCTACGCTGCGGCCCGTCCCCTTCCTTTTGAAACGGTGCCCCTTGCCGAAGCCCTGGGACACACTCTTGCCTCCGACGCCGTGGCCCTGCACGCCGTGCCGCACTACGCCTCTTCTGCGATGGATGGCTGGGCCGTGTCCGGACCGGAACCGTGGACGATCGTGGTGCCCGAACCTGACCCCGAGCCGTGGCAGATCCACAAGGAATCCGGACGCCGTCCGCTGAAGTCAGGGGAGGCAGTGTCCATCCTGACCGGAGGGCTTGTCCCAGCCGGTGCTGAGGCCATCCTGCGGTCCGAGAACGGCATCCTGAACCCCACTGAGCCGGCGACGCTCGTTACTGCAGCCACAGCCAGGGAGGACGAGCCCCGCCTGGGCGAGCACATCCGGCCGGCCGGAGAAGAAGCTGCTGCCGGGGAAACCACCATCCCCGCCGGGACTGTGCTCAATCCGGCGCACATCGCCCTGGCGGCGGTCTGCGGCCATGACATGCTTCCGGTCCTGCGGGCACCGCGCGTGTCCCTGCTCTTCACAGGGGATGAAGTCATCGAGTCCGGCCTGCCGGACTCCGGGCAGGTTCGCGACACCTTCGGGCCGCAGCTGCCGCAGCTCGTTGAGATGCTGGGAGCACGTGTGGATGCCGTCCGGCGCCTCCCGGACCGACTCGATGACGTTATTGCGGCGCTGAGCACCGACGCTGTGGACGAAACCTCGCTGGCAATGTCTTCAGGGGACGTCCTGGTGACCACCGGCGGCACCGGAATATCCGACGCCGACCACCTGCGGCGCGCACTGGAGGCCGTTGAGGCTGAACTGCTGATTGACGGTATTGCGATGCGGCCAGGTCATCCGACGCTGCTGGCCCGGCTGCCCGACGGCCGGTTTGTCGTAGCGCTGCCCGGCAACCCGCTCGCAGCCATGATGGCCGTCTTCACCGTGCTCCAGCCGCTGCTGGAAGGTCTCCGCGGAGCGGCGCCGGCGCCCGAACACCATGTCCTCGCGGGTGTGGACGTTGCGCCACTGCCGGGGCGCACCCGCCTGGTTCCGTGCCGGATCCAGGACGGGCGCGCTCTTCCCTCGCAGTACTTCAGGTCCGGCATGCTGCGGGGCCTCGCAGAGGCCGACGCAATTATGGTGCTGCCTGAAGAGGGCTGCACCGCAGACCAGTCTGTTAGTGCGCTGCAGCTGCCGTGGCCGGTGAAGCAGCCTCCAGCCGGATAATCACGGACTTGGACGTTGGGGTGCCGCTGACTTCGGCGACGGAGTCCAGCGGCACCAGCACGTTTGCCTCAGGGTAGTAGGCCGCTGCGCAGCCAACAGGCGTGTTGTAGGCAACCGCCCGGAAGGACTCGGCACGGCGTTCGACGCCGTCCTCATACTCCGAAACCATGTCCACCATGTCCCCGTCCTTGAGCCCGGCGGCCGCCAGATCCTGCTTGTTGACGAATACCACGCGGCGTCCGCCGTAGATGCCGCGGTAACGGTCGTCCTTGGCGTAGATGGTGGTGTTGTACTGGTCATGGGCCCGCAGGGTCTGCAGGATCAGCCGGCCTTCGGGCACCTTCGGGTAGGCAAGTTCGTTGGCGGTGAACCGGGCTTTACCGGTCTCCGTGGCGAATTTGCGTCCGTCGCGGGGGCCGTTGGGCAGGACGAATCCGCCTCCGCCGTGCTTGATCTTCGCCTCGAAACCCTCAAAACCGGGAATGACGTTTTCAATGTGCCGGCGGATGAGCGAGTAATCGGCACGCGCGCCAATCCAGTCCAGCTGGGGAGCGTTCGCACGGAACGGGGCGTTGTCTCCGGTGAAGAGGCGTTCCGAGAGCTCACAAACAATCGCGACCTCAGACCGGACCTGCGGACCCGGAGGATCCAGCCTGCCCTGGGAGGCATGAACTGCGCTCATCGAGTCTTCAACGGTGACCCGCTGGTCTCCGCCGGCCTGGGTGTCGCGGTCTGTCCGTCCCAGTGCGGGCAGGATGAGGGCGCGGCGGCCGTGCACCAGATGGGACTTGTTGAGCTTGGTGGAAACCTGGACAGTGAGTGCCGTGTTGCGGAGGGCGTCCTCGGTGACCGCGGAATCCGGAGTTGCCCGAATGAAGTTGCCGCCCATGGCCATAAAGACCCGCACCTTCGAATCCCGCATGGCACGGATCGCATTGACCGTGTCGAACCCGTGCCGCCGCGGCGATGCGAAGCCGAATTCGGCGTCGAGCCGGTCGTGGAAGGGCTCAGGCATCCGCTCGAAGATGCCCATGGTGCGGTCGCCCTGAACGTTGGAGTGCCCGCGGACCGGGCAGACACCGGCGCCGGGGCGGCCGACGTTGCCCTGCAGGAGCAGGACATTGACAATGTCGCGCAGCATCGGCACGGAGTGCTTGTGCTGCGTCAGGCCCATGGCCCAGCACACCACAGTGGATTTTGAGGCGGTCAGCCTGGCGCCGGTGGTCTCAATCTGCGGGCGCGTCAGACCGCTGGCGAGGCAGATCTCATCCCAGGATGTTTTCCGGAGCTCAGCCAGGTAGGCATCCAGGCCATCGGTGTAGGCACTGATGAATGCATGGTCGAAGACATTGCCGTGCTTTTCCTCCTGCTCCAGCAGGTACTTGCCAAGGCCCTGGAAAAGCGCCTGGTCACCGCCGAGGCGGATCTGCAGGAAGTCGTCCGCGAGCTGGGTGCCGCCGCCGAACTTGGTTCCGAGCAGGCCCGACGCCGTCTGCGGGTTGTCGAAGCGCAGCAGGCCCGCTTCCGGCAGGGGATTTACCGCAATGATTGTGGCGCCGTTCTTCTTGGCACGTTCCAGGGCGGTCAGCATGCGCGGGTGGTTGGTGCCGGGATTCTGCCCGGCCACGATGATCAGGTCGGAGTTTTGCACGTCGTCCAGAGTGACGGTTCCCTTGCCTATGCCCAGCGTTTCGGTCAGCGCGGAGCCCGAGGATTCATGGCACATGTTGGAGCAGTCGGGCAGGTTGTTGGTTCCGAGGCCGCGGACCATGAGCTGGTACAGGAACGCTGCCTCATTGGAGGTGCGGCCCGAGGTGTAGAAGACGGCCTCGTCCGGGCTGTCCATTGCAGCCAGTTCCTCGACAATGATGCTGTAGGCGGCATCCCAGCCGATGGGACGGTAGTGCGTGTCGCCGGCCTCCAGCACCATGGGGTGGGTCAGGCGTCCCTGCTGTCCCAGCCAGTAATCGTCCTTTTCAAGCATGTCGGCCACGGAATGCTCGGCAAAGAACTCCGGTGGAACCTTGCGCTTGGTGGCCTCTTCGGCCACAGCCTTGGCGCCGTTCTCGCAGAATTCGGCTGCGTGCCGCTTGTCGCCTTCAGGCCAGGCGCATCCGGGACAGTCAAAACCCTTTTTCTGGTTGACGTTCAGCAGCGTCTTGGCGCTGCGCAGCGGTCCCATCTGGTCGAAGGAAATACGCAGGGAGTTGATGACTGCCGGCAGTCCGACGGCATGGGTTTTCGGATCACCGACCCGCAGCTCTGATTCGTTGATTCCATCTTTCGGAGCCTTGCTTGGCACAGCCACCACGTCCTTGTGTAGGAAATCCCCTAGTCTGAAGTGAGGCCAGTCTAAGACTTATTGAGGAGCGATGGGATGGGACGGGTTTCACGGCGTGCCCGCGTCACGAGGTTCCGCACGGACGGCACGGTGAGCCGGCGCGATGACGTGCTCGCCGGAGAGGAGCCGCTGGAGATCCGTTTCCAGGGCAAATCCTTCACCGTAACCATGCGTACTCCCGGCGACGACTTTGACCTGGTGGCCGGTTTCCTGGTCTCTGAGGGTGTTATCTGGGAAGCCGGCCAGCTGATCTCCATGCGGTACTGCGCCGGCGTGGACGAGGAGGGCCAGCAGACCTTCAACGTGGTCGATGTGCAGCTGCGGCCCGGGACGGCCTTGCCGGATACCGGCATGGAGCGGCATGTCTACACCTCCAGTTCCTGCGGTATCTGCGGCACGGCGTCCATCGAAGCGGTGCGGAAATCGTCCCATTTCGACGTCGCGGACGACGGCGTCCGGGTGCCGCTTGAGGTCCTGGCCGCTTTGCCCGACCGGCTGCGCGAAAGCCAGGCGCTGTTCGAGAAGACCGGAGGCGTCCACGCGGCCGGACTGTTCACCGCCGACGGGGAACTGCTGTGCCTGCGTGAAGACGTGGGACGGCACAACGCCGTGGACAAGGTGGTGGGCTGGGCGCTGCGTGCAGGAATGCTGCCGCTGCGCGGCAAGGTCCTGCAGATATCCGGACGGGCATCTTTTGAACTTGTTCAAAAAGCCCAGCTCGCCGGCATCCCGGTGCTGGCTGCCGTTTCCGCGCCGTCGTCGCTGTCAGTAGAACTGGCGCACGACGCCGGGATGACACTTGTTGGCTTCAGCCGCGGCAACTCGCTCAACTGCTACTGCTATCCGGAGCGGATCGAGGCGCACGCGACCGTCGGCGTCCAGTAAAGGCCTAGCTTGCCGGGAGCTTTACCTCGGCGCAGGTTCCCTTGCCCATCTCGGATGTGATGCAGAGCTTGCCGCCGTGCTGGTTGACGATGTCCTGGACGATTGACAGGCCGAGTCCCGTTCCCGGGATGGCAGCCGACGTTGCGTTGGACGCCCGGAAGAACCGGCTGAAGAGTTTTGGGAGGTCTTCCTCGGGGATCCCAATTCCGGTGTCACGGACGCACACGCGGATCATGGGCGGGCTGCCGTCTTCGGCCTCGGCCAGGTCTGCTCCGATCCGAACGGAGCCGTTGGGCGGCGTGAATTTCACCGCGTTGGAGATCAGGTTGGAGAAAACGCGTTCAAGCTGCTCCCTGTCTCCGTCCAGCCTCAAATCCAGCCGGAGCTCCGGATCGGTTTCATCCAGGGTCAGGGTGATGTTCCGGCTGGTTGCCGACGGCGTCAGGGATGCGATCACCGGTTCAAGGAGATCCCGCAGCACAAGCTCTTCGACGTCCATCCGGGTTTCCTCAGCATCGGAACGGGAGATGGTGAGCAAATCCCCGATGAGGTGGTTCAGCCGGTTGGCGTTGCGGCCGACGATTTCGAGCATCTGGGCAATCTCCGGGGAGATTCCCTCTCCCGTGGTGTCAAGAATGAGGTCCAGGTAGCCGGTGATGGAGGTCAGGGGAGTGCGCAGCTCGTGGTTGATGGTGGCCACGAAGTCTGTCTTTTCCCGGTCCAGTTCCCGCTGCCGCGCCAGCACTGTTCGCTGCGCAGTGATCAAATGGCCCTGCACCAGTCCGTGTGCCAGGTTGCCGCTGACGTGCTGGATCAGTGACAGCTCAGTGGGTGTCCAGACGCGTTCTTCGTACTCTCCGGCCAGCCAGATGATGCCGAAAGGGCGGTCTCCGTGGCCCAGCGGAACAATTACCGATGTGCGAAGCCCAGCCTCGCGCGGCGCCGGGTACAGGATGGGGTGTGTGTCGCAGTCCGGGTCCAGATGGTCACGGGCGGCAAGCATCTTGCCGTTTCCCCACAGCAGCCTGGCCACCTGGCCCGCCTGTTCCGGATTCGGAACCGGGATCTGCGCACTGGTGCCAGGACGGCTCCAGCAGTTTTCCAGGGCTGGCACACGCTCATCGGCAAAGGTGGTCAGGAGCACATGGTCTGCGCCGAACGCGTCCCCCAAACCCGACACAACGGCGTCGGCCATGACATGCGGGTCATTGGTTGCCCGAACTGCGGCGGAAATGACACGGGTTTTCCCGCGCAGGAGTGCATTGACCTCGCGGCGGCGGCGTACGGCCAGTGATTCGGCGCGGATGAGGGCTGCCCGGTAGGTAAGTTCGTCCATGGAAACCGGAGCGAGGACGAAATCGGTGATTCCCCGGCGGACCATGTCCTCAACATCAAGCAGCTCACCGGAGGAGATGAGAATTACCGGCGGCCCGGAACCGTCAGCAGCGGGCAGGAGCCAGCGCCGGAGATCAGGCCCGGCCGCCTCTAAGGCAGCGGTATCCACCACGGCCAGGACCGGCAGCGGTCCCTCGGCATCCCCGCCGCGGCGGACGGGACGCAGCCGGGCATGCCCAAGGGCCCGTTCAACGTCGGCCGTCAGCGATGAGTCACCGACGGCGACCAGCGCCGGCAGGTCTTCGCTGAGGCTGTCCGCGAACATGCTCTCCTGGGTTGGCGCCGTCGGCATAGCGGCCTTTCGTTCAGTGGCCCGGGCGGGTGCGGGCAGTTTGCAGTGTATCCCAGCGTGAGCTGTGTTACCCGTGGTGCAGGGCACAACCGAGCGTGTCCTTATTCCGGCCTTGTGGGAAGGGAATTCGCCGATGCAGGGCGGTGTTATGTCCTCGGGTCGCGGCCCGTACAGCGACTAGGCTGGAAGGCAGCGCTAAGTAAGGAAGACAAGACATGAGCATGGAAGGCGCGGCCTGGAGTTCGCTGCACAAGATCTCCACCGCCAAGGGCACCGACCGGAAAATCTCGCGCGAGACATTGAAGCGCATTCTGGCCTTCGCATCGCCGTACCGCCGGCAGCTGATCGGGTTCCTGGTCCTGTCCACCGGCGGAGCGTTCCTGGCTGTGGCAACACCGGTCCTGGCAGGGGAAGTGGTCAATGCGATCGTGGCCGGTTCATCGGTGGACACCGTGATCTGGCTGGCCGCACTCATCGCCCTGGTCGCAATTGCAGACGCCGCGGTATCCCTGGCTACGCGCTGGTTCTCCTCCAAAATCGGTGAACAGGTGATCCTGGACCTTCGCACCGCTGTCTTCGACCACGTGCAGCGCATGCCAATTGCATTCTTTACGCGTACCCGCACAGGGGCCCTGGTGAGCCGGCTCAACAATGACGTGATCGGCGCCCAGCAGGCCTTCAGCGGCACGCTCTCGGGGGTGGTCAGCAACCTCGTTGCCCTCATCCTCACCCTGATCGTTATGCTCACGACGTCGTGGCAGGTCACTGTCCTTGCCATGCTTCTGCTGCCGGTGTTCCTGATCCCGGCCCGCCGGATGGGGAGCAGGCTTGCCGCCCTGCGGCGTGAAGCCGCGAACCACAACGCTTCCATGGGCACCCAGATGACGGAGCGTTTCTCCGCGCCGGGCGCCACACTCGTCAAGCTGTTTGGCCGGCCGGACCAGGAATCGACGGAGTTCGCCGTCCGCGCGGCACGGGTGCGCGACATCGGCGTCAAGACCGCCATGATGCAGACGGTCTTTGTCACCGCACTGACCCTTGTTTCCGCCCTGGCCCTGGCTCTCGTCTACGGTCTTGGCGGCTGGTTCGCCCTGCAGGGAACCCTGAACACCGGTGACGTGGTGACTCTGGCCCTGCTGCTGACGCGCCTGTACGCACCGCTGACTTCCCTGGCCAACGCCCGGGTGGAAATCATGAGTGCCGTGGTCAGTTTTGAACGGGTCTTCGAGATTCTGGACCTCAAGCCGCTGATCCGTGAAAAAGAGAATCCCGCACCCGTCCCGCAGGGACCGCTGGGAGTTGAGTTCGACGACGTGACTTTCGCGTATCCGACGGCGGACAAGGTCTCCCTTGCATCCCTGGAGGACGTTGCAGTCCTGGACAGCCGAGGCGGCGAAGACGTCCTGCACAGTGTCTCCTTCCGGGTTGAGCCGGGACAGACGGTGGCGCTGGTGGGCAGCTCGGGCGCGGGCAAGTCAACGATTGCCCAGCTGCTCTCCCGCCTGTACGACGTCGATTCAGGCGCCGTGCGCTTCTCCGGCACCGATGTGCGGGACTTGAGCTTTGAAGGAATGCGCTCCGCGCTGGGCATGGTGACCCAGGACGGGCACCTGTTCCACGAGACCATCCGCTCGAATCTGCTGCTGGCGAACCCGGGTGCCTCGGATGAGGAGATTTGGGATGCACTCCGGCGGGCACGGCTGGAGGAAATGATCCGTTCGCTTCCCGACGGACTCGAAACCATGGTGGGGGAGCGAGGCTACCGTCTCTCCGGCGGAGAACGGCAGCGCATGACCATTGCCCGGCTGCTGCTGGCCCAGCCGCGGATCGTGGTCCTGGATGAGGCGACGGCCGCGCTGGACTCGACGTCGGAAGCCGCGGTTCAGGCTGCCCTGACCGAGGCACTGGAAGGGCGCACCGCCGTCGTGATTGCCCACCGGCTCTCCACGATCCGCAACGCCGACCGGATCCTGGTGATCGAGGACGGGCGGATCGCCGAACAGGGAACCCAAACGGAGCTGCTGGCGAAGGGCGGACGTTACGCCGAGCTCTACAACACCCAGTTCGCAGCGGCGGAGCCCGAGGCTGTCGGCGGGCAGGGACAGGCATAAAAAAGTGCCCCCGGCCGGAATCGAACCGACGACCTGCCCTTTAGGAGAGGGCCGCTCTATCCTACTGAGCTACGGAGGCGTGGCCGCCGGCGTCCGGCAGCGATAAACAGCTTACCTGTTTTCGGCTCCGGGTGCCGCGCGGCCTGCACGGACGCCCTGCCGGGGCGTGGCCGGACGGGCGGATGGGTCCGGATGGTGGCCGTCGGCGCCGTCGATCCGCTGTAGGTAGGTGTTGTAGGCCTGCCGCATTCCGGTGAGGAAGCCGTGGATCGTCTCCAGCTCTGCCTCGGAGTAGCGGTCCATCACCTCAGTAGTAAGGGCACCCAGCGGTCCGAAGTACGCTCCGGCAAGCTCGCGGGCAAGTGGTTCAAAGTGAAGCGTGACTTTGCGCCGGTCCTCTTCCGAGCGTGCGCGGTGGATATGCCCGATTTTCTCCAGGCGGTCAATGACTGCGGTCGTGGCCCCGGTGGACGTGCCCAGCAGGGCGCTCAGGCGCCCGGCAGTGAGCGGTTCCCCCCGGACCTCTGCCTCCATCACCAGGGTAAGTGCCCGCATGTCCGTGGAATTCAATCCGTGGTTGTGGGCGAATGCGTCCGCAACCAACTGGCCATCCAGGCCCATGCCACGGACAGCATTGACTATCTCCCGACGCAGCGCGTTCATCTCCACCATCACATAGTAGCTTCACGTTGAAGTATCTCTAAATAAGAGATACTTTTTTCTCTAGTTACTTTGCTTCCTACCACCAGGAGTACCACCCATGAGCTCGAAGATAGTTAAATCCGCGAGAGCAGCGTTAATCACGCTGTTCCTCGGCCTGGTGGTGATCGTGGGGCTCTTCTCCATCCCGGTCCCCGAGAATGAGTCCTCCACGGTGGGCCAGCTCAGCGACAAGTACCAGGTCACCCAGGTGCAGGAGCTGCTCAAGGAGTTCCCTGATGCGCAGCAGTCCACCGCGCTCGTTGTCGTTTCGCGCGAAGACGGCGGCGAAATGACGGAGACAGACATTGCGGGCATCGCTGACATTAGTGCGGCGGCAACGGAAGCCGGCGTCGGAGCCCCTCCCGCGCAGGTTCCGCCGCTGGTCTCCGAGAACGGCGTTGTGGCCCTTATCCCCGTTACCCTGCAGGCTGCCAGTGACGACGGCGATGCCGTGGGCGATGAAGTCGCAGCCCTGCGTGAGGCAGTCAGCGACGCCGCGCCCCAGGGTCTGAAGGCCGAACTCACCGGCGGAGCTGCGTTTACCGCCGACCTTGCCGGTGTTTTCGCCGGCGCAAACTTCACCCTCCTGGCGGTCACGGCTGCAGTTGTGGCACTGCTGCTGATCATCACCTACCGTTCGCCGTGGCTGTGGATCGTGCCCCTGGCCATCGTGGGCACCATCGAACAGCTTTCCCTCCGCATGGTGGACGTGCTTGCGCCGCTCGCGGGGATTGAGGTTGACCCGTCCGCCGTCGGCATCACCAGTGTCCTGGTGTTCGGTGCCGCGACGAACTACGCCCTTCTGCTTATCGCCCGCTACCGGGAAGAACTCCGGGTACACGACAGCGTCTACGCTGCGATGGGCAAGGCACTCAGCCGCACCCGCGAAGCGATCATCGCCTCCGGCGGCACCGTCATCCTGGCGCTGCTGACCCTGCTCTTCACGGACACCATGAGCTACCGCGGCCTTGGCTTCTCTGCAGCGGTGGGCATCGTCTTTGCCATCCTCAGTGCGCTCTTCCTGCTTCCAGTGGCTCTGGTGCTGCTGGGACGCAAGCTGTTCTGGCCGTTCGTGCCCAAGGTCGGAGACCCGGCACGTGAAGGCAAGTTCTGGGGCAAGCTGGGCGACGCAACGGCCCGTAAGCCGAAGACGATCGCCGGCATCGCCGTCATCGTCCTGCTGGTCATGGCCAGCGGTCTCTTCAGCGCCAAGATCGGCCTGAGCGAAAACGAACAGTTCACTGACAAGCCCGAAGCGGTGACTGCCGCAGAGACGCTTTCCGAAGGCTTCGCCGCAGGTTCAACCTTCCCGGTGATCGTGCTGGTGGACTCGGATGAAGCAGAAGCGGCAGCCGAAGAGCTGGGCAGTGTGGACGGCGTGGACAACGCCACCGTCATTGCCGAGCACGACGGGCTGACCCGGATCGACCTGATTACCGCCTACGAAGCCGGCACCGACGAGGCCAACACCTTCATCCGGGACCTTCGCTCGGACCTCGCGGAAAACCCGGACTACGGAGCCCTGGTAGGTGGCGAGGCAGCCGAGCGGGTTGACCAGCTGGACGCAAATACGCATGACGTGACGCTGGTTGTTTCCCTGGTCATCATCCTGGTGTTCCTCGTGCTGCTGGTGCTGCTGCGGTCCCTGGTAGCCCCGTTCCTGCTGGTCGCCTCCGTGCTGCTGACCTTCTTCGCGGCAAGCGGCCTGAGCTGGCTGCTGTTCGAGAACGTGCTGGGCTTCCCGGCGCTGGACACCCTGACACTGCTGTACAGCTTCCTGTTCCTGGTGGCCCTGGGTGTTGACTACAACATCTTCCTGGTCACCCGGGCCCGGGAGAACGCCGGCACCATGGGAACCAAGAAGGGCATGCTGGCAGCACTGCGCTCCACCGGCGGCGTGATTACCAGTGCAGGCATCCTGCTGGCCGCGGTATTCGTGGTGCTCGGTGTGCTGCCGCTGGTCACCCTGACCCAGGTGGGCATCACCGTGGCGATCGGCGTCCTGTTCGACACCCTGATCGTGCGGACCGTTATTGTGCCGGCCCTAGTGTTTGTCCTCGGTGACAAGTTCTGGTGGCCGTCCCGGCCGGGCGCTAAAAACGGCAAACACGGACGCCACCAGGCTGAGCCCGAGGAGGACCCAGCGGGCGACCGTGAGGATGCTGGCCAGGCCAGCGTCACCGGCCGCTAGCTCCGCGGACCCCAGAACGCCGTCAATGGCGACGTTCTCCCAGAGATCCGCTATGACAAAGAGGATCGGAAAGGCCCACAACACCCAGCGGAGCGAACGCCGCCGGGTATTGAGCCCGATGATCAGCAGCCACGCGAATCCGAAGATCAGGGGAAAGAGGGTGCCTGCCGTTTTGTGGACGTAGCTGAGCTGGCCCAGCGCATCGGCATCCAACGCCGAGCGCAGGGCCGCCAGGTACTCCATGTCGTACCCGCCGATCAGCGAGTCCGGCATGGCCAGGCCCCCGGAAAGCTGGGTCATCTGGTCCAGCACCAGCAGGTGGTAGTACCAGAACATAAACAGCGCGGTGGCCGCCGCGGCAATCACGACCAAATTGGCGTTGGTCTTGGCCTGCTGCGGCGTCCGCTGCGTTGTTGGATTGGCAGGGACCTGTGCCCCTGCCGGAAGCTGTGCCTTGTCGCCGTGCTTGGCGGCGCGCTGTGCCGGAGTTTTACCCATACCTCCAGTATGGCGGAGGCCTGCCCGCTCCTTGCTGCATGTGGCAGCCGGGCTAGGCTAAGGGCATGAGTGCCTACGCCGCCGAAGAAGATTTCGCCCTGGCCGCCTCCCTGGTCCGTGAGGCAGGGGCGCTCGCCCTGGCCATGCGCCGCGAAGGGCTGACCGGGAAACAAAAAACCTCAGTCTCAGACGTAGTGACCGCAGCTGACCATGCTGCGGAAGAACTCGTCCTCGAGACCCTCCGCCGGCTGCGGCCAGAGGACGGGATCCTCGGTGAAGAGGGTGCCAGCCACGAGGGGACCTCCGGGCGCACGTGGGTCATCGATCCTGTGGACGGCACCTACAATTTCCTCTCCGGCTCTACCTACTGGTGTTCTGCGCTCGCTCTGCGGGACGATCGGGAAGCGGACACGGTGAGCGGGAACCCGCCCGTGCTGCTTGGTGCGATCTTCCAGCCCCAGGAGGACCGGCTGTGGCTGGGCGGACCCGGGCATCCGGCAACCCTGAACGGTGAAGAGCTTCCCGCGTTGAAGGATGCCGACCTGGACCGGCTCAGCGCCGGCACCTACCTCCACCCGACCTGGCTGAAGCGCGAAGATGTTGCCGGCCCCTGGACCCGTGCGGCCTCAGGCGCAGCAACCCTGCGCATGCTGGGTTCGGGATCCTGTGACCTCGGTTCCGTGGCAACGGGCCGGCTGGGCCTCTGGTTCCAGCACAGCTGCCCCGAATGGGACTGGCTGCCGGGCAAGGCAATCGTTGAAGCGGCTTCCGGCACGACGGCGGTGATCGAGGTCCGCGGCTTCCGCTGGTACATAGCCGGACCCGCAGCAGCCGTCCGCGAAGTCCAGCGCCGGCTGGCGGACAGCTAGGCAAAAGGTCCAGGGACCGGACGCCGGAAACGGCGTTCGGGAAAATGTCCGGGCCAGCACCTAGACTTAAAACCACCATGGACTATCTCTTTGATCCGTACTTTTCCACGCCCGCGAAGACCAAGGCCTCCGCGGACTCCGCAGACGAGCAGGGCGGCCAGGACAAAACGGCGGAAGCTGCCAGGCAGGATGCAGGGCATTCCCGCGGCCGTTCCCCGCGCGTGGATGAAGCACGGGCCGCGGATCTGCTGCGCGGTCTGAACCCGCAGCAGGAGGAGGCCGTGAAGCACGCGGGATCGCCGCTGCTCATCGTGGCCGGCGCCGGGTCGGGCAAGACCAGGGTGCTCAGCCACCGGATCGCCTACCTGATGGCTACCGGCCGCTCCAATCCCGGCCAGATCCTGGCCATCACGTTCACCAACAAGGCCGCAGCGGAAATGCGTGAGCGGATTGAATCGCTTGTGGGCGGGGTGGCCAAGACCATGTGGATCTCCACCTTCCACTCATCCTGCGTGCGCATCCTCCGCCGCGAGGCCAAAGCCGTGGGGATGAACTCCAACTTCTCCATCTATGACTCCGCAGACACCCTCCGGCTGATCACGCTGGTGGCCAAGGGCCTGGACCTGGACCCCAAGCGGTTCGCGCCCAAGGCGATCGCCAATAAGATTTCGGGGCTCAAAAACGAACTCATCGACGACGAGTCCTATGCGTCCAGCGCCAACTATTCGGATCCGTTCGAGCAGGCCGTGGCCCAGGTCTACACCGGGTACACCCAGCGCATGCGCCAGGCCAACGCCATGGACTTCGACGACCTGATCGCCCAGACCGTCTACATGTTCCGGGCCTTCCCCGGTGTGGCGGAGTACTACCGGCGGCGCTTCCGGCACATTCTGGTCGACGAGTACCAGGACACCAACCACGCCCAGTACGCCCTGGTCCGTGAACTCGTTGGGGTGGAAGGCGAAGGCCACCTGGACATTCCGCCCGCCGAACTCACCGTTGTCGGCGACTCCGACCAGTCCATCTACGCCTTCCGCGGCGCAGATGTCCGCAACATCGTGGACTTTGAGAAGGACTACCCTTCCGCCCGGACCATCCTGCTGGAACAGAACTACCGCTCCACGCAGACCATCCTCTCGGCGGCGAATGCGGTGATTTCCCGCAACCCCAACCGGCCGGAAAAGAAGCTCTGGACCGCCGAAGGGGACGGCGCCAAGATCGTGGGCTACGTGGGGGAGAACGAGCACGAGGAAGCCCGGTTCATCGCCGAGGAGATCGACCGGCTGCAGGACGAAGAGAACCTGCGGCCCGGCGACGTCGCCATCTTCTACCGCACCAACGCCCAGTCCCGTTCACTTGAAGACGTGCTGGTGCGCGTCGGCCTGCCGTACAAAGTGGTGGGCGGCACCAGGTTCTACGAGCGCAAGGAAATCAAGGACGCGCTGGCGTACCTGCGCGTGCTGGCCAACCAGGACGACGTCGTGAACCTGCGGCGCATTCTCAACGAGCCCAAGCGCGGCATAGGCGACCGCGCGGAGTATTCCGTGGCCGCATTGGCCGAGCGGGAACGGATCAGCTTTATGACGGCACTGCGCCGGGCTGAAGAGGCTCCCGGCCTGGCCACGCGGTCACTGAATGCCGTGAACGGATTCGTGAAGCTGATTGACGACTTGGCGGAAGTCGCATCCGGATCCGGAGCATCCGCAGCACTGGAAGCCGTGCTGGAACAGACCGGTTACCTGGCGCAGCTGCGTTCCAGCGCCGATCCCCAGGACGAATCGCGGGTGGAAAACCTGGCTGAACTGGTCGCCGTCGTGCGTGAATTCGAACGCGACAATCCCGAGGGGACGCTTGAGCAGTTCCTGGAGCAGGTGTCCCTGGTCGCGGATGCGGACCAGATTCCGGACGCCCCGGAAGGCTCCGCCGAGGAAGTCGCCGCCGCCGTCGAGGAATCCCGCCGTCAGGGCGTTGTCACGCTGATGACGCTGCACACCGCCAAGGGCCTGGAGTTCCCGGTGGTGTTCCTGACTGGTATGGAACAGGGCATCTTCCCGCACCAGCGCTCCGCTACCGATCCCGCAGAGCTGGCAGAAGAGCGGCGCCTGGCTTACGTGGGACTGACCCGCGCCCGCCAGCGGCTCTACCTGACCCGGTCCGAGGTGCGGAGCATGTGGGGGCAGAGCCAGTACAACCCGGCCAGCCAGTTCGTGGGGGAGGTGCCTGCGGACCTCATCGAATGGAAGCGTGAAGGCATGGACCGCCCAACCTGGGGAGGCGGCGGAAGCATCACCTCCAGCCGGTACAGCGGCTCACACTGGGGCGCGGGCTCGTCCTCATCAACGGGCGGCAGCATTGCGGCCGCACCGGTGTCCAAGGCCATGGGCCGCGTCCAGCCGCAGAAGGAAGTCATTTCGGTGGCGGTCGGAGACAAGGTCAACCACACATCCTTTGGCCACGGCACCGTGCTCGCCGTTGAAGGGGCGGGGGATAAGACGGTGGCGAAGGTTAAGTTCGACGCCGGGGAGAAGCGCCTGCTCCTGCGATACGCCCCGCTGACCAAGGAGTCCTAGCACACAAGGTCTCCATAACGGACAGCCGGATTTTCTACAAACCATAGAACTGTGCCCTTCATCACTAAAGCGGTAGTCTGTGAGGGGCCTGAAGAGCCGAGGGACTAAAGTTCCAATGGGGCAGCCCGGCTTCATGCATCTGCTTCGCGATCAGCTGATCGAATGTAAACCTACTTCGACGTAGAAGGACACTAGCCCGTGGACCTGTTTGAATATCAGGCGCGCGATCTGTTTGAGGCGCACGGTGTACCCGTGCTCGCCGGAATCGTGGCGCACACTCCTGAAGAAGCCAAAGCTGCAGCCGAGAAGATTGGCGGCGTTGTAGTCGTCAAGGCACAGGTGAAGGTTGGCGGCCGCGGCAAGGCCGGCGGCGTCAAGGTGGCAAAGACCGCTGACGAAGCCTTCGAGCACGCCAGCAACATCCTCGGGATGGACATCAAGGGCCACACGGTCAAGAAGGTCATGATCGCCCAGGGTGCCGACATCGCCGAGGAGTTCTACTTCTCCGTCCTGCTGGACCGCGCCAACCGCAACTACCTGGCCATGTGCTCGGTTGAAGGCGGCATGGAAATCGAGCAGCTCGCCGTTGAGCGTCCCGACGCCCTTGCCCGCGTCGCCGTTGACCCGGCAGTTGGCATCGATCAGGCCAAGGCCGAAGAAATCGTCGACGCAGCCGGCTTCGCTCCGGAACTGCGCGAAGGCGTGGTCAACGCCATCCTGAAGCTCTGGGATGTCTTCACCAAGGAAGACGCCACACTCGTGGAGGTCAACCCGCTGGTCAAGACCGGTGCAGGCGACATCGTTGCCCTGGACGGCAAGGTCTCCCTGGACGAGAACGCTGACTTCCGCCAGCCCGGCCACGCCGAGCTGGAAGACAAGGATGCAGCCGACCCGCTGGAAGCCAAGGCCAAGGCGAACGACCTCAACTACGTCAAGCTCGACGGCGAAGTTGGCATCATCGGTAACGGTGCCGGCCTGGTTATGTCCACGCTCGACGTCGTTGCCTACGCCGGCGAAAAGCACGGCAACGTCAAGCCCGCCAACTTCCTGGACATCGGCGGCGGCGCCTCCGCAGCCGTGATGGCTGCCGGCCTGGACGTCATCCTCAACGATGAGCAGGTCAAGTCTGTCTTCGTGAACGTCTTCGGTGGAATCACCGCCTGTGACGCCGTTGCCAGCGGCATCGTCAAGGCTCTGGAGATCCTCGGCGACGAGGCCAACAAGCCGCTCGTAGTCCGCCTGGACGGCAACAACGTCGAGGAAGGCCGCCGCATCCTGGCCGAGGCCAACCACCCGCTGGTCACCCTCGCAACCACCATGGACAACGGCGCCGACAAGGCTGCCGAGCTCGCCAACGCAGCTCGCTGACCGAGCCGATCCCCAGAAAGAGAATTCACATATGTCTATCTTCTTGAACAAGGACTCCAAGGTCATCGTTCAGGGCATCACCGGCGGCGAAGGCACCAAGCACACCGCCCTGATGCTCAAGGCCGGGACCCAGGTTGTGGGCGGCGTCAACGCCCGCAAGGCCGGCACCACCGTGACGCACGGCGATGTTGAGCTGCCCGTCTTCGGCACCGTTACCGAGGCCATGGAGAAGACCGAGGCTGACGTCTCGATCGTCTTCGTCCCCCCGGCATTCACCAAGGACGCCGTGATGGAAGCAATCGACGCCGGCATCGGCCTCGTTGTGGTCATCACCGAAGGTGTTCCCGTCCAGGATTCGGCTGAGTTCTGGGCACACGCCCAGTCCAAGGTCGACGCCGACGGCAACCAGGTCACCCGCATCATCGGCCCGAACTGCCCCGGCATCATCACCCCCGGCGAAGCACTGGTCGGCATCACGCCGAACAACATCACCGGCAAGGGCCCGATCGGTCTGGTCTCCAAGTCCGGCACCCTGACCTACCAGATGATGTACGAACTGCGCGACCTCGGCTTCTCCACCGCCATCGGCATCGGCGGCGACCCGGTCATCGGCACCACCCACATCGACGCCCTCGCAGCCTTCGAAGCTGACCCCGAGACCAAGGCGATCGTGATGATCGGCGAAATCGGCGGCGACGCCGAAGAGCGCGCAGCCGAGTTCATCAAGGCCAACGTCACCAAGCCGGTTGTCGGCTACGTGGCCGGCTTCACCGCTCCCGAAGGCAAGACCATGGGCCACGCCGGCGCCATCGTCTCCGGTTCCGCAGGAACCGCCCAGGCCAAGAAGGAAGCCCTTGAAGCTGCAGGCGTGAAGGTCGGCAAGACGCCGTCCGAGACCGCTGAACTGCTGCGCGAAGTCTTCGCTTCGCTCTAAGCTCCACCAGCACGGCCCCCGTGCCCGGATTCATTTCCGGTGCACGGGGGTTTTGTGCGTTCACCATCAGAAAGACAATTCAATGAGTTCCAAGCCAGCCGCTTCCCGCAAAGTACCGGGGGACCACCGCCGGGCACTGCGCCGGGCCACCTGGATAGCCACCCTTGGCGGTTTTCTCTTCGGTTACGACACCGGAGTGATCAACGGGGCGCTGCCTTACATGCAGGATGATCTGGGGCTGACCCCCTTCACTGAAGGCCTGATCACCTCCAGCCTGCTCTTCGGTGCCGCATTTGGCGCCGTTGGAGCCGGACAGCTCGCGGACCGGCTGGGCCGCCGCCGCCTCCTGCTGATCCTGGCCGTAGTCTTTATGGCCGGTGCCGCGGGCACCGCTGCTGCGCCGGGCGTGGGACTGATGGTGCTCGCCCGCGTTGTGCTGGGCCTAGCCGTCGGCGGCGCGTCCGCCGTCGTGCCCATGTTCCTCGCCGAGCTGGCCCCGGCGTCCCGCCGCGGCCAGCTGGTCACCCGCGACCAGCTGATGATCGTTACCGGCCAGCTGGCGGCCTTTGTCTGCAACGCGGTGATCGGCAACCTCTGGGGTGAAGAGGGCAATGTCTGGCGGTGGATGCTGCTCGTGGCCACCGTTCCGGCAGTCGCGCTCTGGATCGGCATGCACTTCGTGCCGGAGAGCCCGCGCTGGCTGGGGTCAAAGGGCCGATACGCGCAGATGCTGACGGCGCTGCAGGAAATCCGCAGTGCTGAAGAAGCCCAGGCGGAGTACGAAGAGATCAAGGGGCTGGCAGGCACCACACGCACAGGCCGGCTGAAGGACTTCGCCGAGCCGTGGCTGCTGCGGGTGCTGCTGATCGGCATGGGACTCTCCATCGTCCAGCAGATCACCGGAGTCAACGCGATCATCTACTACGGCACCCAGATTTTGGCTGACGCCGGCTTCGGCACCGAAGCTGCGCTGACGGCCAACATAGCGAACGGCGTTGTCTCCGTTGCCGCCGCCCTGATCGGCATCTGGCTGCTGGGTAAGGTATCGCGCCGGCCCATGCTCATCACCGGCCTGCTGGGTACCACCACCACCCTTGCGCTCATCGGTGCTGCCTCGCTCCTCATGCCCGAAGGCACCGCCCGCGGTTTCACCGTCCTGTCCCTGACTGTCCTGTTCCTGGCCTTCCAGCAGGGTGCTGTCTCCCCGGTGACTTGGCTGATGCTGGCGGAGATCTTCCCGCTGCGCGTCCGTGGCCTGGGCATTGGGCTGTCCGTGTTCGTTCAGTGGATGGCCAACTTCGCGGTCGGCTTCTCCTTCCCCATGCTGATGGCCGCCCTGGGTATTTCCAACACGTTCTTCATCTTCGTTGCCCTGGGCATCTGCGCGGTGCTGTTCGTCAAGCGGTTCATGCCGGAGACCCGCGGTCTGTCCCTGGAAGAGGTCGAGCTTAAGCTGCGCAAGGCCTAACCCCGGGTGCGGCCCTTTTGCCGGGCCGCACCCGGGCCCGGTTACTGCACCACCGGGTAGTCGGCAATCACGGGCAGGGACACCGACGCCGTGAAGGACGTCAGCGCCGTGACCTTCGGGGATGTGTAGACCGAAGAGCTCGGCGTCACCTGCAGCACCAGCCTGCTTTGCGGCGTCACCAGGTAGGAGATTTCCTCCAACGGGACGGTGACCGTCCGTTCGGTGCCGTCCAGAATGAGCGGCACCGGCGTCACCTGGTTACCTGCCACCAGTGAGCTGCGGGACTTGTCGATAATCTGGACGTACACATGTGTGTTCGGGGTCCGCGAAGTTCCGCGGTAGGTGAGCGTCAGCTGCGGCGCACCAAAGACCTGGGTTGCCGCGGCCGGGGCGGTGACGGGAGCGTTGACGGCTACCGGCGCCCAGGCCGCCGCAATGACGCCTCCGCTGACGGCAGCGGGGGAGAGAAGCAGGGTTCCCTTCCCGGTTCCGGTCAGTGAACCGACGGGAGCGGGATAACCGTCCGCGGCACGGCTGGTTCCGAGCTGGTCGATGAACTCAAAACCGGGACCGGTTGAAACATCGTTGCCGTCCAGATGCTTGCTGAACCAGTTCAGGACGGCGCCGGTGATCCGGTCCTGTCCGGCCACGCCGGAAGTGCACAGTCCGTGTCCGCCGCAGAACTGCAGCATCTTCACTTCGGTGCCGGCTGACTTGATCAGGTTGTAGTTCCGGGTGGCTTCGTTGAGCGTAAACAGGGTGTCCACAGTGCCCTGGATTATCAGTGTGGGCGCAGTGATCGACGTGAACATGCTCTGCGGAGTCAGGGATTCGAAGTACGCCAGGGACTCCGGACTCAGGGTGTTCGGATAGCGCATTCCCTCGCGGCAGGCCTTGCGCACCGGCGCGGCAAGGGCGCCGCTGTTGCCGACCAGTTCGCCCAGCTGGCCGGTAAGGGTACCTTCCAGGCAGAGCAGGCTGCCCCAGCCGGATTTAAATGACCCTTCCTTGTACAGGCTGGTGGTCAGGTTGTTCCACGCGATCGTCGGCGCGATGGCGTCCACCCTGTCATCCATGGAAGCAAGGACAAACTGGATGCCGCCGCCGTAGGACGCTCCGGCCATGCCCAGTACCGGATCGCCGGGAGCATCCAGGGCGGCCTCGGGCTGGTTGGCGATGAAATCAATGAGGACCTGCCCGTCCCGGCCCTCATAGGCGGGATTGTTGACGTACGCCTCGCCGCCGCTGAAACCGAAACCGCGGGGATCCCAGGTCAGCACGTTGTAGCCGGCTTCCCGCAGCGGGGCGAGTCCGATGGAACCTATCAGGGTACTGGTGGAAGTGGACGGGATACGCCCGCCGGGCAGGCCGAATCCGGGGCCGACCATGACCGTCGGTGCCTTTTCGCCCGCCTGCAGGCCCAGGGCGGGGAAGAAATTGGTGTGTATCGGCGTCCCGTCGAAGGACTGGACTACGACGTCGGTGCGGACCTTGGGTGCTGCGGCACCCGCGTCCGGATCCGTCAGCGCCGAGGCAGGCGGGGCTGCCAGGACGGAGGCGGCCACAAGGGTACCCGCAGCGAGCAGGGCTGGGAGCTTGCGCAGAGGAGACCTCATTCGGTGACTTCCTTGTCAGAGAGGTGTAAAGCTACCGGTCGGTAGGTAGCCAGAGACTAGGATCCCTAACGACTGGGAGACAAGACCCTGGCCCTACTTCGGGGGCTTTTCGGCGGGAACCGCTTATCCACGCACTCCGTCAGGAGGGGCCTAGGTGACAGGATTTCCGGTGGCGGCCAGCGCCGGGTCCGAGGAACATGCAGAGGTGATCTGCAGCGTCTGTTCGTAATCGGTGGCCGAGAACTTCACGATGCCGCCCGCAAAGGATGCCGTGAAGGTGTAGGCGGTTTCCGGCGGCGCATCAGGTCCCGGGGTCAGCGCTGAGAGCATATCCGCACCCGAGCCCAGCAGGACCCGCTGGGCACGGTCACGGGCGGATTCGGGGGAGGCAGGTGCGGGGCCGGCCAGCTGGAGTTCCAGCAAATGGCGCCGCGGTCCTGCGGCGCTCCCGGTTCCCTGAGTCACGGCTGTCCCGGACGAAGCCGGGCAGCCCACGGGCCGCGGTACCGGAGGAGTACCTGGCCTCAGTGCGCTGCCATCCTGGTAGGTCCAGCCGGCCGGGTCCAGTGCATCCGTCAGGGACCCGGCCAGCACCTGCTGTTCTTCGCCGAGCTCAGCGGCGGTAAGTTCGGCGCCGCCGGCTGGGGGACCGGCGGCGGGGGCAGCAGGCGGCATGGGGGATACCGAGCCTGCTGCCAGCACGATCCCGGCGGCTACGACGCACATGGAGCGTGGATCTGGCCTTCTCATCTGCGGCATTTTGCCGGTGAGAAGAAAATCTGTCGAGAGTAGTACGGCCTAGGCTGCCCTGACGCAGCCGGGAATGCGCTTCCACGTGCGGCGGCAGAGTGTCCGCGGTACCCGTGCCTGTGGAGCCAGACAGACTGGCAGACCCTTGCAGTGCCTAAGCATTTTCCACCCGTTTCTTGCTCGTATCCTGCCATCAAAGCCGTGTCCGGCAGCGGAGCCTTCCCAGGGGAACTGGACTGGGAACTGAACCGGGTCTCGGGCTGCCGTTGGCCCTCACTGCCCACGGTAATCCAGAATTCGTGATCCGCACATGGGGAGAACTACCCATGCACCTGGCTTTCCCTTACGCCGTTAGGCTGGTATGAGAACCTTTGCCCGCTTACAGAAAGGCCATTATGCGCGCCACCATCATCCACGGTCCCGGCGATATCCGCGTTGAAGACAGGGAGTATCCGCAGGTGCTGCGCGATGGCGACGCGGTTGTCCGGGTGAGCGCGGCCTGTGTCTGCGGATCCGACTTGTGGCCCTACCGCGGTATCCGCGAAACCCGCGAGCCGCGGGCGATTGGCCATGAATTCGTGGGTGTAGTTGAAAGCGTGGGAACCGGCGTTGCGTCTCTGGCCCCGGGCGACTTTGTGATTGCTCCGTTTACCGGTAACTGCGGGAAATGCCCGCCCTGCCGCTCCGGCGTCACGGTCGCGTGCGAAGAACTGGTCAGATGGGGAAGCACAGATACCCGCGGGGACTTTGTCCAGGGTGCGCAGGGCGAAGCGGTCCGGGTGCCCAATGCGGAGGCAACCCTGGTGAAGGTTCCCGGCGTCGTTGATCCCGATGACGCACTGCTGGCTGACCTGCTTACGCTCTCCGATGTTATGGGCACCGGCCACCACGCTGCCGTCAGCGCAGGCGTGGGTCCGGGGCAAACCGTAGTCGTGGTGGGAGACGGTGCGGTCGGCCTCTGCGCCGTCCTGGCCGCCTCGCGACTGGGCGCCGGGCGGATCATCGCCATGTCCCGGCACGAGGACCGGGCAGCGCTTGCCCGCGAATTCGGAGCCACCGACGTCGTAGCCGAACGCGGCAGGGAAGGCGCGGCCCGGGTCCGTGAGCTGCTCGGCGGCGTGCCCGCGGATGCAGTGCTGGAATGCGTTGGGACGGCGGAGTCGATGGACCAGGCCCTGCGCTGCACCCGTCCCGGCGGGCGCGTCGGATTCGTCGGAGTGCCCGCGGGCGGGGCGGAACTGCCCATTGGAGTACTTTTCGCCAAGAACATCACGGTGGGCGGCGGGATGGCGCCTGTGCGCACCTATCTGCCGGAGCTCCTCGAAGACGTTCTGGCGGGAAAGATCCATCCCGGCAGGGTGTTTGACTCCGTGCTGTCCCTGGAGAAGGCCCCGGAAGCTTATGCGGCCATGGACCAGCGGCAGGCCGTGAAAGTCATGCTCAAGCCGTAAAAATGCTCAGCCTCCTGTGATTCTTTGCACAACTGCAATTTTGCAGTTGTGAAAATTACCCCCTGATGACAAAGTAGTTCGGTGAGTCAACTACTTTCCCTCCGCGATCGCAAGCGCGCCGAAACCTGGGCGGCGCTGCACGCCGCCGCGGCCCGCCGCGCCGTCGAAGACGGACTGGAAGGGGTGAACGTTGAAGTCGTCGCCGAAGAGGCAGGTGTTTCAGCGCGGACGTTCTTCAACTATTTCCCGTGCAAGGAAGATGCCGTCCTGGGCCTCCGGGATCCGTGGGTGGACCCGGCCATGCTCGAGTCCTTCGACATCGAAGGGGACCTGCTGGCCGAAGTCAGCACGCTGATGCTCTCCGTCCTGCGCACCATCCAGGGTGGGGAAGACTCCGCTGAACAGCGGGCCCGCATCTATGAGGCCTTCCCGCACCTGCGTCATCAGCGCTACCAGTACATCCTCAAGGTCGAGCAGCTGGTCCTTGAGACTGTCCGGAACCAGCTGGCTGAATCCCGCCGCTGGCGCGAGCAGGGACCTGACTCCGGCTGGTATGGACACGACGTCGACGACGTCGCCTTCACCATCGTCCTCACCGCCAGCACCCGCATGCGCTACGTCATGCAAAAAACCTGGCTTACCCCCACTTCCACCGCACAGTTCGAGGCCCTCGACCAGGGCCTCGAACTCCTCCGAGACGTCTTCAAGGAACTTCTATGACGAAAACAGCTGCCAAAGCAGCTCCCACGAGCAACGGGAAGAAACCCAGCCTCGTCCTGGTATTCACCGCACTGGTCCTGGCCATGCTCCTTTCAGCGCTGAACCAGACCATCCTCGGCACCGCACTGCCCACGATCGTGGGTGAACTCAACGGTGCCAACCTCATGCTCTGGGTCATCACGGCCTTCATCCTGGCCTCCACGGTGATGATGCCCATCTACGGCAAACTGGGCGACCTGATCGGACGCAAGTACCTCCTGGTCGCGGCGATCATCATCTTCCTGGCAGGTTCCGTTGTCGGCGCACTGTCACCGGACATGACCTGGCTGATCATTGCCCGCGTCATCCAGGGCATTGGTGCCGGCGGCCTGATGATCCTGTCCCAGGCGATCATTGCCGACGTCGTGCCTGCCCGTGAGCGTGGCAAGTACATGGGCTGGATGGGCGGCGTCTTCGCGTTCTCGTCCGTAGTTGGCCCGCTCATCGGCGGCTGGCTGACCGAGGGTCCGGGCTGGCGCTGGGCGTTCTGGTTCAACATCCCCGTCGGCGTGCTGGCACTGCTGGGAGCACTGTTCTTCCTCAAGCCGCGTGCCGTGACGTCACGTCCCAGGATCGACCTGTGGGGCATGGTCTTTATTGCGCTGGCCACCACCGGCCTGGTGCTGGTGAGCAGCTGGGGCGGCAGCACCTACGAATGGACCGACCCGGTAATCCTGGGCCTGGTCGCCGGTACCATTGTTTCCGCCGTCGTCTTCGTGATGGTTGAACGCCGCACCGCCGAGCCGATCATCCCGATGGAACTGTTCCGGGACCGGAACTTCAACCTCTCCACCGCCTCCGGTCTGCTGACTTCCGTGGCCATGTTCGGCGCCATCGGCTACCTGCCCACGTACCTGCAGATGGCCACCGGCGCCAGCGCCACCGAGGCCGGCATGCTGATGATCCCCATGATGGGTGCCCTCCTGTTCAGCTCAGTGCTGTCCGGTTCACTGGTCTCCAAGACCGGACGCTACAAGTGGATGCCCATTGCAGGCTCGGCCATCATGATCCTGGCGCTGCTGCTGATGGGGTCCATCACAGCCGACTCGCCTGTCTGGCAGCTGTGCGTCTACATCGCCGTCCTTGGCCTTGGCCTGGGCCTGAACATGCAGATCCTGGTGCTGGTGGTGCAGAACTCCTTCCCCATGCGGCAGGTGGGCACCGCCACGGCAGCGAACAACTACTTCCGCCAGATCGGTGCCACCCTGGGCTCGGCCGTAGTCGGCAGCCTCTTCGCGCACCGGCTTTCGGACCTGCTCGGCGAGCGGCTTCCCGCCAGCGCCGCCTCGGCAACCGGAGGCGGCAATTCGCTGACGCCGAAGCTTGTCCATGAGCTGCCCGAAGCCATTCAGGACATCATCATCCGGTCCTACAATGAGGCCCTGATTCCGCTGTTCCTCTTTATGGTGCCCATGGCAGTTGTAGCGACGATCCTGTGCCTGTTCATCAAGGAGAAGCCGCTGGCTACCCGCCTTGAGCCGGAAGTCATGCCCGAAGCCATCGGTGAAGGCAACGTCCTGATCAGCGCCGAGGACGAGGGCAACGGCCCCAGCACCACGGAGCTTCGCCAGATCAGCGCGTCCACTCCGCGCTAGCAGACGCTGGGAGGGGCGGCTAGAGCGGGCCGGTCCCGAACAGCAGGCCCAGGGCGTAGGTGACTGCAGCAGCACCCAGTCCAATACCGAGCTGGCGCAGTCCGCGCTTGAGCGGGGACGCCCCGGAGAGCAGCCCGACAATTGACCCGGTCAGCAGGAGGGCGATGCCCACCAGGACGCAGGAAAGGACGACGGCGGACAACCCGCCCATCCCGAACAGGTATGGCAGGACGGGAATGATGGCGCCGGAGGAGAAGAAGCAGAAGCTGGACAGGCCTGCTCCGATACCCGTGCCGACGGTCTCATGGTCCTCTCCGCTGGCTTCCTGCATTTTCTCCGGCTGGAGGGACAGGGACGGGTCGCAGTCGCAGGTATACAGCCCCATGCGTTCGGCCGCGCGGTGCTCGGCGGCTTCCCTGGACATGCCCCTGGCCCGGTAAACCAGCACCAGTTCATTGGCATCGATGTCCAGGGATTTCGCAGCGGACAGCGTCACCTGGGTAGGCCGGGAGGCTTCCAGGAGTTCCCGCTGCGAACGGACTGAGACGTACTCCCCGGCACCCATCGACAGTGCTCCGGCAAGAAGGCCGGCAATACCGCTGAACAGGACGAAAGTGCTTGATGCTCCGGTGGCCCCAATTGCCATCACCAGTGCGAGGTTGGAGACCAGGCCGTCGTTCGCACCGAAGACAGCGGCCCGGAAGTTGCCCGAGAGGCGGGTGCGTCCGCGCGTGGCCAGGCCACGGACCACTTCTTCATGGATCTGTTCATCAGCTGCCATGGCGCTGGTGGCGCTGGGGTCGTCGCTGTAGGGGGAGCGGCCCTCCGCGCGCTGCGCGAGTGCCAGCACAAAGACAGAACCGAACCGCCGGGCCAGCAGGCCAAGGAGCCGGTTGCGGAAGGAGGGGCGCATCGGCTTGTCCGCTTCCGGTCCGAGCAGGCGGCGCCAGTGCTCTTCATGGCGGCCCTCCGCCTCGGCCAGGGCCAGAAGGATGTCCCGTTCCTCTCCGTCGCGGCGTTCGGCGAGGTAGCGGTAGGTAGCAGCTTCAGCCTGCTCATCGGCAAGGTACTGGCGCCAGCGGCGTCGTTCGGCGCTGGTGGGCTTGGATCGCTCAGGGGGTGACTGCCCGTGAGTTGGTGGGATGTTCACACACGCTCCTGGTCACGGCCGGAGCAAAAAGGGGGCGCTCCGGCCAGCTTGATAACTGGCCGAAGGTCTCGCTCGCCGGGTGCCGTGCACCGCGGTGGAGTGCCGGGCTGCTGCTGCAGCCAGTATGTCGACAGTCCTCGGAAATCCGTTCCAATTTTTGTGCGGCCGAAGCCGAAACTAAGATTGGACGTGTACCGGAGCTACTCCCCTTCAGCTTTCAAGTGTAGCCCAGGCCAGCCGCGATTCCCCTCAGGAGGGTGAACGAAAAATGCAGGTCTTCCCCGCCCGCCCAGGGGGCATGCGCCCCGCCCAGCAGCGGATAGAGTTCAACCGTGAGTAAAGCTTCCAAGGGATTCCCTGACTTTCACCGGCCGTGGACACGCCATTATGCGGAAGGCGTGCCGCAGAACCTAAAGCTCCCCGAAGGGTCCCTGGTGGACATGGTCGAGGACTCAATCAGCAAATACGGTTCCAAACCCGCGCTGCAGTTCTTCGGTGCCACCACAAGCTACCGCGATATGGGCGACCAGATCCGGCGGGCCGCCGCCGGGCTGAAACGCCTTGGGGTCAAGCGCGGTGACCGTGTGGCACTGGTACTTCCCAACGCCCCGCAGCACGTTGTGGCGTTCTACGCCGTCCTGCGCCTGGGCGCGGTGGTGGTGGAACACAACCCGCTCTACACCGACCGCGAGCTGCGGCACCAGTTTGAGGACCACGGCGCCACGGTGGCGGTGGTCTGGGACAAGACAGTTGACCGGATCCAGTCCCTGCCGGCAGACATTCCCGTCCGGACCATCGTTTCCGTAGACCTGATCAGCGCCATGCCGCGAACCACGCAGCTGGCGCTGAAGCTCCCCATCCCGGCCGCCCGCCGCAGCCGTGCAGCGCTGGCTCCGGAGAAGAAGCCCCGCAGCGCCGGCCGCCGCGTCGTGGCGTGGAAGGATCTCCTGGACCACAGGCCGCTGCCGCGGCGCCACCCGCATCCTAAGGCAGCGGACCTGGCTGCCATCCAGTACACCTCCGGCACCACAGCGGACCCCAAGGGGGCAATGCTCACCCACGCCAACCTGATGGCCAATGCTGCCCAGGGACGGGCATGGATTCCGGGACTTCGGATGGGCAGGGAAACCGTCTACGGCGTACTGCCCATGTTCCACGCGTACGGCCTGACGCTCAGCCTCACCTTCGCGATGAGCATTGGGGCGAGGCTGGTCCTTTTCCCGAAGTTCGACGTAGACCTGGTCCTGAAGGCGGCCAAGAAGACGCCCCCGACCTTCCTGCCCGCGGTTCCGCCCATTTACGACCGGATTGTGGCCGGGGCCCAGGAGCAGGGCATCTCCCTGAAGGGAGTCCGGTTCGCGATCTCCGGTGCCATGAACCTCCCGGCAGCAACCGTGGATGCCTGGGAAAAGGCCACCGGCGGCTATCTGATCGAAGGCTACGGACTGACCGAAACCTCGCCGGTGGCATTGGGAAACCCGATGGGCCCCACCCGCAAGGCCGGCACCGTGGGAGTGCCGTTCCCGCTGACGGACATCAAGGTGGTTGACCCGGAGGATCCAACCAGGGAACGCCACCGCGGCGAAGCCGGTGAGCTGCTGATCCGCGGACCCCAGGTCTTCCAGGGGTACTGGAACAAACCCGCCGAAACTCGGGCCGCACTGCTCGACGGCGGCTGGTTCCGTACCGGTGATATCGTCTCGGTGGACGACGACGACTTCGTGACCATCCGGGACCGGATCAAGGAACTTATCATCACGGGCGGTTTCAACGTCTCTCCGACAGAAGTCGAGGAAGCACTGAAACGCCACCCGGCCGTCGCCGAGGCTGCCGTGGTGGGGCTGACCCGGACCGGCGGCGGAGAAGACGTGGTGGCTGCCGTCGTTGCCCGTCCTGACATGCAATTCGACCCCGATGAGCTGCGTTCGCACGTCCGCAAGGAGCTGGCAGCGTACAAGGTTCCCCGCCGAATCGTGCAGATACCGGACCTGCCAAGGTCGCTGATCGGCAAGGTCCTCCGGAGGCACGTCAAGGAATCACTGCAGACCAAGGACGCCGGCCCTGAAGCCGGACCCACAACCTAGACGGGAAAACACATGGACAGCCAACCCGGCTCCAGTTCGAACCTGACCGAGTCGAGGAGGCTGCAGGGGTACTGGAACGACGGCCTCGGCCACGCTGCGCTGCGTTCGGCACAGCTTCTGCTGGTCCTGCTGCTCGTTGGCGTGGCGGTTTATGCCCTGACCCGGGTGACGCTGGTGGTCATTCCGGTGCTGCTCGCCCTGATCCTTGCAGCGGCTATTGCACCGTTCGTGAACTGGCTGCGGCGCAAGGGCTGGCCGGGAGCACTCGCAACCGGCACATCCTTCCTGCTGCTCCTTATTGTCTTCGGCGGTTTGGTCACCGGAATCGTGTTTGCGGTGCGGAGCGAGTGGTCCACACTCGTGGACCAGGCGGTCGCGGGATTCGATGAGCTGTACAGGCTGGTGCAGGAAGGCCCGTTTGCAGTCGACGATTCCGCCATGCAGGAAGCCCGCGACGCCGTACTGGACTTCGCGACGTCCTCGACGGTGGGCAGCGGGGCACTGGCCGGGTTGTCCGCTGCCGGTTCCTTCGCCACCGGGTTCGTGCTCATGGCCGTGGTGCTGTTCTTCTTCCTGAAGGACGGGGACAAGATCTGGGCGTTCGTCCTGCGCTGGTTCAGCGGGGAACGGCACCGGAAGGCATCACTTGCCGGCGCAAGGGCCATGGAAGTCCTGGGCGGCTACGTCCGCGGGACGGCCATCGTCGCCGCCGTCGACGCCATCTGCATCGGCGCTGCCCTGTTCATTCTTGGGGTGCCCCTGGCTCTCCCGCTTTCCGTGATTGTGTTCGTTGGTTCCTTCATCCCGCTGGTCGGAGCGACTGCGGCCGGCATCCTGGCGGCCCTGATTGCCCTGGTGGCCAACGGCCCGGTGGTGGCCCTGATCGTGGTGATCGTGATCATCGCGGTGAACCAGCTCGAAGGCAACTTCCTGCAGCCGGTGGTGATGGGCCGGACCCTGAGCATCCACGCGCTGGTGATCCTTCTTGCACTGACCGCCGGAACGATCCTTGCCGGCATCGTCGGAGCGATCCTGTCCGTGCCGATAGCAGCCGTCTCGTGGGCCGTGATCAAGGTCTGGATTGGTGAGGACCAGGGCGACCCCGCGGAGGTCCCTGAAGTTGCGTCCGACGACGGCGAGTCCCCGGAAATGGGAAGCACCGGGGCCGGACGGGCAGGGGATTAACCGTCCGGACCCGGTGCAGTACTGGGGAACCGGCCGCAGCCGGCATATGTCGCTGGGAAACTATTGTTTACTTACGCTAGTGCGCGGCTGTGGCACCGGTCAATTAGTGTGAAGTATGCCGCCTCGGCACTGCTTGCGTAATGACCGGACGGCGGTTACAAACGCGCTTCCCGGGATCCCGGCGGGCACTGATTACCGGGTTGGAAGGACGGCTGGATTGATGAAGGCACTGTCGGTGGAACCGAGCAACGCTCCAATCGCCATCGGATCCAGGATCCGCACCGCCAGGCAGGCACGCCACCTCACCATCGAACAGGTCGCGGAGTCAACCGGACTGACCAAGGGTTTCCTGAGCCGGGTGGAACGGGATCTCACCTCACCGTCCGTGGCGTCGCTGGTCACGCTCTGCCAGGTGCTTTCAATTTCGATCGGTGACCTGTTCCTTCCGCCGCAGACCACGCTGGTGCGCTGGCCGGACGCGCCGGGAATCAACCTCGGCGGCAGCGGAATCAACGAGCGGCTGCTGACTCCGCGCACCGAACGCCAGGTCCAGGTGATCCGTTCGGAAATCGGCCCGGGAGGCAGCGGTGAAACGGACCTGTACTCCGTGGACTGTTCGGTTGAGGTGCTGCACGTCGTCGAGGGCAGGCTTGACCTTATCTTCGCAGCCGAGACCATGAACCTTGCCGCCGGTGACACCGTGACCTTCCCGGGCAAGGAATCACATTCCTGGCGCAACCCGGACACCGGGGCCGCCGCCGTCGTAATTTGGACACTGGTTAGCCCCGGCTCCGCCTAGCAACCTTCCCAACGGGCACCGCGGCGCGCAGAGTGGGCGCATGCACCCGGACCGCGATCTTGCTGAACGCCGTATTGCCCGTTTCCTGGCCCAGCGTCTGCCTCCGTATCTGTGGACTTCGCTTGCGCCGCTGCAGGCCGAGGTCTGGGACTGTCCCGGCGAACCGGTCAGCTTCGCCGAGGCTGCTGAACAGGCGTACCGGCCCGTTTCGCCCGGCGCACGCTGGGGTAAACCGTGGCGCACCACCTGGTTCCGGCTGACCGGGACGGTCCCTGCTCCGGCCCCCGGCTTCGCAGCTGAAGCGCTGGTCGATTTGGGCTTCAGCGCCGATATGCCCGGGTTCCAGGCCGAGGGACTGGTTTACGACGCCGGCGGCAGGGTGCTGAAGGCGCTCGAGGCGACCAACATGGCAGTGCCGCTGGAGCAGGAGCCCGGCAGCGCACTGCTGCTCTGGGTAGAGGCCGCCGCCACCCCGAACGTCATAGGGGATTTCAGTTTCCGTCCCACCCCGCTGGGCAGCTGGGACACTGCCGGTGAAGAACCGCTGTACGTCTTCCGGCGGGCAGACACGGCGCTGCTGGATGAACAGGTTTGGAACCTTGCCCAGGACTTCTCCGTGCTGTGGGGCCTGATGCATGAGCTGCCGATGGACTCACCCCGCCGGCATGATCTCCTGCGGGCCATGGAACGGGCCGCCGCCGCGGTCGCACCGGAGGACGTTTCCGGGACGGCGGGCAGGGCCCGTGCGCTGCTGGAAGAGGCGCTGAGCGCCCCGGCCGCCTCCAGCGCCCACCGGATCCACGCGGTCGGCCATGCCCACATTGACAGCGCCTGGCTGTGGCCGGTGCGGGAAACCCGGCGGAAGGTGGCACGCACCTTCTCGAACGTCCTGGCGCTGATGGATACCGATCCCGACTTCGTCTTCACAGCCTCCTCCGCGCAGCAGTATGCCTGGCTGGAGGAGGACCATCCGGAGCTGTTCGCACGGGTGGCCGCGCGGGTTGCTGAAGGCCGGTTTGTGCCCGCCGGGGGCATGTGGGTGGAAGCGGACACGAACCTTCCGTCCGGAGAATCGCTGGTACGGCAGTTCACCTTTGGGAAAAGGTATTTCCTGGAGGCCTTTGGGGTCGAGCCGCTGGACGTCTGGCTGCCGGACTCATTCGGCTATTCCGGTGCCCTTCCGCAGCTGATCCGCGCGGCCGGCTCCCGGTGGTTCCTCACCCAGAAACTGAGCTGGAACGAGTCCGATGTGATGCCGCACCACACGTTCCTCTGGGAAGGAATCGACGGCACCCGGGTGTTCACGCACTTCCCGCCGGTGGACACCTACAACTCTGCGCTAACCGGGCAGGAACTTGCGCGGGCCCAGCGGCAGTTCCGGGAAAAGGGGGCCACGAACCTTTCGCTGGTGCCTTTCGGGTGGGGCGACGGGGGCGGCGGGCCGACCCGGGAAATGCTGGCGGCCGCCTACCGCACCGCATCCCTGGAGGGATCTCCCCGGGTACAGCTCTCCAGTCCCCGGTCCTTCTTCGAGGCAGCGGAAGGGGACTACGCGGATCCGCCGGTGTGGTCAGGCGAGATGTACCTGCAGTTCCACCGCGGCACCTACACATCCCAGGCACGCACCAAACGCGGCAACCGGCGCAGCGAAGCCCTGCTGCATGAGGCTGAACTGTGGGCGGCCACGGCAGCGGTGCGCTGCGGCACGGACTACCCGTACCAGGAGCTGGACGCCGCGTGGAAAACGGTGCTGCTGGGACAGTTCCATGACATCCTGCCCGGTTCTTCCATCGCCTGGGTCTACGAGGACGCAGAGCGGGAGTATGCCGGGGCAGCCGCGCATTTGGAGCGGATCATTGCCCGGGCCCAGCGGGTTCTGGCGGGGGAGGGGAATGCGGTCCTCACGTTCAATGCCGCGCCGGTAAGACTCCGGGGCATCCCGGCTATGGGCGGTGAGGCCGAAACGGCCGCTCCCGCTGCGGCGCGGCTGGAAGCCGGCGACGGCGGGTGGCAGCTGTCCTCGGATCATCTCACCGCCCGGGTCAGTTCGACAGGGGCCATCACCTCGCTGCGCGGGGACAGCGGACGGGAGCTGGTGGTTCCCGGTGAAGTAGCCAACCACTTCCAGCTCTTCCGCGACACTCCCAACCAATGGGACGCCTGGGACATTGACGCGGCAGACCGGACGGCGCCCGTGTCCCTGCACGGGGTGATGACCGGTTCCGGGGACCGTTCAATGACATTCAAGTACAAGTTTGGGAGCTCAGCGGTGACCCAGACTCTCTCGCTCAGCCCGGACGGGAGGGCCCTGGACCTAGACATTGAGGCTGACTGGCATGAGGAGCAAAAACTGCTCAAGCTGGGATTCCCGCTGGCAGTGCTGGCGGACCGGGCCTCAGCTGAGATCCAGTTCGGCCACGTCCAGCGTCCCACCCACGAAAACACGTCCTGGGACCATGCCCGCTTCGAGGTTCCGGCCCACCGGTGGATCCATGCGGGCGAACACGGAAGGGGTGCCTCGCTGGCCAACGATTCCACCTACGGCTACGACATCACCCGGACCGGGACCAGGGACGCCGGAACCGGAACCCTGCTGCGTGCCTCCCTGCTGCGTGCACCGCTTTTCCCGGACCCGGGTGCGGACCAGGGGGTGCATACCTTCAGGTTTTCACTTCGCCCGGACGCGACCGTGGCGGAGGCAGTGCAGGACGGTTACCGGCTCAATCTCCCGCTGCGGACCGTGGCTGGCGCTGGCGCTGGAAGCGTCCCTCCGCTCGCTGTCCTCACGCCGTCCAGCGTCCTGGTCGAGACAGTGAAGCTGGCAGATGACCGCAGCGGCGACGTCGTCCTGCGGCTCTACGAATCGCTGGGAGGCCACACCAGCGCGGTGCTCACAGCCGGCTTCGCCGCCCGGGCGGCAGCAGCGACCGATCTGCTGGAACGTCCGGCCGCCGCGGGCGCGGAAATTCCACGCCGCGCGGACGGACGCTGGGACCTCGAGTTCAGGCCCTTTGAAGTGAAGACCGTGCGCCTGCTCCGATGAGCCGCTCCAGGTAGGCCACGGCGCCGGTGATGTCCGTGCCAGAAGACCGGTAGCCAATGTAGCCGTCGGGCCGGATCACCAGGACTTCCGGCCGGCGCGGTGAGAGGCCCAGCCGCTCAAACGCCAGTCCGCTCACGTCTTCGATGACGCCCGGGCCGGAGGGGGTGAGCTTGCTGCCCACCACCAGGCGCTGCACGGTGAGCAGCCGGCCGAGCCCGGCCAGGGCAGCATGGATCTGCTGCGGAGTATCCTCAGGCCAGCCGGGTCCGGTCAGCAGAAGGTGGAATCCGGGGGCGGCCACCAGGTCCTGCAGCCGCCGTTCCTTCTCCTGGTAATGCACAACGGCGTCAGGCAGCCGGTCGCCGGGCCTCGGCCCGGAGGTCAGCAGCGCCGGGCGCCGGTTCAGCGCGGATTCAGTCATGGTGCTGCCGCGGTAATGGATGCCGAGCTGGGACATGGTGCGGAACGCCCGGCTGCGCAGCCGCTCGTTCGCAGCGATGGACGGCGCCAGGGCAGGCAGCAGCTTGGTACGCGGGAGTTTCTTCAGTCCGCTTCGGCTCGTTGCCAGTTTGAAGAGGCGATCGGTGAACCCGACGATTCCGCGGGCCACCGGCCGGCGTTCAGCGTCGTAGCTGTCGATCAGCTCGTCCGTAGCCAGCCCCCGTGCGCCCAGGGCGAGCTTCCAGCCCAGGTTCAGCGCATCCTGGATACCGGTGTTCATTCCCTGACCGCCAATGGGGGAATGAACGTGGGCGGCGTCGCCGGCCAGGAACACGGAGCCCGACTGGAAGAATTCGGCCATCTGGTGCGAGAGCCGGAAACTGCTGATCCACTTCGGATCGTGCAGGACCAGGCCGCCGCCGGAGAACTTGTCGGCAACCGCCTGCAGGGATTCAAGGGTCACTGCGCTGTTGTCCCCGCGCTCCTTCAGGCTGATCATCCGCCACGAAGCAGGCCGGCCCAGGGGGAAGAGGACCATAAAACCGTCCTCTGTGGGGTAAGCGTGTACAGCGCCGGGATCTGCGCCGTCCACCTCAAGGTCAGCGAGGACAAATGTGTCGGCGTAGCCGGAGCCGCGGAAATCCATCCCGGCGCGGCGGCGCACGGTGCTTTCGGCGCCGTCCGCACCCACGATGTACCGGGCGCGGATCCGGTCAATTCCACGGTCCTGGCGCTGTACCCGTGCTTCCATGCCCGCGAAGGGATCGTCGGGAACCAGGCGTTCAAGTTCCAGCAGCTCGGCTCCCCGCTCAACACGCACTCCGCGGCTGGCCAGGTAGGAGAGCAGGATCTGTTCGGTCTCGGACTGCGGCAGGAACAGCAGCTGCTGGTGGGCGGAGTCTTCAATGCCGACGTCGAACAGTCCAACCGAGACTGTCTCCTCCGGAAGGTGCAGCTTCAGCTGATGCGCCGGGGTTCCCCTGCCGGCCATGGCGGCACTGATCCCGAAGGGCCGCAGCGCCTCCAGGGTGCGCGGCTGCACTGCCAGTGCACGGGACTGGGTCGAGGGACCCTGCCGCCGGTCGATGATCCTAAAGCTCGTTCCGTAGCCGGAAAGCTGGGCTGCGAGGGCCAGCCCGGTGGGCCCGGCACCCACGATCAGGACATCGACGTCGTAGTTCATTCCATCATTGTTCGCATAGGAAACCCGGTCCGCCATAGTCACAGCCTAGTCTTGACGCCGATCGCGGTTCCACTTTAGCCTTCCGATAAACATTTGATGCCTATTAGATAACTCCTAGCTGGGTTTCCGGTAGGCTCGGGCCCTCGGCACCCAACGAACCGGAGAGGCACTCAATGGATTCACCACAGACGCAGCCGCGCATCAACGTGGACGGCAAAGTCGGCCCGATCGACGCCGCCAAAGTCCCGCGCTATGCCGGTGCCGCCACGTACGCCCGCCTTCCGCGGCTGGACCAGGTGGAACGCGCCGACGTCGCTGTCCTCGGCGTGCCGTTCGACACCGGAGTTTCCTACCGCCCGGGCGCCCGCTTCGGTGCAAACCACATCCGTGAGGCGTCCCGGCTGCTGCGCCCGTACAACCCGGCGCAGGACACCTCGCCGTTCGCTAACCTGCAGGTTGCGGATGCCGGTGACCTCGCCGTGAACCCGTTCAACATTAACGAGGCCATTGAAACAGTCCAGGCCGGGGCACTGGACCTGACGGCGGACGGTGCCCGGCTGCTGACCCTCGGAGGGGACCACACCATCGCCCTGCCCCTGCTGCGCGCCGCGTCCGAACGGGCCGGGGAACCTGTGGCGCTGCTGCACTTTGACGCACATCTGGACACCTGGGACAGCTACTTCGGCGCCGAATACACCCACGGCACACCTTTCCGCCGTGCTGTGGAGGAAGGGATCCTGGACACCGAGGCGATCTCCCATGTGGGTACCCGCGGCCCGCTGTACGGCAAGAAGGACCTTGAAGACGACCGCCGCTTCGGCTTCGGGATCATCACCAGTTCCGACGTTTTCCGCCAGGGTGTGGATGAAGTGGTGGCGAAGCTCCGGGACCGGATCGGCGGCCGCCCGCTCTACATCTCCGTTGACATCGACGTGCTGGACCCTGCCCACGCACCCGGAACGGGAACTCCGGAAGCCGGCGGCATGACCAGCCGGGAACTGCTGGAGATCCTCCGCGGTCTGCGCGGAATGAACCTTGTTGGAGCGGATGTGGTGGAAGTGGCACCTGCCTACGATCACGCGGACATTACCGGTGTGGCTGCCTCCCACGTGGCGTACGACCTGATTACGCTCATGGGGCTCACCAAGTGAGTGCCGGTATGGGTGCCGGCAGCACCGTGGCCGACGGCGTGGTCCGCAACGGCGGCGACCTGGTGGTGGAGACCCTGGAAGCGCTGGGCGCCACCACGGTGTTCGGCATTCCGGGCCAGCATGCCCTGGGACTGTTCGATGCGCTTTCCCGCTCCACCCTTGAATTCGTCTCCTCGCGGGTCGAAAACAATGCAGCCTTTGCCGCCGACGGGTTCACCCGCGCTACGGGCAAGGTGGGTGTGCTCTTCCTTTCAACGGGCCCGGGTGCCCTCACGTCGCTGGCCGGGCTGCAGGAAGCCTATGCCACCGGGGTGCCCATGATCGTGGTTGCCAGCCAGATCCCGATCGAAGGCCTCGGAGCGCGGCGGCGGGGAATGCTTCACCAGCTGGATGACCAGAAAGCCTCGGCGGCCAACGTCACCAAGAGCCAGCGCCTCATCCAGCATGCCTCGGGCATTCCGTCGGCTATCCAGGACGCCTGGACCGAAGCTATCTCCGCACCCATGGGGCCGGTCTGGATCGAGGTGCCGCAGAACGTCCTGCTGGCCCCGGTCGTGGTGCCGGCAGTGGAGGACGCGCTCGCCGAACCGTTCGACAATCCGCCCCGCAGTGAACTTGTCACTGAAGCGGTGAAGTGGCTGGCCGGCGCCCGCCGTCCGGCAGTCATCGCCGGCGGAGGCACCCGGCGCGGCCGGGGCGAAGAATCGCTGCTGTCCCTGGCCGAGAAGCTCCGTGCGCCGGTGATCTGCACCCCGGGCGGCAAGGGAGCCTTCCCCTGGAACCATCCGCTGTCCCTGCAGTCCTGGGTGGAGGACCGGTGGGCCACTGACCTGCTTGAAGACGCGGACGTCCTGCTGGTGGTGGGTTCCTCGCTGGGGGAGATCACCTCCAACTACTTCACCTTCGCGCCGCGCGGGCGCATCATCCAGATCGATGCCGAGCCTCGGGTCCTTGAGTCCAATGGGCCGGCGCTCGGAATCCGGGCAGATGCCGGACAGGCACTGGCTGCGCTCGACGCCGCGCTGCCGGTGCCGGCCACGGCTCCGGACTGGCACGGGCAAAGCGCCGAAGAGATCACCGCGGACACCCTGGCAAGGATTTCTGACCGGCTCGATGCCCAGGACCTGGCGCCGGAGCGCAAGTTCATGGCAGACATCCGCGAGGCGGTTCCGGCGGACATGCAGACCTTTTGGGACATGACAATTGCCGCGTACTGGGCATGGAGCTGCTGGGACACCAAGACCGGCGCGTTCCACTCCGCCCAGGGTGCGGGCGGGCTCGGCTTTGGCTATCCCGCAGCCCTCGGTGCCGCTGTGGGAACCGGTGAACGGGTGCTCGCCGTATCCGGCGACGGATCGGCGATGTATTCGATTTCCGAACTCGCCACTGCCCGCCAGCACGGCGCCCCGGTCACCTGGCTGATTGTTGACGACGGCGGCTACGGGGTGCTGCGTGAGTACATGGTGGACGCGTTCGGGAAAGCCACCGCCACGGAGCTGGCCGGGCCGGATTTCGTGAAGCTGGCCGAGTCCTTCGGGATTCCGGCGCGGCGTGCAGAACCAGGAGGGGTACGGGAAGCCCTGGAGGAGTCGTTCGCGCAGGAAGGTCCGAACGTCGTGGTTGTCCAGACGGTGCTGCGCCTCTTCGCCCCCACCCACCTGGCGCCGTAACTTCGGAAATCTCCCAGAGTGCTGGGTTAAAGTTCTATTAGGCAACTAAACCTGGGAGGTTCCGTGACGAAACCCGGCCGGACTAGGCAGCCGCGTGCTGCCAGGAGAGGATTCCAGGCATGGAATTCCTGATCATGCTTATCGGACTGCTCTTTGGCACGGTGCTGGTGGTGGGGATCGGCGAACGCATCCGCCTGCCCTATCCGGTGCTGATGCTGATCTTCTCTGCGCTGTTCGCTTTCCTGCCGGTCATTCCGGAAATCCATATCGACCCGGAACTGATCCTGCCCCTGTTCCTTCCCCCGCTGCTCTACGCCGCAGCCCAGCGCAGCTCCTGGTCCGTATTCCGGCTCCGCTGGCGCTCCCTGGTGCTGTTGGCGGTCGCGCTGGTGGCAGTAACGGTGGGAGTGGTTGCCGGAGTCTCGTGGGCCATTGTCCCCGCGCTGGGCCTGCCGGCCGCGATAGCGCTTGGGGCAATCGTTGCCCCTCCGGACCCCGTGGCCGTCGAAGCCGTGGCCGGCAAGGTGAACATGCCCCGCAGGCTCATTACCGTCCTGCAGACTGAAGGCCTCTTCAACGACGCCATAGCGATCGTGATCTTCCAGGCGGCCGTGGCCGCTGCGGTGAGCGGCGGGGACGTGGGCTGGTCCATTGTTCCGAGTTTCCTCATCGGAGCTGCCGGCGCCGTCGTCCTTGGGCTGGGAATGGGCTGGCTGGTCGGTGCGCTGAACCGCTTTGTGCCCAACCTGGTGGCGCGGTCCGCAGTCACGCTGGTGGCGCCCTACGCGGTGTATGTCCTGGCCGAGGAGCTGCACTTCTCCGGTGTGGTCGCGGTTGTGGTCACGGCACTGGAACTGGGCCGCCGCGCCCGGCCGCAGGACTCGGAAGAGCGGCTCACCCGTACGGCGTTTTGGGAAGTCGTCGAGCTGCTGACCACCGGTGTTGCCTTTGGCCTGGTGGGCATCGAAATGCGGTACGTCATCGAAGACGAGGGCCGCGAGATCTTCGGTTACATTCCCGGCGTCGCAGCCGTATGTGCTGCCGTAGTGCTCGTCCGTTTCCTGTGGATGTACTGCCTGTACCGGTTCGGCGGGACAGAACGGCGCAACCGGGTGCCGGGTTCGGCCAAGGAAGTCCTGGTGCTTACCTGGTGCGGCATGCGCGGACTGGCGACGCTGGCGCTGGCGCTGGCACTGCCGTCCACCACACTCGCGGGGGAGCCCCTTCCCGGCCGGAACTTCATGATCATCGCAGCCGGATCCGTCCTGCTGGTCACCCTGGTGCTGCCCGGCCTCACCCTGCCGTGGCTCATGCGCCGGCTTAAACTGCCCAGCGACCACGGAGCTGTTGCCCGGCAGGAACGCGAACTCGCACGGCGGGCTGAACGGGTGGCCATGGAGACCATGAAACGGTCCAAGGCGGGAGACAAACTGCCGCCTGAACGCCGTGCCGCGCTGGCCCGCCGGATGTCCTCCCTGCACTCCATCCTGGAACGTGACTCCGAAGCCGATCCGCAGAAGATGCTCCAGCTCAAAGCCACCCTGGAGATCATGGATGCCGTACAGCGTGAAGCGCTTGCAGCGGCCCGGAAGGAAGTGCTGGCTGCCCGCAACCAGTCCGGAATGGACCCGGAGGCAGTGGACAGGGTGCTGCGGCGCCTGGATCTGCGCACCGTGACCCTGGACCGCGGCGGCCACTAGGAGCACCGCCCGGCTACTGCATGGTGAAGCGCTTTGCCACCAGGCCGGCCAGGCGCCGGGACCGGAACAGGCGCGCCAGCCCGGCATTGCGCGCCTGCATCAGCCGCGGCGGCAGCGGACGCCCGAGTGCCATGTTCAGGCGGGCCTGGGCGGAAGCGACGACGGCGGCCCGCCGGCGCCGCAGGTCAAAGGCAGCCAGCTGCCGGGTTACGTCGGCCCCGCCCACGGCAGCGCTGAGCAGCGGCGCCAGCTCTGCAGCGTCCAGCCAGCCCAGCGTCATGCCCTGCCCTCCGATTGGACTGACCTCGTGGGCGGCGTCGCCAATCAGCACCGTCCGGCCGTGCACCAGCTGCCGCAGGGCGGTTGTCCGCACTGAAAAGGCACTGAGCATGGTGCTGGCACCGGCATCGGGTTTCTTCCCGGTGCGGGCGGCCACGATTGTTGCCAGGTCCTTGGCATCGGCGTCAGACAGAAGCGTCCGGGTGTGCGCTACCCAGCGGCGTTTTCCGCCGGGAAGCGGGAAGGACTCCACAATTCCCTCCGGTTCCAGGTACAGGACGCCCACCGGCCCGTCTCCCGTGGTGTCCGGGAAATCACCCATGAGATAGGAATCCCGCAGCAGGGTGCCCGTGGCTTCGATCCCCAGCAGCCCCCGGACAGGGGAGCGGGCGCCGTCGGCGGCAACTACCCAGGAAGCGCGAAGGGAGAATTCTCCGCCCGGGCCGGCACCGGTGAGCGTGACCCCGGCGCCGTCGTCCCTCAGCCCCGTGACCTGGTGCCCTCGCTGCAGCGCATCCGGGTCCAGCTCCCGCAGCCTGGCCTCGAGCACCGTCTCGGTGCGTTCCTGCGGCAGCGCCACGACATAGGGATAGGCAGTGGAGGTCTTGCTGAAGCTGATGGAGATCAGGTCCCGGTCCCGGGTCCGGGCTGCCCCGCGGCGGATCTGCACCCCTTCGGCTGCGAGCTGCCCGGCGACTCCGGTTGCTTCCAGCGCAGCCATGCCGGGGGGATGGATGCCGATGGCCCGGGAATGGGAGCTGCGCTCCGTCCGCCGTTCCAGCACCCGCACCCGCAGCCCGTCCTGCAGCGCCAGGATGGCCAGTACCAGTCCCACCGGGCCGCCGCCCACAACTGCGACGTCAACGTCCCGCAGGTCCCCGTGACCGGAAGCAGCCATCACCGGCCGCTCCGGTACAGCAGCAGGTTCTGCCACGGGCGCTGCTGCCGGGTTTCCCACCCGGCGGGCGCAACCGCAGCCAGTTCCCCGGCGGTATAGCTGCGCCGGATCGAGGTCAGGCCGTCCTCACGGATGAAGGACCCGTGGAAGAACGGAAGGGTGCCCGCCGAAAACAATGCGTAGCCCCACCGGCTGCGCTCAATGTCGCTGTGCAGGGCCAGTGACCCGGCGAGTTTCTCCGAATCGGCGAGCAGGCCCCGGAACGCCGCATCATCGAGGTGGTGAAGCACGTGGTTGGAGAGCACGACGTCGAACACCGCACCTTCCGCCGCCAGGTCGGAACTGAGCGCGGCGCGGAAGGACAGGCCGGGCACCGGCCGCCGCGAGGCATAGGCGTGGGCACGTTCATCGGGATCGATGCCCGTGACCTGTACGGCGAGTCCGTCCCGGCGGGCCCAGCGCGCCAGCGCACGGGCCAGGTCCCCGCCGCCTGCTCCGATATCCAGGACCGTGCCCCCGCCCTTCACGGCCAGGACCGGGCGCACATACCGCCGGTAGTTGCGGCGCCAGCCGGACACGACGGCGTTGATCACCGGGAACTGGGCATAGGTGCGTTCCAGCCGGGCCAGGTCGCAGTCGGGGCTGTCCATCTGCTCTGCTGCGTTCACTGCCCGCCGGCTCAGGTCCGGCGGCAGGAACGGCGGTGTTTCGGTGTTCAGCAGGCTCACCGGATTATCCGACTGGCGCGGGAACCGGCTCAGCAGCCAGGGTGTGTTCCTCGGCTGCCGCTGCCGTTCCGGGCACACGCGTGAACAGCCCCGTTTCGACCGTCAGGCCCGGGCCAAAGGCCATGGAGCAGATCCGCTCGTTGCCCCCGTTGAACGGCTGGTCCAGGATGTGCTTGAGCACGAACATGACGGTAGCGGAGCTCATGTTGCCGAAGTCCCGGAGGGTTTCCCGCGCGGGCACCAGCTGCTCTTCGCTGAGCTCCAGTTTTGCTTCCACCTTGTCCAGGATGCTGCGGCCGCCGGGATGGATGGCCCAGTGCTCAATGTCGTTGTACGCCAGCGGGGCCAGGGAGGGATCCCGGGCCAGCAGCGGTTCAAGGGCGCCGACAATGTGGTCGTCAATGATGTGGGGAACATAGGTGCCCAGCACCATTTCGAAACCGTGGTCGCCAATGTTCCAGGCCATCGATTCCTCACCGACCGGCGTCAGTGTGGTTTCAAAGTGGTCCAGGACGATTGCCGGGCTCTCACCGGGAAGGTCGCGAGCGGTGATGACCGCGGCGGCGGCGCCGTCGGCGAACAGGGAGGAACCCATGATGATGTCAGGGTCGTTGGAGGAGCGGACATGCAGGGAGCAGAGTTCTGCGCTGACAACCAGTACCACGGCGTTGGGGTCGGCGTCGCAGAAGGACTTCGCTGCGCGCATTGCCGGGAAAGCCGCGTAGCAGCCCATGAACCCGAGGTGGTAACGCTGCACCGACGGGTTCAGGCCCAGGGCACGTACCAGTTTGTAGTCAGGGCCGGGATTGAAGAACCCGGTGCAGGAAACCGTGATGACGTGGGTGACATCCGCGGCAGTGATGCCGGGGCAGTTCTCGACGGCCTTGCGGCCGGCTTCAATAAAGAGTTTGGTGGCTTCGGTGGCAAAAATGTCGTTGCGGGTCTTGGTGGAGGGCATCAGCAGCAGTCCGGTCTTCGGATCGAAGAACTGCGGGTTTTCAGCCGTGGAGGAGAGAGTCAGCTCCTCCAGTGCCGTGCGGCGGGTGTCAATGGCAGCGGAATTGAAGCAGGTGTTCACAAGGCGGGTGCCCAGCCGGGTGAGTCCCGGCTGCGCGGCGAAAACATCGCGGACCTGGTTCTGAACCAGGACAGTAGAAGGGACAGCAGTTTCCAGTGATCTGAGCGTAACTGTCATCCTCCATTGTTAGGTGAACTACCTTCCGGGCACAATGGCACCGCGTGGCGTACCCGGTGTGTCCGGGGTCTGAAACCGTGCTGGAACACAATGGCCTGTGCATTTGTGCAGATACGCCATGCGGGATTGGCGATTGAGCGAGGTCACCGCGGGCACCATACTCTTCCTTACTCCGCCGGATGCCTTTGTGCCCGGTTGAGGCCGCAGTGTCAACGTGGACACCAAAGGAGAGAATGGATGAGCACTGATAATCCCAGGCGGACCGCACGCCAGAAGGCGCCGGTGCCGGAGGGCCTGCGCAAGGTCGTCGTGGCCTCCATGGCCGGAACAGTCGTTGAATGGTACGAATTCTTCCTCTACGCAGCGGCATCGACGCTGGTCTTTGCGCGGCTGTTCTTCCCCAACGCCAACACCGAACTGGACGGCATCATTGCCGCCTTCGTGACCTACGCCGTCGGGTTCGTTGCCCGCCCGGTGGGCGGAATCGTCTTCGGCCACTTCGGTGACAAGTTCGGCCGGAAGAAGCTGCTGCAGCTAAGCATCATCCTGGTGGGCGTCTCCACCTTCCTGATGGGCTGCCTGCCCGGCTTCGACTCGATTGGCTACTGGGCTCCGGCCATGCTGGTGGCGCTGCGCTTTGTCCAGGGCTTTGCCGTGGGCGGGGAATGGGGCGGAGCCGTGCTGCTGGTTGCAGAGCACAGCCCGAACAAATCCCGCGGTTTCTGGTCCAGCTGGCCGCAGTCAGCGGTTCCCATGGGCAACCTGCTGGCCACCGGTGTGCTGTTCCTGCTCTCCGCCACCCTCACCGATGAGGCCTTCCTGGGCTGGGGCTGGCGCGTGGCGTTCTGGCTCTCGGCAGTGATTGTGCTGGTGGGCTACTACATCCGCACCAAGGTCTCCGACGCACCGATCTTCCTCGAAGCACAGAAAGAGGTCGAAACCGAGGCGAAGGGCTACGGCGTCATGGAAGTCTTCCGCCGCTACCCGCGCGGTGTATTCACCGCCATGGGCCTGCGTTTCGCGGAGAACATCCTCTACTACCTGGTGGTCACGTTCTCCATCACGTATCTGAGGACAGTGGTGGAAACGGACACCTCGCGCATCCTCCTGCTGCTGCTGATTGCACACTTTATCCACTTCTGTGCAGTTCCGGTGGCAGGAAAGATGTCCGATGCGCTGGGCCGGCGGCCGGTATACCTTGCCGGTGCTGTCCTCGGCGCAACGTGGGGTTTCTTCGCCTTCCCCATGATGGATACGGCAAACGACCTGATGATCCTCTCGGCCGTCACCATCGGACTGCTGTTCCACGCCCTGATGTACGCCGGGCAGCCGTCCATCATGGCCGAAATGTTCCCCACCCGGATGCGTTACTCCGGGGTTTCGCTGGGCTACCAGGTCACCTCGATCGTCGCCGGGTCGCTGGCGCCGATCATCGCGACCTCCCTGCTGGCCCGGTACGACTCGTCCACCCCGGTGGCGCTGTACCTGCTTGGCGCCTGCATTGTGACGGCGATATCAGTCCTGGTGCTGCGGGAAACCAACGGCATCTCACTGCACGACGTCGATGCCGCCGACGCGAAGGGCACGGCAGACCTGCTGGCCGCGTCCAAGGCTGCAGAGGAAAAGCCCAGCCAGACGCCGGCCGACAAGTAGGCTGCACGCAAAAGCCGCTGCCCGTCAGAAGTCCAGATGCTCCTGACGGTCAGCGGCTTCTGCGTGGACGGCTTCAATGACTGCCTGCACCCGCCGGGAACGCAGGGCCTCCGGGCGGGCCACGGCCCAGATGGGCAGGCGGCGTTCAAAGGATTCCGCCAGCACGGGAACAAAACCGTCCCGGCCAGCCACCATGAAGTTCGGCAGCAGCCCAACGCCGGCTTCCCGGCGCACCGCTTCGACCTGGGCGAAGATGCTGGTGGCCTGGAAACTGGAACGAGGTTCGGGCAGCCCGGTGGAACGGTGGCCGAGTTCCTCGACGAGGAGGGCGGATTCGACGTAGGAGACAAAACAGTGTTTGGCCAGGTCCGCCGGTACATGCGGGGTTCCGTGGCGCTGGAGGTAGCCTGGAGCGGCGTAGAGCCGCAGGACATAGTGGCCCAGCAGGATCGCCTGGGCGGTCCTGACATCGGTGTGGCCAACCACCACCTCCAGGTCAACGCCGGAGCGGTTCTGGCTGACCTTCCGGGTAGCTGAGAACATTTCCACGCTGATGTTCGGATGCGAGGCCTGAAGCCGGACCAGTGCCGGGGTCACGAACTCGGCGCCGAACCCGTCCACGGTACTGATCCGCACAACTCCTGCCAGCGGGTCAGCGTCCTTGGCCAGTGTGCAGCGCAGCGCGCCCAGGCTCTCCTCGATGGCTTCGGCTGCCCGGACCGCCTCGGCTCCAAGCGCCGTCAGTTCCCAGCCGCGGGGCGTGCGGGAGAGTGTTCTTCCGCCCAGCTGTTTCTCCAGGGCGATGATCCGCCGCGAAACGGTGGTGTGCGTGGTTCCGAGGGTTTCGGCCACGGCGGTGAAGCGGCCCAGCCTCGCCACGGTGAGGAGGATCAGCAAATCGTCGGGACTGGGCAGGCGGCCGGCGGTGTCCAGGATGCTTCCTCCTCCCACAGCTGTGCACGGCTGCACATAGGGTCTGTGGATTCTGGTCTTGAACGCACTCTAGCGCAGGTGCCAGTCTGGTTCCGCGGCGGACGCGCGGCAGCACCAGAGCAGCACAGACCCAGCACAACTCAGGCAGCACCAACTAGGCAAAGGAGCTTAGCGATGGCGGAAGTGGGATGGATCGGACTGGGGAACATGGGTGCCCCGATGGCCGCGAACCTGGTGAAGGCGGGCCACAATGTCCGTGGCTTCGACCTCAGCCCCCGGGCAGTGGCTGCGGCAGAAGCCGCAGGAGTGCAGGCCGTGGGCAGCATCGCCGAGGCAGTTGCCGGCGCCGACGTCGTGTTCACGATGCTTCCCAAGGGGGAGCATTCCCGTGCGGTGTACCTTGAGCCGGACGGCGTGCTGGCATCCGCGTCCACGGAGACGCTTCTGGTTGACTCCTCAACGATCGACGTCGAGTCTGCACAGGTAATTCACGACGCCGCTGCTGCCGCGGGATTCCGGTTTGTCGATGCCCCGGTCTCCGGCGGGATGAGCGGCGCCGAGGCCGGAACGCTCACCTTTATGGTGGGCGGGGCCGAGGACGCGGTGGCCGATGCGTCCGGGTTCATTGAGCCGATGGCAGGGAATGTGATTCCCACCGGAGGACCCACCACCGGGCAGGCCGCAAAGATCTGCAACAACCTCATGCTCTTCATCAACCTCGCCGCGACGGCAGAAGGGGCTGTCCTTGCAGACCGGCTCGGACTGGACAAGCAGGTGTTCTGGGACATCGCCTCTGTCTCTTCCGGGGACAGCTGGGCGCTGCGCACCTGGTACCCCGTGCCCGGCGTTGTAGGCACGGCGGCGTCGAACAATGACTTTGAACCGACCTTCACCACCGAGCTGGCGAACAAGGACATCAACCTGGCGATCGCCGCTGCGCAGGACACCGGCACCCCGCTGGAGATCGGTGAGCACGTCCAGCAGCTGTTCTCCCGGCTGATCGACGCCGGCCACGCCGGCAAGGACTGCTCCATGATCGTCAAACTCGTGGACGGTTCACTCACCGGCACGCCCGACCAGGTCCCCGCGCCCTAACGGCGCCGTACGAATCGAGAACCCATGCAGCGCATTCCCCACGTCATCAACGGACAACACGTCACCGACGCTGAGCGGTACGGCCGGGTGTTCAATCCCGCTACCGGCAGCCAGGAGAAGGAAGTGGCCCTGGCCTCGGCAGCCCGCGTCGAAGAAGCGATCCAGGCCGCCCAGGCAGCGCTCCCGGCCTGGCGGGCCACCTCGCTGGCACGCCGGACAGCGATCTTCTTCAAGGTCCGCGAGCTGCTGACCGAACGCAAGGCCGAGCTCGCGGCGATCCTCACCAGCGAACACGGCAAGGTCCTCTCCGACGCCGAAGGCGAGATTACCCGCGGCCTGGAGAACATCGAGTTCGCCTCGGCGCTGGCCCTGAGCCTGAAGGGCGAACGCTCCGAACAGGTCGCCTCCGGCGTCGACGTCCATTCAATCCGCCAGCCGGTGGGCGTGGTCGCCTGCATCACGCCGTTCAACTTCCCGGCCATGGTCCCGCTGTGGATGATCGGCAGCGCCCTGGCCTGCGGCAACACAGTGCTGCTGAAGCCCAGCGAAAAGGACCCCTCGGCGTCCGTGTTCATTGCGGAACTCTTCGCCGAGGCAGGCCTGCCGGACGGTGTGCTCAACGTGGTGCACGGGGACAAGGAAGCCGTGGACGTGCTGCTGGAACACCCGGGCGTGAAGGCGGTCAGCTTCGTGGGATCCACCCCCATCGCCCGCACCATCTACCGGCGGGCAGCGGAACACGGAAAGCGGGTGCAGGCCCTGGGCGGTGCCAAGAACCACATGGTGGTGCTGCCGGACGCGGACCTGGACATGGCTGCCGACGCCGCGGTCTCGGCTGCCTACGGCTCGGCAGGGGAGCGCTGCATGGCTGTGAGCGTGCTGGTCGCGGTGGGCAGCATCGCCGATGACCTCGTGGAGGCTGTGCGCTCGCGGATGGTGGACCTGAAGATTGGACCGGGAACCGACCCGTCCTCCCAGATGGGACCGCTGATTACTGCGGAGCACCGTGACAAGGTTGCCTCCTACGTCGCCGGTGCGGCCGAGGAAGGCGCCACCGTGGTGGTCGACGGGCGGGACGAGCAGTTCGACGGCGGCGGCTTCTTCCTGGGCGTCAGCCTGCTTGACCATGTGAAGCCGGGTATGAGGGCCTACGACGACGAGATCTTCGGTCCGGTACTCTCCGTGGTCCGGGTGGAGACGTACGCCGATGCGGTCCAGCTGGTGAACGAGAACCAGTACGGCAACGGTACCGCGATCTTTACGCGCGACGGCGGCGCCGCCCGGGCATTCGAGTTCGACGTCGAGGCCGGCATGGTGGGCGTCAACGTGCCCATTCCGGTGCCCGTGGGATCGTTCTCCTTCGGCGGATGGAAGGACTCGCTCTTCGGGGATACCCACATGTACGGACCGGATTCGATCCGTTTCTACACCCGGGGCAAGGTGGTTACCACCCGCTGGCCCGACCCGTCGACGTCGGAAATCGACCTCGGTTTCCCGCAGGTGCTGTAGCCCGGTCAGGCGCGTCGGATCTGGGGCAGCAGTGGGGCCGTGCCGCGCTGCTGCCCCAGCAGGAGAAGTGCCAGCACTGCCTGCACGGCGAGCCCGGATACCAGCAGGACCAGCGCGCCGGCTGTGCTGCTGTTTCCCTCCGGCGGAACTACCAGCAGCCCGGCCGCCAGTCCCGCGTGCACGGCCGCAGCTGTCACCAGAGCTGCCGCACGCAGGCGGAAACTGTGGGAGACCGGTGCCGAATCCAGGACTGAGGCAGTGAAGAGGCAGCCAGTCGCCGCCAGATAGGCGGTGACCATCCAGTGCACCGGCATGGATTCCTGCATGGCACCCAGCAGCGGGGTGTGGAACATGCCCCACATGCCGGCGGCAACCAGCGCTGTGGCCGTCACCGGGTGCGTGAGGAACCTGGCCAGCGGCCCGTTGACCGCGCGGCGCAGGCGTGCTGCCGGAACGTCGTCGAGCGTCAGCAGTGCCAGATCGGCCGGGCGTGAAACCACAATCAGCAGCGGCCCGGCCATCCCGGCCAGGACGTGGGAGAGAGCCAGCGCACCGAAGTCCGAATGTGCCCATCCGGCCAGGGGTTCAAGCACGGTGAGCAGCACGGCCAGGACTCCGGCAATAAAGCACACCAGCCGCCAGGGCGGCCACTGGCCGGACTTTTTGGAAACCACTCCGGCCCAGTACGCGGCGACGGCTGCAACCGCCGGAATCAGGAACAGGGACTCCGCGGGAAAGTCGCCGTGGTTATGCATGCGGTACTTCCCTGCGGGTCGTGAAACGCACTGCCTGGGAGGCCGTCATGCTTTCGAAGCTAACACCGCGCCGGTCCCGGTTGAACCCTGAAGCGAAAACCGGAACGTTGACAGATCCGGATCAGCGGCGAGGATGGACACCATGTGGACGGGGACGCTTGAATTCGATCTGCTGCTTGACGATGTCCATTCGCTGAAGCAAAAACGGTCACTGGTGCGCCCACTGGTTGCTGAACTGCAGCGCAAGTACTCTGTCTCCGCTGCCGAGACGGGCCAGCTGGACCTGCACCGGCGCGCAGAAGTCGGCATTGGGATCGTGGCTGCGGACCGGGCCCACGTCGTCGAAGTCCTGGACAGTGCTGAACGGCTGGTGGCATACCGGCCAGAAGTACAGCTGCTCAGTACCCGCAGGCGGGTACTGAGCAGCGAGGACGAGTAAACGGAACTGGACTGGACGGCGAGGGGAAGACCCAAAGGGTTGCAGGCACGCTGCGGGACGGCGGTAACTAGCCGGCGGGTGTTCCCCGGGGCGAGCAGGGCCCGGGGAACGCGTGCCTAGTACGCCTTGACCCGCTGCTCCACGAGCAGGTGGATCAGCGCGAACTTCTTCTCGCTGTCGATAGCCCTCAGCGCCGCCTCAACGGCAGCCGGCACATCGGCGTCGTTCTCCACCCGCACACCAAAGCCGCCGAACGCCTGCGCCATCAGCGCGAAGTCCGGGTTCTTCAGCTGGGTGCCGGAGATCCGGCCAGGGTAGTGGCGTTCCTGGTGCGTACGGATGGTGCCGTACTCCTGGTTGTCCATCACGATCACCAGCGGTGTGGCACCGTACTGGGCCGCTGTGGCAAGTTCCTGCCCGTTCATCATGAACTCGCCGTCACCGGCAATCGTGACGACCCTGCGTCCGGGTTCCGCCAGCGACGCCGCGATGGCGGAAGGTACTGAATAGCCCATTGAACCGTTCCGGGCGCTGAGCATCGAGGCGTAGCGGCGGGTGGGGAAGTAACGGTGAGCCCAGTTGGTGTGCTCTCCGGCGCCCAGCGTGATGACCGCATCCTCCGGCAGGCTGGGCACCAGGTTGGCCATGAGGGTGTCCATCCGGGCGGGGCCGTTGGCGGGCTCAGCCGGCGGCAGGGCAGCGAACTTCTCCTGTTCCTGCCGCATGCGGGAGGTCCACGCCTTCCACTCGTCCTTGACCGGCAGGTCCATCATCACCAGGTCCCGGACGAAGACATCCGGCTTGGCGACGATCTGGTAGGACACGGGACCGGAGCGGCCCCGCAGCGAGGGGTCGATGGTGACCAGGAAGTTCTTTTTCTCCCAGTCCTGCCGGACCACAAAACCATCGGTAATCACATCGCCGGGGACGGTGCCCACAAAGATCAGCAGGTCGGTTTCCTCGAGCAGGTCGTAGGTGGGCTTGGGGCGGCCGTAGCCGATCGGCCCAACGTACGACGGCGAGTCGAAGGAGACGGTGCCCTCGCAGCGCCATTCCGCGGCGGCAGGAAGGTGGTGTTCTTCCAGCCAGCGGGTGAGGGTTTCGGCACCCTCCTGCGTCCAGTCATTGCCGCCGGTGACGAACAACGGCTTGTCCGCGTCCTTCAGTGCAGCCTGCAGGGCCTTCCAGTCCGTTACGGTCATGCCGCCAGGGGCCACCGGGATGGGCGGATGGAGGGCGCCGCTGATTTCTTCCCGGATGATGTCTTCCGGCAGGCCGATGACGACGGGGCCGGGGCGTCCGCTCATGGCCGAGAAGAACGCCTCTGCCACGATCTCGGACGCGCGCTCGGGGTGGTCCAGGACCATGACGCGCTTGGCCCCGGTATCAAACCAGGCCTTGATGTCGAATTCCTGGAAAGCTTCGCGATCCCGGTGCTCGAAGGGGATGAGGCCCACGAAAAGCACCATGGGTGTGGAGTCCTGCCACGCAGTATGAAGTCCCACGTGCGCATTAGCCGCCCCTGGCCCGCGGGTGACCATGGCGACGCCGGGGCGCTGGTTCATTTTTCCGTCAGCCTCGGCCATGTAAGCCGCGCCGCCCTCGTGCCGGCACACCACGGTCTCGATGGGACTTTCGTGCAGCCCGTCCAGGACGTCAAGGAAGCTTTCTCCGGGCACCACATAGGTGCGCTGAACGCCATGGGCAATAAGGGAATCGACAATGACATGGCCGGCGGACTTCACCCCCTGCCCCTGGGCAGCGGAAGGACGTACCGGAGCACTCTGAGTCATCTTCGACCTTTCTTCATTAAGACTTACGACTGTGGCTTCCGGCGCGGCGTTGCGGCGGAGCGGGCGTTCCTATGTTGTACCCCATGCGCTCCCAGGTTCCGCAGATGATGTGCCAATGTGTCAGCGAAGGCTTTGCATGCAGCATCCGTGGGGGTGCGGGATTCTCGGCAAAAGGGGCCGTCATGAGGAACAATTGGGCGGGTGAGTCTCACCGTGCCTTCCCAGTCCCAGCCCAGCCCTGCCGCTTCCGCCCAGCTGGACGGCGCCGACCGGATCTATGCGCAGATAGCCGCCGAGCTTGGCGTGGCGTCCTGGCAGGTGCGTGCCGCCGTCGAACTGCTGGACAGCGGCTCCACCGTTCCCTTCATTGCGCGCTACCGCAAGGAAGCGACCGGCACCCTTGACGACACCCAGCTGCGGGAACTCGACGAGCGCCTGCGGTACCTGCGCGAACTCAGCGACCGCCGCCGGGCCATCCTGGAAGCCATCCAGTCCCAGGGCAAGCTCACGGACCAGCTGCGTACGGCGATTGAAGCCGCAGACACCAAGTCCCGGCTGGAAGACATCTACCTGCCCTACAAGACCAAACGGCGGACCAAAGCCCAGATCGCCCGCGAAGCCGGCCTGGAACCGCTGGCCGATGCCCTGCTCGCCAACCCTTCCCTGGTTCCGGAAACGGAGGCCGCCCGCTATGTAGGGGAGGGCGTCCCGGATGCTGCCGAAGCCCTTGCCGGTGCCCGCGCAATCCTGGTGGAGCGTGCCGGGCAGGACGCCGACCTGCTGACGGACGCGCGCGAGAAGCTCTGGAAACAGGGAAGGCTGCGCTCGCAGGTCCGCCCCGGGAAGGAAAGCGAGGGGCAAAAGTACGCCGATTACTTCGACTTCGCGCAGGCGCCGTCGGGCATGCCGTCCCACCGGGTGCTGGCCCTGCTGCGTGCTGAAAAGGAAGGCATCGTAGAGCTGGGGCTCGCCGAAGCCGATCCCGCGGACGGGGATGCCCTCGCTGCAGCCCGGCAGCGCTTTGAGAATTCAGTGGCTTCCCGGTTGGGAGTGGCTGCCCGCGGTGGCGCAGCCGATCCGTGGCTGCGCCAGACCGTGCAGCTGGCCTGGCGCCGGATCCTGGCCAAGCTCTCCGTTGATCTGCGGGTGCGCCTGTTCCAGGACGCGGAAACCGAGGCTGTCCGGGTCTTCGCCGCGAACCTGCGCGACGTCCTCCTCGCTGCTCCGGCCGGCAACCGTGCCACCCTCGGGCTGGACCCGGGGCTGCGCACGGGCGTGAAGGTCGCCGTCGTGGACGGCACCGGGAAAGTGGTGGACACAGACACCGTCTATCCGCACGCTCCTGCCCGCCGCTGGGACGAGGCACTGTCCCGGCTGGCAGCACTGGTGCGCAAACACCGGGTGGAGCTGGTGGCCATTGGCAACGGCACAGCGTCGAGGGAAACGGACAAACTGGCTGCTGAACTTATCCTGGCGGTGCCGGAGGCAAAGCTGCAAAAACTGGTCGTCTCCGAGGCCGGCGCCTCCGTGTACTCGGCGTCGGCACTCGCGGCCGCAGAGCTGCCGGGTATGGACGTGTCCCTCCGCGGCGCCGTCTCGATTGGCCGCCGGCTGCAGGACCCGCTGGCCGAACTGGTGAAGATCGATCCGAAGTCGATCGGTGTGGGGCAGTACCAGCACGACGTCACCGCAGCGAAGCTGGACCGTTCCCTGGACGCTGTGGTGGAAGACTGCGTCAACGCCGTGGGGGTGGACCTGAACACGGCCTCGCCGGCATTGCTGAGCCGGGTGGCCGGCATTGGTGAGCTGCTGAGCGAGAACATTGTGGCCTACCGCAACGCCAACGGTCCCTTTGCCAGGCGGGCAGACCTGAAGAAGGTTCCGCGCCTGGGCGCCAAGGCCTTTGAACAGTGCGCGGGATTCCTGCGCATCACCGGAGGAACCGAGCCGCTCGATGCCTCCAGCGTGCACCCGGAGTCCTACCGGATTGCCCGGCGCATCCTCGACGCCGCCAACGCCAGGATGTCCCCGGCCGGTGCCGATCTCTCCGGCCTTGACCCTGCGGCCTTCGTCGACGAGTCCACCGGCCTGCCCACGGTCCTGGACATCATGGCGGAGCTGCGCAAGCCCGGACGTGACCCGCGTCCGGCGTTCCAGACGGCAACCTTCTCCGAGGGGATCGAGAAGATCTCCGACCTGCGGCCGGGGATGGTGCTCGACGGCGTGGTTACCAACGTGGCAGCCTTCGGCGCCTTCGTGGACATTGGCGTGCACCAGGACGGGCTGATGCACATCTCGGCCATGTCCTCCAGCTTTGTTTCAGACCCGCGCGATGTGGTGAAGTCCGGCCAGGTGGTGAAGGTCAAGGTCATGGAGGCGGACCCTGAACGCAAAAGGATCTCACTGACCCTGCGGCTGGAGGATGAGGTGCCCGCTGCCGGGGAGAGCTCCGGCGGCCCGCGCCCCCGTGTTGTCTCCAGACCGCAGGGCAAGAACCAGCAGGGCAAGAACCAGCAGGGCGGGGCAAAACCCAGGGGAAGCAAGACAGGCAACGCGCCGCGGAAGCCCGCGGCTCCGGACAGCGCAATGGCCGAAGCCCTGCGCCGTGCCGGCCTAGCCTAGGGCCGTTCGGAGCGGCTAACCGTCCGCACTGTCCGGTTCGTTCAAGGCGTCCTCGGGGTGCCGTGCCTGCCCTCCCGGTTCGTCGTCATCGCCGGAATGCGCCGGCGGCACCGTTCCGGCTGCATGGGTGCCCTGCGCCTCACGGATGTTTCCGGCGGATTCCTGTTCCTGCCCGGGCATACGCGGAGCGCCGGTGGGTTCCGGCTGCGGAGCGCTGGGGCCCAGGGGATCCTCGGCCTCGTTGGCCGGACCGGTGGGTTCGGTGGTCATAGCAAGTCCTTTCGGATGGGGTGTGCTAGCCGGCGTCGGTCTGGCCAAGCAGGCTGTCCTGCAGGTTCTGCAGCAGCTCGCGCGGCGAGGCGCAGACCTGTTTGGCTCCGGCGTCGAGCAGTTCCGCTTCGCTGGTACCGCCGCAGGTCAGGCCGATAGTTGGGATCCCAAGAGCCGCAGCGGACTTTACGTCCCACACGGAGTCGCCCACGAATACGGTCGCCTCCGCCTCCAGATCAGCGGAATCCAGCGCCGCCTGGAGGATGTCCGGAGCAGGTTTGCTCTCATCCGCATCGGAGGAGCTGGTGGCGCTGCTGATCGCATCGTCGGCATCGATTGCCCGGCGCAGTGCCTGCAGTTCCGGTTCGGAGGCAGAAGAAGCCAGCACGACGGCGAGGTCGCGGGACGCGCACGCGCGCAGGAGTTCGGCGGCGCCGTCGAAAGCACGGAGGAAAGGCCAGGAGGTGGAGAAGATCGCCCCGTGGCTTGAGTCGAGTTTTTCCTCCACCTCGGCTTCGGGGTCGCTGCCGAGCAGATGCCCAATCAGTTTGTCCCTGCCCATGCCGATGGCCCGGTGAATGTTCGCCATCGGAATGTCATAGTCCAGCCGCCGGAAGGCCTGCCACCAGGCGACGGTGTGGAGGTAATTGGAATCAACGAGTGTGCCGTCCACATCGAACAGCACTCCGCGCAGCGGCCGGGAGCTTTCAGTCATCACGTATCCCTCGGGTTGGCTGCAGTGTGTCTGAAGAGTCTAACGAGGTCATGCCTCATCGGGTGCGGACACGGGCTTGCCGGGCGGTCCGAGGAAAGCGATCAGCTCATATTCCAGGGCACTGGTATTGCGCAGTTCGCATTCCCACACCACCAGCGCTTCCCAGCCTGCTGTCCGCAGTGCCTGCAGCGCAGCCGCGTCGCGGGCTACCGTCCGGGCCCGTTTGGCGGCCCAGAACTCCGGGTTGGTCGCGGGGGCATGGGTGCCCGCCGGGCATGAGTGGGTGTGCCAGAAACACCCGTTGACGAAAATGACTTTGCGCCGGCCGGCGAAAACCAGGTCCGGTTTGCCGGGCAGCGCACCCCCGCGGGCTGCACCGTGCAGCCGGAAGCGGTAGCCGGCCCGGTGCAGCAGCTGCCTCACCTTGAGCTCGGGTTTGGTGTTCTTGGACCGGATGCGGGACATGTTCCGGCTGCGCTGTTCTGCGGAGACCGTATCTGCCATGCCGCCAGTCTAGGTCCAGCTGCAGGTTTGCCGTCGGCAGCCGGCGGAAAGGCCGGAGCTCCTAGGCAACGGGTCCTCCGCGGGCATATGTTGGCTGTGGTGTTGCCGGCGAGAGGACAGCAGTTCCATGGCCCACATCAGAATCTTGGCGACCGGGGGAACCATCGCGTCGCACTCGGGGCGGGACGGCGCCGCATCGGTTGGACGCGCGGAGGACATCACGGCATCCCTGTCCGGGCGGCACAGTTACTCCGTCCAGGACATCACGAATGCCAACAGTTTCCGGCTGCGTCTTGCGGAGGTCCGCGCGGTTGCCGAGGCTGTCCAGGCTGCCGTGGCGGACGAGGGGGTGGACGGCGTCGTAGTTACCCATGGCACGGACACCATGGAAGAAACAGCCTTTCTGCTGGACCTGGTCCATGACTCGCGCAAACCCGTCGTCTTCACGGGAGCCCAGCGTCCGGCGGACAGCCCGATGGCAGACGGCCCGGCGAACTTGGAAGAGGCCGTCACCGCCGCTGCGGCCAGTGGGCTGCGCGGAGCGGGTGTCCTCGTGTCCTTTGCCGGTCAGATCCGGTCCGCCCGCGGCATCCGCAAGACCCATACGGTGGCAGCAAACCCGTTTGGGGGCGGCGTCGAGGTGGCGCACTTCGTTGCCGGTGCACTTCACATCACCGCCGTTCCGGTCCGCCCGGCCCCGCTGCCGCTGCCCGGCGAGGACTTCGACAACGTCCGGGTGGAGATCATCGTGTGCGCGTTGGGGACCACCCCGGACCTGTTCAGCCATGCAGTCCATACCGGCGCTGACGCCGTTGTGCTGGCAGGCACGGGAGTCGGCAACGCCGGTGCCGGTTTTGCCGAGGCGGTGCAGGACGCCGTGCGCGGCGGATGCCCCGTAATCCTGTGCAGCCGGGTGCCCGCAGGTCCGGTGGTTCCTGCCTATGGTGCGGGAGGCGGACTGGACCTGGTGCGCGCCGGTGCCATTCCGGGAGGAGACCTGGCACCCACCCAGGCGCGGATGCTCGCGGCCCTGCTCACGTCGCTGCCCGCCACACAGGATGAAATCCTCCAGGCACTGACCACCGGCACTTCACGGAATAACTAGGGCTGCCGTGCCTAGGTCTCGATCCGGCATCGACCGCCAACAGTTGCCGTCCAGGGGGTCCTAAAATCCATCAGTCGGCTTAGTATTAACGGCACTGATGGTACCCCTTACAAGGAGGTAAGAGATGTCGGGCTACTTCAAGCTGGTGGACGCCCACGACGGCGCTTTCCGGATTAAGCTCATTTCCGGCGACGGAGCACTCATGGCAGTGTCCGCGATGTTCCCCACCAAGGAAGCCGCGGCTGCGGGCATTGAGCAGCTGCGGGAGATCGCAGGAACCGGACCAGTTGTGGACCACAGCAGGGATGCCGATGTCGTGGCAGAGGCCAACCGCAATACCGGCAGGGCCAAGGCTTCCTGACCTGCCGCAGGCAAGACGTTTAGGCCTTTCGTTCCCGACGCCCGTTTAGGACGCCGGGAACGGGAGGCCTTTGTTATGACTGCCCCTCATCTCCCTCCGCGGCGTCCTGGGAATGTTCCCGGCCGGCTTCCGGCTCGGACGTTTCTCCGCCTTCAGACGGGCTTTCGTTGTGCGTGCGGTCTTCGTCATTCGGAGTGGTGCTCATGAGTGCCTCCAATAGCTGGGTTTTGGCCTCGGTTTTTCAAGTCTAGGAACCTGCGGTCCGTCCCAACAGGGGCGGCGGGTGTCCCGGATGGTCCCTAGGCAGAGTCCGGAAGTGCCGGTAGCGTGAGCGGATGCAGCCAAAAGACGCAGATGTCATTGTGGTGGGGGCCGGGCTTGCCGGGCTGGTGGCCACGGCCGAACTGGTGGACGCCGGGCGTTCCGTGATCCTGGTGGAGCAGGAAGGCGAGCAGAGCCTGGGCGGGCAGGCCTGGTGGTCCTTCGGAGGGCTCTTCTTCGTGGACTCCCCTGAACAGCGACGTCTGCGGGTGAAGGATTCGGTGGAACTGGCCTGGCAGGACTGGCAGGGGACAGCCGGGTTCGACCGGGATGAGGATTACTGGCCGCGGCGCTGGGCCGAGGCATACGTCCACTTTGCCGCCGGTGAAAAGCGGGCGTGGCTGCACCAGATGGGACACCGGGTCTTTCCCGTCGTGGGCTGGGCGGAACGTGGCGGCTACGGAGCCACCGGACCGGGCAACTCCGTGCCGCGGTTTCACATCACGTGGGGAACCGGTCCCGGAATCACCGCACCCTTTGAATCCAGGGTGCGCGACGGCGTCGAACGCGGTCTGGTGCGCTTGGCCTGCAATCACCGCATGCAGTCCCTGGTCAGCACCGCAGGAGTGGTCACGGGCGTACGCGGATCGGTCCTGGAAACGACGGCGTCGCCGCGGGGCCGGTTTGCAGAGCGGAACACGGTGGGCGACTTTGAGTACTCCGCCGGCGCTGTAATAGTCACGACCGGCGGGATAGGCGGGGACCATGACCTGGTGCGGTCCGCGTGGCCGTCACGGCTGGGAACGCCGCCCGGGGCAATGCTCAGCGGCGTGCCCAAACACGTGGACGGACACGGGATCAAAGCTGCCCAGGCAGCAGGCGGACGGGTGATCAACCCCGACCGCATGTGGCACTACGTAGAGGGAATCAAGAACTGGGATCCGGTTTGGCCAAACCATGGGATCAGGATCCTGCCGGGACCGTCCTCCCTGTGGCTCGACGCCGCCGGAAACCGGCTGCCCGTCCCGCTCTTCCCGGGCTTCGACACCCTGGGCACACTCGAGCACCTTCGGCGCACGGGACATGACTACAGCTGGTTCGTATTGAACAAGGCGATCATCCGCAAGGAATTCGCGCTTTCCGGCTCGGAGCAGAATCCCGACCTGACCGGCAAATCAGTCCGCGGTGTCCTCGGCCGGGCTACCGCAGACATCCCCGGACCGGTCCAGAAGTTCCTGGACCACGGTGAGGACTTCCTCACGGCCGGCAGCGTCCCGGAACTGGTGGCGGCGATGAACGCCCTGGCCAAGTCCTCCACGGACGGCAACGCCCCTGTTCTGTCAGTGGAAGCCGTACTGAACGAACTCCAGGCGCGCGACCGGGAGATCGCCAACCCATTCAGCAAGGACGGCCAGGTCACTGCCATCCGGGGCGCACGGGCCTACCTGGGGGACCGGCTAATCCGGACCGCAGCCCCCAGGCCGATCCTGGAGCCCAGGGACGGTCCGCTGATTGCCGTCCGGCTCTCCGTCCTGACGCGCAAGACCCTGGGAGGACTTGAAACCGATCTTGACTCCCGCGTGCTTGATGCGGAGGGTAAACCAATTCCGGGCTTGTTCGCCGCCGGGGAGGCTGCAGGCTTTGGCGGCGGAGGCATGCACGGATACCGCTCCCTGGAAGGAACGTTCCTGGGTGGCTGCCTGTTTAGCGGCCGGGCAGCCGGACGGGCGGCGTCCCGATAAACCCGGGAGGCAAGAAGGGCCGGTACCGCGTATGCGGTACCGGCCCTTCTTCAGACTCGGGAAGGTTAGGCTCCCGGGTTGTACTTCCTGAACTGGCGGAAAGCCTTCGACGCGTTGAAGTACTCGGTGGACGGCTTCATCCACAGCATGACGACGGCGACGATCGGCAGCAGGATGCTGAGCACGGTCAGGAGAGTCATCAGGGCGCCGGCCGTGGACAGGTTAATCAGGCCGAACGCGCCAAGGGCCGCGAAGACGGTGGCAACGATGCGCGCCCAGTTGTGCCCCTTGCGGATGAAGAAGGCAACCAGGAGTGCGATTACCACGCTGATGGCGGAGAAGAAGATGGTGATGGCCGCAGTAACCGCGATGATGGCGTCCATCTCCGAGCCGCTGATCGGCGTGGTGCTGGTCTCCGCGAGCATTTCCTTGAACTCAGAGGAGTTCATCCAGGAAAGAGTCACGGGAATGCTGATGACCGAGACGACTGCCGCGGCGATCAGCAACCAGAATCCCAGGTCAACCTGCTTCGGGCGCACCGGCGCAGGCGGTGCTGCGGGTGCCTGGTTGCTTGAGTACGCGTTGTAGCTGTAGTTGTTTGCCGGAGGCTGCTGCTCGGACATGATTCCCCTCATTGAAGTCTGCGATGCACGTATTTACCGGCAGTTGTGGAAACCACCGATGCATGACAAGACCAGCCTACTGAGCAGGAGTTCTTTCTACCTCCCCAAAAAGGCGGAGTTTTCAGGAAAAGTCCCACTGGTCACTGGGCCGCCGGAACTAGAAACGGCTTTGCCCGTGTTTAGGCGGAAGCAATCCGGTGCTTGAGGCCAAGGCGTACCGAGGACCACTCACTGTCCAGGATCGAAAACACAACCACATCACGCCGTGAGCCGTCCACCCAGATTTCGTTGGACCGCAGCACCCCGTCCTGTTTGGCTCCCAGCCGGGCTATCGCGGCCCGGGAGGCGTGGTTGTGCCAATGGGTACGGAATTCAACCGCAATGCAGTCCAGTTCCTCGAACGCACGGGTAAGGAGCAGGTACTTCATCTCTGCGTTGATCCCGGTTCGCTGGGCGCTCGCGGCAAGCCAGGTGGAACCAATCTCTACCCGGCGGTGCTCGGCCTTGATGTTCATGTAGGTGGTCATGCCGCAGAGCGCACCGGTATCCAGCCGCCGAATCGCCCAGGGCGCCATTGTCCCGGCTGCCTGCTGCTGCAGTCTGGACTGGACCTCCGCGGCCATGCCCTCCGGAGTCGGAATGCGGGTGTACCAGAGGTTCCACAGATCCCCGTCCCGGACGGCTTCAATCAATCCGGGAACATGATCAGCAGAGAGCGGTTCCAGACGGACCGTTTTGCCCTCTATCGGGACGGGCGTTGAAAAACCGGCAACAGGCATCGACATAAGGCCAATCCTAGGATTCAGGGAACTCCACGGCGGCGATCAGCGGGAACGTCGGAGTGGCGGATCCGCCTTCGGGCTCGATCGTCAGCGCTGCGCCGCCGGCAGGCACAAGATCTCCCGTGAGCCAGGTCCGGACTGCTCCGCCGGAGAACCGCACATCGGGCAGCGCAGCTCCATCATCCAGGAGCCAGAGCTGATATTCCTTGCCGGTTCCCGGGTCCGGCAGTCCGGAGGCTACGAACAGGGCGGAATCCTGCTCCCTGGAGTAGACGAGCGTTGCCGGCTCGCCATTGACGTCAACACTCTCCGCGGTGACGTCAGCCGCGGTCAGCAGCCGATTCTCGCGTTGCTGTTCCTGGGCCGCCGCCTGTTCCTGCTGCTGGCGCTCCTGTTCAGCTCCCAGACTCCAGCCGGCAACGGCGATTCCCGGTATGAGCACTGCGGCGGCAGCAGCTGCCAGCAGCCGCCGGTTCCGGCGCTGCCGTCGCTCCTGCAGCGAGGAAACCCTATTACCCGGCGGGGCTGCAGGCTCCTCGACAGGAACTGCTTTCAGCCGGCTATCGGTCCCGGGCCTAATACCGTGGATAGCTGAAAGCACGGACGCCCTCAGCTCAGCGGGCGGCTCCGCCGCCGCGGCTGATGCGAGGTGTTCACTGGCCTCGGCGTAGCCCGCAACCTCCTCGCGGCACTGGGGACAACGGGCCAGGTGCTTCTCGAAAGCCGCGCGCTCCGCAGGTTCAAGTGCATCCACGGCGTACAGGGCAGCCAGCTCATGCAGATCGGCGGCGCCTGCGCCGTCGGTGTAACCGTTGTTCATGGCTGTCCCCCCAACGCCGACCGCAGGTTGCGTAAGCCGTCCCGGATCCGTGCCTTGGCTGTGCCCAGGGGGATATCAAGCTGCCGGGCGACCTCTTGGTATGTGCATCCCTGATAGTAGGCCAGGCCAAGAGCCTCACGTTGAAGCGGCGTCAGCGCGGTAAGCCCGGCACGGACCTCTGTCACGTCCATAGCCTCTTCGACTTCCTGCCAGGTTTGGTCCGGTGACGTGATGTTCTGGCGGCGTTCATAGACTTCTTCACGGTCCCGTTCCTTCACAACCTGCCGAATCCTGTCCACGGCGCGCCGGTGCGCCAGCGTACACAGCCAGCCCAGCACGGTGCCGCGTTCCGGGACGAAACTGCCCGACTGCTGCCAGGCCATGAAGTACACCTCCTGGGTGACTTCGGCTGCCATCTCAGGAGAGCGGGTGACTCGCAGAGCCAAACCGTAGACCTTCGGGGAAGTGGCATCGTAGAGCGCTGCGAAGGCGGCTTCGTCTCCCAGGCTGCTGCGCTGCATCAGCTCCACGAGCAGCTCAGCGCCTGCCGGATCCCGGGGCTGCCTGCGGCCGGTATCAGGATCGGTCATCGGCTCCCACTGGGTATCCCTTCGGCGGATCCCCGGCTTCGGGGCGTTTCTGAACTCTGCCACATCCACCTCCGCGGGCGCCACCTCATCCTTCCCGGACAAGGCCCGGGACGGGGAGGGTAACAACTCGCTCTGTGAAACCGGATCCGGCATGCCCCTAATTCGGTGCCGGAGGCCCGGCGGATGCCACCGGCGCAAAAGTATTTCGGCAGGGGACCCATCCGGCAGATCATCTGCTCCGAATGAGTGCTGTATCCGCGCAAAACGTGCGCACCGTCACAGAAGGAGCACACCATGAACACGAAGACGCGACTGCTTGCCGTTCCAGCCCTGGCACTGGGTGCGCTGGCGCTCTCCTCCGCTCCAGCGCTTGCCCACGGGGACGACTTGTGGTCCGGCCAGGCCACCCTTGGCACCATGAACAACTCCGGAACTACCGGACAGGCCATGGTCGATGTACACGGTATGGACGCCACCGTCACCGTCAATGTGTCCGGAGCGGCCGAGACATTTATGGACGGGCCCTTTCCCCACGCCCAGCACATCCACATTGCAGCCCAGGGAACCTGCCCGGGGCCGGACGCAGACACGGACGGCGACGGCGTGGTCAACACCACCGAGGGCCACCCCTTCTATGGGCACATCGGAACATCGCTGACCACTGAAGGCGACACCAGCGCGGACTCAGCGCTCGCCGTCGAACGCTTCCCGGGCGGGTCGTCCTACACCTACGAGCGGACGCTCGAACTGACTCCCGAGACCGCCGCGTCGCTGAAGGACGGTTCCGCCGTAGTGGTGGTCCATGGTGTGGACCCGGAGCGGATGCCTGAGGCAGCAGCGGCCAAGATGTCCGACCTGGACCCCGCACTGCCTGCCGCTGCAACCCTTCCGGCCGCCTGCGGCACCCTTGCCGCCTCCCAGATGGCAGCAATGCCGGAAGGGGGAGCTGCCACGGGCATCGAGGCCGGGGCATCGAACTCCGCAGGGCTGACCGTCGCCGGAGCCGGAGCCGGACTCACCGCGCTGGCCCTGGGAATCGCAGCGGTTGCCCGCCGCCGTACCCGTGCCTGAGATATGGCCGCCTCGGGTTCCGGCCACCGCGCAGGGAGAACTCTCTGCGCGGTGGCCGGCGTACTTCTCGCTGCGGGCTGCGCTGGCAGTCCTTCTGAAACCGGTCTTTCGGACAGGCCGGAGAGCGCTGCGGCAGCCGCGTCGCCGTCTGCCGCGCTGCCGCCTCCCGCATCCAGTCCAGCGCCGGAGGCTGCGCAGCGCCCGTCCCCGCCGGAATCCCTGCACATCCCGGCCACCGGCACGCAGTCCCGGTTGCTGCACCTGGGGCTCCGGGACGACGGGTCACTTGACGTGCCGCCGGAACCGCCTGGATCTCCGGCGGGCTGGTATACCGGTTCACCGGCGCCCGGGCAGCAGGGTCCGGCAGTGCTCCTGGGACACGTGAACGCCACGGGCGGCGGGCCGGGTGTGTTTGCCGACCTGAAGTCCCTGAAGGCGGGAGACGTCATTGAAGTGGGACGCGAGGACGGCACCACAGCTGTATTCACCGTTGACCGTGGGGAGCAGTACGGGAAGGAGGGGTTCCCGACCCTCGAGGTCTACGGGAACACAGAAGGGGCAGAACTGCGCCTCATAACCTGCGACGGGTTCGATCCCGCCACCGGAGAGTTCGAGGACAACTACGTGGTGTATGCCGTGCTGGATCCCGGGGCCGGTGGTGCAGGGGAATAATCGGGAACCCCAGCCCCTTGGATAGATGCAATAACATGTATCTATCCAAGGTCGAGGAAGGTGCCGTCGTGGCCGAACGCAGGATTGTTGCAGTAACCGCCGGGCTGGGGACGCCCTCATCCAGCCGAATGCTCTCCGACCAGCTGGGCGTTGCAGTCCAGGCCCGGCTGCAGGAGCTGGGACACGATGCCGCGCTCACCACGTATGAGCTGCGCGAATACGCCGTGGATATCGCGAACGCGATGGTTTCGGGCTACGCGGCGCCGAAACTGGAGGCGCTGCTGAACGAAGTGTCCGACGCCGATGCCCTGATCGCCGTCTCGCCTGTCTTCAGTGCTTCGATGAGCGGCCTGTTCAAATCCTTCTTTGATGTCATGGACAAGAACGCGCTGGACGGCAAACCCGTACTCGTCGGCGCAACGGGTGGCAGCGCCCGGCACTCGATGGTGCTGGACTTCGCCCTGCGTCCGCTCTTCGCGTACCTGCGGGCCCGGGTTGCCCCAACGGCTGTTTACGCTGCACCGGATGACTGGGGCGCCGGCAGTGCTGGAGTGCTTGACCTGGACGGGAGGGTTCGCCGTGCCGGCGCCGAACTGGTGGCCCTGCTCGGCGATGCGCCGGCGGCTAAACCGCGGCGGGCTCCCAGTGAGTCACTGCCCTTTGAGGAACTGCTGGCCCAAATCCAGCCGCGGAGCTAGGCATTATCGGCGGAGGGGATCTAAAGCGCCCAGCTCCGGCGCCGAGGTTCCCTCCGCGATGGAATCTGCCAGGAGGCGGCCGCTGACAGGGCCGAGGACGACGCCCCACATCCCGTGTCCACCGGCTGCATAGACCCTGTTGGAGCGCAGTCGCCCCAACACGGGCAGGCCGTCTGAGGTAACCGGACGGGAACCCACCCAGGTGTCCCGGAGGGAGGAGAAATCCACCCCGTGAAGCACGGGACTGGCCGCCGCAACGATGGACTTTACCCGTGCCTGCACCAGTTGCCCGTCCGGGCTGCGGAATTCCATGGTTCCCGCGATGCGCATGCCGTCTTGGTACGGGGTAGCAACCACACGCTCTTTCGGCAGGTAGATCGGCCCGTCCAACGGGAATGCCGAGTCCACGGTGAAGGAATAGCCGCGTCCGGCCTGAAGTGGGACGCGCAGCCCCCATTGGCGGGCCAGGCGGGGGAGCCAGGCTCCTGAAGCGAGGACCAGCACATCGGCTTGGAGGACCCCTCCCTGGGAAGAAACGACTTGGACACCTTTGGCGGATTCCGCAGTTGTAACGGCCTTCCAGCCCTCCAGTACACGCCCGCCCCTTCGGCGGACGGCCGCACACAATCCCTGCACGAAGACTCCGGGGTCCACATAGCCCTGGCCCAGCACGGTTAATGAACTGGTGATAGCCCTTGAAAACTGCGGTATGTGGGCTGCGGGACCCACGCTGAGAGGCTGGCCCAGCGCTGCAAGTTCGCCGAGATGCTCCCGAAAGTGCGCGGCGTCGCCTTCATTGCGAAAGCCGACGGCGTAGGGAGCCGGGGTGACGGACGGTATTTCGGCCTCCACCGCCATTTCCTTGAACGCTTTGTCCGCCTGCCTACAGAGCGGCACCAGTGCCTCGGCGGTCCGCCGCCAGCGGGATGGGGTCATGTTCCGGGCAAACCTTGCCAGGAAATGCCATAGCGCCGGATTGGGCTGCATTGGTATGTGCAGCGGTGCATCCGGCCGGAAGAGCCCTTCAACGCCGTGTTTCCACGCTCCGGGTTCAGCCAGGGGAGTCACGAGTCCCGGTACTACCCAACCCGCGTTCCCCCAGCTCGCTCCGGAACCTGGACGGCCGGCATCGACGACCGTTACCTTCAGGCCCCGTTCCTGCAGGTGCCAGGCCGTGGACAGGCCTACGATCCCCGCCCCGACAATTACGGCACTCGACGGCGCCGTAGAAGATGACTGTTCCAAGTTGCTCCTAGAGGTGTCGGCTCATCCGTTTTTCGGCCAGCACTGACAGCCAGGTGGCGGGAATGGATATTGCCGCGTACAGCATTCCGGCTGCTATGAAGGCCGGCAGGTATTTGAAGGTTGACGAGCCTGTTGAATACGCCTGGCTCATGAGTTCGGGGACTGCAACGGTGTATGCGAGCGAGGTGGCTTGGAAGAGCAGCACAGCGAATCCCATCAGCGATGGCAGCGCGATCCTTAGCCCCTGCGGGATCACGATGAACCTCAGGCGGTCGCCGGCACTTAGCCCCAGCGCGTCAGCGCCCTCAACTTCTCCGGAGGGGACCGCCTGGATACCTCCGCGGATCAGTTCGGCGGTGTACGCGGCGGTGGTCCAGGTCAGGGCCAGGCAGGCCGAAACCAGTGACGACAAAGTGATTTGGACGTTCGGCAGGCCGTAGTACATAAGCTGCAGGAGCACCAGCGCCGGGGCGCCGCGGCCCACCTCGACGAAGAACACCGAAATCCACCGCAATACCCGGTTGGGGGTTACGACGCCGAAGGAAAGAAGGAGGCCAAGCGGAAGACCCAGCAGCAGGCTCGAGACCGTGAGCACCAGGCTTGTCTGGAGTCCTCCCAGCATGGTGGGAAGCAGGGCTGTGACGTCTGGGAGGAGTCCGTTCACCGGGCCACCACCTTCCGCATTTTGGTGTCGAGGTGTCGGGACAGGACGCCCATGGGCAGGCTGAGGGCAATGTAGACACCCGCTGCGATAAAGAAGATGAGAATGCCCTCGCCGGACTGGCGGGCATACTGATTGGACATGTAGACGATTTCCGCCACGCCAATGGTGGAGGCGATGGAGGAATCCTTCAGCAGGCCGATGCTGTACGTGGTGTAGGAGGGGATCGCGGTGCGCCAGGCCTGGGGACCCACCACGCGGCGCCAAAGGGTCGTCCGTGTGAACCCCAAGGCACTGGAGGCTTCCCATTGTCCGGAATGCACGGAACTGATCGCCCCGCGGAATATCTCGGCGAGGTAGGCGGCCGAGACGAGCCCGAGTCCGATTACTCCGGCCTGCAGGGCGGTAAGGCGGAGCGCGCCGACCGATACGCCGTAGTACAGGATGAAGAGCCAAACGACCGGCGGGACGCCCCGCAGCAGGTCGATGATTCCACGACTAAGCAGCCACAGCAGGCGGTTTCCGCTGCGCAGGCCTGCCAGCAGCGGCAAAGCGGCGACTGTGCCGAGTGCCAGGGAAAGCACCGTCACAAGGATGGTCATGGGCAAACCGATCAGGATGGCCTGGAGCATCTGCATGGGATCAGCGCTCCAGGACGGCACGCAGGAAGCGGCGGGTCCGTTCGTGCTGCGGATCGCTCATGACCTCGTGGGGATCTCCGGATTCGATGATGCCGCCGTCGGCCATGACCACCAGCTCATCAGCCACATTGGCCGCGAAGCCCATCTCGTGGGTGACCACAATCATCGTCATGCCCTCGGCAGCCAGCTCCTTCATTACTTCCAGCACCTCGACGCCGACTTCCGGGTCCAGCGCGGATGTGGGTTCGTCGAACAGCATGACGCGCGGACCGAGTGCCAGCGCCCTTGCGATCGCGATTCGCTGCTGCTGCCCGCCGGAACACCTGGCGGGGTACTGGTCGGCCTTATCTGCCAGGCCCATCCTGGTGAGCAGTTCCATTGACTTGGCATTGGCCTCTTCACGGCTGCGCCCGAGTACCCGTTCCTGCGGCAGGCTGATATTCCGCAGTACGGACATGTGCGGGAACAGGTTGAAGTGCTGGAAGACCATGCCTGCACTGCGCCGAAGCGCGGCTAGATTCCGGGCTGATACCTTGGCCCCGGCATTGATGAGGTGGCCGTCAATCTCAATCTCACCGCTGTCCGGTTTCTCCAGCAGGTTCATGCAGCGCAGCACTGTGCTTTTGCCGGCGCCGCTGGGACCGATCATTGCTGTTACCGAACCTTCCGGGACGGACAGCGAGACATCACGCAGGACTACGTGGTCGCCGTAGGCCTTGGCGAGGTTCCGGACCTGGACTACCAGGTTGGTCGATACGGGAGCGATACGGGACATGGTGCGGTCCATCCTTCTACTTCGTGATGCGGACCGGTTGCCCCAGGTCCGCAGCGGCCACTGCACGGGCAACGGCCAGGTCTTCCCACGGCATGCCTGTGGTCTTGAATACGGCGGGTACGCCTTCCCGACGGGACCTGCGGCCCGTCACCAGGTCAGTCAGGGTGATCAGGTCCGGCGGGTCAGCCATTGCTCCCAGCTGCACGGCCTGGATGACGTCTCCGGCTTCCCGGAGTGCGGAATCGCAAGATTCGACAACGACGGCGCTGCGCCCCATCAGCGCCTCGTCGACTTCACGGGCGCTCGGCTCGTGTGAACCGACGGCGATCACCACAGTGTTGGAAGAAACGAGACCCGAATCAAAGAGCGGTTCCCTCGCCGCAGTGCAGCAGATGATTACATCCGCTTGCGCTGCTGCTCCGGCGTCCGCAGCGCGTGCAGCAAGCCCGAGTTCACGCTGTGCACGCGCTGCGAGCGAGGCCGCCGCCTCGGGATTTCGCCCAACCACTGCAACCTCGCTGATGGTGAAGACGTCGTCGAAGGTCCGGACGTGTTCCCACGCCTGCACGCCCGTGCCGAAGACCACTATTCTCATTCCGTCGCTCTCCACGAGCAGGCGGGCTCCGAAGGCGGAAACAGCAGAAGTCCTCAGGTTGGTCAGCTCGATCCCATCCAGCACCGCCCTTGGTTCGTTGTTCGGCCCCCCGAACAGGACATACAGTCCCTGGATAACGGGAGCATTCCGTGACGCGTTCTCCGGAGTGATGGTCAGCAGTTTCGTGCCGACCGCACCGTCGAAGGCAGAGGGCATTTGCAGGAACTGGCCGGAGGGAAGCTCCACGCGGGTCCGTGGAGAGTCCTTCTCCGGATCCAGTCCGGAGAGCAGCGCGGTGTGCAGGGCATCCACCGCTCCGGAAGGACTTAGGGCCCCGCGCAGCCGGGCACCGTCGATAAACCGGACCGTTGCGGCATCCATTTGTTTTCCAGCGCCTTACTGGATCAGCCGGGGTTCGCCGGTTTCCGCTGCGGATTCAGGTAGACCGTTGGCGGTCAGGATCTCGGCGACCGTGCCGTCCTCCTTCATCTTCTCGATGCTGGCGTCCAGCGCCTCGGTAAGACTTGTGTTTCCCTTCGTGTGCGGGAAGCCGATCTGTGCAGCGTCCTTGGACGCAATAACCCGGTCGTCCGGCTCAACAACTTCCACCGAGAAGTCTGGGGAATCCTTGTACATCTGTGCTGCGGAGCCGAATCCGTCCAGGCCTACCTGGATGCGGCCGGACTTCAAGTCAGCCTGCATTTCCACGGCGCTCGGATAGATGGTGAGCGCATCACCCAGCACAGCCTTCATATCGGCAACCCACAGGTAACCGTCAACCGTTCCCACCTTGAGCGATTCCATGGCGGGAATGGAGGTAACGCCGTCGGCGGAGATGGATGACATGTCGTCGGTGTAGACCGGTGCGGAGAGGTCCACGATTTCGGCGCGCTGGGCGGTGCGGTAATAGCAGCCGATCGCAACGTCGGCGCGGTTGCTCTGAACAGCGGGGATAGTGCCGGCATATGAGGTTGGTTCGAGCTTGAGCTCCAAGCAGTTCTCTTCCGCGAACGCGGCGATCAGGTCTGCGTCGGCACCCGTTGCCTTGCCGTTGGAGACGGAGGAGAAGGGTGGGAATTCAGGGGCTGCCACGGTCAGCACGCCCTCCTGCAGCGTCTCGACTTCGTGCTGGGGCACGCAGTCATCGGCAACGGAGGAGGCAGAGGTATCACCGCCGCAGGCAGTGAGGGCCAGTACCGCAAAGCTGGTGGCGGCGAGGGCGAGAGTGCGTTTAGCCATTGGTCTGTCCTTTGAGTGGAGTAGGGTGAGATATGACCTGTAATACACAACCGGTTGTCGATAACTCTCGGGGTATGCGGATTCGATGTCAAGGTTTTTCTGTATATGGCGCTGTCCAGAGGCGAAATTCATTGACAAATATGGCCTATCCTGATTTCGACAAGATAAGGGGCTCTTCTTATGCTCGAAAGTGATTCCGCCCCCGTGATTGGACTTCACGGGCTCACCCTCCACCGGGGCACCCTCAAAGACGAGGCGCTTGCCGTAGTCCGGTCCGCCTTGCTGTCCGGAGACATGAAGCCGGGACGTATTTATTCGGCAAACTCACTGGCGGCCCAGTTGGGGGTTTCCAACAGTCCTGTGCGCGAAGCAATGATGGATTTGGCCGGCAAGGGACTGCTCGAAGTCGTACGCAATCGTGGCTTCCGCGTTGTGGAAATGACGGATGCCGACCGGCAGGAGGTTTACGACCTGCGGATGCTGGTGGAAGTCCCGGCGGTTGTACAGGCAGCGCAGCGCGGCCTCAGCAACAAGGAGCAGTCGGAGGTCCGGCGTCTGCTGCAGGAAGTGCTGGACACAGCCGAGACCGGCGATCTGCGCAACTATTTGGATGCCGACCAGGCCCTGCATATGGGCATAGTTGCCCTGCTTGGGAATCGCCGACTGTACGGCATCGTCGAAAACCTGCGCGACCAGAGCCGGGTGCGCGGTTCCTATCACCTAACTGAACGCGGCGTCCTCGCGCAGAGCGCACAGGAACACCTCCCGATAGTCGAGGCCCTGATTTCCGGCGAGTCAGAGGTGCTTCAGCGGCTCATGGTGGAGCACCTCTCCTACGCCCGACCGTAATCCGGAGGAAGGTGCGGCGGCCTCCACCAGTGCCTCCAGGAGCCGCTCGACGCTTGCCCGCCGCAGCATCGCCGGCCTGGCCATAGCGACAATCGTCCTTTCTGCGCCCGAACCTAACCGCATGATGGTCCTGTCGGCTGGGTACAGGGCGAGCATGGATGCCGTGGCCAGCGTTGCCCCGGTGCCCTGGTCTGCGAGTGCCAAGGCAAGAGCCGTATCCATAACCGTGTGTTCAGTCTCCGGGACAATGTCCTCGGTTTCGAGGGCGGAGCGTGCAGCCCGGCCGAACGCTGAGGCAGCTGGCGGCAGTATCCAATGGCGGGCTTCGGCTGGCCGGCCTGCGGCGCCGGGCCGGCCAGCCGCGCACACCACCAGAAGGTCTTCCCGCACCAGCGCCCGCCGGGTGATTTCCGCCGGGGTCTTCACCGGAACAGCGCTGTATTCCAGCCCCAGGGCGGCGTCAACACTGCCGGACAGGATAGCGGCGAGGGCGTGGTCCGGCTCTACTTCCCGGAGTTCAACCCGCAGTTGCGGATCTGTCCTCGCCAGCAGGCCCAGTGCGGGAACCGCGCAGGCGAGAGCGGCGGAGCCGAACACACCCAGCCTGACTGCCGAATCGATTCCAGATCCCATCTCGTCCAGGGCGGCCGAGGCTTCCGATTCGGCTGCGAGCACCCCGAGAATGTGCCGGTGGAGGATTCGGCCGGCATCAGAGAGAAGCAGCCGTCGTCCGTCGCGGATAAAAAGCGACTGGCCGGTTTCCTTTTGCAGTGCCGTCATCTGCTGCGAAATAGCGCCAACGGTGTAGCCCAGCTGTTCGGCAGCTCCGCGCATGGACCCTTGCTCAGCCACCGCAGCAAGCATCCTCAGTTGTCCCAAGGTCCAGTTCCTCATGCGAGCTCCTGCGTTTAGCTTTCCTAAAGGATTTTGGAAAGAAAATTTAGCTTGACCTTCTCAAGGCGCCATCTAGAGTGTTATATATAACCCGTAACCAATAGCCGAAATAATCCACTTAGCTTAGCGGCTTACGGTTTCATCCTTTCTTCTCGTGCTGTTGGATCGACCGCAACGGCACCCTTCCCCATCTCAAGAGGAGGTCCGCCTTGGCGAACCAGGTGGTATCACTCTCCGGAGAAACGACGCAGCCAAGCAGGGCAGACGTCGTCATTATCGGCGGGGGAATAATGGGGGTCAGCATCGCCTACCACTTGGCGTCCGCAGGAGTCCGCGGGGTTGTTGTCATAGAACGTGCGGCTCTGGGCTCCGGGTCGTCCGCCAAGCCGTTAGGCGGGGTGCGTGCAACGTTCTCCGATCCGGCGAACGTCGCCCTCGGGAAGCGCAGCTTGGACGCCTACAAACGTTTTGGCGAAGAATTCGGAGCAGACATTGGGCTGCGTCAGGTTGGCTACCTCTTTCTCTGCCGCAGCGAGGCTGAAGTGCTGGACTGTGAGGCAAGTGTTGCCGTGCAGAATTCGTTTGGCAGCAACTCCAGGATGATCTCCGGCGCCGAGGCAGCGCGGATCAACCCATTCCTTGATCCGGAAGTGCTGCTTGCCGCATCCTTCTCCCCGCAGGACGGTTATGCCGAGCCTTCCCGTGCAGTTGCGGCATACGCCGCCGCGGCACAGGCGGCCGGGGTCCGGTTCCTGACCGGGACGGAGGTCCTGGCAGTGGAAACCGCGGCGGGGTCCATTCGCTCGGTCACCACCAACCGGGGGACCATCCGGACGGATTCCGTTATCTGTGCTGCCGGCGCCTGGTCCCGCCACGTTGGCCAGATGGTGGGAGTGGAGCTGCCTGTCACGCCCGTTCGCAGGCAAATTGGCATGACACGCCAGCAGCCGCAGCCGTATCCGGAAGTCCCGTTCACGTTGGATCTCTCAACCACGATGTACTTCCACAACTATGGCAACGGCATGCTGCTCGGGATCTCTAACCAGCAGGCACCGGGTTTCGGACGGGATTTCAGTTTCGAGTGGCTGGGGGAGTTCAACGCGGCCGCACGGATCTGCGCGCCGTCCCTGGCCGAACCGGACCTGGAGTTCGGCTGGGCGGGGCTGTATGAAAACACCCCGGACCACAACGCCCTGATCGGTGCTTCCGACGAAGTATCGGGCTTCTTCTACGCCACCGGTTTCTCCGGACACGGATTCCTGCAGGGGCCCGCCGTTGGGGAACTGGTCCGCGACCTCTATCTCGGCCGACAGGGGTTCATGGATGTTTCAACTTTCTCCGTAACCAGGTTCCACAACGACGACGAAACGCTGGTACGCGAAGTCCACATCATTTGATTGCCGGACCACGGCCAACCGGACTAGTCACTCCCCAGGAAGGACAAAGATGAGTTTCCACCACCTCTGGCAGCTGAGGGCGGAGTTCGCCCGCAGGCTGTCAGCCATGTACGGCACAGAGGTCCCGGCCTACAACACCCTGGTAGACGTTTCAACACAGGTGAACCAGGCCTACCTCCTACAGCACGGAGCGGACGCGGAGCGCCTAGGCAGCATCGACCGCGTCACAGCGGAAAGGCATGGCGCCATCCGTGTTGGGTCCGAACGCGAAATGTCCCAGGTGGCACGGATCTTCGCAGCATTCGGCATGTACCCGGTGGGCTTCTACGATCTCCGTGACGCCTCCAAATCAGCAGTGCCCGTGGTCTCTACAGCGTTCCGTCCCGTCACGGCAGATGAACTGGCCCGCAATCCGTTTCGGGTTTTCACATCAATGCTCGCGGTGGAGGACCCCCGGTTCTTTGACCCGGCCCTGCAGAGCGAACTCAAGGATTTCTTTGACCGCCGGGAACTCTTCGGCCAGGAGCTCCTGGAGCTGGCTGACCGCGCCGCCGCCGGCAGCGGACTCGAGGAAGAGGAAGCCGGACGGCTGCTGGAGCTGGCAACCGGGGCCTTCGAGCTCTCCGCTGAACCCGTGGACCATGACTGGTACCGGCGGCTGGAGGCGATCTCCGCGGTCGCCTCGGACATTGGGGGAGTCACCAGCACCCACATTAACCACCTCACTCCGCGGGTCCTGGACATTGACGCCCTTTATGCAGGCATGGAAGCCCTCGGAATCACCATGATCGACGAAATCCAGGGTCCGCCGCGGTGGGACGGACCGGACGTCCTGCTGCGGCAGACATCCTTCCGTGCCTTGGGTGAGGAACGGCTCTTCCGTTATCCCGACGGTTCCGTCCGGAAGGGGGAGCTCCGGGTGCGGTTTGGAGAAGTCGAAGCCCGCGGCATTGCCCTGACGCCTGCCGGCAGGGACCTCTACGACCGGATGGTCGCGGATGTGGACCGGCGTCTGCAGGATGGCTCTTCCCAGGACAGCCAGGGCGCTGCACGCGCTGTCTGGGAGGAGAACCTGCCCCGCACGGAAAAGGAGCTGGCCGCCCGCGGCCTGGCCTACTTCACCTTTACCGCGGACAATGCAGCCGCAGCCGGCCTGCCCCAAGGCCCGTTCACACTGGCTGAACTGATCGAGTCAGGGGCCGCCGTACCCGAGCCGATCGTCTACGAGGATTTCCTGCCCCGCTCCGCAGCCGGAATCTTCCAGTCCAATCTCACTGACGAGGGATCGAAAAATGAATCCGAACTGGCAGCGGACTACGACATGGCGCGGATGTCCGGCATTATCGGGCGCCCCGTGCACGATCCCTATGAGCTGTACCAGCGCCAGCAGGACGGCTCGGTGCGGGCCCTTGCGGATGCTCTCGGCATAGATCTCCTCCCCTCCCCGGCCGAAGCCGCTGCGGCAGCAACCGGCGCGGGCAACTGAACGAACACCACGTCCATCTATCCGTTTGGCATTCGGTGCCATCCATCCACAGACAGGAACCCACATGACTTCGATCGCCCAGACCACGGAGCTGGCCCCACGCATCCAGAACGCACTTGCTGCCTGCGGTGTTACGAATGACGCCTACGGCGAGGACCGCGCCACCCGTTCGCCGCTGACCGGCGAACCCCTCGTCAGTCTGCGCAACACTACGGACGAAGAGGTGGAGGCAGCCATCGCGGCAGCCCATTCCGCCTTCCTCTCATGGCGGGAGGTTCCCGCTCCGGTACGCGGAAATGTGGTCAAGCGGTGGGGCGAGCTGTTGACCGAGCATAAGGAGGACCTGGCCGCGATTGTCCAGGCCGAGGCCGGCAAGATCACCTCGGAAGCGCTCGGCGAAGTGCAGGAGATGATCGACATCTGCGACTTCGCAGTCGGGCAGTCCCGCATGCTTTACGGCAAGACCATGCCGTCGGAGCGGCCGGGTCACCGGCTGATGGAAACCTGGCATCCACTCGGGGTGGTGGGTGTGATTTCGGCATTCAACTTCCCGGTCGCCGTGTACTCATGGAACACCGCCCTGGCCTTGATCGCCGGTGACACAGTGGTCTGGAAGCCGTCCGGCACGACCATGCTCTCCGCGCTGGCCACCAACGCCCTCCTAGCGAGAGCGGTGGCCGAAAGCGGCGCACCGGCTGAGATCCATCAGCTCATCGTGACTGACCGCGGCGGAGCGCAGCGGCTCATTGAGGACGAGCGTGTAGCACTGGTATCCGCGACCGGGTCCGTGCGAATGGGCCGGGAAATCGCTCCGAAGGTGGCAGAGCGCTTTGGCCGGACCATCCTGGAGCTGGGCGGAAACAACGGTGCAATCATCACCCCGAGTGCTGATTTGGATCTGGCACTGCGCGGCATTGTGTTTGCCGCCGTCGGGACCGCAGGGCAGCGCTGCACCTCGATGCGGCGGCTGATTGTGCACGAATCGATCGTGGAGGAACTCATCGGGAAACTCGTTGCCGCCTACTCGAGCCTGAACATTGGCCTTCCGCTCGATGAGAACAACCTCGTGGGTCCGCTGATCAACGAAGCGAGCTACGACGCAATGCAGCGGGCCCTGGCCCAGGCCAGGGAAGAAAGCGGTACGGTGCTCACCGGCGGGGAACGCGTGCTCGCCGAAACCTACCCGGAGGCGTACTACGTGGAGCCGGCCATCGTCCGGATGCCGGAACAGAGCCGCGTGGTGCACGATGAAACCTTCGCTCCGATCCTCTACGTCATGACCTACACCGACTTCGATGAGGCCATCGCTCTGCACAATGCCGTTCCGCAGGGACTCTCTTCGGCGGTGTTCACCCAGGACCAGGCCGAAGCGGAGCGGTTCCTCTCCGCGTCCGGTTCGGACTGCGGGATCGCAAACGTCAACATAGGTACCTCCGGTGCCGAGATCGGCGGGGCCTTCGGCGGCGAAAAGGAGACCGGCGGCGGGCGGGAATCCGGATCGGACTCGTGGAAGGCATACATGCGCCAGGCCACTAATACCGTCAACTACTCCGGACAGCTGCCGCTGGCCCAGGGCGTGGAGTTCCTCTAAAAGCTGTTGGTCTTACACCTACTACCCAGGCGGGTTACGCAGAAGGAGCAGCGCAAAAGTGGTCGATGATGTTTTCAATTCGATGGACGAGTGGGGACCGGAAAAGATCGTCGCGGTCAGCGACACCAAGACCGGAATGAAGGGCGTCCTGGTCATCGACAACACAGCCCGTGGGATAGGCAAGGGCGGCATCCGCATGCTGCCGACCGTATCGGTCCGGGAAATCGCCCGGCTCGCGCGGGTGATGACTTGGAAGTGGGCAGGTGTGGACCTGTTCTACGGCGGGGCAAAGGCTGGTATTCAGGCCGATCCGCAATCCCCGTACAAAGAGGAAATCCTCCGCGCCTTCGTCCGCAGGCTCAGCAATGAGGTGCCCGCAGAGTACGTCTTCGGGCTGGATATGGGCCTAACGGAAGACGATGCGGCAATCATCAACGATGAGCTGGGGGACCGGGGCGCAGCGGTGGGAACCCCTTATGAGCTAGGCGGAATACCGTACGACAAGCTGGGCATCACCGGTTACGGGGTTGCCGAGGTAGTGGACCAGGCCGCCGTCAGGATCGGCTTGGAAGGGCGGCGCGTGGCACTCCAGGGGTTCGGAGCGGTGGGCCACGCCGCCGCGGCCCGCCTGCATGCCTTGGACTACAGTGTGGTCTCGATTTCCACGGCCGCGGGGGCGCTGCATGACCCCGCTGGACTGGATGTGCCGCTGCTGCTGCAGCTCCGGGAGGACCGGGGAGACACGCTGGTCGATGCTCTGCCGCAGCTTCGGATCGAACCCGGTTCAGAGCTGCTGGTGGACGCCGACATTGCGGTTCCGGCCGCGCTGCAGGACGTGATCACCGTCAACAACGCGGCGGACATCAAGGCACGTCTTCTTGTAGAGGGAGCCAACCTGCCGACTTCTCCTGACGCGCAGACGCTGCTGCACCGGCGTGGCGTGACCGTCATCCCAGACTTTGTGGCCAATGCCGGAGGAGTGGTGAGCGCTGCCTTCGCCATGGATGCAAGGTACTCGGCGTTCAGACCGGAAACCGAGCAGATCTTCACCACGGTGTCGGCGAAACTGCGGACGAACGCCGACCAGGTCCTGGATGAGACGCTCCGGCGCGGCGGGACGAGTCACGAGGCGGCCCGGGCAATGGCACAGGAACGGGTCCTTGTGGCGATGGAGCTGCGGGGCAAACCGCGGCGAAACAGGACGGCTCTTCCCGCTCTTTCGGCCAGCCGCTAGCCGTGGTGACCGTGAGTGCAGAAACTGACCTGCCTGCCCTGCTGGCCGAACTCCGCCAGGCGTTGAAGGGCGAGGTGGACGGCGGCCCTTCGCGCCGTGCGCAGTACTCATCTGATGCGTCCAACTATCGGATCGCCCCGCTGGCAGTCGTCCTTCCCCGGGATGAGGACGATGTCCGTGCTGCGTTGAAGATTGCCGGCCGCCACCAGGTGCCTGTTACTGTCCGCGGCGGCGGGACCTCCTGCGCAGGCAACGCAGTAGGCCCGGGGCTGGTGCTGGACATGAGCAGGTCTATGAACAGGATCATTTCCATCGACCCGGAGACCCGGACGGCGGTGGTACAGCCGGGCGTCGTACTCTCAGATTTGCAGGCAGCAGCTGCCGCCTTTGGACTGCGTTTTGGGCCAGACCCGTCCACGGCCACGCGCTGCACGCTGGGCGGGATGATTGGGAACAACGCCTGCGGGCCGCACGGCCTGGCTTACGGCCGCACGGCAGACAGTGTGCTGGGCCTGCGGCTTCTGACCGGTGACGGCCGGGTGCTGGAACTTGGTGCAGGGCGGGAAAGCTTCGACCAGGTGCCGGGTTTGGAGCAGTTTGTGCTGGCTCGTCTGGAGACCATACGCACCGAATTTGGTCGGTTCAGCCGTCAGATTTCCGGCTACAGCCTGGAACACCTCCTGCCGGAGAATGGCAGGAACCTGGTCGCAGCCCTGACGGGAACGGAGGGGACCTGCGGCATCATTCTCGAGGCCCGACTGCAGCTGGTCCAGCGTTCGCCGGCGCCGGCACTTGCCGTGCTGGGGTACCCGGACATGGCTGCAGCAGCAGATGCTGTTCCGGGCCTGCTCCCGCACGGACCGCTGGCGCTCGAAGGGCTGGACAGTGCGCTGGTGGAAAGTGTCCGCCGATCCGGCGCCGATTTGCCGGATCTCCCGGCAGGCGGCGGCTGGCTGATGGCGGAAGTCGGCGGCGCCACCGAATCCGAAGCAGTTGCCTCAGCCCAGGCGATGGTTCGTGATGGCGGGGCGCTGGACGCTGTGGTCCTGCCATCAGGGCCAGAGGCGCGGAAACTGTGGCAGGTCCGGGCTGATGGTGCCGGACTCGCCGGAAGGACGGCCGGGGGCCTGCAGGCATGGCCGGGTTGGGAAGACTCTGCAGTTCCTCCGGAACATCTGGGCGATTATCTGCGCTCACTGACGGCGCTGATGGAAAAGCACCGGCTTTCCGGGCTCGCCTACGGCCACTTCGGTGACGGCTGTGTTCACCTGCGTATCGACTTTCCACTCGACGCGGATGGAAAAGCCATGCGGGCCTTCCTTTTCGCTGCGGCGGAGCTCGCGGCCTCCTACGGCGGTTCCCTCTCCGGCGAACATGGTGACGGACGGGCGCGCAGTGAACTCCTGGGCGCGATGTATTCCGCAGAAGCTATTGCCGCATTCGCCGCGTTCAAGGCGCTGTTCGATCCGCAGGGGATTCTTAATCCGGGGGTGGTAGTGGATCCGGACCCACTGGATGCCGCACTGAGACGGCCTCAGGCCGTTGAGGTGCGGGCGGGAGACGGATTCGCCTTCTCCCACGACGCCGGCAGCGTCACCGATGCGCTGCACCGCTGCGTGGGCGTAGGCAAATGCAGGGCGGATCTTCGCGCTGAAGGAGGGTTTATGTGTCCTTCCTACCAAGCCACGCGCGACGAGGCAGAATCGACCCGAGGCAGGGCGAGGGTACTGCAGGAGATGCTCAACGGTGGAATCATCGAGATCGGCTGGTCAGCACCGGAAGTCCATGAGGTCCTCGACCTGTGCCTGAGCTGCAAAGCCTGCGCCAACGATTGTCCCACCGGCATCGACATGGCGATGTACAAGTCCGAGGCCCTGCATCAGACCTACAAGGGCCGGGTCCGGCCCCTGACTCACTACACCTTCGGAAGGCTCCCGGCCTGGCTGCGGCTGGCCGGACCCGTGGCACCACTGATCAACCTAGCTGGAAGAATCCCCGGCTTTGGGCGGCTTGCCATGCGTCTGGCTGGCGCTGACCCGCGCCGTGCCCTTCCCAAACTCCCTAACCGTCCGTTCCGAGCCCTGCACCAAGCCCGTAACCGGCCAACGGAGAACGGGCCCGAATCGGGGCACCCGGTGCTGCTCTGGGTAGACTCCTTCTCCGACACACTCAGCCCCGACGTCGCCAAAGCGGCTTTGAAACTCCTCACCGCGGCCGGCTGCGACGTCCAGCTGGCCGGGCCGGGAGCGTGCTGCGGCCTGACTCTCATCACCACCGGCCAGCTGACAGCGGCAAAAGCGAAACTCAGCCGGACCCTTGATCTGCTGTACCCCCATGTCCAGGCTGGTCGAGTCATCGTCGGGCTGGAACCATCCTGCACCGCGGTGCTCCGCTCGGACATTCTGGAGCTGTTGCCGCAGGACCCGCGTGCCCAGGCGGTGTCACGGGCGACCAAGACCGTAGCGGAACTCCTCGACTCCATTGGGTGGACACCGCCGCAGGTTGGGGAGGCACTGCTGGTGCAGCCGCACTGCCATCATCACGCCGTCATGGGCTACAGCGCGGACCTCGCCTTGCTGGAGAAGGCTGGATGCGACGTCGAAGTATCTTCCGGCTGCTGCGGCCTGGCAGGCAACTTCGGTATGGAAAGGGGACACTACGAGATCTCCGCGAAGATCGCCGGCGACGGGATTCTTAGCCGGGCTGCCGCAGACCCGGACCGGGCTGTGCTGGCTGACGGCTTCAGCTGCCGAACCCAGGTTGCTGACCTGGCGGGGCTCCCGGCACGCCACCTGGTGCAGGTCTTGGCCGACGCTTTGGATAAACCGGAGGACTCCCGCCTCTGAGCGGCCCGGGCACTGACACGGCACAGGCCCCGGTCCTAGACTGGCGCAGGGGACCACACCGCTACGAGCAGGGGCCAACGCCATGGACGCCGCACCGGTCATAACTATCCTCCCGGAAGCACCAGCGCATCTGGCTGATGCCGTGCGCGACGGCGGCGGGGTCACCGCACCGCTGTCCGACCAAACCACGGGGCTGATAGTGCTGGCCGGAGAATCCCTGGCTGACCTGACGGACATCCTGAAGAGCCACCCGGCCATCCGCTGGATCCAGGTCTACCTTGCCGGAGCGGACGCCTGGGTTCCGCTGATTCAGCAGTACCCGGAGATTCGGTGGACCAGTGCCAAGGGTGCGTACGGTCAGCCCGTAGGGGAGTATGCGCTGACCCTGACGCTGGCCATGCTCCGTGCGGTCCCCACCTTCGCGCGGGCCAGGAGCTGGGGCCCGCCGCAGGGGACATCCCTGTATGGAAAACGGGTGGTGATCGTCGGGGCAGGCGGCGTGGGCCGGGAGATCCTGCGCCTCGTGGGCATCTTCACCCCGCACATCACGGTGGTCCGCCGCCATGACGAGCCGGTGCCGGGAGCCGAACGCACCGTCACCGACGCCGGGCTGGATGACGCGCTCGGAGGCAGCGACGTCGTAATCCTGGCCGCAGCGATGACCACCGCAACCCGGCACCTGATCGATGCGAGGCGGCTGGGGCAGATGTCACCCCATGCCGTGCTCATCAACGTTGCCCGCGGACCGCTGGTGGACACCGATGCCCTGATCGCAGCACTTGCCGAGGGCCGCCTCGCCGGAGCGGCGCTGGACGTCACGGACCCGCAGCCGTTGCCGGACGGCCATCCGCTGTGGAGTGAGCCGCACGCCCTGATCAGTCCGCACACAGCCGAAACCGAGGCAATGATCCGCCCGCACCTGGCCGCGAGGGTCCGCGAGAATGTCCGGAGCTTCCGGAACGGCGATCCGCTGGCCGGCCTGGTGGACCCGGCGAAGGGCTATTAGGGCTGCCGCTCCACGAACGCCAGGACGCGGGCGGGGCTGGCTGTGCCTCCCACGATCTTGAGCGGGGACACCACCACCATGGCGCCGGTGGCGGGCAGCTGCGCAAGGTTCTGCAGCAGCGTGACGCCGTACTTGTTGTTGCCCAGCAGGTAGTAGTGCGCCGGGAAGGGCGGGTCGAAGGCGCCCGCGTTGCCGGCGTCGATTCCCACAGTCTCCACGCCCAGGCCAGCGATTGGAGTCTCCTCCGCCAGCCACTTGGCGCAGGCGGCGGAGATGCCGGGGGTGTGCGAACCGGTCTCGTCGAAGTTCAGGAAGGCGTCGGCGTCGTCAACGAATTTGTCCCAGCCGGTGCGCAGCAGCAGCCAGGCACCCTTGGGCAGGGCACCGTGCTCGGCTTCCCAGGCCTGGATGTGTTCCGGTTCCACCAGGAAATCGGGGTCCGCGGCAGCTTCGGCACTGAAATCCAGCACGACGGCGGGGCCCACCAGCCGCTTCACGGGGATCTGGGAGACATCGTCACCGTCGCGCCCGGTGATCCAGTGCGACGGCGCGTCCACGTGGGTGCCAATGTGCTCGCCGGTGTGGATGTTGTTGTGCTTCCAGAACGGTCCCGGCTCATCGAAGGCACTGACCTGCTCCAGGCTGAAGTCGATCAGGTTCACGAAGGGATCGGGCAGCTTGAGGGTGGGGATGGTGCTGCTCAACGGTGCGGTGAGGTCAACAACTTCGAGCGCACCGCCGTCGAGCGCAGCGATGAGGTGCTGGAGCAACCCGGGTTCCGTGCGGGGGAGAGACATGGTTCGTATTCCTGTCCGAGGCCGAAAACGTTTGCCTGAGAATACCCGGCACAGGGCCGGGACGGCGTTCATGGGTCGATACATGACGCGGCCCAAGTTGGGCAGGCCCCGCTGCCGGGCCATACAGTTCTAGGAAATAAGCCGCACAGAGTTACAGGAGCTTCCCCTCGATGGACAACGTTGCCGAAGCCATTGGCCGCACCCTCGCCCAGCTCGGAGCCAGCCACGCCTTTGGTGTGGTCGGCAGCGGCAACTTCCACCTGACCAATGCCCTGCGAGCGAACGGCGTTCCGTTCACCGCCGCCCGGCATGAGGGCGGTGCCGCCACCATGGCTGATGCCTACTCCCGAATGTCCGGCCTGGTCTCCGTGCTGACCACCCACCAGGGCTGCGGGCTAACCAACGCCGCCACCGGCATCGGCGAAGCCGCGAAGTCGCGCACGCCCATGATCGTCCTGACCGCCGACGCCGCCGCGCCGGCAGTGCGGTCAAACTTCCGGATCGACCAGGACGGACTGGCACGCAGCCTGGGCGCTGTTCCGGAGCGGGTCCATTCGGCCGCCAGTGCAGTAGCGGACACCATCCGGGCGTTCCGCACCGCCCAGAACGAACGCCGGACAGTGGTGCTGAGCGTGCCGCTGGATGTCCAGTCCCAGCCGGTTCCCGCAGGCCTCCCGGACCGTGCGGTCCCGGTGCCGCCCACCGGGTTCGTCCGGCCCAATGCCACCCTGGTGCGGGGGCTGGCGGACATCCTCGGCACTGCTAAGCGTCCGGTCTTCGTTGCCGGCCGCGGTGCCCGGGACGCGGGTCCGGAGCTGAGGGCCCTCGCCGCCCAGTCGGGTGCGCTCCTTGCCACCAGCGCCGTCGCGAACGGACTCTTCAACGGCGAGGAATTCAACCTCGGCATCGCCGGAGGCTTCTCCGCGCCGGAGACTGCAGCGCTTATCAGCGAGGCGGACCTGATTATTGGCTGGGGCTGCACCCTGAATATGTGGACCATGCGGCACGGTTCGCTGATCAACCCCGACGCCGTTGTGGTCCAGGTGGACCTGGAGGACTCCGCACTCGGAGCCAACCGGGAGATCCACCTCGGCGTTATCGGCGACTGCGCTGCAACCGCCGCCGATGTCCTGGCAGAGCTGCAGGCAACGGTTTCCGAACCGGCCGAAAAGTACCGGACCCCGGAGACGGCGGCGCGGATCGCCGCTGGTTCACGCTGGCAGGACGTTCCGCTAGAGGACCTCTCCACCGCAGACCGGATCGACCCGCGGGTCCTCACCCTTGAACTCGACGACCTGCTGCCCGCTGAACGGCTGGTGTCCGTGGATTCCGGCAACTTCATGGGCTATCCCTCCACCCACCTAGCAGTGCCGGACGAGTTCGGTTTCTGCTTCACCCAGGCGTTCCAGTCCATTGGCCTGGGCCTGGGCACCGCGGTCGGGGCGGCGCTGGCCCGCCCGGACCGGCTTCCGGTGCTTGGCACCGGCGACGGAGGCTTCCTGATGGCCATCTCCGAGCTCGAAACAGCTGTACGCCTGAACCTGCCGCTGGTGGCCATCGTCTACAACGACGCCGCCTACGGTGCCGAGGTCCACCACTTTGGGGCAGGCGGCGCCGAAGCGGACATGGAGACGGTGACCTTCCCGGACACGGACATTGCCGCAATCGCCCGCGGCTATGGCGCTGAGGGCATCACCGTCCGCACGCGCGGTGACCTTGCCGCAGTCCGCCAGTGGCTGGAGGGTCCGCGGACCGTGCCGCTGGTTATCGATGCAAAGATCGCGTCCGACGGCGGTGCCTGGTGGCTGGCGGAGGCGTTCAAGGGGCACTAGTCCCGGCTTTCCTCCCGGGCCGGACGCAGCCTCGCCGGGGTGCCGCCGGGCGGGAGGGGCGGAAACTCACAGGTGAACTCGCCGCGGTAGCCGAACAGGAAGCCGAAAACAGGGTTCCGCACCTGGAGCTGGATGGTGAAAACCTGGCGCTCGTCGTCGTAGGCCTCATACAGATCCGCGGTGCCGGTCAGGAACCGCGGCACCGTGAAACGCACCGGACCCTCATAGAAGCGGAGGTCCGTCGACCGCAGGTGCAGGGAGCCGTCCGAGCGCACTGAAAGGTCCAGGTCGGTGGCCAGGTGCTGGTGTGTGCCGAGGTAATCCACCACGGTGCCCCTGCTGCCCAGGATCATGGTCGCATCAAAGCGGCGGGGTCTTCCCGCCCGTGCTTCAAGGGTCCGCGTGAACGTCACCGTCGTCCGGCCCAGACCGTCCACGTACGGGTAGTTCTCAATAGTGAAGGGAACGTTGTTCCCATGCTCGGGGAAAAGGATGTTCCGGAAGGCTCCGAGATTCAGGAACGGCACGGTCCACCATGCTCCGCGGCGCAGCTCGGAGAACACGCCGCGGCCCACGCAGGCATAGCCGGCACCGGGATCTACTCCGAAACGAAGCTGCAGCATGGGGTGCAGCCGCTCAAAGTCCGCTCCCAGCGCGCGGGCAAAAATGGAGGGTCCGGTATTCATGCCGGTTCCTTCAAGGACGCGAGAGACGACGGCGCCACGCCGGTCTTGCCGTCCCGTGCCCGGCGCAGGCACCGGGCGGCCCGGGGGACTTCCCGGCGGGCGGGAGCCAGGCATGCGGCGGCGACGGCGGACCCTGCCACCAGGCCAGCCGCCGGCCCGGGTCGGACGGCACAGAGGGTGACTGCCGCCGCAACCGCGGCGGCGCGTGCCCCGGCGTCGAGCAGCCAGGCGTTCCGGGTGCGCTCCGGCGCCAGGCCTTCTTCAGCCCACAGCCGCAGGCGGTCAAAGCTCCATGCCGTGGCCCAGCCAAGCGCTGGCCGGATTAGGGGCGCGTCCAGCCAGCGCCCCAGGCGGCCCCACCCGGGGGAGTAGTCGTATCCGGTGATGAACCGGGTCCTCTCTCCGTCAGGGACGTAGCGCCAGTAACCTGCGCCGGGGCCGATGGGTGAGAGCGGATCCGCGGTGGTGAACTTTAAGACCGAGGTGGCGTGGCCCTGGGCTCCTGTCCGCGTGCCAAGGGACGTACCGGTTCCATGGATTGTGTGGAAGGGAAGGCGGAATTCGTACCGGAACGTCAGCGGTTCGGCGGCGTTCGTGGCAATGATGCGGCTGAACCGAAGGTCCCACCGGGAATGGCAGGACAAATCCTGCGTGAGATGCCACAGCCGGTCCATCGGCGCGCTCACGGGTATTTCAACGTAGATCCGTTTCCCCATGCCCGGAGACTACCTGCATGAGCGGTCCCGACGGCGGTACGGCCGGTTACATCCCAGGCGTGTCCTGGGTGTCCGGGCCGTCCTTCCAGCCCAGGTTGGCGGCCATCCGCTGCATTACGGAAACCAGCGCCGTGTACTCTTCCTCCGAAACATCAACGGTCAGCTGCTCCCGGATGCGCTCGACGGCGCCGCGGAGGTTCTCCAGGCTGCGCGTCCCCAGATCTGTCAGTGCGTACTCCTGCTCACGCAGTTCCACCCAGCCGCTTTCGGCGAGTTCTTCGATCATCTCAGCGGAGGTCCCGGCTTCCACCGTGGGAAAGAAGGGTTTGAGCTGATCGGAGAGCTCCTTCTCGCTGGCGGGCCCGTTGGTGAGCAGATTCATCATCTGCCACTGCCTGCGGGTGACGCCGTGCTCCTCAAAACTTGCGCCGAACTGCTCATCGACCAGCTGGTCCAGCAGTTTGAGCCAAAAGCCTATGGGACGTTCCTGGGTAGCCATCCACCCACTGTACAAACCGGGACCGGTGCTGGGAATGGCTCCCTAGAGGCGGGCCTGCATTCCGCAGGAAGGGCAGGGACCGGAACGGGCCAGCTCCACGCACACCACGCAGACCGGCAGATGGGCGTTGTCGCTGCGCAGCGGCCGGTTGGGCATGGTTTTGCCGCAGTACGGCTTGGGGCGCCTGGCATGCTGCATAGCCCGGCGCTTGCAGGGGGTGCAGAAGACGTGCACCAGCTCGTCGCTGTCTTCAGGGGGCGTTTCGGCGGGACGGACGTCCGCGTTCGGACGGATGGCTTCTTTGAGACTCAAGTCTGTCTTTTCCTTGCTGGTCTTCGGGTGCCGGCCCGGGTCCGGCAACATTCCCAAAATACCCATTTCTACAAGGGGTAGAAATTCTGGCGGAAGCCGCGCAGGCGCGGAAATCCGCGGATGCCGGGTGAAACGCTGTGCAGGAATTCACTGCTGAATGTGGCGTGGGCGGAGTTCGGGCTGATCCGGCGGTTACTGCAGGAGTTCCCGGATGTCCTCAGCCGTCAGGGCGGAACTGAACACTGCGTCGTCGTCCAGTACGGAGGAGAACAGTGCGGCCTTCTGCTCCTTGAGTGCCATGACTTTTTCCTCGATGGTTCCGCGGGCCACCATCCGGTAGACCATCACCGAACGGGTCTGTCCGATGCGGTGCGTGCGGTCCACGGCCTGCGCTTCCGTGGCCGGGTTCCACCAGGGGTCCAGGAGGAAGACGTAGTCGGCTTCGGTTAGGTTCAGCCCGAAACCGCCCGCTTTCAGGCTGATCAAAAAGACCGGGGCCTGGCCGTCCTTGAAGGCGGCGATGACTTCAGCGCGGTTCCGGGTGGAGCCGTCCAGGTAGGTGTAGGTGATTCCGGCGTCGTCCAGCCGCTGGGCAGCCAGTTTCAGGAAGGACGTGAACTGGCTGAACACCAGTGCCCGGTGCCCTTCAGCGGTGACGTCCTGGAGCTGTTCGAGCAGGGCATCGAGCTTGGCGGAGGGGACCCCTGCGTTTTCCGGGTCCACCAGCGAGGCGTCCAGGCTGAGCATCCGCAGCAGGGTCAGCGACCGGAACACGATCATCCGGTTCCGGTCCATGTCCTCAATCAGGCCCATCAGCTTCTGCCGCTCGCGCTGCAGATGCGTCTCATAGATCTTGCGGTGCTTCGGGGTGAGGTCCACCTCCAGCACCTGCTCCTGCTTGGCAGGCAGATCCGAAGCGACTGCTTCCTTGGTGCGGCGCAGCATCAGCGGCTTGATCCGGCGGCGCAGCTTTCCCAGCTGGGCCATGTCCTGGGACTTCTCGATCCGGCGCTGGTACTCCTCGGCGAACCGCCGGGCGGATGGGAAGAGTCCCGGCGCCACGATCGCGAACATGGACCAGAGCTCCATCAGGTTGTTCTCCATTGGAGTTCCCGTAATGGCAAGTTTGAAGGGAGCCGGCAGGTCCCTGGCGCACTGGTTGGCCCGGGTGGTGCGGTTCTTCACGAACTGGGCTTCATCCAGGATCAGCCCATCCCACTCCTGGGTCCGGTAGGCAGCGAAGTCGAGCCGGAACACCGCATAGGACGTCACCACAATGTCCGCACCGTCGATCAGGTCGCCCAGCTTGCGGCGGGACTTGTTGCTTGTGTCCGGGATCGAGACGGCACGCAGGCCCGGGGTGAACCTGGCAGCTTCGGAAATCCAGTTCGGTACCACTGAGGTGGGGGCAACCACCAGGAAAGGCCGGCGGGGCCCGTTCCCTGCTGGTCCGGCCAGCTGCACTTCCCGGGCGCGGGCAATGAGCGCCAGCGCCTGCAGGGTCTTGCCCAGTCCCATGTCATCAGCCAGGACACCCCCGAGCCCGTGCTCCCAGAGGAAGGACAGCCAGTTATAGCCCTGAACCTGATAGGGCCTCAGCTCTGCCCGCAGTCCCGCCGGCAGAGGGGCAGGTTCCACGGATTCGAGTTCCAGCAGCCCGCTGACCGCGGCGCGCCACGCTGCTGCCTGCTCGGTTTCCTCCGCCAGTTCCTCCAGCTCAGCCCAGAGTCCGGCCTGGTACCTGCTGATACCCAGCTCTCCGGTGTCCCACTCCTGCAGGGCCTGGGCTTCTTCGATCAGGGCATGCAGCCGTTCAAATTCGGGCCGGTCCAGGGACAGGTAGGTGTTGTCCACAAGTTTGATCTTGGTCTTGCCCTTGGCGATGGCCTTGAATACATCGGCGAAGGCGACCTGCCGGCCTTCGACCGTGATCATCACCGCCAGGTCGAACCAGTCCCGGCGTTCGGTTTCAACGGTGGTGATCTTCAGCTGCGGAGCGGACGTCAGCTCCCGGTAGTCCGGCCGTTCACCCAGGATGTCCACGCGGATGCCGTCCGCTTTCTGCAGCTTCGGCAGGGTGTACTCACTGAACTCGGCGGTTTCGATCTCGTGCAGCACGGTGTTGTGCGGTGCAGACCCCAGCACCTTCCGTGCCGTTTCCAGAAGCTCGGTCTCCGCTCCCACGTCCCGCGCGGCCGGGTCTGACGGGGAGGGGCGCGTATCCAGGGCAATCCGGATGGAGGTGGTTCCCTGCCGGTATTCGTATTCCCAGCCCAGGGCCAGCTCGTCCTCCGGCTGGAAGGCGGCAGTCAGGACCAGGACCGGCGGCTCAACCTCCGGGAACTGGACCGATTCGTCGCTGCTGGTCACCGGGAGCACCTGGCGCAGCTTCGGATAGAACTTCTCCAGGAACAGGCCGGTGTCTGACTCCGGGATGGTCACCGGGGCGTTGCCGGCCAGCAGTGTCCGGTCCTGTTCCGTCAGGGTCCGCGGGCTCGGTGCCAGCAGGATCATGCCGCTGGCGGCCTGGACATACAGGCCGTGGCTTCCGATGATGCCGGCAGTATCCAGCGGGTAGGACTGTCCGTCGATTTCCAGGCTGGGCAGCAGCTGCAGCGGGCCGTGCTCCTGCGCAGCAGAGCGGACATCGAGGGCAAGTATGGCTTCGGAGCCGACGTGCACCGTGACGTCTTTTTTGGTGCCGACGAACTCCACGCCCAGCCGCCGGGCTTCGCTAAGCAGCTGCCACAACAGGGGGTTGGCGAAGTCGTCCAGGTAAAGCCATGAGTCGTTCTGGCCGAAATAGCTCACGCCGTTGGACCGGTGCAGGGCAGGGAACTGGGAAAACCAGCGGTGCTGCTCCGGATCCAGCTTCAGTCCGTAGGTCTGATAGGCCAGGTTCGTCCACGCCAGGTTGTTCTTGACCCAGGCGCCGCGGGCATTGCGGACCACCGGCCGGACTCCCAGCCGCCAAGCCGGTGCCCGGACAGTCCGTCGGGATGCGGGCGGCCCCCACACTCCTGAGGAACCGCCGTCGCGCCGCCGCAGTTCAAACTGCAGGCCCAGGGGAGTGATTCGGCTGGGTTCGCTGCTGGTGCTGCCCTCCAGCAGGCTTTGCAGGGACGCCTGCCAGGCGGGCACGGCAGGCTGGGCGGAGGCGCTGCGCAGTTCCTGCCGGCCGATGAGGTGCTCGGTGTTGCTCTGCAGGGCCGCGGCAGCCACATGCTTGCAGTCGTACCCCACCGGGCAACTGCAGTGGTTGTCCACCAACCGGTAATCGCCCTGGCGTTTGGCTTCGAGGACCAGCATGGTGCTGTAAGGGGTGCTGGCATGGCCGCGGACCCGGGCACGCAGGACATGGCCGGCGCCGTCCCAGTCCAGGGATTCGACGGACCCTCCCTTGGCATAACCCTGGCCCCGCTGGAACGCGGAACCACCCACCACTCGGATGATGTCGGTGACATCGATCAGGGGCATGGTGTCGGGCATGGTTTTATCGTCTCACGCAGTCCTGACACGCTGGGCCGTTCGTCATAACTGCAGGTCAGGGGATGTGGTGAGGTCGGTTTGGCCTTTTGGTTCCCTAAACAGGTAGCATCACCTGTAACGCAGATCACAAAGGCGTGATCTGCGTGCAACGCTTGGATCACCGCTGGAAAGCCCCGGGATCACCCTCCGCCGGCACAGGCCGAGCGAACAAAACCGTACACCGCAGCCGTGAACTCTGCCGGCGGTTCAAGCCGCAGCTGAATCACCGATGGCTCATCGGCAGCGTCCACTTCGATTTCCCGGGGCCACGGCTGCCCCGGCGCCTCGCTGAGCAGTGTCGTCGAGCCGATCCTCACATTGACCATGCCCGAGCCGCCGCTGGGAGTTACCAGAATGCGGACGACGGCGGTGCGGCCGTCCGCTGCAACCTCCAGTTCCGGTGCCAGGGCAAAGGAGGCGACGGCGTCGACCTCCTGCTGCAGACAGTCCTGCCCGTGTGCCTGGGCGACGGTTCGGTAGGGGTCGGCTGCGGGAATAATGAGTTCCCCCGCAGCCCCCTCCACTTCGGTCTCCAAGTCCAGGCGGACGGCGGCGTCGAAGCCTGGTCCGTTATTGCTGCATGCCGCCTCCGGCAGTTCAACCGGCAGTGCCACACGGCCGCCGGGACGGAGCGTGGTGGCATCGCCGTCGGCGGGAGTCCATGGCGCGGGGCTGGAGTAGGCGGCGGTTTCCAGCTGGGCTGCGGTGATCACCATATCCGTCCCCGTGTTGTTCTCCACCAGCACATTCAGGCTCCGTTCCCCGAAGCTCAGCCTGCTCGCGGCGAGGCTGGCGCTGGCTGCAGGTGGGTCTTCCGGTGCCTCGGGAGCCTGTGCGGGCAGCAGCGCCGGTACGGTCTGGATGAGGACACCGAGGGCAACGGTGAAGATCACGGCCGCGAAAATACGGCTGACCACCGTCTGGTTGAGCCGGTGCGCCAGCCGCGCCGCCGCGAGTGAGGCGGCCATCGCCATGGCGGCGAAGCTCAGGGCCAGGGACCAGTCGATGGCCAGGCCATCCAGGTGCGCCGCGAATCCCGACGCTGAATTGACGGCGATGATCACCAGCGAGGTGCCGACGGCGCGGGCCATGGGTACGCCCAGCAGCAGGGTCAGCGCCGGAATGATCAGGAAACCGCCGCCTACCCCGAGCATCCCCGTGAGGAACCCGACCATCAGTCCCACCGGAATGCCGCGCAGCGCCAGTCCACCCCAGCTGCCGTTCTCCGCGGGCCGCACTGGGGGAGCAGGGTTCCGGGCGCTCGCCAGCATCCGTATCCCGGCGATGATCATGATCAGGGCAAAGCACAGCATCAGCCAGTCAGGGTTCAGCAGTTCTCCCACTGCAGCCCCGGCCCAGGATGCCGGGACGCCCGGCACAGCGATCATCAGCACCAGTGGCCAGCTCACTTCCCGGCGCAGCCGCGGCACTGCGCCGGCCAGCGATGCCAGTCCGACGACGATCAGCGAGGTGGGTACGGCATCTTCCGGGTCCAGTCCCACCACATAAACCAGGGCGGGCACGGCAATGATGGCGCCGCCCGCGCCGACCAGGCCCACGATGGCGCCAACCACCAGTCCCACTGCCAGGCCGAGCAGCACCGTCTCCATGGAGCAACATTCCCAGATTGCGGCGGCGGGGCATAGAGGCGGCCATATACCCCCGGGGGTGTTTTGCATACCCCCATGGGTATATGGGATTGTTGAAGTTCCCCCCACTTCCTCCGAAAGGACCCCCATGACTGCGAACACCCCCGCGGCCGTAACCTCCGTTGATGCGCAGACCCTCCGCACCTGGATGAAGGACCCGGACGACCTGATCGTCATCGACGTCCGTTTCGCCGCAGAGTTCGAAGCCATGCACATCCGCGGTTCCTACAACGTGCCGCTTCCGCTGCTGTCCGAGCACACCGATGAACTCGCCGAGCGCCTGGGCAAGCGCGTTGTGCTCGTCTGCCAGTCCGGCACCCGTGCCGAGCAGGCCCGCACCCGCCTTGGCAGTGCCGGCATCGGTTCGGCGCACGTCCTGACCGGCGGCGTCCCCGCCTTCGCAGCGGCCGGCGGCGACGTCGTCCGCGGCCAGAAGCGCTGGGACCTCGAACGTCAGGTGCGCATGGTGGCCGGCTCCGCCGTCGTTCTGGGCCTGGCCGGCGGACGTTTTGTCTCGCCGAAACTCCGCGTGCTCGCCGGCGGCATCGGCGCCGGCCTGACCTTCTCCGCTGCAACCAACTCCTGCGCCATGGGCGCGGCGCTGGCCAGGATGCCGTGGAACAAGACTGCTTCCGAGCCGACGCGTGAGTCGGCCATCCGGTCGCTGCCCAAGCAGGGCGGACCCGCAGCCTCATGACCCCCACCCTGGTGCTGGTGCTCAGCCTGTCCCTGCTGATCGGACTGTCGCTTGGCCTGCTGGGCGGCGGCGGTTCGATCCTGACTGTGCCGATCCTGGTCTACGTCGCCGGGTTCGGCGCCAGGGAAGCAATCGCATCCTCACTGTTCGTGGTGGGCGTGACCTCCGCGGTAAGCGTGATAGGCCATGCCCGCAACGGCCGTGTGCGCTGGCGGACCGGACTGATCTTCGGTGCCGCCGGCATGGCCGGAGCGTTCGTGGGGGGCCTGCTGGGCAGCCGCATTCCTTCCGTGGTGCTGATGATCGCGTTCTCGCTCATGATGATCGCGACGTCGATCGCCATGCTCCGCGGCCGGCGCAAGGCCGACCCGGACAAGGCTTACTCCGACTTGCCGATCCTTCGCATCCTTGCCGACGGTGCCGTTGTTGGCCTGGTGACCGGCCTGGTTGGCGCCGGCGGCGGGTTCCTGGTGGTGCCCGCCCTGGCCCTGCTCGGCGGCATGCCGATGGCGATCGCTGTGGGTACCTCGCTGGTGGTTATTGCCATGAAATCCTTCGCTGGCCTGGCCGGATACCTGACCACCGTGCAGATCGACTGGAGCATGACCCTGGCCGTCACGGCCATGGCGATTGTCGGCTCACTCATCGGAGCCAAACTGGTCGGCCGGATTCCCGAGGCCGCCCTGCGGAAGGCCTTCGGCTGGTTCGTACTGGCCATGGGCGCGTTTGTCCTGGTGCAGGAAATCCTGGGCATGTAACAACGCGGCGTCGAGCACAAAACACCCGGCTGGGTTTACCAGCCGGGTGCTTTTGTGTACTTGCTTCCGGGCCGGTGCCGGGGTGTCGGTGCGGTACATGGTGCGTGGTGCAGAAACTGGGTCCCGGGACAGCGAAAAACCCCGGCCCGCGAGAAGCGGACCGGGGTTATATCGCTGGTGCTACGAAGCGTGCGCGGCAGCCCAGGCGGGGTAGGCGCCTTCGAGCTCGACGACGTCGTACCCGGCGTTGCGCAGGGCGTGGCCGACGATCGAGCTGCGCATGCCGCTGGCGCAGTACGCCACGATCTTGCCTTCGGAAGGCAGCTCGTCCAGGTTCCACAGGGCGCGTCCGCCGTGCAGCTGGTGCGAGCCCGGGATGTTGCCGGCCGCGTGCTCGGTGCGGGCGCGGACGTCGAGCACCATTGCTGCGTCGAACGAATCAAGGTCCGTGGCGGAGATGGTGGCCGGTGCTGCCTGCGGGAGTCCCTCCAGGCTGGTGACGAACCCGGCGACGTCGTCAATGCCGACGCGTGCCAGCGAATCGCGGACGGCGTGGGCCTGGTCCTGGTCTGCGGTGAGCAGGATCAGCGGACGCGTGCGTTCGGACTCAGGGTCCACGGCCCAGGCGCCGAAGCTGGCGGTCTTGCCGCCGGCGGGGATGTGCAGGGCGCCGGGGACCGTGCCCTCGTGCAGTTCGGGAACGCTGCGGGTGTCCACGAAGGTGGCTACGCGGGTCTCGAGCCTGGTCACGACGTCGGCGGCCGGGATTTCAGCCAGCGGTTCGCGCGGGCCCATCACTGCCGGACCCTGCTTGTTCTGCTTCTTCATCCGGGCGAAGTAGGCGTGGGCCTCGGGCTGTCCGTCGAGGAGTTCGTTGATGAAGCCCTGCTCATCATTGGCCGCGAGGTAGGGGCCCCACCAGGCGTAGAGGCGCTCGTAGCCCACGGTGGAGGAGGGGATGGCGCCCAGTGCCTTGCCGCAGGCGCTGCCCGCGCCGTGGCCGGGGTGGACCTGAACGTAGTCGGGCAGGGTGAGGAACTTGTCCCGCAGGCTGGCGAACATCTGCTTGGCGCCTTCGAAACGGGTATCGACGCCGCCGGCTGCTTCATCGAGCAGGTCGGGACGGCCGAGGTCACCGGCGAAGACGAAGTCGCCGGAAAGCAGGTAGCCGGCCTGATCGGTGAACGCACCGTCGGTGACCAGGTAGGAGAGGTGCTCGGGGGTGTGGCCGGGGGTGTGGAGGGCCTTGATGGTGAGGTTGCCGATCGTGATGGCATCGCCGTCGTACATCCGGGTACCGTCGAAACCGTACTGCCAGTCAGCTCCGCCTTCGCCGGAGATGTAGATCTGTGCGCCGGTGGCGGCGGCCAGTTCGCGCGTGCCGGAGAGGTAGTCGGCGTGGATGTGGGTCTCGGTCACCGCGGTGATCTTCATGCCGTTCGCAGCAGCGAGTTCAAGGTAGGGGGCGACGTCGCGGCGGGCGTCGACGACGATCGCCTCGCCCAGGCGCTGGCAGCCGATGAAGTAGCTGGCCTGTGCCAGGTCCTCGTCGTAGATGCGTTCGATAAGCATGGGTACTCCTTTGGGGGATCGGGGTACCTCCACGGTAATACCCCCTAGGGTATAAATCCAAATACCCAAGGGGGTATATCCGCTGATCGAACGGCCGGATTTCCTCCGGAACAGCGCCGGTGGTGATTTGCTCGGCGAGCAGCTTTCCGGTGGCCGGGCCCAGGACGATTCCCCACATCCCGTGGCCGCCGGCTACATAGACTCCCGGAGCCCTGGTGGCGCCCACCAGTGGAAGGCCGTCCGGCGTGACCGGCCGCGGGCCAACCCAGATGTCCTCCAGGTCATCCAGGTCCATGTTGGTGAACAGCGGACGCACCGAGGCGAGGATCGCGTCAATGCGCCCCGTCTGCAGCGGCTCATCCGGCCCGCGGAACTCCATGGTTCCGGCGATCCGCAGCCTGCCCTGGTAGGGGGTGCAGGCCACCCGGCGTGCCGGGAAGTAGATGGGGAATTCGGCAGGCTGGTCAGTTGCCACGCTGAAGGAGTAGCCGCGGCCGGCCTGTACCAGCGTCTTCACGCCCAATGGCCGCGCCAGGCGGGGGAGCCAGGCGCCTGTGGCGAGGACAACGACGTCGGCCGTTACCGGTTCCTGCGCGTACGTTTCCACCGCGATGCCATGGGGGCCGTGCCGCAGTGACTGCACTTCGGCACCCGTAAGGATTCGGCCGCCCCGGGACTGGACGGCTTCCGCGAGGGCCTGCACGAACGGGCCGGGCTCAATAAAGCGCTGGCCTTCCATGGCGAAGACTGATTCAACGTTGCCGGAGAGCTGGGGGACCTTCAGCTGGGCGTCCTGGAGCCGGTTTAGCGGAACGGACTGCCCGGCCTTCTCCACGTGGTGGATCTCCTGGATGAACGGCGCACTCTGGGCATCCTTCTCAAACCCGATGATGAACGGGCCCTTGTGTGTGGAGGCCTGGACCCCGGCGGCCGTCAGTTCGTCAAAGGCTTCAAGTGCCATCCTGTCGATCGGTGTCAGTGCGGACATGGTGCGGGCCCAGGCGCGTGGGGTGGCATGGGCGGCGAAACGCAGCAGGAAGGAGAACAGCTCTGGGTCCAGCCGGGCCGGAATGTGCAGGGGTGCCGAGGGGTCCAGCAGTGCCTTGGCGCCGTAGCTCCAGAGCGACGGGTCCGAAAGCGGCATGGCCATGCCCGGCGTCAGCCAGCCCGCATTTCCCCAGGATGCTCCGGCGCCGATCCCGGAGCGGTCCAGGACGGTGACCTCTACTCCGCGTTCCTGCAGGTGCCAGGCGGTGGAGAGGCCCACCATTCCTGCTCCAACAACGACGGCGGTGCGGGGTGCTTCGGCGCGGGGGTACATGGCGGCTCCTTAACGTGGTCAGTCTTGCGGCCATCGTCGAATAATCCACGTCGTGGGAGCAATGGTTTTGCAGGAGATTCTGTATAGGCTCCGCGTTATGAGTGAAGATTTGATAATCGGAGTTTCCGTAGGGGCTGGACCGAAGGAACGGCGGGTGCTGGATCCGGTTGACCGGAGGATCCTGGAGCTGCTCCGCTCCGATGCGCGGATGCCCAACAATGCGGTTGCGGCCGCCGTCGGCATTGCTCCTTCCACCTGCCATGGCCGAATCCGGGCGCTGCAGGAGCAAGGCGTGATCCGGGGTTTCCATGCAGACGTGGATCCCGCGGCTACCGGACGTGGCCTGCAGGCAATGATCGCCATCCGGCTGCACGCCCACGCACGTTCAAACCTGGCCACCTTCAAGGACTATCTCGCGCAGCTGCCGGGTGTGGAGAGCATCTTTTTCGTCACCGGGGACCGGGACTTCCTCATCCATGTGGCGCTCGCTGACTCCGGGGCGCTCCGGGACCTGGTGGCAAACAACATCAGCGTTCATCCCGAGGTTGCGGGTACCAACACCAGCGTGATCTTCGAGTATGTATCCGTAAAACAGTCTGTCCGCTAGTGTGCTGCACTCGGTACCCGTCCGGGGCCGTGGATGATGTGCTACTTTTGACCTGATAAATCTGATTTATTAGTGGTCCATGCCATATCAAATCAGATGTAATGGAGCGTCTGAGGAGTTTGGCCATGCCATTGGCGAACAATCTTTATCCCCCGCTGGTCGTTATGGGCGTCCAGGGATCGGGCAAATCCACCGCGGGCCAGGCGATTGCCGCCGAACTCGGAATGCCGTTCCTTGACGGAGACGACCTGCACCCCGCCAGCAACAAAGCCAAGATGGCATCAGGCCATCCGCTGACTGACGAGGACCGCGAACCCTGGCTGCGTGCCATCGGCCGCGAGCTCGAAGCAGGACTGCAGAACGGCACCGCCACCGTGGTTGCCTGTTCGGCACTGAAACGGAAGTACCGGGACCTCATCCGGTCCTACGCTCCGACCGTCGAGTTCGTCCACCTTGAGGGATCCCGCGAGCTGATCGCTGAGCGGCTTTCCCGGCGCGACCACGAGTACATGCCGCCGAGTCTCCTCGACTCCCAGTTCGAAACCCTTGAACCACTCGGCGAGGACGAGGCCGGAATCCGGCTGAGCATCACGCTGAGCCTCGACGAAATTGCCGCTGGTGCGGCAGCCGCAGTCGGACCCGCCGGGCGTTAGCCCGGACTTTCCCCACTGAGTTACTTACCCCACCAAGTCACTCTCACCATCCTGATAGGACAACGATGACCGATCTTGAGCTCAACTGGACGCTGGGTACTCCCGGCCTCCTGCTGATCGCCGTCGCAGCAATTGCCCTGCTGCTCGTGATGATCATGAAATTCCGTATCCACGCCTTCCTGGCGCTGATCCTGGTCAGCCTCCTGACCGCGGTTGCGACAGGCGTGCAGGCCGGGGACATTGTCCCCACCATGCTCAGCGGCTTCAGTTCCACGCTCGGAACCGTGGCGCTTTTGGTGGGCCTCGGCGCCATGCTGGGCCGCATGCTGGAGGTTTCCGGCGGCGCTGAAGTGCTGACCAATGCGCTGATCAACAAGTTCGGCCAGAAGCGCGCCTCGCTGGCACTCTCGGTGGCCTCGCTGCTGTTCGGTTTCCCGATCTTCTTCGACGCCGGCCTTGTGGTCATGCTGCCGATCATCTTCACCGTTGCCCGCCGCATGGGCGGATCGCTGCTGACCTACGCCTTCCCTGCAGCCGCGGCTTTCTCCGCCATGCACATCTTCGTTCCGCCGCATCCCGGCCCCGTGGCCGCCACCGGCCTGCTGGGCGCCGACGTCGGACTGGTCCTGATCTTCGGCCTGATCGTTGCAATTCCCACCTGGTACCTCGCCGGTTACCTGTTCGGCCACTTCCTGGGCCGCAAGTTCAACATCCCGGTGCCGTCCATCCTCGATGCGCCCAAGGGTTCGGTCGAGTCCGAGTTCCGCTCCTCGCCGAGCCTGGGCACCATCATTACGCTGCTGCTGCTCCCGTTCGTCCTGATCTTCCTGAACACCGGCCTGAACATGGCTGACGCCGCCGACCTCGTTTCCCTTGACGACACCTGGGTGCAGATCCTGCGCATGCTCGGTGAAACTCCGGTTGCCCTGCTGATCACCGTCTTCCTTGCCATGTGGCTGCTCGGCCGCCGCCAGGGCAAGAACGGCACCCTGATCGAAACCGTGGTTGACTCCGCACTCGGCCCGGTCTGCTCCATCATCCTGATCACCGGTGCCGGCGGTATGTTCGGCGGTGTCCTGCGCGCCAGCGGCATTGGCAACGCGATTGCGGATTCGCTGGACGCTGTCGGTCTGCCGGTTATCGTGGCCGGCTTCGTGATCGCTGCGATCGTCCGTGTTGCGCAGGGTTCGGCCACCGTTGCCCTGACGACCGCCGCCGCCCTGGTGCAGCCGGTTGTGCTGGATAACCCCGACTTCAACGCGGTACAGACCGTGGCGATCGTGCTGGCACTCGCTGCCGGTTCCGTCTTCGCCGGCCACGTCAACGACTCGGGCTTCTGGCTGGTCAGCCGGTTCTTCCAGATGGACACCAAGACCACGCTGAAGACCTGGACCGTTGGCCAGGCGCTGATCGGCGTCGTCGGGTTCGTCCTGGCGCTGGCGATTTACCTGGTCGCGTCCGGGTTCTAGTACATCCATCCGGCCGGGAGCAGCTCTGTTCCCGGCCGTTTTGGTACCCGGATTCACCGGGTGCCGGAGAGGAGCCGCAGTTTTGGCTGCCAACATGTTTGATATTTCCGGGCGGATTGCCCTGGTCACCGGATCCAGCCGGGGCATTGGCAACGCGATTGCCCGCGGGCTCGCAGGTGCGGGCGCCGTCGTCGTGCTCAATGGCCTGGATGCCGACCGGCTGGAAGGAGCGCGGGCTGCGCTGGCCGCGGAGTTTGGAGAGGACCGCGTCTTCGCGCGCCGGTTCGACGTCACCGACGCTGTTGCGGCGGCCGACGGCGTGGCCTGGGTAGAGCGCGAAATCGGTCCGCTGGACATCCTGGTCAACAACGCCGGTGTGCAGCACCGTGTGCCGATGCTGGAGCTCGACGTCGAGGACTGGGAACGCGTGATGCGTACCAACCTGACCAGCGCGTTCCTGGTGGGGCGTGAAGCTGCCCGGCACATGATTCCGCGCGGGCGGGGCAAGATCATCAACATCGCCTCGGTGCAGGCGGATCTGGCACGGCCTACCATCGCTCCGTACACGGCATCCAAGGGCGGTATCCGGAACCTGACCCGTGCGATGACGGCGGAATGGGCTGCCGAAGGGCTGCAGGTCAACGCGATCGCCCCGGGGTACATCCACACCGAGATGACCCAGAACCTGGTCGACGACGAGGCCTTCAACTCCTGGATCCTCGGCCGTACTCCGGCCCGACGGTGGGGGAGCGTGGAGGACATCGTCGGTCCGGCGATCTGGCTGGCATCGGATGCGTCGAACTTCGTCAACGGGCAGGTCGTCTTCATTGACGGCGGCATGACCACAGTGGTGTGAAAGGCAGGACCATGGAGATTCTTGGAGTAGTAGCGCACGGTGCGGGTGACCTGCGGGTTGAACCCGTTGAGCTGGATGCCCCGGCCGCCGATGAGGCCGTTGTGGAGATCGCGTACGGCGGAGTGTGCGGGTCCGACCTGCACTACTGGCAGCACGGCGCTGCCGGTGAGTCGGTTCTGAAGGCTCCGATGCTTCTGGGCCACGAGGTTGTGGGGCGGGTTGTCCGCGCTGCCGCTGACGGATCCGGGCCTGCTGAGGGTGCCGCTGTGGCGGTTCATCCGGCGACTCCCGGTCCCGGTGACGGGTCCCGGTATCCCGAGGACCGGCCGAACCTTTCTCCCGGTTGCACTTATCTGGGCAGCGCAGCCCGGTTCCCTCACACCGAGGGTGCTTTTGCCCGCTTTGTGAACCTTCCGACCAGGATGCTGCGGGTGCTGCCGGAGACGCTTCCGATGCGCCGTGCCGCGCTGATCGAGCCTGCGGCGGTGGCCTGGCATGCGGTTTCGCGTGCCGGCGATGTGCGGGGGAAACGGGTATTGGTCACCGGGTCCGGTCCGATTGGTGCGCTCATCACTGCGGTGCTGAAGACCCGGGGCGCTGCAGAGATCATTACGACGGATATGCACGAGTTCCCGCTGCAGACCGCTCGCGCGGTTGGAGCGTCGCGGAGCCTGCTCGCAACCGACGCGGAAGCGATTGCGGCCGTGGATGCCGACATCTGCTTTGAGTCGTCGGGAAGCTACCGGGGCCTGATGTCTGCCGTTCAGGGTGCGACGCGTGGCGGACGCGTGGTCATGGTAGGTCTGCTGCCGTCGGGCGAACAGCCTGCGCTGATTTCCCTGGCAATTACACGGGAACTCGAGCTGGTTGGGTCCTTCCGGTTCAACGACGAGATCGACGAGGTGATCGCTGCCCTGGCCGACGGCAGCCTGCAGATCGATCCGGTTATCACCCACGAGTTCGCTGTAGAGGATGCACTGGAGGCCTTTGCGGTCGCGAAGGATGCTTCGGTGAGCAGCAAGGTGCTGCTGCGCTTCGGCGAGTGACGGCGGCGGCAGCGGCATAGACTCAGCCGCTTTCCCCGGTGGTGGTGCTCGTGCAAGTGGCGATGTCCCCGCTCCCGGGGAGAGCCGGCGAGGCGGATAGGTAAGCGTGCCCGGTGGGCGTGGTGATGCGGACCTTGTGCCGTGGCTGGGGCAGCTGGGGTGGCTGGGGTACTGCTTCTGGCGGCCGAGGCGGCCGTTGCGGTTGGAACGGTTGTTGCGGCAGCTGTTGCGGCTGGAGGGTGGTGGAGTTCCAGCCGGGTGCTTGCTTGGCATGGTTGCATGCTTCGCAGAGGCCCTGCCCGTTGGTGTAGGTGGTAGGACCGCCCTCGGCGTGGGACTGGATGTGGTCGATGTGGCGGATCGGTGCATCGCACCAGGGTGTGCGGCAGGTTTGGTCCCGAGTCCGGATGAGTCTGGCCAGCCCGGGCGGAAACGCCCGTGCCCGGGACTCCATCGCGGCCAGCTCGCCCGAGACCGGGTCCAGGTACAACCGCCGCAGCATCACCACATCCGCCGGTTCCGGACCACCCGGCTCGCCGATCTGGGGACTGTTGCCGGGCCCAGGTGCGGTCTGGTGCGAACTGTTGCTGTTTCCTGGTGCGGTCTGGGGACTGTTGCCGTTTCTGGGTGGGCTCTGGGGACTGTTGCTGCTTCCTGGCGGGGCCTGGGGACTGCCGCGTCCGAGCGGGCTGCGAGGTCTGCTGCTGTTTCTCTGGGTACTGTTGCCGCTTCGGAGCGGATTGAGGGGCACGGTGCTGTGTCCTGGCGGGTTGGTCAGGGCTTTGCTGATCAGTTCCCTGGCCCAGTACCCCGGAACGGTCCCGTAGCCGGGGAAGTATGCCGGCTCGTCCGGCCCTGACTGCCGGAACAAGGACCGGTCCGTGATAACCAGCTGCACCTCTACCGGTACCCGGTCTGCACTGCCCTGCCCGGTGACGCGTTCAACCAGGGTGTCGGCCATGATCTGACCGCGCCCGCGCTCATCCCCTGAGGCCCGCAACCCATCCGCTGCCCGGGACAACGCCGCATACACGGCCACACCCTGCGCGACGGGCAGCAGAGCGCTCAGATACGACATGGTGTCCGGGGCCGGACGGCAGGACACGTACCGGTCTGCCACGGCCTTGGCGTTGCGCTTCACCTGGGAAGCCTGATCCAGGGCCTGGGTAACCGTCCGGATCCGGGCGATCAACCTGCGGTCACCCAGCCCTTCGAGCTTGTCCGGGTCCTTGCAGATCAGCTCATCAACCCGGGCACGGTCTTCCAGGTCCAGGCACGCGGTTTCGCGGACCAGCAGGGTGGCACGCCATTCACTGAGCACCCCGGCCGACAAGGCCGCCAGGGTATAAGGCATCTCGTGGACCAGGGCCTTGCCAAAGCCCAGATGCCGGGCGCCGCGGTGCGGTGAGTCCCTGCGGGCCAGAGCGACCTGCGCTCCGATCCCACGGCCCAGCTGATCGGCAGGCACCCCGGCACGGGACTGCGCGCGTCTCTGCGAAGCGTCAAACGCTGCCGCGGCTCGTGCCTGCACCGCCGCAGCAGCTGACTTCAACTCCTCCAACACCCGCATCAAATCAACAAGGTCGGAGTCGGCGATCTCAGTGGCGATGTCCGCTTCGTGCACGGGATCCTGCAGGTAATGCAGCCAAGCAGTGACGTTCTCACGGAGCGAGTTCGTTGCGGGAGACGAAACAGGGAGGGGGTGGTCACGGCGACCAGGAGTGAGAGGTTGCCCGGCATCGCTCAGCGACGGCCCGGTCTGGTCGGGCATAGCCGTGGATCGGCCTTTGACGGGCAGCCGCGGATCGAAGCTGCAGTTCTCGGTGCCCTCTAGGCTCTTGGAGCGCCGGTGCAGACTCGGCGAGGCGCCTGTTGATGTCGGTGCCGCAATCGGAGGCACTGCTTCCATTTCCAACATGCCCACACGCTATAAATGCACGGCTCCCGTGTGGCCAGTAGGTCCAGCGCCTGTGGATAAGGATTTCTGCGCGCCGAGAGATGCCATGGCTGTGGAGGAATAGAGGGCTGGGCTGACGGGCTCGAGTTGCTGCCGCTGCCGCTGCCGCTGCCGCTGCCGCTGCCGCATCGCCGCTGCCGCTGCCGCATCGCGCCGCATCGCGCCGCATCGCCGCTGCCGCTGCCGCATCGCGCCCGCATCGCCGCTGCCGCATCGCGCCCGCATCGCCGCTGCCGCATCGCGCCCGCATCGCCGCTGCCGCCGGGCTACCGTGCCGCAGACAGCAACCCCCGTCAGCCCGCTCCCGCGGCGTTCCCGGCGTTCCCGACGTCCCCGACGTTCCCGACGTTCCCGACGTCCGCCGTCGAACTACCCCTCCACAGCCCCCGGCTGCCGCTCTGGCTGCGTGAAGATCCTCGGCTCATCCCGCCAGACACCCTCGACCTCAGACTTTGTCCGGCGCATGATCTGGTCCATGGCTTCGCGTGCGGCGTCGGGGTTGCCGGCCTGGATGGCGTTCGCGACGTCGACGTGCCACTGCAGCGCCTCCTCGTGCGGACGGGACGGCATCAAACCGTAGTCGGTGCGGCCCCGCAGCACCTCGGCGATCATGGACTGCATCTGTGCGAACATCTCGTTCCCCGAGGCGGCCAGAACCAGGGCGTGATAGTGAATGTCGAGCTCCAGGAACTGCTGCAGATCACCGGCCCGCCCCACCGCACGCATCTTTGCGGCAACGGCCATCAGCTCTGCAGCCATGTCCTCGGGTGCGTGTTCGGCGGCCAGTTCGGCTGCGGCAGGCTCGACGGCGGAACGGAGCTCGGTCAGCGAGCGCAGCTGCGCACCCTTGCCGGGGACTGAGGCAAGCCGCCAGCGCACGATGTACGGGTCAAAAACGTTCCAGGATGTCTCCGGCAGCACGCGGATCCCGACCCGTTTGACCGTCTCCACCAACCCCAGGGACTGCAGCACCCGGACAGCTTCACGGGCAACGGAGCGGGATACGTTCAGCTCGGTCTCGAGCTGTTCCGAGAGCATGGTGTCTCCGGGCTTCAGCTCCCCGGAAACGACCCGCCGCCCCAAAGACTCGATAACCAGGCTGTGCAGGCGCGAACTCATGCGGGTCTCGGGGTTGAAGTCACCGTTTCATCATAGGCAGTTCCGGGCTCAGGGCTGGGGTTTGACTACCGGAAACAGTCCGTCGGGTTCCTCGCCTTCCTCGTAGTGGCTGGCGGCCGGACCAACAATCAGCGGGTCCGGAGCATGCGCGACCCGGCGGTCCTTGTTGGGGTAATCCACACTGTCGAGGACAAATCGCATGGCTTCGAGGCGGGCCCGTTTCTTGTCGTTGGACTTCACCACTGTCCATGGCGCATCTCCGGTGTCCGTGTAGAAGAACATGGCTTCCTTGGCCTGGGTGTAGTCATCCCACTTATCCAGGCTGGCAAGGTCGGTGGGGGAGAGCTTCCACTGCTTGACCGGATCTGTTTCCCTCGCGGCAAACCGGGCCAGCTGCTCGGCGCGGCCAACGGAGAACCAGAGCTTGCGCAGCAGTACCCCTGAATTCACGAGCATGCGTTCCAGTTCGGGAACCTCCCGCATGAATTCCAGGTACTGGGCCGGCGTGCAGTAGTTCATCACGCGTTCGACGCCGGCACGGTTGTACCAGGACCGGTCCATCATCACGATCTCCCCGCCGCTGGGCAGCCGGGCGATGTAGCGCTGGAAGTACCACTGCGTGCGTTCCTGGTCGCTGGGCTTTTCGAGCGCCACCACCCGAGATCCGCGGGGATTCAGATGCTCATTGAACCGCTTGATGGCACCGCCCTTGCCGGCAGCGTCACGGCCTTCGAAGATGATGAGCATCTTCTGCCCGGTGTCCTTGACCCACAGCTGCATCTTCAGCAGCTCGATCTGCAGTTGCCGTTTCTGCCGTTCGTAGCTTCGGCGGCTGAGTTTCTTGGTGTATGGATAGTTGTGCCGCCAGGCAGCGTCGTCGCCCTTGTCCCGAACCTTGGCGGTCTTTGAATCAAGTTCCCCGAGCTCATCAAGCTCTGCCGCGTAGTCCTCCGCGACCGAGACCCGGCTTTTCCCGCCGTCGGATGAGGCTTGGCGTTCGGTGAGTTCTTCCGCAAGCTCATCCTCTGCCTTCCCAATGCGGGCAGAGGTTTTAGTGCCTGACTGTGAGCCGTTCTTACCCGTGGCCATGTGCATCTCCTTGCGACGGCTTTGACCCGAATCTACGCGGCCCAAGGCGCCCAGCGGAAGGGTGGCGCTTGGAAGGGCCAGGCTCGGGACCCCGCGAGCCTGCACGGGAACGGCATTCGGGGCACGGATAATTAGGGGCGATGAAACACCTGCGCCCCGCCCTGCTGTCCCTTGCCGTCCTCCCCGTAATTCTCTTCGGAACTGCCTGCGTCCCCCAGGAGACGGATTCGGCAGCACAGCTGCCGGCCTCACCGGCCGCTTCTTCCTCAATAACAGAGCCACAGGCCGGAACGGCGCTGGAACAGCTGAGCGGGATTCCCATCAAGGGCCGCGCTCCAAAGACCGGTTACAGCCGCGAAGAGTTCGGGCCCGCCTGGGCGGACGTGGACCATAACGGCTGCGACACCCGGAACGACATTCTTGCCCGCGACCTGACAAATGAGACGTTCAAACCCGGCACCAAGGACTGCGTTGTCGCATCAGGAACCTTCGTTGATCCCTACACCGGGAGCACCATCAGCTTCGTGCGTGGAAACACTACGAGCACGGCCGTGCAGATCGACCACGTTGTAGCGCTCTCGGACGCGTGGCAAAAGGGCGCCCAGCAGCTCTCGGCGGAGGAACGCCGCCAGCTGGCCAACGATCCGCTGAACCTCTTTGCCGCTGACGGCCCGGCGAACGGCGCCAAATCGGATTCCGACGCCGCTACCTGGCTGCCGCCGAACAAGGCCTTCCGCTGCGAGTATGTCGCACGCCAGACTGCGGTCAAGGCGGAGTACCGGCTGTGGATGACGCAGGCAGAACACGATGCCATCGCCTCTGTCCTTGCTTCCTGCCCGGACGAACCCGTTCCGGCCCGCGAGGGAACAGCGTCCCGGACTGTCGGTCCGGCGCCGGAGGCTGCCGTATCCAGTACGACGCCGATGTACGCCAATTGTGCGGCCGTCAAGGCTGCCGGAGCAGCACCAATCCGTCCGGGAGATCCCGGCTGGGATCCGAAGTTCGACGGCGACGGCGACGGAATTGGCTGCACGTCCTGACCGGATTTCGGGTCATGGAAACCAGCAGGTGAACCTGCGGACAAAACCTGTCCGCGATGCGTTTCAATCCGGACTCAAGCTGTCCTGATAAGCGTCGTTTCGCCCCTTGACCGCTTCTAGCGTTGAGGCAGTTCTGCAACAGTGGGAGCGGCCACGTATCCACGGAAGCTCCCGTTCGCGGAAGGAAGCGGACGAGCGGAAACGGTCCTGCGGAAGCGGACCGGCGGATGCTGCCCGGCGGAAGCGTCAGAAGTGCTGAGGGATGATGAACATGAGCTTGATGGAGATAGAGCTGGCGAAGCTGGATTACCGGCAACGCATGGTTGAAGCAGAGCAGTACAGGCAGGAACGGCAGAGAGTCGACCGCCTCCGTGGGACCGGCCGCCTGACCCGAAGGGCGAAGATGGACATCCCGGTCTTCGGATTCAGGATTGGCGGTTTCCGGTACCGGCTCTGGTTCACCCGGACTGTCGCGCTGTAGCTCCAAGGACCCTGGACGAATCCGTGAGGGGAACCGGTCTGGGCAAGCGGCTGTACGCAGCCCTCGTGCAGCGGCTGGGGAGCAGGGCTACGGCACCCTGGTGGCGGGCATGACGCTGCCCAACCCGGCCAGCGAAGCGCTGCACGGCTCACTGGGGTTCACTCTGGTGGGAGTCTTCCGCCGGGTCGGGATCAAGCACGGCGCCTGGCACGACGTGGGCTGGATGCAGCTGGACCTGCTGCCCGGATCGCCGCCTGACAGCGAGGGCTATTCCATCCGCTCCAGTACAAAGAGCGGAATCTCCCGGTCGGTCCTGGCCTGGTAATCGGCATAGGGCGGGTACGCCGCAACGGCACGCTCCCACCACACTGCCTTCTCGTCCCCGGTCACTTCACGGGCCTGCATGTCCCATTTCTGCGGTCCGTCCTGCAGCTCCACGTGCGGGTTCGCCACGATGTTGAAGTACCAGACGGGATGCTTCGGAGCGCCGCCCATGGACGCGACCACCGCGTAATCGCCGTCGTGCTCCACCCGCATGAGCGGAGTCTTGCGCAGCTTGCCGCTCTTGGCACCCTTGGTGGTCAGCAGTACCACCGGGCGTCCGTTCAGGGTGGTGCCGCGGGTGCCGCCGGAGGACTCGATTTCCTCGGCCTGGTCGCGGGAGCGCTTGGAGGTGCTGGGGGCATATTCACCGGTTAGAGGCATGCGCCCCAGTTAACACCCAAGTCCGGACGGTGCACCACCCCGGATCTCAGGAAGCGGAGGGAGCCGCCGGTGGCGTGAAGATCCACGGTTCCCGCGGTAGCCGGCCCGGATCGAAAACCTCCAGCGCTTCAGGGAGGGTGCCGGGAAGCCCGAGCGAGCCCAGGATCATCGCCGCTGCCTCCGGTGCGGAAATCCCCAGGTCCGCCAGCGCGCCCAGGGTGACGGCGCCGTCGCGCTTGGCCAGCCGCTTGCCGCTCTCAGAGAGGACGAGCGGCACGTGGACGTATTCCACCGGCGGCAGGCCGAGCAGCGAGGCGAGGTAGGCCTGGCGGGGTGTGGAGGAGAGCAGATCGTCCCCGCGGACCACCTGGTCAATGCCCTGGGCTGCATCATCGACCACGACGGCGAGGTTGTACGGCGGAACCCCGTCGTTGCGCAGGAGCACCAGGTCATCCACCACACCGGTGTAGTCCCCGTACAGGGCGTCATGAACCGTGTACTCACTGACATCGGCACGCAGGCGCAGGGCCGGAGGACGTTCGAGGCGGCGCCGGGCGCGTTCAGCTTCGGAGAGGTTGCGGCAGGTGCCGGGGTATGCGCCGGGCGGAGAGTGCGGGGCGCGCGGCGCGTCGGAGATTTCCGCGCGGGTGCAGAAGCATTCGTAGACGCGGCCGTCGGCACGCAGCTTCTCGATGGCATCCAGATACACCGGGGTGCGGTCGGACTGCCGGATCACCTCTCCGTCCCAGTCGAGCCCGACGGCGGCAAGATCCCGCAGCTGCACAGCTTCCGCCCCGGCGCGGGCGCGGTCCAGGTCCTCCACGCGCAGGATGAAGTCCCTGCCGGTGCTGCGGGCGAACAGCCATGCCAGCAGGGCAGTGCGGAGGTTGCCCACGTGCAGTTCGCCGGACGGGCTGGGGGCGAAGCGGCCCGCGCCGGTCACGGCAGAGGACGGGGAAAGATGAGGGAGCACGCCTTCCAGCCTACAAAGCCCGGACGGCTTCCGCGCACGCCGGCAGCCGTTAGACTGTCCGGCACCATCACCGGAGCAAGGAGACAGTTATGCCCGACTACGGCCGCGACCTGCTCTTTGGCGCCTTCATCACACCGGTGGCATCGCCTCCGCTGCGGGCAGTCGAGCTGGCTGTAACAGCGGAAGAGGCCGGACTGGACCTGGCCGCTTTCCAGGACCATCCCTATCAGCCGCGGTTCCTGGATACATGGACACTGATGTCCTACGCAGCCGCGCGGACCTCGCGGATCCGGCTGGTGCCCGACGTGCTGAACCTGCCGCTGCGGCAGCCGGTCATTATTGCCCGCAGCGCTGCCAGCCTGGACCTGCTCAGCGGCGGACGGCTCGAGCTCGGACTGGGGACTGGAGCCTTCTGGGACGCCATTGCCGCAGCAGGCGGCGAGCGGCTTGCCCCGGGGGACGCCGTCACCGGACTTGAGGACGCGATCAGCATCATCCGCGGTATTTGGGACACCGGGGCCACCGCTCCTCTCCGGGTCGACGGAAAAATCCACCAGGTTCACGGAGCCAAGCGGGGTCCGGCACCGGCACACGACGTCGGAATCTGGCTCGGTGCCTACAAGCCGCGCATGCTGCGCCTCACCGGAGCGGCAGCGGACGGCTGGCTGCCGTCGCTGGGATACCTGCGCGGAGGCCCGCCGGACCTGGCTGCGCTGAATGCGGTGATCGACGACGGCGCAGCCTCCGCCGGGAGGGACCCCGGCTCGGTGCGGCGGCTGCTGAACATCAGCGGGTCCTTTGGCTCCACCAACCGGGGACTGCTGCAGGGACCGCCGGGCCAGTGGGCCGACGAACTAACGGACATGGCACTGCAGTACGGGATCTCAGGCTTCATCCTGGCCTCTGATGACGCTGAGGAGATCACCCGGTTCGGTACCGAGGTGGCCCCGGAGGTCCGGGAACGAGTGGAAAGGGCCCGGACGCACAGTCACGGCTGAGCGGAGCCGCGCCCTTCCGCACGCAGGACACAGGGCCCTAGTGTGGGGCCATGACATCGGAGCTGCTGCTGCCCGCCCTGAACGCCGCACGCAAGGGCAAGGAAGAAGGCGGAATACCCATCGGCGCCGCCCTCTTCGTGGACGGCACGATTGTTTCCACCGGACGGAACCGGCGCCAGCAACTCGGCAGCGTCATCCGGCACGCAGAAATGGACTGCCTGGAACACGCCGGACGCCTTCCTGCAGGTTCCTACACCAGGGCCACAATGGTCACCACGCTCTCTCCGTGCGACATGTGCACCGGGGCCATCCTGCTGTACCGGATTCCACGCGTCATCATCGGTGAAAACCGCAGTTTCCGCGGACCCGAAGACCTGCTGAGGCAGCGGGGCGTGCAGGTTGAGGTCCTCGACGATCCGGCCTGCGCCATGCTCATGGAGGAATTCATGACGGATTACCCGACGCTCTGGAACGAAGACGTCGGGATGCTCTAGTTTTCCTTGCCGGTTGCTCCGGCGTCGTGAAGGATGACCCCAGCGGGGGGAACCATCTGCAACGGCGCAGGAAGGATCGGAACAAGGCATGAGAAGACTGACTACCTTGGGAATTGCCGTGGCACTGGCACTGGTCGCAGCACCGGCCACCGCCACTGCCACATCCACAGCGGCACCGCCGGTGACCGAACTGGGCGGCACACTGGCCAACGGAGCAACGTGGGCAGCGGAAGTACCCGCCGGCTGGAACGGGAAACTGGTGCTGTACAGCCACGGGTTCCGTCCCGGGCCGGATAACCCGGCCTGGGACCCTGGCTTTGACTCCACCGCTCAGGCCCTGACGGACCGCGGATTCGCCGTGGCGGCGTCGTCGTATGCCAGCGCCGGATGGGCGCTGGGAACAGCCGTCCAGGACCAGCTGGACACGCTGGCGGCATTCTCCGCGGCAGCAGGGGAACCGGACCGCACCATCGCTTTCGGTACGTCCATGGGAGGGCTGGTCAGCAGCCTGATCGCCGAAACCCCGGACAGCGGAGTGGACGGGGCAGTGAGCACCTGCGGGCTGCTCGGCGGCGGCATCAACCTGAACAACTACCAGCTGGACGGCATCCACGCGCTCGCCGAACTGCTGCTGCCGGGCCAGGACCTGCAGCTGACCGGCTTCCGCACGTCCGCGGAAGCCGGAGACACCATCACCGCCCTGATGCAGGCGGTGCAGCAGGCGCAGGCCACTCCGGAGGGACGGGCCAAGGTTGCGCTCGCCGCGGCACTGATGAATACGCCCACCTGGTTCAGCGGCGAAAGCGCTCCGGACCGCAGGGACTTCGCGGCCCAGCAGGAAGCGCAATACAACTGGCTGCTGCAGACCATTCCGTTCGTAGTCGGTTCCCGCGTTTCGATTGTCACTGCGGCCGACGGCGACAGCGGCTGGAACCAGGGCGTGGACTACCGTGCCCTGCTGCAGCAATCCGCACAGAGGCAGCAGGTGGACGCTCTCTACCGTACCGCCGGACTGGACCTGAAGCGGGACCTGCGCACGCTCACCGCTGCTGCGGACATTGAGCCGGATGAGGAAGCCCTCGACTGGATGGACCGCACCTCCACACCCCAGGGAGACCTGCAGATCCCGGTCCTGACCATGCACACCCTGGCGGACATCCTGGCGCCGGTGGAATACATGGAGGAATATGCCGAAACCGTGCGGGAGGCACGGGCGACGCCGCTGCTGCGGCAGTCGTTCGTCGAACGGACAGGGCACTGCACCTTCACGGACGCTGAGCGGGTGGCGGCCGTGCTGGCAATGGATGAGCGGCTGGATACCGGCCGGTGGGCCAACCTCGCCGATCCCCGGCAGCTGGACCGGCGGGCCGAGTCCCTGGGGCTCGGGGAAGCTGACTTCATTCAGTACAAGCCGGCCGAGTTCATCAATGACCGCGTCTGGAACCCGGGCACGGGACACGGCCACGGGCCGGGCAAGGGGCATGGGCCAGGCAAAGGCCACGGTCCCGGGAAAGGCCACGACCCCGGGAAAGGGAGCGGACACGGCCCGGGGAAGGGCAACGGACCGGGCCATGGCCGCTAGCCCCTCCATCAGACCGGCTTAGCTTTCCCGCGTTTACGTCCTGGAGCGGACCTCGTTGGCCAGAGTGCTGACGTTCCCGTTCCAGGGCGTGCCGTGCCCGGGCAGCACCCAGCCGACGTCTGAGAGCTGGGTGAGCTTATCCAGCACGTCCAGAGCCTGCGCCGGATCGTCGGTGAACGGCGACGGCTGCAGGCCGGCCTTGCCGGAGAGCACATTGCGGGTGGTGAGCGCGTCACCCACAAACAGCGCCTTGGCCTCCGGGACGTGGATGGCCACACTGCCGGGCGAGTGCCCGGGAAGGCCAATGATCCGCGGTGATCCCGGAAGGCCGAGGACATCTCCGTCTGCAACCGGCACGACGTCGGTGAGGTAGGTGGTGCGCCAGCCCTGTTTCCGGACAGAGTAGGCCAGGAACCGGGCGGTAGGGCCCGGCCGCATGCTGCCGGCGGAGCCCGGAGCAGGCTTGTAGCGCTTCGTTCCGCGCGCCCGGGCCTCATCCGCGGCATGGACATAGACGGGTACGCCGGTTTCCCGGCGCAGCCGCTCGGCAAAACCAATGTGGTCCGTGTCCCCGTGGGTCAGCACGACGCCGCGGATATCGGTCAGTGGACGGCCCAGGGCTGCCAGTTCCTGCTGCAGGTCCCGCCAATGGCCGGCGAGCCCGGCGTCGATCACCGTGATGCCGTCGTCGGTCACCACCAGGTAGGCGGCAACTATGTCGTTGCCGATCCGGTGCAGGTTTGGTCCGAGCTTCATGGCTTCTCCTTCTGGCAGACCGGCGTGTCCGGCCACATGGCTAACCTAATTAGCTATGATGGCTAATGTCAATAGCCAACGATTGTCAGGAGAAGCCATGCCGGCACCCCAGCGCACGTCGCTTGAAGCCATTGTGGAAGCGGGCAGGGCTGCCCTGGAAGGCGGCGGTCCTGAATACGTCACCATGAACGCGGTCGCGGAGCGGGTGGGTGTCCGGGCGCCCTCCCTTTATAAGCGGGTGAAAGACCGGGAGGCACTGCTTGCCCTGATCGCCCGGGCAACGCTGGAGGAGCTTCGTGAACTTATGCAGGCTGAGGACTCGCTGGCCGGACTTGCCCGTGCGTACCGGTCCTTCGCCCATCAGCGGCCGGAAGCGTTTCGGCTGATCCAGACGCGGGCGGCCTCGCCCGATGACCTGGCCCGTGCCAGCGAACCGGTCCTCGCCGCAGCCCGTTCCGCCGTCGGGGAAGCAGATGCACTGGAAGCGGCGCGGTTTATGACGGCGTGGCTGACCGGCTTCATCACCATGGAGCTGGCCGGTGCCTTCCGCCTGGGCGGTGACCTGGACCGGGCCTTCGAGTACGGCGTCGAGCGGGTCGCCGCAGCCCTGGGGGACTGAGGCGGCCCGCCCGCCGTCGTACTGTTTGGTTGCGCGCCTAGATTCCTTCGCCCGGCTGCGGCCGGGCGCTGTAGGGGATCAGCGGATTCGCCGCGCGGGCCTGGATCTGCTGAACCACCCAGGTGTTGCCGTCCGGGTCCGAGAAACCGAACATAGTGCCGCCGTCGCGTTCGTCGATGACGTTCACGCCGCCGGCCTCCACGCCGCGGGCTACCAGTTCCTCGCGGGCGGCCCGGGCGTCGGGAACCACCAGCTGGAGGCCCTTCAGTGAACCGGGTTCCATCTGCTCCTCGCCGGGAAGGGAACCGATGACGATTGAGCAGCCCGAACCGGGCGGTGTGAGCTGGGCGAAGGCCATGTGCTCGTTGACGGTGTGATGGTCCAGGTCGAATCCGATCTGGTCGGAATAAAAGGCGATGCTGCGGTCAAGGTCGCTGACCGGGACGCGGATTACTTCCAGGGTCCAGTCCATGGCTCCTCCAAGAGTGGTCGTGTGGACTCAGGCCGTGGCGAATGCCAGCAGCTGCTCGAGCTTGTCGTACCCCTCGGCCATGCCGGATTCCATACCCGAGGACACGAAGTTATCCCGCGTCTCCACTGAGGGATAGACCGAATGTCCCACCAGGCGGGACCGGCCGTCGGGAAGGTCCTCGAACCGCAGGTAATCCAGGCTCGCCTGGTCCGGGTAACCCTCAAACTCGAAGGTCTGCAGGATGAACTCGTCTGCCCGGATGTTGTGGAACACGCCGCGGAAGGCGTACTCCTCCCCGCCCTCGCTCTGGACGAACCGGTATGAGCCGCCGGGGGTCGCCTCGAAGGCATCGATCCGGGTGTCCAGGCCCTCCGGCCCGACCCACTGGACGTAGGAATCCGGGCTGACGTGGGCGCGGAACACCTCCCGTGCCGGGTAGTCGAACTCCCGGACGTAGTCGATGTATGGGACGCCGTCGGGAACGGTGACTTCCAGTGCGTTGGTCATGATGCCTCCTGGGGGCTCCTGGCGCCGGCAAGGGACGCGAGCAGTTCTTCGAGGCGGTCATATCCCTGGCCCAGACCGTCTTCCATGCCTGAGGATGCCATACCGTCGCGGGCCTCCATGGTGGGATACACGCCGTGTGAAGTGAGACGGGTCCTGCCGTTTCCCAGATCCTCGAATGTCAGGGATTCAATGCTGACGACGTCCGGGTAGCCGGAGAATTCGAAGGTCTGGATCGCGAATTCGTTTTCCCGGACCGTGTGGAAGATTCCGCTGAAATCGTAGGGAACGCCGTCCGGGCCGGTATGGGTGTACTTGTAGGTGCCGCCGGTAACGAAGTCGTAGTGGTCCATTTCCATCTTCATTCCACGCGGACCAAGCCACTGGCTGATCAGTTCAGGATCCCGGTGGGCGTTGAAGACGTCTGCTACGGGGAAGTCCACCTCCCGTGAGTAGTCAATATAAGGGACGCCGTCCGGTACGGACAGCTGTAGTGCGTTCGTCATGTCTGGGTGTCCTTTGCCTGCTGGCCGTGCTGCACGGCCTCGGATTTAAGCACGGCATCCAGGCTGCGGAACTGCCCCTCGAGGACCAGCCGGTACCGGTCGATCCAGGCGGTAAGCGCCTCCAGCCGTGCAGGGTTCAGGTGGACGGGCCGGCGCTGTGCATCCCGTGACCGGGTGACCAGCTGCGCCTGCTCAAGAACCTGAATGTGCTTCGAAACCGCCTGCTTGCTGATTTCGAAGGGTTCCGCCAGTTCGTTGACCGTTGCCGGGCCCCGGGAGAGCCTGGCGATGATCCGCCGCCGTGCCGGATCGGCCAGGGCCAGAAACGCCCGGTCGAGCAGCACGTCCTCTGAGGCTTTGTTCATGGGTAGCCAACGTTCGCGTCGCTTCAAACTGCTGTAATCAATCTCTGCTTTGATCAACCTTTCGGTTGATTACGGACGAAGCTACGCCCGCCGGCTGTCCGGCGCAAGAGGATTTGGGAAGAAAAAATGGCAATCGTTGCCAGCAACTTCACAGGGGGCTCCCGGCGACGCAGCGGGGCAGCAGGCGTACCGTGTTTTCTTCTGGTCGGGCGCACCAGGGGCCCGCCGCAGCGGGAAGGGACAGACCATGAGCTCAATGGACCACAGCCAGGCAGTTCATCGGCACCACAACGAGACCGGCTTCCACTGGCCGAGTTTCGCACTGGGTCTAGTCCTGCTGCTGTTTGTGCTGGCACAGGGCGAGGACAACGGAGCTCCCGGCTACGTCGGGATGGCCGGGCTCATCTTCCTGATCACGGGGCTCTACTCCGTGGTGTCCCGCAGGCGATCATGGATGCGGCTGACCACCCGGACAGCGGCCTGGATAGTTGCGGCCGGGGGAGCCGTCCTAATGCTGCTGGCGCTGGTTCTGCGGCTTGCAGGAATGTGACGGCGGTTCGTTTCCTTGGTGTCCGGCGGCATGGCTAGGCTGGGCGGATGCTCACCGACAACCGCATTGACCCGCCCGACGCTGCGGGCGAAAGAGAAACCCTCAACGGCTTCCTGGACTACCTGCGCGCCAGCGCCGTATACAAGGCACAGGGGCTGAGCGACGCCGACGCCGCCCGCCGCGTCCTTCCGTCCCTCACCACCGTGTCTGGCCTGCTCCGCCACCTCGCCGATGTCGAACGGAGCTGGTTCCGCGAACGTATGGACGGCCAGGACGGCGTTCCCTCCCGCTGGAGCGACGAAGACCCCGACGGCGAATTCCGCGTCTCCGAGTCCGACAGCCTTGCCGGGATCATCGCGGACTACGAGGCAGCCTGCGCCGAGTCCCGCGAGGTGGCTGCCCGGTACGCCCTGGACGATGTGGCCCGGGCAGAGACGTGCCCGCACAACCTGCGCTGGATCCTGGTCCATATGGTCGAGGAAACCGGAAGGCACTGCGGCCACCTCGACGTCGTGCGGGAACTGCTCGACGGCGTGACCGGGGAGTAAACGAAGGCGCGTTTGTCCTCGGGCAGCTCCGCTCACGGAAGCAATGTCAGAGGCGGCTCCTAGTGTTGGCCGCAGCAGAGACAAAGTGTCCTGCGGCGGCCCCACGGCCGTCCTGCTTTTGCATCCTATGGGGGATCCGCAATGGAAAACGCAACCTATTCACCCGCGCCGGCACCGCTGCCGGCCCCACCGGCCAAGCCCGGCAAGGGCCTGGCTGTCACCGCCCTGGTCCTGGGCATCGTGGCCTTCGCCCTGTGCTGGGTTCCGGTGCTGAACAACCTCTTCCTGTTCGTTGGCATCGCGGGCCTCGGCTTCGCCGTCGCCGCCCTTGTTGTCGCCTCCAAGCGGAGGGCGCCGAAGGGTATGCCGATTGCCGGCCTCATCCTCAGCGTCCTTTCGATCATCGGCGTGTTCGCGACCCAGGCTCTGTACTCAGCTGCCATCGATTCAGTAGTCGAGAGCATTGAGGACGGATCCGACGGCGTTGTCGCAGCAACGGAAGAGGAGCAGGAAGAAGCCGGCACCCAGTCCCTGGCGATTGGCGATTCTGCGGAAATCGGCGAGTACACGGTCACCGTCACCGGCGTGAACCTGAACGCGAACGAACAGGTCCTGGCTGAAAACCAGTTCAACGAGCCTCCGGCCGGGCAGTACGTCCTGGTGGACATGGCCGTGGTCTACAACGGCGCTGAGGAAGGCGATCCGTGGATTGACCTCAGCACGGAGTTCGCCGGTTCCGACGCTCGCCAGTACTCCACCACTACATGCAGCGCGGTGTCGCCCAACCCTGCGCACGAGGTTCCGACCCTCACCAACGGCGGCGCCGGCGACTATTCCGTCTGCTTCGATGTGCCGGCCGAGGCAGTGAACGATGCGAAGGTCCTGGTGAAGACCTCATTCTCGTTCAAGGATGACCGGGTGTACTGGGCCGCTCAGTAGCCCGCCGGCAAAAGGCGCCTTAAACTGAACGGCTCCCCGGCTGTCGCCAGGGAGTCGTTCCAAGGTCCGGCCGATGAACCTACTGGTCCCGGCCAAGTGGACCTGTTCTGGTCCCGCCTTAAGGAACCATTTCCAGTTAAGCACCGGCACATAAAAAGGGAACCCCCGTGCTTCAACTTTTTTCTGGCCGATGACCGTCGACCAGCATTTGCGCAGGTCAGCGTTGCAGATGTCAGAACAGAACGTGATAAACACAAGCTATGGCAACCACAGCATTTAAGCAGTCCCCTGTCCGCACCGCCGGCGAGCTCCCCGCCACCGGCAGCTCCGCTCCGGCCTTCGACCTGGTCGGTACCGATCTCGCCCCCGTCACCGCCGGTGACTTCGCCGGCCGCCGCGTAGTCCTCAACATCTTCCCGAGCGTGGACACAGGCGTCTGCGCTGCCAGCGTCCGCCGGTTCAACGAAATTGCTGCCGGACTGGAGAACACCACGGTGATCTGCGTTTCAAAGGACCTGCCGTTCGCCCTCGGCCGCTTCTGCGGATCGGAAGGCATCGAGAACGTAGTGGCAGCATCCGCATTCCGCAGCAGCTTTGGCGAGGACTTCGGCCTGACCCAGACCGAAGGTCCGCTGGCCGGCCTGCTGGCCCGCGCCGTCGTCGTAATTGATGCAGACGGCACCGTTGTGCACTCCCAGCTGGTTCCGGAAATCACCACCGAACCGGATTACGACGCCGCCGTGGCGGCTCTCGCGTAGCCTCCGCCTTCAACATTCGGGCCCGTTCCACATACCGTGGTGCGGGCCCTTTTTGTGTTTCCGCAGGTCAGCGGGCCGCCTCGGGTCCCTTAGGATGGTTCGGGGTGGCCGCTGGAGCTGCCGTGAACCTAAATACCGGACCACATTGGGGGGAACGATGGACAGGGAACAAGGACAGCCTGAATCGGCGGACGGCTGGCCGGGAACCAATCAGCGGGCAGACGCCGCAGAGCCGGCCTCAGTGGAAGGTCCGGCGGAAACAGCTGCGGACTCTGTACCTGAAGGCCGTTCGGCCGAGGTGTCCGGGTTTGCATCGCCCGGCCCTGCTGCACCTTATCCGTCCTACGCCGGCGCCCAGACCCCGCCCCAACCCAACCCTTACGCCGGCATTCCAGGTGGACCCCAGGGCCCCGCGTACCCTCCGGCGCCTTCACACGGTCCTGCATCAGGTCAGGGGTACGGTTCCGGGTATCCCGGCTACCAGGGCCAGCCCGGGTACCCCGGTCAGTTTGGGCAGCCGGGTCAGTTTGCTCAGCCAGGTCAATCTGGCTATCCGGGCCAGCCGGGCTATCCCGGCTACGGCAGCTACACTCCGCCGCCGCCCACGCCTGGCAAGGGACTGGCAATCGCAGCGTTGGTCCTGGCCATTCTGGCACTGCTGATCTGCTGGATTCCCCTGGTGAATTTCGTATCCTTCCCGCTGGCAGCCGTCGCCGTGGGGCTCGGCATCCCGGCACTGGTCAAGGGGATTAAGGGCCGAAACATCGCCAAACCGCTTTCCATCGCAGCCTTGTCCATTGCCGCGCTGTCCATGGTCGCAGCCATTGTCGTAAACACCGTCGTCGTCGATTCCCTCCGGGACGCCGGCCTCTGGGAGGACAACGGGCCAGGTACCGAGACCAGCGCGGAGTCCTTCGCGGAGTTCCTGGAAGAGTCCGAAGAGCTGTCGGAATCGGCGCAAAACGATTATGCCTACGAGTATTCAGCCGGTTATATCGCCGAAAAGGTTGCCCAGCCTGCCAACGCTGCCGGAGACGAAGTGACCGTGGGCGATTACACCGTGACGCTGGTTGAGCTTGACCGGGACGCCGAGGCTGAAGTCCTGGACCGCGACCCCTCTGCCGGTGCACCGGATCACAATTACGTCATCGCCCGGTTCAGCGCCGTCTACAACGGTGAGGGGGATGGGCGGCCCTGGCTGGACCTGCCGGCGGAACTGGTGGGGACGGACAACAAGATCTACTCCGTGATGGGCTGCTCCATGAGCCTGGGTATGCGGACTGTTGACCAGGAGCTGCTCAGCAAGGGGGACACCGTGACGCAGGAAGCGTGCTTTGACGTCCCGGACAGTGCCCTGGGCGAAGACAGCCGGTTGAGCATGCGCATGATCCTCGCCGAACAGAACAATGACGAAGTGTTCTGGCGGCTGCCGTAGCCAGCGAAACAGATCACAACGGTCCCGCGGCACACCGCCGCGGGACCGTTTTGTCTGCCGGCAGCCGCCCGGCGGGTGCAGGAGGTGGTACGCCTGCTCAGCCCTGCTGCGCCGCCCACTGCGCCACGCGTGCTGCGCTTTCTTCCTCTGACAGGTCCTCGACCCGGGTCATGATGGTCCAGCGGATTCCGAAGGGATCGCGGATGCTGGCGAACCTGTCCCCGGAGACGAACGTTTCCAGCGGTTCCCGCACCACGGCGCCGGCTGCCTCCGCGCGTGCCACCACGGAATCGGCATCGGAACAGTAGAAGCCAAGGGAATAGCAGGCTGCGTCCGGTTCCGGCGGGTTCACTAAACCGTATTCAGGGTTCGGTTCGCCGAGCTGGAGGTGTCCGCTGCCGAGGTCGAGGTCTGCGTGGACGGTTACGCCGTTCATTTCCGTCACGTCCACGACCCTTGCGCCGAAAACGTCCTGGTAAAAACGGATTGCGTCAGCTGCTCGCGGGACGGCGACGAACGGTGTGAGACTGGTCAGGCCGCGGGGAATGCCGTCGGTGGTGTGCCGGCCGGTGACTCCGGGGCGATTGTTGTGGTTCTGGGTTGTAGTCATGGAATCAGGCTAGGAACGCAGACAGCCCGGCGGCTTGGCAATTTGCGACAACCGGGTGTTTTTTCCCGGCGAGAGGCGACCTGTGGAGGAGGAGCGATGCAGCAGCAGTGGCGCGGCCCGCTGTATCCGGCCCGGCTGCCCTCGTTCCACCGGGTACCCCCGCCGGCACTGCTGGCAGACCGCATCCGCTGGTTCTGGATCCCCGAGTGGGACCTGGCACCCGGACGGACCTCCAGGCAGGAGGTCCTGCCCTTCCCGGCGCTGAACCTGGTGGTGGAGCCTGCCGGGACGAGGCTTTACGGACCGGCAACGCGCCGTTCCGTCCGTGATCTGCAAGGCACCGGCTGGGCCTTCGGACTGCTGCTGCGCCCGGCGGCGGTTCCGCTCCTGTGCGCAGACCCGGGAGCGCTGAAGGATGCCAGCACCGCACTGGAGCGGCCGGGGCTGCGGATGCCCGTCACCGCCGCAATGGAGTCAAAGGCGAACGACGACGACGGCGGTGCCCGCCGCGCTGCGGCTGTTGCGGCGGCGTCGGCCTGGGTGGAAGCTGCCTTGCCCAAACCTCCGCCGGAGAGCCTGCTGGCCAACCGCTTTGAGGACTTGATCGAGGCGGATCCATCCCTCACGCGCGTGGACCAGGCCGCTGACCTGCTGGGAGTTTCGGTACGCAGCCTGCAGCGGATTGCCCGGAAGCATGTGGGCCTGCCGCCGCTGGCGATGATCCGCCGCTACCGGCTGCAGGAGGCGGCCGATCGGCTGCGCACCGATCCGGACCTGGGGATTGCCGACGTCGCTGCCGAGCTGGGCTACGCCGACCACGCCCATCTGACGGATGTGTTCCGCGAGGTGCTGGGTTTCACGCCGAGCGAATACCGGCGGTCCGCGGAGCGGGGGGACGGGAAGTAACAGGCATTGACCGTGGTGCTTCCCGGTGCGACGCTCGTGCCGGGCAGGCACTCGTGCGGGGAGGCGGAGGGAAGCAGCTATGGGGAACCGGAATAGTGCACGGTATGCCCTCAGTGAGCCGGCACACGACGTGGTCTTTGTGCAGGGACCGGCATCAAACTGGGTCATTCTGCGCCGGGGCCGGGAGTTCACGCTGGTGGACGGAGGGTATCCGGGAGACCGGGACCTGGTGCTTGCCTCGATCCGCGGGGCAGGACTGGAGCCTGCCGCGGCATCGGCCGTGCTGGTCACCCACGCCCATGTGGACCACACGGGCGCAGCCGCGTTCTTCGCCAGGGCCTTCGGCACGCCGGTGCTGTGCAGTCCGGCTGAACTGGAGCTGTTGCACGGCCGGGAGAAGGCGCAGGTTTCTCCTGCCCAGGTGCTCGCCCGTGCCTGGCGTCCCCGGGTGCTGGCCTGGGGTGCGCAGGTGCTTGGTGCCGGCGGGCTTGGCCGGGTGGCGATTCCCGACGCCCGGTCCTGGACCGACGCCGGACTCGCGGAGCTGCCCGGCAGTCCCGTGGCCGTGCCAACCGCAGGACACACTCCGGGGCACACCTCTTTCCTCCTGCCAGCGGCACGCGCGGTGGTCACCGGAGATGCGCTGGTCACCGGGCACCGGATCAGCGGTCGAACCGGGCCGCAGCTGCTGCACACGATGTTCCACTCCGACGGCGCCGGGGCGGACCGCGCGCTGCTCACCCTGGCCCGGCTGGACGCGTCGCTGCTGCTCCCGGGGCACGGGCCCGCGCTGCGGATCAGCATTCGGGACGCGGTGAACACCGCCAGGGCCCGGTCCGTGCGCGGCCGGCCGCGCGCCGCCGTCGTGCTGCCTGGCCGGGGGCGCGCAGGGTGGGCCGGGGAACCGGGCTACGGGCGGGTGGGGACCGCACCTGAGCTGCCGGGACCGCCGGCTTAGGCCGCCGACTTAGCCGGGCGATGTAAAAAGCATGTTACGAAGTCCAGATTGTTGAACAAAAACGCTGGCGGATTGTTCAACAACCCTTAGACTGCTGGAAGCCCCTGTGGCGCCCCCCACATTCTCCAGTGATCGGAAAAACCATGGAACCCAAGCCGACGAAAGTGAAGGTCCGGCCGAACGCCAAGCGCACGGCACTCCTCGGAGCCATGTTCCTTATGGCCACCAGTGCCATCGGGCCAGGCTTCATCACCCAGACAACCGTCTTTACGGTCCAACTTGGCGCGGCGTTCGCGTTCGCGATCCTGGTCTCGATCCTCGTGGACATCGCGGTCCAGATGAACGTCTGGCGCATCATCGGCGTCTCCGGGCTGCGCGCCCAGACCCTGGGCAACAAGGTGCTGCCCGGCGCGGGCTGGCTGCTGGCCGGCCTGGTCTTCATCGGCGGTCTGGTGTTCAACATCGGCAACATCGCGGGCACCGGACTGGGCATGAACGCCATGCTTGGTATGGACACCAAGGTGGGCGGGGCCATCTCCGCCGCCGTCGCGATCTTCATTTTCCTGTCCAAGAAGGCCGGACTGGCGCTGGACCGGATCGTGGTGGCGCTGGGTGCCGTCATGATCCTGCTGATGATTTATGTTGCGATCTCCGCTGCTCCGCCGGTGGGCGAAGCGCTGAAGAACACCGTGCTGCCCGAGCAGGTGGACTTCCTGACCATCACCACCCTGATCGGCGGCACCGTCGGCGGCTACATCACCTACGCCGGTGCGCACCGCCTGCTGGACTCCGGCACCACCGGGCCCGGACACGTCAAGGACATCACCAGGGTCTCGCTGCTGGGCATCATCGTCACCGGCGTCATGCGGATGCTGCTCTTCCTGGCCATCCTTGGCGTGGTGGCCGGCGGCGTCACCCTGGCCGGAGATAATCTCGCAGCCGACGCATTCCGGCACGCAGCCGGCGAAATCGGCCTGCGCATGTTCGGCATCGTCTTCTGGGCTGCGGCCCTGACATCGGTGATCGGTGCGGCGTACACATCGGTCTCCTTCATCACCACCCCCGCTACGAAGGACCGCACCCGCAGCCTGATCACGGTGGCGTTCATTGCTTTCTGCACCGCCGCCTACCTGCTGCTCGGCCAGGCACCGCAGACCCTGCTGGTCTTCGCCGGTGCGTTCAACGGCCTGATCCTGCCGCTGGGCTTCGGCATCCTGCTCTGGGCAGCCTGGCGGCGCCGTGACCTGCTGCAAGGGTACGAGTACCCGAAGTGGCTACTGGCCATCGGCGTCCTGGCCTGGGCACTGACCCTGTTCCTCGGCTGGAACTCGCTCTCCGGTCTCGCTGCACTCTGGGAGTAGGCGCAATCTGCGGCGCGGGCCCGGCCCGCGCCGCCCACGGAAGGATGAACGCATGACGAAACCTGCAACACTGGCCGCCCTCGACCCGGCGGCCCTGTCCCCGGCCGAGGCCCGGGAACTGTTCCGGAACGGGCTGGTGACGCCGACGGCGGGCTGGTCCGCCGGCTACGCGCAGGCGAACCTGATCATCGTGCCTAAAGCGCAGGCCTTTGACGTGCTGCTCTTCGCCCAGCGCAATCCCAAGTCCTGCCCCATCCTGGGTGTGCTCGACGCCGGGGAGACCAGCGGTCCGCTGCTGGCCGGCGGGGACATCCGCACCGACGTGCCGCGGTACACGGTGTACGTGAACGGGGAGAAGACCGCGGACCCGACGGACATCACCGGCTACTGGCGCGATGACCTGGTCACCTTCATCGTTGGCTGCAGCTTCACCTTCGAAGCGGCACTGCAGGAGGGCGGCATCCGGATCGCGCACATCGACCAGGGCACCAACGTGCCGATGTACCGCACCTCGGTGCGCTGCGAGCCGTCCGGTGAGATGTCCGGCCCGCTGGTGGTTTCGATGCGCCCGGTGCCCGCCTCCCAGGTGGCCGACGCCGTGCGGATCACCTCCCGTTACCCGGCCGTGCACGGGGCTCCCGTGCATGTGGGCAATCCTGCGGAGATTGGCATTGCGGACCTGGGCCGGCCCGACTTCGGCGACCCGGTGGACATCCCGGCGGGGCATATCCCGGTGTTCTGGGCCTGCGGGGTCACTCCGCAGGCGGCGGTCATGGAGTCGAAGCCGGCGCTGGCGATTGGCCATGCGCCGGGCCACATGCTGATTACCGACGCCCGGGACAGCGCGTACCTGGTGCCGTAACGACCTGTTGCGGGCGACTCGGGGCGGGAGCCTTACCGGCTGTCCGCCGCGAGGTGTTCCAGCAGCTCCGCCTCGGCGGCGTCGAGGTAGCCGCGGAGCGTCTCCGCTGCCTTCTTCCGCTTTCCGGCCCGCAGCAGCTCCACGATCTTCGCGTTCTGCTCCACGTAGTGGGAATGGAAGTCCGGTTCGCTGCGCATGGCATAAAAGACCAGCCGCATCTCGGCCAGCACCCGGGACATCATTTCCTGCAGCTGGGAGCTGCCGGACATCGCGATGATGGCCTCATGGAAGGCCTGGTTTGCGGCCGCCATCTCCGCCACGGACCCAAGGGACTTCGCTTCCCGGGCAGCGGCGATCACCGCATCCAGCCTTTCGAGATCCAGTTCCTGGCCCCACAGCGCAGCCGACGGCTCCAGCATGCGGCGCACCTGGTAGATCCGCCGCACCGCGTCCGCACCGGGAGAAGCCACAAAGACGCCGCGGTTCGGGTAGCGGCTCACCACGCCTTCGCCGCTGAGCACGGTGAAGGCCTCGCGCAGCGTGTTCCGCGAAATGTTCAGGGACGAGGCCAGCTGCTGCTCAGAGAGCTTGGTTCCGGGGAGCAGGTTCCCGGCGGCGATCTGTCCGCGAAGCACGTCCGCCGCCCACAGGGTGATGTTGGCGTGCGAGGCGCGGTGGGCAGCGTCGTCGAGGTTCAGAAGCATCCATCCAACCTAACGGGTGGAGCAGCGGCTGCGGTGTATCCGCCGCCGCTGTTACGGCTCACCTCAGCCAATCTCGCCCAGGGCATCGCCGCGGCCGATGGCGGCACCGGGTTCCAGCGAAGCCCGGCTGAAGCTGCCGGAGCGGTGGGCACGGACGGTGGTTTCCATCTTCATCGCCTCCAGCACGGCCACCGGATCGCCCTCGGTGAGCTCGGCGCCGTCGTCAGCGAGCCACTTGACCAGGTTCCCGGCCATCGGCGAGGCCAGCCGGGCGGCGTCGGCGGTGTGCGGGGCAGCAGCGGCACCGTCTGTGGCGCCCGTTCCGCCGGAGCGCAGCGCGTTCAGCAGGGCAGCGGGGAGCCCGACGGCGACGGCGCGGCCGTCAATGTCCACGGTGATGGTTTCGCGGGCGGTGCCCGCTGCGGCGGCGATGTGCGGGGAAGCGGCCAGCGGCTCGGCGAACTCGGATTCGATCCAGGTGGTGTAGACGCCCAGCTCCCCGTCGCGGTTGAACGCCTCCGAGCGGACCACGGCCTGGTGGAACGGCACCACGGTGGGGACACCCCGGATCACCAGTTCGTCCAGTGCAGCCTTGGCACGGCGCAGGGCCTGCGGGCGGTCTTCGCCCCAGACGATCAGCTTGGCCATCAGGGAGTCGTACTCGCTGGGCACCACGGAGCCGGAACGCACACCGGTGTCAATCCGGATGCCGGGGCCGGTGGGCGGTTCGAAGGCGTCCACCGGGCCGGGGCCGGGCAGGAACCCGCGTGCCGGATCCTCGGCGTTGAGCCGGAACTCGAAAGCGTGCCCGTGCGGAGCCGGGTCCTCGGTGATGGACAGCGGCAGGCCGTCGGCGATGCGGAACTGCTCGCGGACCAGGTCCACGCCGGCGGTCTCTTCAGTGACCGGGTGTTCCACCTGGAGGCGGGTGTTGACCTCCAGGAAGCTGATCAGTCCGTCGGGGGAGACCAGGTATTCAACGGTGCCGGCACCGGTGTAGCCGGCCTCGCGGCAGATGGCCTTGGCGGATTCGTGAATGGTGGTGCGCTGCTCGTCGGTGAGGAACGGTGCCGGGGCTTCCTCCACGAGTTTCTGGTTCCGGCGCTGCAGGGAGCAGTCGCGGGTTCCTACGACGACGACGTTGCCGTGCGTATCGGCCAGCACCTGCGCTTCGACGTGGCGCGGCTTGTCCAGGAACCGTTCGGCGAAGCATTCGCCGCGGCCGAAGGCTGATACTGCTTCGCGGACCGCGGACTCGAACGCATCCTCGACGTCCTCCAGCCGGCGGGCGATCTTCATGCCGCGCCCGCCGCCGCCGAAGGCAGCTTTGATGGCTACCGGCAGGCCGTGCTCCTCGGCGAAGGCGCGCACCTGCTCGGCGCTTTCGGCCGGACCCTCAGTGCCGGGCACCAGCGGCGCCCCGGCGCGGACGGCGATCTCCCGGGCGGTGACCTTGTTCCCCAGATCGCGGATGGCCTGCGGGGACGGGCCGATCCAGGTGAGTCCGGCGTCGAGCACCGCCTGTGCGAAGTCGGCATTCTCGGACAGGAACCCGTAACCCGGGTGGACGGCGTCCGCACCGGCCTTCCGGGCGGCGTCGATCAGCTTGGGAATGTTCAGATAGGTGTCGGCTCCGGACGCGCCGCCCAGCGGGAAGGCCTCGTCGGCGAGGCGCACGTGCAGCGCATCGGCGTCGGGATCCGAATACACGGCGGCTGAGGCGATGCCGGCGTCAGCGCAGGCGCGGGCCACGCGGACGGCGATCTCGCCGCGGTTGGCGATCAGGACCTTTTTCATGCGGGTGTTCATTCGGTTCCTTCGGGAAACAGTCCGGCCGCTTGCTCCGCGCTGAACGGAGCGAGGGTATCGGGATCAACAAACATAAAGTTCACGGGGTGTCCGGGCGGCAGCTGGGCGGCCACGGGCAGGTCCTCGGGGATGACGACGGCGATCACCGGATAGCCGCCGGTGACCGGGTGGTCGGCGAGGAACAGGACAGGAAGGCCGGACGGCGGCACCTGCAGCGAGCCGGCCACCACGCCTTCGCTGGGCAGTTCACCCTCGCGGCTGCGGGTCAGCGGACTTGCCTGCTGATCCTCCGGGTCCAGGGCCAGCCGGACGCCGATCCGGTTCGACTCGCTGGTGGTGAGCCAGGTCTGTGCTGCCAGTGCGGCGGCGGCGTCGGCGCTGAACCAGTCCTGCCGGGGGCCGGCGGTGATCCGCAGCAGGGCCGGTGCCGACCCGTCGCCCAGGCTGCCCGGGGTGCCGGCAGCGGCCAGGACCGGGGGCTCCGGGTCGCCGACGTGCAGGTTGCTCTCCGCCGGGCTCACCGGGAGGCGGGTGCCTGCCGCCAGCGGTGCCGGACCGATGCCGCTCATCGAGTCGGTGCTGCGGCTGCCCAGTACCGGGTCCACGCCCAGCCCGCCGCGGACGGCAAGGTAGGCGCGCACCCCGCGGACCGGAGTTCCCAGGATCAGGGTTTCCCCGTCCAGGAGGGCGAACGGTGCGGCGTGCGGAGCCTGACGGCTGCGAGCCCCGGCAGGGTCGATGATGTTCGCGGGGAGCTCGGCGCCGGTGAGCGCGAGGACGGCGTCGCCGTGTGCGGTGAGTTCCAGTCCGCCAAGAAGGTTCTCGACGACGGCGGCATCGGCCGGGTTGCCGACCAGCCGGTTGGCCTGCCGGGCCGCACGGGGGTCGGCGGCGCCGGCGGCGGAGACGCCCAAGTCCGCATAGCCGGGGCGGCCGAGGTCTTGGATGAGTGACTGGAGGCCTGGGTTTCTGACTTCCAAGACGGTAGCGGCGATTCCATCGCCCCTTAGACACCTCGCTCGTTCCTCGCTCGGCGATGCGGGGCTCACGGAATCACCGCTACCGCTCGCAGCCTGCCCATCGGACTCGGCCTGGGAAGAAGAGGAGGTGGCGGAGATGAGTTCACGGACAGGGGTGAACTGGACTGAATCGCCGGGGAGAACAAGAGCAGGGCTCTCACGGGAGAGGTCCCACATAGGGGCCGCAGTGCGGCCGATGAGCTGCCAGCCGCCGGGAGATTCGCGGGGATAGACAGCTGAATAGTCGCCGGCGAGAGCGACAGCACCCGGAGGGACAGCGGTGCGGGGGGAGGAACGGCGGGGGACGTTCAGGGCAGGGTCGCCGCCGGTGAGGTAAGTGAAGCCAGGGGCGAAACCGCCGAAGCCGCCGGTCCAGGCCGTGCCGGTGTGGGCGTTGACCACAGCCTCCTCGGAAAGCCCGGTGAGGCGTGCCACCTCCGCGAGGTCGGCGCCGTCGTACACCGTTTCAATGGTGACGGTCCGCGGCTCGGCCGCATCAGCGCGTGTGAAGTCCAGGGACCTGAGCAGCGGGAAGCCGGCCACGGTGTCGCGGCGGCTGGCGAAGCGGACCAGCACAGTGGTGGCTGCGGCCAAAGCATCCACCTGGCCGGGCAGCGGGTGTGCCTTCAGCTGCGTGTGGAGGGCGACGACGTCGGTCAGTGAGCCGAGTTCGACCAGCAGTGCGCGGGTGCCGGCTGGCCGGATGCCGGTGTTGGTTCCGGCAGTGCCGACCGCAGTGTGCGGGCCGCTCATACGAAGCTCTGGATGCTGACGCCGGCTTCCTCGAGGCCGGCACGGACGGCGCGGGCCATGGCGACGGCGCCGGGGGTATCGCCGTGCACGCAGATGGATTCGGCGTTCATCGGAATCTCGGAGCCGTCGATGGCGATGATGGTGCCTTCGGTGGCCAGCCGGATCATGTTGGCGGTGACCTGGTCGGCGTCGTGAATGACGGCGTCGGGCTCGCGGCGGGAGACCAAGGTGCCGTCCGGGTTGTAGTTGCGGTCCGCGAACGCTTCCGCGACTCCGCGCATCCCGGCGTCGGCGGCCTTGTCCAGGGCGATGGCGCCGGGGAGCAGCAGGACGGGGAGTTCCTTGTTGAAGGCCCGGATCGCGTCGATGACCGCCTGGGCGTGGTGCTCGTGGTGCACGATCGTGTTGTAGAGGGCGCCGTGCGGCTTGACGTACTGGATGTCAGCACCGGCGTGCTGGGCCAGGGCCTGCAGGGCGCCGAGCTGGTAGAGCACGTCGTCGGCCAGTTCAGTGGGGGAGCAGTCCAGGAAGCGGCGGCCAAAGCCTGCCAGGTCCCGGTAGCCCACGTGCGCGCCGATGGTGACGCCGGCCGCCACGGCGTCGCGGCAGGTCTGGGCAATGACGGAGGGGTCGCCGGCGTGGAAGCCGCAGGCTACGTTCGCGGAGGAGACGGACTCGAAGACGGCGGCGTCGTCGCCCATCTCCCAGTTGCCGAACGATTCGCCGACGTCGCTGTTCAGGTCAATGATCGGCATGGCAGGTCCTTACGCGCCTCGGGAACGGGGTCCTCCAAGTGTGCGGGATCACGCCCGATTGTTCAACAATCCATGGGGGTATGTTGCGGTGGGCGTCTTGAACTGCCCCTGAACGCGGCAACGGCCCGTTCCAGGGGGTGGGCCGTTGCTGCGTTGCATGTCTAGCGGTCGAGCTTCGCCTGAATCTCTTCCCAGGACGGCTCGGACGCGCCCTGGTTCCAGGGCAGGTAGGCCAGTGCCCTGCCCATGGCGCAGGTGTTGGACAGGGCAGAGAACACCAGACCGCCGCTGATGCCGCCGGCCAGGACCCGGAACTTCGGGGAGGCAACGCGCCCGGCGAGCAGGCCCAGGCCGACGAGGCTTCCGGCAGCGAAACGCACCTGGCGTTCCATGTCCCAGACCTGCCGGCCGCGGACCACGGAACCGCCGGCCTTCTCGACGTCGTCAACGCTGCCGGTGAGAACCTGCCCGCCCTGCAGCCCTGCTGCGGCGAGGCGCTCGTGGGCCTGCTTTGCCCGCACACCGGACTGGCACATAAGCACGACGCCGTCATCCAGCCGGGCGGCCAGCTCAACCGTGTGTGCCGAGAGCATGGGCAGCGGAATGTTGTGGGAGCCCGGGATGTGTGCGGACTCGAACTCAGCGGGATTGCGGACATCGATGACGGTGAGGTTCGGGTTGTCCCCGAGGAGCGCTGTGAAGGTCTGCGCGTCGATGGTCTTGGTGGTCTCTGCGGTGGCAGCGGGGGACATCCGGATCCTTCGGTTGGAGTGGCCGGAGTGAAGCACCCACCCTAGGGTCCCAATCTGGGAGAAGTCCGGAGATGTTACGCCGTATGGCCGCTGGCGCTGCTAGTTCCCCATGGGCCAGTCGGAATCGCGCTGCGCCCGGACCGCCCCGCTGCGCCTAATGCGCCCGACGATGAGCAGGAACAGGAGGGCAGGCACCGCGACCATGATCCATCTCAGCGGGATCACCGCTGCATCCAGTGCCTGTTCCAGGGTCGGGTCATGTTCTGTGTAGGCAAGCACGTTGCCCAGCAGCATTACAGCTCCGTGCACCACCGAAGGAGCCATCGCCGCAGCGGACAGTGCAACGCCCCAGTGCCGTGACCTGGGCGAGGGATCCACAACGGCGTCCTGCGTCGCTTTGTAGAAGGGCGGGACAATCACAAACGGCACCACCAGCCAGAGCGATGACACAGCGAGCCCGGTCAGCAGCACCCCCAGGTCGTAGGCGGGGGTGCCGGGCTGAGAATTCATGCCGATGACCAGCCCTGAGATTCCCAGCAAAACGATCAGGCCGGCCAGCGCGCCGCCTAGCGTGACCGATTTGCGCTTGGGTTCCTCCTCATCAAGCTCTTCCGCGGCCACGTTCCTCTGCTCATCATCCAGCGGAGTGCGATGCGGGCCCATACCGCGTCCATCCAAAAATGCCACTTACGTTCCCCCAGTTTGCTGTCTTTGGACGAAAAGAATACCGCGGTATCGTTGCGGCGATTTCGTACGTGCTGGGAGCGCTATCTGGCGTTCCTTATTGCAGATCGGCGAGAACGGCGTAGACAACGTAGTTGTCTTGCCAGAGCCCGGTGGCGCTGTCGAATCCATCGCAGGTGATCAGGCGCAGCTGCGGATCGGGGGTGTTTCCGTAAACGGGTTGCCGGCGGCATATTGCGCGTGATGCTGAGGGGTCCCACTCGAACAGAAGCTCATCCTGTGTCGCAATAACGCACTGATGAACATCCCTGGGGCGTGGTGTGTCGCGATAACGCTGCTCCAGCCCGCCGAATAGGACGTTATTGCAGCACAGGATGAATCCCTGGCCATCATGACCGCGTTATTGCGACACAGGACGAGCCAAGGAATCCGGCGAGAGCCAACCGAGGCACGGGGTCAGAGCTGGCAGGGCCAGGGCTGCCGGGAGCCGTGTGGAGTGGATATAGAAACAGGCACACCCGGTGATGAACTGCTCTCCGCACGCGCCTCTCTGCCGCTCAATGTCAGCCCCCGCACGGCCTCCAGGTTTTACCGCCCGGTGCGTAACAGCGGGGCCCGGACCGCTGCGGCGGACGGAAGGTCGGGACGCAGGCCGGTCCCCGAAACGGATCATTACAACGTATGCATTCCACCCCCGCATTGCGTTTGGATAACGTTCCGGAAACCCCTTGCCGTGATCCACGTCACGGGGATATGTTGTGCTCGCCTACAAATTGTCGGTAGGGGTATCGACAGGGGCGCTACAGCGTTGTATCCGCTCGATCCAGCCGTCCGGGTCACAAGGATGTTTCCCGTAGTCTCGCCGTGCAGTGCCTTGCCGGCGGCAGGATCCTTTTCAAAGGTTCGACCATGAGCAAAAGAAAGAATGTTTCGGCCCTCTTCCTGGCGTTCGGCCTGGCAGCAGGTATGGCGGCCTGCGCGCCGGCCGGCACCACCAACAGCGAGAGCGAGGGAGACGGCGTCGAATGCAACGTGGGCATCTCGATGCCCACCCGCAGCCTTGAACGCTGGATCAACGACGGCGAGGGCCTGAAGGAAAACCTTGAAGGCCGGGACTGCACCGTCGACCTGCAGTACGCCGATGACAAAACCGACCAGCAGATCAGCCAGATCCAGAACCAGGTGGCCGGCGGCGCCAAGATCCTGGTAGTCGCAGCGATCGACGGCGAAACGCTGGCCCCGGTCCTGGAAGACGCCAAGTCCCAGGACGTCACCGTGATCGCCTATGACCGGCTGATCAACGGCACAGACGCCGTGGACTACTACGCCACATTCGACAACTACCAGGTGGGCCAGCTTCAGGGCCAGTTCATCGAGGAGGAGCTTGGCTTGGCCGACGGCGAGGGCCCGTACAACCTTGAGCCGTTCGCCGGCAGTCCGGATGACAACAACGCCAAGTTCTTCTTCTCCGGTGCCTGGGACGTGCTGCTTCCCTACGTGGAGAGCGGCCAGCTGGTGGTTCCCTCCGGCAAGTCCCCGGCGTCCAATGACGACTGGACCTCCATCGGCATCCTCGGCTGGGGATCCGCGGACGCGCAGGCGGAAATGGATAACCGCCTGCAGTCCTTCTACACCGGCGGCGACAAGGTCGACGTCGTGCTTTCTCCCAATGACAGCCTGGCGCTGGGCATCGAGCAGTCCCTGGCGAGTGCCGGATACACGCCGGGCACGGACTGGCCGGTGATCACCGGCCAGGACGGCGACGTCGCGAACATCAAGGCAATCCTGGGTGACCAGCAGTCCATGACGGTATGGAAGGACACCCGTGAACTGGGTGCCCAGGTGGACACCATGATCGAGCAGATAGTCAACGGCGACGAGGTGGAGGTCACTGACACCGAGACCTATGACAACGGGGTGAAGGTGGTTCCCACCTACATCCTTGAGCCGCAGGTCGTGGTTAAGGACGAGGTCCAGTCGAAGCTGGTGGACTCCGGCTTCGTGGAGGCCGGCGACGTCGGTCTCTAGGGCAGCCCGCCCCGCGGGGCACGACGACGACGGCGCCCGCCACCGCCGTCGTGCCCCGCACCCTCCGGAAAGAACAGGCAAGAAATGATCGATCAGGACGTCATCCTTTCCATGGACGGCATCGTGAAGGAGTTCAACGGCGTCCGCGCGCTCGACGGCGTGTCCGTCGCCGTTCGGCGCGGTGAGGTGCACGGAATCTGCGGCGAGAACGGCGCCGGGAAATCCACGCTGATGAACGTGCTCAGTGGCGTGTACCCGCACGGCAGCTATTCCGGCACCATCTCCCTGGACGGGGAGGAGGTCCGCTACGGCTCCATCAATGACAGCGAGCGGGACGGGGTGGTGATCATCCACCAGGAGCTGGCGCTCAGTCCGTTCCTGTCCATCGCGGAGAACATTTTCCTGGGCAACGAGGTGCAGCGCGGCGGGGTGATCGACTGGAACCAGACCAACCTGCAGGCCGCCGCCTTGCTCAAACGCGTTGGGCTGGATGAGAACCCGGCCACGAAGATCCTGGAACTCGGAGTGGGCAAGCAGCAGCTGGTGGAAATCGCCAAGGCGCTGTCCAAGGAAGTGAAGCTGCTGATCCTGGATGAGCCGACGGCGGCACTGAACGACGGCGACTCGGCGCACCTTTTGGGGCTGATCGACCAGCTGCGCGAGGGCGGTATCACCTCCATTGTCATCTCGCACAAGCTCAAGGAAATCCGGGCTATCGCGGACACCGTCACCGTCATCCGCGACGGGAAAACGATCGACTCCTTCCCTGTGGAGGACAACGGTGAAATTGAAACCCGGATCATCCGTGCCATGGTCGGCCGGCCGCTGGACAGCCAGTTCCCGGACCGGGACCCGCAGGTTGGGGAGGAGAAGTTCCGGGTGGAGGACTGGACGGTCCACCACCCGATCGACGTCGACCGCGTGGTGGTCAACGATGTGTCCTTTAACGTGCGCTCCGGGGAGATCGTCGGGTTTGCCGGGCTGATGGGTGCCGGGCGCACCGAGCTGGCGATGAGCATCTTCGGCCGGTCCTGGGGGACCGGGGTGTCCGGGCGGGTCTATAAGGACGGCGTCGAGATCCAGACCCGGTCGGTGGGGGAGGCCATCCGGCACGGACTGGCGTACGTCAGCGAGGACCGCAAGCGGTACGGGCTGAACCTCATCGGGTCCGTGGTGGTGAACGTGTCCGCTGCGGCACTGGGGAAACTGGCCCGGCTGGGCGTGATCGACAAACACCGCGAATACGCCGTGGCGGATGACTACCGGCAGAAGATGAACATCCGCACACCGTCAGTGGCGTCCGTGGTGGCGAACCTGTCCGGCGGAAACCAGCAGAAGGTGGTGCTGAGCAAATGGATCTATTCCGGACCGGACGTGCTGATCCTGGACGAACCCACCCGGGGCATCGACGTCGGCGCCAAGTTCGAGATTTACGGAATCATCAACGAGATGGCCGCGCAGGGCAAAGCCGTGATCGTCATTTCAAGCGAGCTGCCGGAGCTGATCGGGCTCTGCGACCGCATCTACACCATCGCCGAAGGCCGGCTCACCGCCGAAGTTCCCCGCGAAGACGCCACGCAGGAAGAACTGATGCGGCATATGACGGCCGCCAGGACCGGATCAGGGACGGCAGCCCGTCCAGAATCCGCCCGAATTGAAGGAGCGCAGGGCCAGTGACCACAACTACTCCTGAACAGGCCAAGACACCGGCCCCGCCGCCTGCCGGAGGCAACGGCCGGAAACGGATGCGGATCGACCTGAGCCAGTACGGCATCCTCGCCGCACTGGTGGTGATCGTGCTGCTGTTCCAGGTCCTCACCGGCGGCCGGCTGCTGTATCCGGGCAACGTCAGCAACCTCATCCAGCAGAACGCGTACGTGCTGATCCTGGCGATCGGCATGGTCATGGTGATCATTGCCGGGCACATCGATCTGTCCGTGGGCTCGGTGGTCGCCACAGTGGGGGCCATCGCCGCCCTGGCGATGAACAACTGGGGCATGCCCTGGTGGGCCGCCGTCATTCTCTCCCTGCTGGTGGGGGCACTGATCGGGGCGTGGCAGGGATTCTGGGTGGCGTTCGTGGGGATACCCGCGTTCATTGTCACGCTGGCCGGCATGCTGGTGTTCCGCGGGGTCGCGCTGATCCTGCTGACAGGCGGCACCATCAGTGGCCTGCCCCGGCCGTTCAACGCGATCGGCAACGGGACGCTGCCGGCCACCGGCACCCCGGACCTGCTCACACTGGGCATCGGAGCGCTCGCGTCCGTGGCACTGGTGGTGCAGCAGCTGAAGGCCCGCAGCGACCTGCGGAAGCTGGACCTGCCGCGGGAACGGACGGCGTCGTTCGTGTTCAAGAACGCCGTGGCCGTGGCCGCGATCATGTACCTCTGCTATCTGCTGGCCTTCAACCGCGGCACGCCGATCATCCTGATCATCCTCGCGGCCCTGGTGCTGGCATATTCGTTCCTGCTGAACCGGACCGTGTTTGGCCGGCACATCTACGCGATGGGCGGGAACCTGAACGCGGCCATGATGTCCGGGGTGAAGACCCGCTGGGTGAACTTTATGGTGTTCGTGAACATGGGTTTCCTGGCCGGTCTCGCCGCCGTGGTTAGTACGGCGCGTGCCGGCGGTGCCGTGGCGTCGGCCGGCGGCGGTTTCGAGCTGGACGCGATTGCTGCCGTGTTCATCGGCGGTGCCTCGGTGCAGGGCGGTGTGGGCACTGTGGTGGGTGCGGTGATCGGCGGTCTGGTGATGGGCGTGCTGAACCAAGGCCTGTCCATCCTGTCCGTCGACGCCGCGTGGCAGCAGGTCATCAAGGGTCTGGTGCTGCTGCTGGCCGTTGCTGTCGGGTTTGCCCGGCGGGGGAGGAGAGCGCGGTAGGCGGGGTCCAGTAGGCTTCCCGCCATGGGGAATACACACACGCCCGAAGGGGCGGGCCACGACTACTACCGGCGGCCTGCGGACGGCGTGGAGCCGCAGCGTTCGATGCAGATGCCTTCCGTGCAGATTGTCGACGACGGCGCGGGGAACGGAGGTTCTGTGCACGTCGGCGCTGGAGCTGACGCGGCCGGGGCCGGTGGCAGTGAGCGTTCCGGTATTCAGGAGCTAGGTCAGGCGGAACCTGCGGGCGCGGTTCCCGCTCCTGTCCCGGTCTGGCAGCGATTCAACTTTGCGCTCACTGCAGCCTGGACCCTTGTCGCAGTCCTGCTGGCCGTAGGCCTGGCGTGGCTGACCGGTGCGTTCTCCGCGCCGCAGATGTACTACGACCCGTCCACTAACCAGCCTTCCGACGGCTCCAGTACCGTCATCACGATGAACCTCTACAGCATGGGCCCGTTCATGTTCCTGTTCGGGATCCTGGGGGCTTTCACGCTGCTGGTGGTGCAGAGTGCGCGGTTCCGGCGGCCGGGCCGGTAACCCGTCTCTGGTCGGGTACGCCCGGTGAGGGAAGGATGCCCGGTAAGCGGGGTTCGGTAGGCTACCCGGCATGGGGAACACACAGACGCCTGACGGGACAGACTACGACTACTACCGGCGGCCCGCGGACGGCATTGAACCAGAGTGGCAGCGGCAGCCATCCGTGCAGATTGTTGATGACGGAGCCGGCACCGGTGCGGTGCCTGGCTCTGCCGGGGCAGCCGGCGATGGGCGGGAACCAATGGAGCCGAGGCCCACGGGGCCTGCGGGTGTGCCGCCGGACTCTCTGCCGTTCTGGCAGCGGTTCAACCTTGCGCTGGCGGCAGCGTGGGTCTTGGTCGGGCTGCTTTTGGCGGCGGGTCTGGCATGGTTCACCGGGGTTCTGCCCCCGTCGCAGATGATCTTCGACCCTTCGGGGAACAACTTGAATCCTCCCTCGAGCGTGATCGTCATGAACCTCCAAAGCATGGGTTCGCTGCCATTCCTGTTCGGACTTATGGGCGCGTTCACCCTGCTGACGGTGCAGGCGGCGGGGTTCCGGCGGAAGGCCCGGTCCTAGCACCGGCCGCACCCGTTTAGTCTTCTCGCGGGTGTCTTGGGCTGCTGCGACATGTGACCGTCAGTTTGCTGACTCGGACGAGTCGCGCACTGTAGGATTGTAGACAAGTTACAGTGCTGCCTTCGCTGGACTGCGCGTCCTCGGAAGGCCCCTAGCGAAGTGTGGTTTCCGTTGGCAATCTTTGAGCCCGTAGTCCGCGAGTCAACGCCGTCGATCATTGCCGGAAAACTGAGGACTGCCATTGGCCGGGGGCAGATTCCGGCCGGCAGCCAGCTGGTGGAAACCGAGCTGGCACGGGAGCTGGGCGTGAGCCGCGGACCGTTGCGGGAAGCCATGCAGCGCCTCACCCAGGAGGGCCTGCTGATCAGCATCCGAAACCGCGGGATCTTCGTCATCACCATGACGGAGGAGGAAGTGCAGGACATGTACGTGGCGCGCACCGCCGTCGAACGTGCCGCAGCCGAACTGATCCTGCAGAAGGACGGCGGCAAGGACATCGCCGCACAGCTTTCACGCGTGGTCAAAGCCATGAAAAAGGCGGCCGACAAAGCGGACCTCGATGCGATGTCCGAAGCGGACATGGAGTACCACTCCACGCTGGTGGCAGCAGCTCAAAGCCCGCGCCTGAGCCGGATGCACAACACCTTTCTCACCGAGACCCGTATGTGCCTCACCGCTCTGGAACAGCGTTATCCTGACCCACACACCCGGGTGGGTGAACACCAGGCGATTGCCGATGCGCTGGCGAAGGACGATCAGGATCTGGTTGGAAGACTGCTGATCCGGCACATGGACGATGCCCTGGACCGGCTGACCGGCAGCGGGAGCGCTGACGCCGCAACTGCCTAGCGGGCGGCTATTCCGTGCCGAAGGCTCGTCAACAAACAGACCCGTGCCGCAGGCACATCAGCGCATAGGCCCGCGCCGCGGCCAGCAGTTCGGCCATACTCACTGATTCGTTCACCTGATGCGCCTGGTCATTGAGGCCACCCGGTCCCATCACAATGACCGGAACGCCGAAGTCCCGGGCAATGAACCCGCCGTCGCACGCGGCGGTCCAGCCCGTGACAGCACTGTCCACCCCAACTTCCGCCAACGTGGAGACGGCACCCGCAACCAGGGGATGGCCGGAGGCAGTGCGGAACCCGGGCATCTCCATCGTGACAGTGCCTTCAACGGTAATGCCGTCCGAGTTGATCCCCGCTGCCCGGATCCCGGCGAGAAGCGAGGCAAGGATTTCCTCCGGATCCTCGCCGGGCATCAGCCGCCGGTCCAAGGACAGATGGCAGGAATCGGCGACCATCGAGGTGCCGGTTCCGCCGCGGATCATGCCGGTGTTCCAGGAACCCGAACCCAGCAGGGGATCGGCATCAGCCTGCAGCCGGGTGTGGTCCGCACGGACCAGATCCAGGATCCGTGCCGCCGCATCGATGGCGTTGCGGCCGTCCGCAGGTCGCCCGGAGTGTGCTGACTTCCCGGTGACGTGCAGTTCGAGATAACTGTCGCCGCGGCAGGCTATGACTGTTTCGAGGTCTGTTGGTTCGGCCACCACGCACGCGGAATAGGGGAACGGGCCGGTGCCCGCGGTGAAGGCCCGGATGCCGAGACCGAGGTCTTCCTCATCCACGGTGCACGCAAGGGCAGCGGGCCCTGGCAGCTCGACGCCGGCAGTCCGCAGCGCCCGCAGCGCAACCAGCACCGCAGCCAGGCCGCCCTTCATGTCCGTGGATCCCCGGCCATACAGCCGCCCGCCGCGGACATACGGTTCAAACGCAGGCCGGTCCCAGCCGGAACCGGCGGGCACAACGTCGGAATGCCCCAGAAAGAGCAGCCCCGGCTGGGTGCCGCCCGGCAGCACGGCAGTGAGGTTCGGCCGGTCGGGAGCCACCTCGGACACCATCACTTCCAGCCCGGCCGCCCGGGCGAACTCCGCCAGCACCACGACGGTGGCAGCTTCGGTTCCACCGGGGTTTTCCCCGCCGGCAGAAATCAGCTCCGAGGCAAGCGCCACCAGTTCGTCTTCCCGGATGAGCTCCAGGACGGTCTCTTCCATAACGGAGGGCTGAACGCTCACGCACCCGCCCCGGAATCCAGCCCCGCCAGCTCCCGGTCCATCGCCCGGCGCAGCCGGAGAATGCCTTCCTCAGCCCGCTCCGGAGTCGTGGACGCGAAGCACAGCCGCAGGGCGTCGTCGAACTTCCCGCTGGGAGACAGCGCCGGCCCCGGGATAAAGGCAACCCCTTCCGCCAGTGCCGTCTCGAACAGCTTCTGCGTGGAAATCCGCGCGTCCGGTCCCTGCAGGGTGAGCCAGAGGAAAAAGCCGCCCTCGGGATCGGTGGTGGTGATGCGGCTGCCCAGATGCCGGTGCAGATTTTCCTGCATGGCGTCCTTGCGGCGCTTGTACTCGGTGCGCAGCCCGGCCAGGTGGTCGTTCAGGCCGCCGCGGCGGATGAACTCGGCGACGAGGTGCTGGGCAGGGACATTGGTGCAGGTGTCCATGGCCTGCTTGGCGTTGATGACCAGCTGCCGGAGTGAGGGATCGGTGTCCACCCAGCCCACGCGCAGGCCGGGTGCCAGGATCTTGGAGAACGTGCGGACCGAGAAGAGCAGCGGATCGCCCGGGCTCAGTGCCTGCAGCGACGGCAGATCCTCACCCTGGAAACGGAGCAGGCCGTAGGGGTCGTCGTCGATGATGACGGCGTTCCACTCGTGGGCCAGTTCCAGCAGCCGGTGCCTCCGCTCCAGGGAGAGGGTGACGCCGGAGGGATTCTGGAAGTTGGGGATCGTGTAAATGGCCTTCGGCGTCCGCCCGGCCGCGGCGATAAGCTCCGGCAGGGCCTCCACGATCAGACCGTCTTGGTCCACCGGGGCTTCCAGCAGGTCCGCGCCGTAGCTCAGCGCGGTGGCGCTGCCGTTGGTGTAGGTGGGGCTCTCCACGATCACCAGGTCACCGGGATTGATGAAGATCTTGCAGGCCAGGTCCAGGCCCTGCATGCCTCCTGCGGTGATGGTGATGCGGTCGGCGTCCACAGGGTCCGCGGTTCCGGCCAGATAGTCCACCAGCGCCTCCAGCAGCACCGGTTCGCCCTCGGTGGCGCCGTAGGTCAGGGAGCTGTGGTCCAGCACCTGTGCGGCAATATCCCTGAACTCCTCCAGCGGCACTGCTTCGTCGGCCGGGGAACCCATGGCGAAACGGACAATGTCATGTGTCTGGGAGGCGAGCAGCGAGGTACTTGAATCGATCACGGAGCCCACCAGTCCGGCGGCACGGTCTGCCAGGGGAAGTGCGGCACGGGAGCGGGCGGCGTAGGAGTTCACGGTCATCGGTTAGCTGCCTTTCTGGAGCAGTTCGCGCGGGAAGCTGGTGAGTGTTTCCACGCCGTCGGAACTGACGCAGATTGATTCGGAAAGTTCGTAGCCGTAGCCTTCCATCCACATGCCGCCAATGAGGTGGAAGGTCATGTTCTCCGCGAGGATGGTCCCGTCCTCGGAGCGGAGGGAGATGGTGCGCTCGCCCCAGTCCGGCGGATAGCCGATCCCGATCGAATAGCCGATGCGGGACGGCTTCTCCAGTCCGTACTTGCCCAGGGTCCGGTTCCAGGTGCGGGCCAGTTCGCTGACCGGTACTCCGGGCTGGATTTCGGTGAGCACCGCGTCCAGCCCGTCAGCAACGGCGTCGGCCAGTTTCCCGAGCCGGGGCGAGGGAGTGCCGAGTACCACCGTGCGCGCCAGCGGGGCGTGATAGCGGCGGTATGCTCCGGCGAGTTCCACCACCACCGCCTGCCCGGCCTGGAAATGGTCCTCGCTCCAGGTCAGGTGCGGGGTGTCTGCCGCTTCGCCGGTGGGGAGCATCGGCACAATCGCCGGGTAGTCCCCGCCGGTGCCGTCCACACCGGTGATCTGTGCCTGGCTGATGGCCGCGGCGGCGTCGCACTGGCGGATGCCGACGGCGATGCTTGCAACGGCGGCTTCCATGGCACCGTTGCAGATCCGCGCGGCGTGGCGCATCAGTTCCAGCTCAGTGGGCGACTTGACCGACCGGACCCAGTTCACCAGCTCGAAGCAATCCACCAGCGTCCACTCCGGCAGTGCATTGACCAGGGCACGGTAACCCTTGGGGGAGAAGAAGTGGGAGTCCATCTCCAGGCCCACACACCCCGCTGCAGCCGGGGCAATCAGCGCGCGCTCGCGGAGGGCGAAGGCAATCCAGTCAAAGGGATGCAGGTGCGGACGGTGCACGTAGCGTTCGGGGTAGCCCACGATGTTCTCCGGCGGAAGCCAGCTGGTGCGTGATGCTCCGCCGGCGTCCATTTCCCGGGCGAAGAAGAGCATCGGCCCGTCGGCGGGTACAAAGAGGACCTGGGGTGTGTAGAAAGACCACGCGTTGTACCCGGTGAGGTAGTAGAGGTTCGCCGGGTCAGTCACCAGCAGGGCAGAGAGACCCTGCCGGGCCATGCGCGCACGGACCCCGGCAAGCCGGGCGTCGTATTCCTCTTGGCTGAACAGCAAACGGGTACCTCCACATAGCTGGAAACTGCTGGAACGGCGGTTAGACGGATGAACTCACATAGCCGCGCTGCTTGTCCACCACGTTCTCCGGGATACTGCCGGCGGACCAGCGCTGGAGGTTCGTGAGGAACTGCAGCGCCAGGGTGTTCCGCCAGCCCCGGATGTCCCCGGACATATGTGCGGAAACGTGCACGTTCTCCATGCCCCAGAACGGGTGGGAGGCGGGCACTGGCTCTTCGCGGAAGACATCCAGGGACGCGGCCGCGATTTGGCCGGTTCGGAGCGCCTGCAGCAGGGCGTCTTCATCCACGAGGGCTCCGCGGCCCACGTTGACCAGGTGGGCGGAGGGCTTCATGGCGGCCAGGACGGCGCCGTCCACCAGATCCCGGGTCTGTTCGGTGAGAGGTGCCGCCAGGACCAGATGGTCCGCCCAGCCGGCGTGTTCTGCCAGCTCGGTGCTGGGAATCACCGTGCCGAAGTCCGGGTCGTCCTCCCGTGCGGTCCGTCCCACGCCGCGGACGGAGAGCCCGACGGCGCGCAGCAGCCTTGCGGTGGCCCGCCCGATTCCGCCGGTGCCTACCACCAGGGCGCGCGAGCCGTGTGTACCGGTGAGTTCCCGGTGCTGCCACACTGCCTCCTGCTGCAGCCGCTTGGAAAGATGCAGCTGCTTGTCCTGCGCGAGGACGGACGCGAGGACAAACTCGGCGATCGGCTGGTCGAAGACGCCGTGGGCGTTCGTCAGAACCACATCCGAACGTCGAAGGTCCTCAAAGAGCATGGCATCCACGCCGGCGGCTGCCACGTGGACCCATTCCAGCGAATCGGCATAGGGCCAGGCATCGGCCAGCGCGGAGGAGAAAAAGTCCCAGAGGAACAGGGCCCGGGCTCCCGGCATCGCGTTGGCGAGGCCGGCGGCGTCGGTGATCCTCACGTCTGCCAGGGCCTGGATCTCCGCCAGATTACTGGGCAGGGGCTGGCCGGGGGCCGCTAGGATAACCAGGCGCGGTTTGCTCACAGTGTTACTCACGCCACAACCGTATCCCCATTGCAGGATTGTTGACAATAGACATGTGTGAGCTGCATCATGGCCGCATGACTTCCCTCAGCCCCGCCCTCAAGCAAGCCACTCCCGTGATCGTGGACCACGCCCTCGGCTGCTGGATCCACGGCACCGACGGCCGGGACTACCTGGACTTCACCACCGGCATCGGCGTCACCAGCACCGGTCACTGCCATCCCAAAGTAGTGGAAGCCGCGCGGGAACAGGTCGGGAAGATCATCCACGCGCAGTACACCACCGTGATGCACAAACCGCTGCTGGAACTGACGGAAAAGCTCGGCGAAGTCCTTCCAACCGGACTGGACTCAGTGTTCTACGCGAACTCCGGCTCGGAAGCTGTCGAGGCCGCCGTCCGGCTGGCCCGCATGGCCACGGGACGGCCCAACATCGTGGTGTTCCAGGGCGGGTTCCACGGCCGCACGGTCGCCGCAGCATCCCTGACGACGGCGGGCACCAAGTTCTCCGCCGGCTTCGCACCGCTCATGGCCGGCGTCCACATGGCCGCCTTCCCCTACGCCTACCGCTATGGCTGGGACGAAGACACCGCCGTCGCGTTCGCCCTGCAGGAACTGGACTACCTGCTGCAGACCCGCACCGATCCGAAGGACACCGCCGCGTTCCTGATCGAACCGGCACTTGGCGACGGCGGCTACCTGCCCACCCCGCCGGCCTTCCTGGAGGGCCTGCGGGAACGTGCGGACAAGTACGGCATCCAGCTGATCATTGACGAAGTGCAGGCCGGCGTCGGCCGCATGGGCAAGTTCTGGGGCCACCAGTACTCCAGCGCCGTCCCGGACATCCTCATCACCGCCAAGGGCATCGCCTCCGGCTTCCCCATTTCAGCGATCGCTGCGTCCACGGACACCATGTCCAAGGCCTGGCCCGGTTCCCAGGGCGGAACCTACGGCGGCAACGCCGTGTCTGCCGCCGCCGGCGTCGCGACCCTGGAAGTGGTGCAGGAAGAAAACCTGGTGGAGAACTCCCGGATCCGCGGCGAACAGCTGCAGGCCGGGCTGCTGGAGATCCAGGAACGGTTCCCGGTGATCGGCAACGTCCGCGGGCTGGGGCTGATGCAGGGCATCGAGTTCACCGGCCAGGACGGATCGCCCGACGCCGCGACTGCCGCGGCCGTGCAGCAGGCGACCACGGAGCAGGGTCTGCTGACACTGACCTGCGGACCGGCGGGCAACGTGGTCCGGTTGATTCCGGCGCTGGTGGTCTCGGCCGAGGAAATCGCCACCGGGTTGGAACGCTTCGAAGCTGCGCTCGCCGCGGTCGCGGGTGCTGTGCCGGCCGCGGCCGGAACAGCGGCTGCCACCACTTCGGCAACCACGGAGCGCCGATGACAAAAACCGGCCTGGCCGCCCCGTCTGCAGCTGCCGCCAGCACACCGGATGCCGGTGCGCTGCTGGATTTGCTGGCCGCGGCGGGAGTCGAGGCCGACGGGTCGTCGCGGCGGCTGGCGGAGTATTCCTTCGACGCCTCCAACTACCGGGTGCCGCCGCTGGCGGTGGTGTTCCCGCGGTCGGCGGAGGACGTCGTCGCTGTCCTGAAGGTGTGCCGGGAGACCGGGATGCCGCTGATCAGCCGCGGCGGCGGCACGTCCATGGCCGGCAACGCGGTTGGCCCCGGCGTCGTGCTGGACTTCTCCCGGCATATGAACGGGATCGGTGCCGTGGACGAGGACGCCCGAACAGCGGTCGTGGAACCCGGCGTCGTGCTTGCGGTCCTGACCCGCGAAGTCGAGCGCGCCACCGGCAACCGGTTCAGTTTTGCCCCCGATCCTTCCTCCAGGAACCGTGCCACTGTGGGCGGGGCGCTGGGCAACGACGCCTGCGGCAACCACTCGGTGCGCTACGGCCGCACCTCGGACCATGTGGCGGAGCTCGACGTCGTCACGGCCGACGGCGCGCAGCTCACCGCCACTGCCACGGGCATACGGGCCACCCATCCCGGGGATACGTACTCCGAACAGCGCGCCGCAGCCCTGACCGCGGGGTTGAAGGATCTGGCGCATACCAACCTGGCCGGTTTCCGGACCGAACTCGGCCGGATCCAGCGTCAGGTCTCCGGCTATCACCTGGCCAACCTGCTGCCGGAACACGGCTTCAACGTCGCCCGGGCGCTCGTGGGGTCGGAGGGAACCTGCGCGGTGATCGTCGGGGCGCGGATGAAGCTGGTGCCCAAGCCGGCCAGCGCGCTGCTGGTCTGCCTCGGGTACGAGGACGTGGTGGAAGCCGCCCGGGACATCGGAACCATCCTCGAGTTTTCGCCCGCCGCCGTCGAGGGCATCGACGAAGCGATTGTGGACACCATGCGCTTCCGCCGCGGCGCGAACTCGGTGACCGGCCTGCCCGCGGGCAGGGCCTGGCTGTACGTTGACCTCGACGGCGACGACCCCGCCTCAGTGCAGGCCGACGCGGACCGGCTGCTGGCCCGGCTGCAGGAAAACGGCCGGCTGGTGGAAGGGCGTCCGGTGCCCGACGGCGTCGAACGGGCATCGCTGTGGCGGGTGCGGGAGGACGGGGCCGGGCTGTCCTCGCGGCTGTCTACCGGAGGGGAGTCGTGGCCGGGATGGGAGGATTCCGCCGTCGCGCCGGAGAACCTGGCCGACTATCTGGCGGACTTCCGGGAGCTGCTGGACCGCTTTGGCCTGCAGGGCGTGATGTACGGGCACTTCGGTGCGGGCTGTATGCACATCCGCATTACCTATGATCTGCGTACCGATGCCGGCCGGGCTGTGTTCCGGGAGTTCTCCCGGGAAGCAGCGGAGCTGGTGGTGCGGCACGGCGGATCACTCTCCGGGGAACATGGTGACGGCCGGGCGCGGTCCGAGCTGCTGCCGCTGATGTATTCGCCGCGGATGCTGGCCGCCTTTGCTGCGTACCGGCTGCTCTGGGACCCGGACGGGATCCTGAACCCCGGCTCGCTGACGGACCCGGATCCGATCGACGCGCATCTGGCCCTGCAAGGCGTGCCCAGCCGGGAATGGCGGACCAGCTTTGATCTGCGGCCGCTGCACTCCGGTGGCGGATCGACTGCTGAAACCGACGATCCCGGTACGTCGGCCGGAGCCGCGGTGGACCCCTTTGTCCATGCGGTGCAGAGCTGCATCGGAGTGGGCCGCTGCCGTACCGACACAGGCGGGGTGATGTGCCCAAGCTACCGGGCCACCCGGGATGAGAAGGACTCCACCCGGGGACGGGCGCGGGTGCTGCAGGAAATGGTCCGCGGTGCACACACTGTGGAGGAGGGATGGAAGTCCGAGGAGGTCCGTGAAGTCCTGGATCTTTGCCTCTCCTGCAAAGCCTGCTCCACCGACTGTCCCACCGGCGTGGATATGGCCACGTACAAGTCGGAGTTCTTTGACCACTACTACCGGGGGAAGCTCCGGCCCATGTCGCACTTTTCGCTGGGCTGGCTGCCGCGCTGGCTGAAGCTCACCGGACGGGTGGCGCCGCTGGTCAACGCTGTGCTGGCCACGCCGCTGGGGAAGGTGGTTGCCCGGTTGGGCGGGCTGACCACCGAGCGGTCGCTGCCGCGTTTTGCGTCTGCGGGGGCGTGGCGGAGGGAAGTCGCTGCGGCTTCTTCGACGCCGGGCGCATCGGGCGGAACCGGGAATGAGGTGCGCGGCGCAGAGACGAGCAGCGCGGCCGTGACAGGCGCACCCAACCGGAAGGCCGGCGTCGTGCTCTTTGTGGACACCTTCACCCGGGGTTTCCGCCCCGAGGTGGCCGGTGCGGCCGCCCGCGTCCTGGAAGGGGCGGGGGAGCGGACGGAATGCTCCGCCGATGCGTGCTGCGGCCTGACCTGGATTTCCACCGGGCAGCTCGGCACGTCGAAGAAGATGCTCGCGAAAGCCGCCGCTGCGCTGGATGACGGAACCGAGCGGCCAATCGTCGTCGTCGAGCCCAGCTGCGCCGCCGCGCTCCGGAAGGACCTGCCCGAACTGGTGCATACCGATCAGGCCCGCCGGGTCGCCGCCCGGGTGCGCAGCTTCGCCGGGTACGTGGGCGAGCTTGCGGCCTCCGGGTGGACACCGGCGCCGGCTGCCGCGCTGCCGGAGAAGGTGGTGCTGCAGACGCACTGCCACGAGTACTCCGTCTTCGGTGCCGGAACGCAGAAGACCGCGCTCGCAGCTCTCGGGATTCCGCAGGTGGTGGACGCTGCCGGATGCTGCGGCGTCGCCGGGAACTTCGGGTTCGAGAAAGACCACTACGAGGTCAGCATGCAGGTGGCCGAACAGGCGCTGGCACCCGCGCTGCGCGGCACGGAGGCCGGAACCGTGGTCCTCACCGACGGTTTCTCCTGCGCCATGCAGGTTCAGCAGCTCGACGCCGCCCGGCCCGGCACCCACCTGGCCCAGCTCCTTGACCCCGGCACCGGGCCCGCCCCGGGTGCCCCAACCAGCTTCCCGACCCCTCAAGCAAAGGACTCCCAAGAATGACAACGCAAACCAGCACCACCTCCCGCGCTGCCCGGGACGCCGTCGCCAAGGTCAGCACCGGCCTGTTCATTGACGGGCAGTGGAGCGATGCCGCGTCCGGTGCGCGGTTCAACGTCGTGAATCCCGCTACCGAAGAGGTCATCGCCACGGTGGCCGACGGCGGTCCGGAGGACGCGCAGCGCGCGATCGAAACCGCCGGGCGGGTGCAGAAGGAATGGGCCGCGACGGCGCCGCGGGAGCGCAGCGAGATCCTGCGCCGTGCTTATGAGCTGATCATGGCCCGGCAGGATGAACTGGCGCTGATCATGACCACGGAGATGGGCAAACCGCTGGCCGAGGCCAAGGGCGAGGTGGCATACGCTGCCGAGTTCTTCCGCTGGTTCTCCGAGGAAGCCGTGCGGATCGGCGGGGACTTCTCCTCCACAGGCGACGGGAAGACCCGGATCCTGGTGTCCAAGGAACCCGTGGGGCCGTGTGTGCTGGTGACGCCGTGGAATTTCCCGTTGGCTATGGGCACCCGGAAGATCGGCCCGGCCATCGCGGCGGGCTGCACCATGGTGTTCAAGCCGGCCAACCTGACGCCGCTGTCCTCGCTGGCGCTGGTGGACATCCTGGTGGAAGCCGGGCTGCCCGCCGGAGTCCTGAACGTGGTGTGCACGTCGAAGGCGTCCTCGGTTGTGTCGCCGTGGATGTCCAGCGGCATTGCCCGGAAGGTCAGCTTCACCGGCTCCACCGCCGTGGGCGTGCGGCTGCTGGAGCAGGCCGCGGAGCATGTGATGCGCTCCTCGATGGAACTGGGCGGCAACGCACCGTTCATTGTCTTCGAGGACGCGGACCTGGACCGTGCCGTGGACGGCGCCGTGGCCGCGAAAATGCGGAACATGGGGGAGGCCTGCACCGCCGCGAACCGGCTGCTTGTGCAGCGTTCGGTCGCGGATGAGTTCGCCCGCCGGCTCGCCGCCCGTCTGGGCGCGCTCTCGGTGGGTGACGGCGCGGAGCCGGGCACCGACGTCGGGCCCCTGGTGGAGGAGAAAGCGCTGGCGAAGGTGCAGGAACTGGTGGACGACGCCGTCGCCAAGGGTGCGGAGGTGGTTTGCGGAGGTTCGCGGCCGGAGCGGCCCGGGTACTTCTACGCGCCGACGGTCCTGTCCGGGGTGAGCCCGGAGTCGGACCTGATGAACGAGGAGATCTTCGGTCCGGTGGCGCCGGTCATCCCGTTCGATACCGAGGAAGAGGTCACCCGGCTGGCGAACGATACGCCGTGGGGCCTGGTCGGCTACCTGTTCACGCAGGACGTGGACCGCGGCTTCCGGATGGGCGAGGCGCTGGAGGTGGGTATGGTCGGGTTGAACACCGGCATTGTCTCCAACCCGGCAGCACCGTTCGGCGGCGTCAAGGCATCCGGCCTGGGCCGTGAAGGCGGACGCGTGGGGATCGAAGAGTTCCTGGAAACGAAGTACCTTGCCATGCCCAGGACCTAAGTCGAAGGCCCGGCAGGGGATCGGGCAGCAGAGCAGCACACGGCACCACCGCAGCAGCCAATCACTCGTATGAAGGATGGACCGATGTCAGCTAACTCCCAGCCCCGAAATGCACCAGCCCCGGTTCCGGGCGCCGAACCCGAAGGCAGGGAAGCGAAAAAGACCCTGCACCGGTCCATCCTCGGCTCAGCCCTGGGCAACGCCGTTGAGTGGTTCGACTACGGGGTCTACGGCTACCTGACCATTTACATGGCCGTGAACTTCTTCGGATCGGAAGACGGCGACGGCGGCCTGGGCGTCACGCTCACGCTCGCCACCCTGGCGTTGTCCTTCCTGGTGCGTCCGCTGGGCGGTCTGATCCTGGGCCCGCTGGGAGACAAGGTAGGCCGGCAGAAGGTCATGGTCCTCACCGTGACGCTGATGACCCTGGCCACCGGGTGCATCGGGCTGCTGCCGACGTTTGAAACGGCGGGTCTGCTGGCGCCGGTGCTGCTGCTGATCTGTCGACTTGTGCAGGGTTTCTCTGCCGGCGGCGAGTACGGCGGCGCTGCGGTGTATATGGCGGAGTCGGCTCCGGATAAGCGCCGTGGTTTCTTCGGTTCGTTCCTTGAGTTCGGCACCACGGTGGGCTTCATCCTCGCGGCGATTGTCTGCACCATTACCATCACGCTCGTCGGCGACGAGGGGATGCTGGAGGGCTGGTGGCGGCTCCCGTTCCTGCTGACCATTCCGCTGGGTCTGACGGCACTGTGGATTCGGACCCGGCTGGTGGAGGCTCCGGTATTCGCGGAGGCTTCGGCGCACCGGGAGACCCTGAAGTCCCCGCTGCGGCAGGTGCTGGCGCAGAACTGGCGGCAGCTGCTGGTCCTGGCCGGGTTTGTGGTGCTGCTGAACGTGGCGTTCTACCTGATCCTTGGATACATGCCCACTTATATGAGCGGCCAGCTGGGGCACAGCACGGCGCAGGGCAACTGGATGCTGGTGGCCGTGATGGCACTGATGCTGCTGGCGATTCCGCCGGTCGGTGCGCTCTCTGACCGGATCGGCCGCAAGCCGCTGCTGCTGACCGCGGCTGTTGGCTACATTGTGCTGTCGGTCCCGGCGATCATGCTGCTGGGTGTGGAGAGCCTGATCCTGCAGTTCCTCGGCCTGGCTGTGCTGGGCTTCCTGCTGGTGATCCTGGTGTCCTCGGTGTCATCGACGCTTCCGGCGCTGTTCCCGACGGCGGTCCGGTACACGGGCTTTGCCCTGGCCTATAACTTCTCTACGGCGTTCTTTGCCGGTCCGTCGCAGACCATCGCCAACCAGTTGATCGAGACGACCGGGAACCAGCTGGTGCCGGGCTGGTACATGGCGATTGCCGGTGTGATCGGTCTGGTGAGCATCCTGTGCATGCGGGAAACGGCGCAGGCGACGCTGCGCGGCGAAGTGATTCCCGGTGCTCCGGATTCAGTTGGGTGGCCGAAGAAGGTTTATCTGGAGGAGAACCGGGTGGATGCTGAGGAGCGGCGGGCTTCGTTCCAGGATGGGGTTTAGGGAAAGCAGCGGAACCGGCGCCTGTCAGCCCGTGGACCTGGGATCCAAAGTAATTTCCAACCGCTGCACCTGAGGCGGCTCGACCGGGTTCAGCTGCGCCAGGCAGCGCAGGTCCCCGTGCTCCCCGGGCAGCATCCACCGAAGCTCGGCGGGCGCATCTCCGCCGGTGGTGTGCGCTTCTTCGGCGTGCAGCGGACCAGCCGCAGTGCGTAGGCGCAGCCAGTCCCGGCGGCGTTCGTCCCAAGGACGGTCCTGATCCATGTTGGAGGCGAACTGGGCCCGCAGGAGACGCTCGGCTTCCGCTGTGGGGCTGGATAGCCATACAGTCAGTGCGTCCCGGGCGGCCTGCAGCTCCGGCCAGGTTCCGGGGCCAGCAGGCCCTGCAACTCCGGCGCGATCTTCATCCTCGGGCGCCGCCGAAGGTGCGTGGCCTGCCGGATCGGCAGGAGCCGCAGGTTCCTCCGGTACAAGACCGAGCGTCATGTCCAAGGCGCGGGTCACGGCTTCCCCGACCCGGGAGTAGGTGGCGTTCTCCAGGCCCAGAGCTATGGTCCCGGTTTCCGGATGCCACCGCATGTGCGTACTGAAGCCGGGATAACCGCCGGAATGCGAGACGATTCGCCCGGCGGCTGGGTGCTCCAGGATATCGAGGCCGAAGCCGTAGCCGCGGCGGGTACCGGGCAGGTCCTGGGGACGCAGCGGTATTGGACGGTGGATCCGCTGCATCTCTGCCCGGTCAACCAGATCCAGGGGCCCGGCATCCAGGCCGGCATCCACCGGCCCGCCGGACAGCGGCCCGGTGGCTGACATCCCGGCGGTTGACGGATCGGAGGCAAAAGCGGGGCCGGCCGCCAGCCAGGCTGCCCAGCGCCGCAGGTCCTGCAGGGTGGAAAAGAGGCCGCCGATGGGCGAGAACTGGCCGGGCCCGGTGAACGGCAGCACCTGCCAGCCACCATCCGGTGTGCGCCGAAAGCCCCGCACTGCCGGGACCTGCAGCTCCTCAGCCGCGAAGGCCGTGTCCGTCAGTCCCAGCGGGCGCAGCAGGCTGCCGGTCACCAGGGTGCGGTAGTCCGTTCCTGCGGCCCGTTCCAGGATCCGTCCCAGCAGGGCGTAGCCGAGGTTTGAATAGCGGAAGCGGGCACCCGGAGCTGAGGCCAATCGGATGCCCCCGGCCAGCAGCGCATCGAACTGTTCCGCCGGCATGGATTCCTGCCGGTCTGCCCAGGGATCATCTTCGGGCAGGCCGGAGGACATGGTCAGCAGGTGCCGGACGGTGACCGGTCCGTCTGCGGCAAACTCTCCAGTGAACCGAAGCCCGGGAAGCCACTCACGGACATCCGCCTCCAGATCCAGCCGGCCGGCGCGGCGCAGCACCAGCGCTGCCGCGGCGGTGAAGCTTTTGGTGCAGGAGGCGATGCGGAAGGCCGTCCGTTCTCCGGGAGGATGCCCGGCGTCGTCGACGGCGCCGCGCAGCACCTGGACCCGCGGACGGCCCGGGCGGCTCACTTCGGCCGCGAGCGCCGGGGCGATGCCCTCCTCGAAACGCGCCTGGAACAGGGCTGCCAGCTGAGCTTCCGGCCACACGTCCTCCACCGGCCGCCCGGACGCTCTGGCCGCCTGGGATGCCGTAAACGAGTCATCAGACATGGGCCAGGAAATCCTGCAGCACCTTCTGTCCGCCCCGGACTGAGGCGACCGGCACCCGTTCGTCGACTCCGTGCACTCCCTCCGGGATGCGCCCGTCCGGGTCCGCGGTGAGCGGTGCAAAGCCGTAGCACTGGATACCCAGCCGGGAAAATGCCTTCGCGTCGGTGCCGCCGCCCATGCACATAGGCACCACCACCGCCTCCGGATCGTGCCGCACCAGGGCCTGGCGCATAGCGTCGAACCACGGGGAATCCACGGGGGACTGCAGCGGGCTCTCGCGGGTCAGGAAGGAAAGGCTGACGTCCGGGCCCAGCAGATCCTTAACCGTGGCCAGCGTTTCCTCCTCCGTGCCGGGCAGGCAGCGGATATCGACGTCGGCTTCCGCAACGCCGGGAATGACGTTCGTTTTGTATCCGGCGCGCAGAACCGTGGGCGTTGCCGAGCAGCGGACGGTCACGCCCGCGACCCGTCCCGCCTCGCCCATGGCGTCTATGGCTGCGTCCACACCGGCCTCGCTGCCCAGATCCGCGTCGAACCCGAGCGCCGCCGTCGTCTGCTCGATATAGGCGCGGACCACGGGTACCAGCACCTGCGGCCAGCGGTGATTGCCCAGGCGGTCCAGTGCGGAAACCAGGTTCCGCACCGCGTTGACCGGAACCGGACGGGAGCCGTGGCCGGAAACGCCCTCGGCACGGACCCGGATGTGCATGGTGCCGCGCTCACCGGCACCTACCGGATAGAGCCGTACGGTGCGTCCGCCGGCCCCGGTGAGCAGCGTGGCGGTGCCGCCGGATTCACCGATCGCGGCCTCGACCCCGGCGAACAGCCCGGGATGCTCGGTGGCCAGCCAGTCGGCGCCGTAGGCACCTTTGTCCTCTTCATCGGCGACGAAGGCGACGACGATGTCCCGGGCCGGCTGCTGGCCGGAGTCCGCCCAGTTCAGCAGGGTGGCCAGGGTCATGGCCGCCATGTCCTTCATGTCCGCGGCGCCGCGTCCGTAGATCCAGCCGTCCCGGATGAGTCCCTGGAAGGGCGGGACGCTCCACTGCTCCGGTTCGGCAGGTACAACATCCAGGTGCGCGTGCACCAGCAGGGCAGGCAGCGAACGGTCCACCCCCGGCACGCGCACCACCACGGACTGCCGGGTTTCCTCAGGTCCCAGGACCACCGGATCCAGGCCCGCTGCTGAAAGCCGGGCAGCGATCCACAGGGCCGCCTCCCGCTCTCCGTTGCTCTTGCCTTCGCCGTAGTTGGACGTGTCGAAGCGGATCAGTTCTGCGCAGAGTTCTGCCGGATCGTGCATGCGGGTCCCTTCAGGTGTTTACAAGACAGTAACCAAAATAGGTGAAAAATCTGTTGATTCGGGCACCTTCAGTAATTAGTGTTCAACCAGCGATTTCCACGCGATCGAATTTCAAACCCGATTGCCCGGCGCAGATTACGCTATGCCCAAAACCGGGACCGTGGACACGCAAAATACATTTATTTGCATATTCCGCTGGCGAATAAGTCCAGCTTGTTACGGAGGAAATCGAAAATTGCAGCCGTATATCCCGCACCTGCGCAGGCCCCGCTTCCGTTCCTCCACGGCTGCCGCCGCCCTGGGCGTGGCGGCAGCCCTCGCCGTCCCTATGGCCGCGGCGGCACCGGCACAGGCCGCGGAGGACACCGCCCCGATGCTCAAGCTCGCCATGACCGGGGACATTGACACCCTGAACCCCTTTATCTCCATCCTCGCCACAAGCTCGAATGTGCTGCGGCTGCAGTATGAGCCGCTCGTCGCCTACGGTGCGGAGGCCAATGAGGAAGTTCCGGGGATGGCTGAGAGCTGGGAGACCTCCGAGGACGGGACCGTCTGGACCTTCAGCCTGCCCGAGGGCCGGCAATGGTCCGACGGGGAGGCTATCACCGCCGAAGACGCGGAGTGGACCTACAACGCGATTCTGGACAATGACGATTTGAAGCAGGCCAACGGTTCGGTGCTCAGCAGTGTTGAATCGGTTGAAGCCGAGGATGACACCACGCTGGTGATCACCCTGACCGAAGCGCAGGCCGTCAACCCGGGCACCGAGCTGCCGATTGTCCCCGAGCATGTGTGGGCCGAGCTGGAGGATCCGGCCGGCTACGCCAATGACAAGGACACGGTGGGATCGGGTCCGTTCGTGGTGGACAGCTACGACAAGGCGGCCGGCGTCACCATGTCCACCAACCCGAACTACTGGCGCGGAGCAGCGAAGATCTCCGGCGTCACCTGGATTCCGTACAAGAACTCCGACGCCGCCGTGCAGGCACTGCGCACCGGCGAAATCGACATTGTCAGCGGCCTGACGCCGGCCCAGTACCAGGCACTTGAGGACGAGCCGAACATCACCACCAACGCCGGTACCGGGCGCCGCTACCAGGCAATAGGTATCAACCCCGGCGCCCAGACCGCCGACGGCACCCCCATGGGGGACGGACACCCGGCACTGCAGGACGTGCAGGTGCGCCGGGCCGTGGCCCTGGCCATCGACAGTGACACCCTGCTGGAGAAGGTCCTCCAGGGCCTCGGAGACAAGGCCACGGGCGAGATTCCGATGACCTACCCGCTCTACCACTGGGATACCGATGAGCTGCCGCTCGCCTATGACCCGGATGCCGCCAACAAGCTGCTGGACGAGGCCGGATACGAAATGGGTTCCGACGGTATCCGCCTGGACAAGGATGGCACCCCGCTGTCCATGCGCCTGATGGGCCGCAACTCAGACCCGACCCACCAGCAGATGGCAGACTACGTCAAACCCTGGCTCAAGGAAATCGGCATTGACGTTTCCGTGGAAATGAAGGCTCCCGCCCAGGTGAATGATGATTCCACCGTCGGCAACTACGATCTCTACTTCACGGGCTGGGGAATCGGTCCGGATCCGGACTTCCAGCTGTCCATTAACCAGTGCAGCTCGCGCCCGAATGCGGACGGCACCGGTGCGACGTCGGAAAACAATTTCTGCGACCCGGAGTTCGACGAACTGTACAAGGCCCAGCACGCCGAACTGGACCAGGAAAAGCGCAGTGAGCTGGTGGCCCAGGCCCAGGAAATGATTTACAACGCCGCTGTCAACAAAGTCCTTTACTACGCCAACAGCCTTGAGGCCTACCGTTCAGACCGCTGGGAGCCGTTCGTCACCCAGCCGGCAGAGGGCGGCGTCATCACCAGCCAGAACGGTCCGTGGAGCTACTACCAGGCCACTCCGGTCGGGGAGCTGTCCGAGGCCGGAGCCGTCACGGACACCAACAGCAACACCGGAATGATCATCGGTGTTGCCGGGGGCGTGCTGGTGGCCGGACTCGTGGCGTTCCTGCTGGTCCGCCGCCGCTCCGCCACCGCGGACGACCGCGAGTAGCCGTGGCGGAAGCACTCAGCGAGCAGGACCTGGCTCCCGCCCGCCAAGACACCGATGCGCCGCGCCGGAACACTTCCTGGCTGCACTACATCGGTGTCAAGGCGGGCGGGGCAGCCGTCTCGCTTGTCATGGTGGTGGTCCTCGGGTTCTTCGCGTTCCGCATCCTTCCCGGGGACCCGGTGCGTTCGCTCGCGGACGGCCGGCAGGTTACTGCCGAACAAATGGACATTCTGCGCCGCGAATACGGCCTGGACCAGCCCCTGATCGGCCAGTTCTGGCGGTACCTGACGGACCTGTTCCAGGGAAAGCTGGGGGAGTCCTACACGTACAACCGGCCGGTGCTTGAACTGATTGGCGACCGCCTGGGTCCCACCCTCCTGCTGACCGGAACCGCTGCGCTGATCTCCGTGGTGCTGGGCCTGTGGCTGGGGCAGAAAGCGGCATGGCGGCGCGGGACCCTGTTCGACAAGACCCAGACCGGGCTGGCCCTGATCTTCTGGTCAGTGCCGACGTTCTGGCTTGGCCTGTTGCTGCTGCTGCTCTTCGCCGGCACCCTGAACTGGTTCCCCACCGGCGGCATGGTCACGGCGGGAAGCAGTGCCGGCGGACTGGAACGGGTCCTGGACATCGCGCACCATATGGTCCTGCCGGTTGTGACCATGGTGGCCGTGGTCTACGCCCAGTACCTGATGGTGATGCGGGCGTCGCTGCTGGAGGAAATGACGTCCGACTACCTGACCACAGCCCGGGCCAAGGGGCTGCGGGATGATGAGGTCCGGCGGAAGCATGCAGTGCCCAATGCCCTGCTGCCCGCCGTCACCCTGATCTTCCTGACCCTGGGCGGGCTGATCGGCGGCGCCGTGACGGTGGAGACCGTGTTTTCCTGGCCCGGCCTCGGTTACCTGACCTTCCAGGCTTTGTCCGCGCCGGACTTCCCGCTCCTGCAGGGGACGTTCGTGGTCTTTTCCTCGATCGTGATCCTGATGAACTTCGCCGCGGACCTGCTGTACCGCGTGCTCGATCCCCGATTGAGGGCCTCATGAACGCAACCCGCACGGCCTCGCGGGCGGCCTGGGAACGCCGCCGTGCCGCCGCCGCTGACGGCTGGAAACAGTTCCGCAGCAACAGGGCCGGGCTCACCGGCCTGATTGTCCTGCTCATTGTGGTGGCGCTTGCGCTGCTTGCCCCGGTGCTGGCGCCTGAATCGACACTGGACGTGACCCGGCTCGAATCCCTGCAGAATGAGCCGCCGTCGCTGGCCAACCCGCTGGGCACGGACCCGTCCGGCCGCAGCGTGCTGGCCATGCTGCTGTGGGGCTCCCGGGTGTCCCTGCTGGTCGGCTTCGCCGCCACCGCGGTGTCCATGGTGATCGGCACCGTGGTCGGCATGGCCGCCGGGCATTTCACCGGCGCCACGCAGGCAGTCCTGATGCGGATCATCGATTTCTTCCTGGTGGTGCCCTCGCTCGTGCTGGCAATCGTGCTCTCAAGCGTCCTCGGCGCCGGAGTGGTCACCATCGTCGCGGCGATCGGCATCACCTCCTGGGCTTCCACCGCCCGCCTGGTGAGGGCCCAGACCCTCACCATCGAGTCCCGGCCGTACATCGACCGGTCCTGGGCCCTCGGAGCCGGCGACGCGCACGTCATTGGCCGGCACGTACTGCCGGCCGTGCTGCCGCTGGTGCTGGCCAACACCACACTGACCGTCGGCTCGGCCATCATCGCCGAGTCCACCCTCAGCTTCCTGGGCCTGGGCGACTCCAGCAGCATCTCCTGGGGGTCCATGCTGAAATCCGCCCTGGACACCGGAGCCGCAACCGCCGGGTTCTGGTGGTTCGTGCTCCCGCCCGGCGTGGCGATCGTCGTCGTCGTGCTCTGCTTTACCCTGGTGGGCCGTGCCCTGGAATCCGTTGTTAACCCCACCCTGCGAGGACGCTGATGCCCCGGCTGGCTTTTGAAGATATCCGCGTTACCTACACGATCCGCAGCGAGGAGGGTCCCCGGGATCTGGTGGCCGTCGACGGCGTCTCGCTGGTCCTCGAGCCCGGTTCCACGCTGGGCCTGGCCGGTGAATCAGGCTGCGGCAAGTCCACCCTGGCCATGTCCGTGCTGCGCCTGCTGCCGGCCAACGCCCGGGTGGAGGGGCGGATTATGCTCGGCGAGGAGAACGTCTCGGACCTGAGCTGGGGCCGGCTGCGCGCGGTGCGCTGGACCTCCGCCGCCGTCGTGTTCCAGGGCGCCATGCACTCGCTGAACCCGGTGCAGCGCATCGGGGACCAGATTGAGGAGGCGCTGCGCATCCATGCCCGTGAACTGGATCCGGCGTACCGCGAGGAGAAAGCCCGGCGCGCGCGGGTAACCGAACTGCTCGGCCTCGTCGATCTGCCCCGGGCGAAAGCGGAGTCCTATCCGCACGAGCTCTCCGGCGGGCAGAAGCAGCGTGTCATGATCGCCATGGCCCTGGCCTGCGAACCGGAACTGATCATCGCCGATGAGCCCACCACGGCCCTGGACGTCATTGTTCAGGACCAGGTGCTGCAGGTGCTCACCGGGCTGGTGGCCAGCCGCGGCCTGTCGCTGGTCATGATCAGCCACGACCTGTCCGTGCTCGCGTCGACCTGTGAGCGGATCGCGGTGATGCAGAACGGCCGGATCGTGGAGGAGGGCCCGGCGGAATCGGTGATGCACGGCCCGCAGCATCCCCACACCCAGGCCCTGGCCGCAGCGTTCCCCACCATCGGGGACCCGGCGTCCCGCATGCGCCTGCCCGGTTACGCGGCGGAGCCGGCGGCTCCGGACCCGAATGCGGCGCCTGTCCTGGAGGCACGGAACGTCTCGGTGAGTTTCGCCGGACGCGGCGCCGGAACGGTCAAAGCGGTCGACGGCGTGAGCATCGCCTGCCGCCGCGGGGAAATCGTGGCCCTGGTCGGCCAGTCCGGTTCCGGGAAAACGACGCTGGCGCGGACCCTGCTGGGCCTGCAGAAACCGACCGGCGGTGAACTGCTCTTTGACGGCAGCCCGCTGCCGCACCGCCGGCGTGCCCTGAAGGCGTACCGGCGGGCGGTGCAGTTTGTGCTGCAGGATCCCACCGCCGCGCTGAACCCGAAGCACACCGTCTACGAGTCGGTGGCCGAGGGGCCGCGGCTGCACAAACTGCCCGGAGACGAGGCGCAGCTGGTGGCCGAAGCGCTGGCCAAGGCGGAGCTGAGCCCGCCGGAGCGGTTCGGCCCGGCCCTGCCGCAGGAACTCTCCGGCGGGCAGCGCCAGCGTGTGGTGATAGCCGGAGCGCTGGCCCTGAACCCGGAGTTCCTGGTGGCCGATGAGCCGGTGGCCAGCCTGGATGCTTCGGTCCGGGCGGAAATCCTGGCCCTGCTGCTGCGGCTGCGTTCCGAGCTGGGGCTCGGCGCGCTGGTCATCACGCACGACCTGGGCCTGGCCTGGAACATCGCGGACCGGGTGGTGGTCATGTACCAGGGACGGATTGTGGAGGAAGGCCCGGTGGAGCAGGTCCTGCTGGATCCGCAGCACGAGTACACCCGCCGGCTGCTGAGCGTCGTGCCCACCGCGGGCGGCTCCGCTGTGGAGGGCACAGCTGCGGGCGGTTTTTCCGGCGGAACTGCCGTCGGGGAACCGGCGTGAGCGGGCCGGCCCCTCCGGGGCTGGGCCCGCATCCGGAGCTGGGCCCGCTGCGGCCCGGAGCGCGGGTGGGGCTGGTGGCCCCCAGCGGCCCGCCGAAACCGGAACAGTTGGAGCGGGCTGAGGAGGTGCTGCGCGGCTGGGGCCTGGAGGCGGTGCGGGGCAAGCACCTGCTGGACCGCCACCCCCGTGCCGGCTACCTTGCCGGGAGCGATGCCGACCGTGCGAGTGACCTGCAGGACGCCTGGTGCGACGATTCGCTGGACGCCGTCCTGTGCGTGCGCGGCGGCTACGGTGCGGTCCGGTTGCTGGATCTGCTGGACGTGCCCAAGCTGGCCTCGGCCCGGCCAAAGCCGCTGCTGGGTTCCTCGGACATCACGGCCCTGCATGTGTTTTGGGCCGAGGAGCTGGGCCTGGCCACCTGGTTCACTCCGATGGTGGCCACCGGAGCGTTCCTGGACGATCCGGTGGCCGCCGCGGGCGTGCGCCGCGCCCTGTTTGAACCGTACGCGGGCACGTCCTACACGGGCCCCGCAGCCGAGGCGCTGGTGCCCGGCACCGCACACGGGGTCCTGACCGGCGGAAACCTCGCGCTGCTGGCCATGCTCAACGGTGCACGAACCCGGAAACCGGTGGACAACACCGGGGGCATCGGGCTGCTGGAGGACGTCACTGAAGAGCCGTACCGGCTGGACGGGATGCTGCAGACCCTGCTGCGCTCCGGCTGGTTCGACGGCCTCACCGGCCTGGCGCTGGGTTCCTGGTCCGAGTGCGGCGACCTCGCCGAGGTACGGGCCCTGTGCGTCGAACTGCTGGCTCCGCTCGGTATTCCGCTGGTCTGGGAACTGGGCTTCGGGCATGGCCCCGCCGCGCACAGCATCCCGCTCGGCGTCCCCGCCACCCTGACGGCAGGCCCGCAGCCGCAGCTGGTGCTGGACTAATGGACCTGACCGGCAAGCTGCAGGACCTGCTCGGCGCCGCCGTCGGGCAGGGCATGGTGCCCTCGGCGGTGTGCGCAGTAGCGCTCGACGGCGAGGCGCTGCCGGTGCTCTCCGCCGGCCAGGCGCTGCGCTTCGGCGCTGGCGGTGCGCTGCTGCCGGCTGCGGAACAGGTGCCGGCCGAACCCGGGACCTGGTACGACCTCGCCTCGGTGACCAAACCCTTCTCCGCCGTCGCCGTCCTGGCCCTGGTGCGGGACGGGCTCCTGGACCTGGACGAGCCGGTGGCCGCCCGGCTGCCCGCCTTCGCCGCCGCCGGCGCGGCGGATCCGGGGAAGCAGCTCGTGACGCTGCGGCACCTGCTTACCCATACCTCGGGGCTGCCGGGCATCTGGGACGGCTGGCGGCAGCCGCTGCCGGACCGGCGGGCCGCCCTGGCCTCCCTGCTCTCCGTTCCGCTGGCTGCGGAGCCCGGTACCGGTTTCAGCTATTCGTGCGTGGGCTACAACACCGCCATGGCGCTCGCCGAAACTGCCACCGGTACGGCCTGGGAGGCACTCATTCAGCAACTCGTCCTGGATCCCCTGGAGCAGGATGGGGACATCACATTCCGGCCCGACCCCGGACACTGCGCTGCCACGGAATGCGGCACACCGGACGGACGCGCCCTGGTCCGCGGTGAAGTGCATGACGAATCCGCCCATGCCCTTGGCGGGGCAGCGGCCAACGCCGGACTGTTCGGCACGGCCTCGGGCGCCCTCCGGTTCGCCGAGGCGCTGCGCGGTGGCTTCCCGGAGATACTGCCCGGGCCACTGGCGGACCTGCTGTGGCAGGACCAGCTCGACCTCATGCTGGGCCCGGCCGCAGCGGAAGCGCGCACCGGCGTCGGCTACGGACAGTCCCTGGGCCTCCGGATCGGCCAGCTCGGCTGGATGGGAGCGGATGCTGCGGACGCCCGCGGGCACAACGGTTTTACCGGCACCTGCTTCCTGACTGACCGGCAACGCCGACTCAGCGTGGTCCTGCTGACCAACCGGGTGCACCCCACCCGCGACGGGACCGGCGTCGTCCCGCTGCAGAAAGCGGTCAGCGAGGCCGTTTACGCCGCTGCGTAGAATCCCCATCCATTCCTCCACCAGGAGAGTCCATGCCTGTTTTATCCGATTACAGCGACGGCACACCCGAGGTCGCGTTCTGCCTGCTGCGTCCCGACGGCGGCACGGCCGCCTCCCGCGGTGCGGACACTGCCTTCTACTCGGCCAGCACCATCAAACTGGCCGTGCTGCTGGCGGTCCTGCAGGCGGTGGACCGCGGTGAGCTGGCGCTGGAAACGCAGCTCGCCGCCCGGGACACATTCTCCAGTGCCGTGCCCGACGGCGGTGAGTTCGGCTTCCCGGGCGACGAGGCGGACCCGGGGATGCCGGCGGGGGGTACCGAGATGTCCCTGGCCGCCGTGCTGGACCGGATGATCACTGTCTCCTCGAACGCTGCCACGAACATGGCCGTGGACCTGGTGGGGTTCGACGCCGTGAACCGTGCCCTTGCCGGCACCGGCGCAGCGTCCTCGTTTATGCAGCGCTACATCGGCGACCTGGCCGCTTTGGAGGCCGGACTCACCCATCAGGTCACCGCGGCGGACCTGGCCCGCACCATGCACTCGCTGATCTGCGGAAAGGTGCTCGGGCCGGAGTCCACGGAGTTCGCGCTGGGTCTCCTGGCGCGGCAGGAGTTCGCCTGGATTGCTGCCGGCCTTGCCCCGGACACGGTCCAGGGCAGCAAATCCGGCTGGGTGACCGGCATCAGCCATGATGTTGCGTTCTTCGCCCCGGCTGGCACTCCGCTGCAGGCACCGTTGGAGCGGGCGTGGGTGCTGGCAGTCTGTACTCGCGGTTATGAGGCGGATGCCGGCCAGGAGATCATTGCTGCTGTTGCTGGGTTGGCTGCTGCCGTCGTGGGTCCGGAGTTCAGCGCCGTGGTGCCGGGGCTAGGTTAGTACAGCTAGGCCGGATCGGTGCGGATGCCGGCGGCGGCCAGCCCGGGGTGCAGGCCGGTGATGCCCTGTCCGGGAACTGACGGCAGGTGCAGGACGGGTCCGTCGTAGCGGACGCCGCCGTCGACCGACGGGACCGCGGGCCACAGGCCGCCGTCGAGGTCCTGGCCGCTGCGCCCAGGGAACTCCGTGCCCAGTCCCGCGGCGGCGGCGAGTGCGGCACCGGCTCCGGCGCCCACAGTGCTCTCGAGCATGCAGCCGACCAGTATGCCCAGGCCGTGCCCGCGGGCCGCGGCGAGCAGCCGGACGGCGGGATAGATGCCGCCTGTCTTGGCCAGCTTGAGATTCACCAGCGTCGCCGCGCGGTGTTTCAGCAGGGGTGCCAGGTCCCGTTCGTCCTGTACGGATTCGTCGGCCATGACGGGCACGTCGACGGCGGCCCGCACGCGGGCCAATCCGGCCCAGTCCGCGGCGGCCACTGGCTGTTCAACCAGCTCTAGCCCGACCCCTGCGGCCGCCATGGCGTTGAGCACCTGTATCGCTTCGTCCGGGATGTAGGCCTGGTTCGCGTCGACCCGCAGCCGCACCGCTGGGCCCACCGCAGCGCGGACAGCAGTCAGCCCGGCCACGGCGTCCAGGTCGGCGCGGAGCTTGACCTTGAGGCAGCGAAAACCTTTCTGCACCCATCCGGTTGCCGTTGCTGCCAGTGTCTGAGGTTCCGCGGCGGAGAGAGTCATGTCCGTGAGCACGGTGTCTTCCAGCTTCGGCCCGGCGACCTGCGGATACGTGGCTGCCAGGAACCGGTGCAGGGGCTGTCCGGCGGTTACCGCCGCGAGGTCATGCAGGGCGCAGTCGAGTCCCATCCGTACCGCGGACGGCACCGGCGCTCCGGCGATGCGGCGCACCAGGCGGTCCAGGTCGCTGATGGGCCGGCCGATCACCAGGGGAGCGAGGTCCTGCCGCGCCCGGGCCAGCACCTCTGTGGTGCTGACCCCGGTCACCCGGCTGACCGGCGTCTCGCCCCATCCGCTGCGTCCGTCCGAGTCCTGCAGCCGGAACAGCACTGTTTCCAGGACGGAGGACGTCCGGACGGCGGTGCTGAAGGTTCCGGTCAGCGGGAGGCTGAGGGGGTAGAGGTCTAGCGCGGTGATTAGTCCCATGAATGCTGTTCCTGTCCGTGCTGCGCCGGGATCAGAGGTCCTTTCTTCCACGTGGCTCCTGATGGATCATAGACGGATCGCGAAGTCTGAGTTCTTGGGGGATGCAAATTGGAAATCGTACTGGGCGTCGCTGAGATATTGGCAGCCATTGGCACAGTTGGTGCGTTGTTCTTCATCCTTAGGCAGACGCGCCATACGAGTGCCACTTTGGAACAGACCCAGGGGATGCTGACCATCGAGCAGAGAAGGGAACAGCGCACGCTTGCTGAACAAGCTCAGCGACAGGCTGCAGGACTCGTGTGCTGGCCCGTCAAAATCGTTGCTGGTGCCGGGGCTGGGGAATGGGGTGTGGAACTTGTGAATGCTTCTCCTGCACCCGTCTTCGCCTGTCTGATTGACAGGCCGGAGGGCTTGACCAAAAAGGGTCGTACAATTCAGCCGATCAAGAGCAGCGCCGCTATTCTTGCTCCGGGGCGCTATTTCGTTCAGGAAAGCGTCAAGAACAGCTTCCCTGTTGTCTTACAGGAAAGCACCATTACGGAGCCCATCTTGGGCAATATAAATTTCTCCGCTGTTCTGACTTTTACGGACAGTAACGGAATGACATGGCAGCGAGATATTGACGGAACTCTGTCTGAGTTGGTGAAGAGCTAGCGTCGGGAGCCAGCGGCGCGTTGTGCATCAAGCATCTGTCGGGCGGGAAGTTGCCTGAATCACGTTCCTGTCTGCGCTCCAACGTCCGTCGCATGCCCGTTCGTCCAGTGCTGGATCACGGCATCAAAAGGGCGGGGGGAAGCGTCGTGCTCCAGCAGCGCACCGGCGACGGGGCTGGCCTTGGACGTATCGTCGGTACATACAGGCGGTTCCATCCCGAACGGGCCGTCCATCACTTACCGGGTGTTGTTGATCCGAAGCTGCACCGTAGCAGTGGACACCGTTGGCCTGGTGCTGAAGCTCTCCTCTATTGGCGGAATGGCTGAAGCTCACCGGCGCAGATTGGCGAACGGCAGCGATGAGTATGTAAGCATAAATTCCTCGATAAGTTCCGTTTCCATTTCGCTTGCCGGCCTGTCAAGAACCGGCAACCACGCAATTCGCAGGTCTTGGGAGTCTGCCAATTGCCATATGCAGCGTCCGCCCCAGTGCCCGACGGGTTCACCATTGCCAAACCTGACGAATTCAGTGATCCGCTTACGCAGCCCTCGGTTTCCGCTGCCCTTATCTGCCTTCCCTATGTAAAGGGTGTCAGCGGAGTGCGACAGTTTCCCCGTCAGGACGTCCTTATCCATAGTTGGATTTTTTCCTTTGAACCATCCGCCTACACTTGCGTCCAGTACATGGGGAATTTGGTTGTCGTAGCGGAGTACTGCGTATATCCCAGGCTCTCTGGGTACCTCCAGCAGGTCCAATTCACGGAATCGCCTGAAGCCGAGGAAACCACGGTTCTTCAAGTCGCATTCGTCGAAAGTGGTCACTGCGATTCTCCTTGGTTCGGTTGTGCATACTTCGTGTGCTTCATGTAGTGAGTTCAAGTAGTGGTGGGGAGGGCGGACCCTTGGGGCGCCACTCGGAGCACTTCCGATGAGCGGCCGAGTCTGATTTCATGAAAACAATAACGAACACCCCTCTACTCTGATCGGATACTCATCATGACACCTGCCGAGTATGAGTCTCAGATTGCCGCCTACTTTGCTCACCGCGGATACCGCACTCAGCAAACAGAGATATCTGGTGACTACGGTGTCGATGTTTTCGCTGAAAATGCGGATGAACGATTGGCCATCCAGGTCAAAATGTACGGGACCGCTCGACGAGTGAACCGGCAGATGGTGATGGAGCTCCATGGCGCCAAAGACTATTTCGACTGCGACCGGGCAGTCATAGCAACTGACGGCGAACTACTTCCGGATGCCCGCGAAGTCGCTGCAAAGCTCGGTATTCAGGTCCTAACTGTGCCAGCGGTCATGTCCAACTTATCTGCGACTGATGCTAATTACGTAAGCCTTGGATCCGCCTCTGGGGAACCAAACTCGGACTCCAGCCTGAGTGGTGGAGAAGCACTCTCGTTCGATCAAATATGGACACATCATGTTATGCCCCTAGCTGGACAGCTACTCCGAGGAAAAGGAGACAGAACTAATATCATCGAAAAAGTCGATTGGGCAGGCGTCTGACGTACAAGTTCCTCGGGAAGGAGTAGTCGAAACGATATCGAGATTTTCCGACTTGCTATCAACCATCTTTTGCGGAACAGAAGCATCACCCGTGACGAGATCAACCAGAACTATGCAAAACGTGCCTCGTCTGGCGTTGTCCTCATTCTCTCGCAGGTGCCAATGTTCGAGCTCACAGATAGTCCGCAAACTTTGACCCTCCGGCCCAACAGTTTGCTCTGACCCGGGATCGTGGACAATTCGAGTCCTCACTCCGGCATCTTCGCGCAGACCGTTTTAGACAGACGTACCAGGACTCCTGAATTGAGTGGCGTAACCTGAACAGGTGGGAAACATGGGGGAAGCCGGTGGCATCGTGCCGGGCCAGTACGAGCAATTGCACACCCGAGGGCTCAGAGGGCAGCTAGAGAATAATCCTGAACTTCACCCGATATTCGAGCCCGTTCCTTCCACCGAATCTCCGACCATCCTCGCCCAGCACATCGCGGACAAAGTTCGCGTCCTCTTGGACGGCGCCGACCCCGAAGACAGGGTGGCGCTGGCTAACGCGGTCCTAGCGAGCATCTCCTCGGATCTGGTAGAACCCGGCCCCACCCAGCTCCTTTCTCTCTTCCCACAGGAAACGCTGAAGCGCCGGCAGCTCCGCCGTCCATCCACACCGCTGCGCAAACCAGCGCTCCTGACCAACGGCAAGGATGACCCCAACCTCGCCGCAGAACTACGCGCAGAGATGGGATCCGCCAACAGAGTCGACCTGCTGTGTGCATTCATCCGCTGGACCGGCCTGCGCCTCCTCGAACCTGCGCTCGAAGACCTTCGCGACCGCGGCATCTCCATCCGGGTCATCACCAGCACCTACATGGGAGCTACCGAACGGCGAGCGATCGATGAGCTAGTGCTCAAGTACGGCGCCGAAGTCCGGATCAACTACGAAACCCACGCCACCCGCCTTCACGCCAAGGCCTGGTTGTTCCGTCGGAACACCGGATTCGATACGGCTTACGTCGGCAGCTCAAACCTGAGTGCTCCCGCAATGCTGGACGGGCTCGAATGGAACGTGAAGCTCTCCTCCGTCTGCACCCCGGACCTGCTCCGCAAATTCGAGATCACCTTCGACAGCTACTGGGAGCAGCCGGCCTTCCAGCCCTACGACCCAGCCGCCGACGGCGACCGACTCGACGCCGCACTGGCCCGCAACGGCGGCCGCCAGACCGCCCGCCCAGACAGCACCACGGGATTGGAGATCCAGCCGTATCTTCATCAGCAGGAAATGCTGGAGAACCTCGACGCGGCCCGCACCGTCGACGACCAGCACCGAAACCTGCTGGTGGCCGCAACAGGAACCGGCAAGACCGTGATCGCGGCACTGGACTACAAACGGCTGTGCGAGGTCGAAGGCCGCGAACTGTCGCTGCTGTTCGTCGCCCACCGGCAGGAGATCCTTAAGCAGTCACTGCGCACCTACCGGGACGTCATGCAGCGCGGGTCGTTCGGTGAGCTCTACGTTGGCGACCACAAACCGTCACAGTGGAAGCAGGTCTTCGCGAGCGTGCAGTCACTCTCCGCGCTGGGACTGGACAAGCTCGATCCGCAGCAGTTCGACGTCGTCGTCATCGATGAGTTCCACCACGCCGAAGCTCCCACGTACCGCCGGCTGGTGGACCACCTTCAGCCGCATGAACTCCTTGGACTGACTGCCACACCCGAACGCGGTGACGGGATCAACGTAGCCGATCAGTTCTTCGGCGGACGGATCGCCGGGGAGCTGCGGCTGTGGGACGCGCTCGACGCCGATCTCCTCGTCCCGTTCCATTACTTCGGAGTGGCGGATGACGTCGACCTCAGCCAGGTGGAGTGGAAACGCGGGAACTACGACATCACCCAGCTGGATGCCCTCTACACCGGCAACGACGTCCGCGCCGCCAAGGTCATCGCTGAACTTCGGGACAAGGTAACCAGCACCAGAGACATGCGCGCGCTCGGGTTCTGCGTCTCGGTGCAGCACGCCCAGTACATGGCAGAGGTTTTCAACCGTGCCGGCATCGCCTCACAGGCAGTCTCCGGTGAGACACCCGAGGCGGATCGCGCCGCAGCCCTGCGCAAACTCCGGGACCGGGAGCTGAACTGCCTCTTCGCCGTCGACCTCTTCAATGAGGGCCTCGATCTGCCCGAGATCGACACGATTCTGCTGCTGCGGCCCACGCAGAGCGCGACTGTCTTCATCCAGCAGCTGGGCCGCGGCCTGCGCCGTGCGAAGGACAAAGCGGTCCTCACCGTGCTGGACTACATCGGCCAGCAGCGCCGTGAGTTCCGGTTCGACGCCAAGCTGAGGGCCCTCACAGGTCTCCGGCGCAAGGCATTGGAGAAGGCGGTGGAGGACGGGTTCCCGTACCTGCCGTCCGGCTCGCAGATCATCCTCGACCGGGTGGCGCAGCAGACCGTGCTGAACAACATCCGGGAACAACTGCGCGTCAACCGGAAGCAACTGGTGGCGGAGGTCCGGTCCTACGGGGAGCACCAGCTGGAGGACTATCTCCGGGAGTCCGGGCGGGACCTGCCCGACGTGTACCGCAAAACCGGGGATTCCTGGACCTCGCTCATCCGGGAAGCCGGGCTTGTGGACATTGGCCAAGCGCACGACGTCGTACTGGCCTCCCAGCCGGACGAGACTTCAGACCTGGAAGAGGACCTGCTGCGTCGGATGACGGCGATGCTCTGTATCGATGACCCGGAACGGGCGGAGATCTACACGAAACTGGTCTCGGAGAACGCACCCCGCTACGAGGAGCTGAGCGACAGGGAACAGATCCAGGCCCGGATGCTCTTCTTTGCACTGTGGCCGAATGGGGGAGGGCACACATCGTACGACGCCGGACTCCAGTTCCTCCGCAGCTATCCGTTGGTCTGTGCGGAGATCCGGCAGCTGGCCGCCCTGGGCATCCAGCGTTCCGGCTACGCGCCGAAGGGGCTCGGCCTGGGGCTGCAGCAGATCCCGCTGTACTCGCACGCCACCTACCGGCGGGAGGAAGTCCTGGCGGCGCTGGGGTACTTCGCACTGGGCGGCAAGACGAGCCACCGGGAAGGTGTTGCCTGGTGTGCTGAGACGAAGACCGATGCATTCTTTGTGACGCTGGAGAAGGACGAGAAGGAACGGGCGGCGTCCGTCATGTACAAGGACTATGCGATGAGCCCGGATGTTTTCCACTGGGAGTCGCAGAACGCTACGTCTCCGGAGAGCGTGACCGGCCAGCGGTACATCAACCACAAGTCTCTGGGGTCGAAGGTTCTGCTCTTCACCCGGCCCCGGCAGCGGGATGAGAACGGGATGACGATGCCTTACACCTGCCTCGGGCAGCTGGACTACATGTCGCATTCCGGGTCGAAGCCGGTCGGTATTGTGTGGAAGCTGCACCGGGCCATGCCTGCGGACGTTTATGTTGAGGCCAGTGCTGTCGCGCAGTAACCAATTGGAAAAGATCCTAATCGAATCGTCCTCGTGTCGGTGGGCTAGCCACTCATATGCCCTGGATATCCTAAAGCGGTCCACGGTAGCCGAAACACGCAGGGCGAGTTACGGGGGCGTGGGGCGTGCCGGTCGGGAAACAATGGTGTCTCCGTGACGAGAACCATCGACTGTCCACCCGGGCTCGTGGGCTTTTCCGCTGTCTAGTGAAGGACTTAGCTTGCGAATTATTGACAATGTGAGTGATTTGCTTGGAGATGATCTCCGTGCTGAGATTGTGCGTGGCTCGAAAGTCCGAATTGCGGCTTCCACCTTCTCGATCTTCGCCTTCGAGGCACTACGCAAAGAACTGGAACAGGTATCTGAGCTGCAGTTCATCTTCACCTCGCCCTCATTCGTTCCGGAGAAGGTAACGGACAAACTGAGAAAAGAACGTCGGGAGTTCTTTATTCCGCCAGGACAGGCCGAGTCGAGTCTCTATAGCTCAGAATTCGAAATCAAGCTACGCAACAGGCTCACACAACGGGCAATCGCGAAGGAGTGCGCCGACTGGGTCCGCCGTAAAGTAACGTTCCGGTCGAACGCAACGGGCAACCCCATGCAGTCGTTCGCTATCTTGGACGACAGGGCTGTTTACTCGCCGCTTCAAGGATTCACGACTGCTGATCTGGGCTACGAACCGGGGAACGCCGTCTCCAACATGGTGCATCGAATCGACAATGCACCATGGACTGCCCAGTACGTCCAATTGTTCGACCAGATCTGGCACAACAGCGACCAACTGGAGGACGTCACTGAAGCCGTGCGCGAACACATGGCCAGTGTCTACGCAGAGAATTCCCCGGAGCGCGTTTACTTCCTAATCCTCTACAACCTCTTCTCGGAGTTCCTCGAGGACATGAACGAGGACGTGCTCCCGAATGACCGCACTGGCTACCAGGAAACACAGGTCTGGCAGAGTCTCTACGCTTTCCAGCGTGATGCCGCGACGGGGATTATCAACAAACTGGAAACCTATAACGGCTGCATCCTGGCAGACAGCGTAGGGCTCGGCAAGACCTTCACAGCCCTAGCAGTCATTAAATATTACGAGCTGCGCAACAAGTCGGTCCTCGTGCTGTGCCCGAAGAAACTCGCAGAAAACTGGACGAACTACAACGCCAACCTGACGACCAATATCTTCGCCAGCGACCGGTTCAACTACGACGTACTCGCACATACAGATCTATCGCGCGAGCGCGGTGAGTCCCTCGGGCTCCGGCTCGATCGCATTAATTGGGGCAACTACGACCTGGTAGTCATCGACGAGTCACACAACTTCCGTAACGCCGATTATGCCGAGGAAAAGGAATCTCGCTATCAGAGGTTGATGCGGAAAGTGATGCGCGAAGGCGTGAAGACCAAGGTTTTGATGCTCTCGGCTACCCCTGTGAACAACAGGTTCAACGACTTGAAAAACCAGCTGCAGCTCGCATACGAAGGGGAATCAGAGAACCTCACACGTCACCTGAACATCTCTACGAGCGTCGACAAGCTTTTCCGAGACGCACAGCGCGTTTTCAATGAGTGGTCCAAGCTTGCCCCCGAGCACCGGACGACCCACCGTATTCTTGAGATGCTCGATTTTGATTTTTTTACGCTCCTCGACTCGGTCACAATCGCGCGTTCACGTAAGCACATTCAAGCCTTTTATGACACAGCAGAGATCGGCGCCTTTCCGGAACGGCTTCCCCCATGTTCCGTACGCGAACCTTTAACGGACCTGCCGGACGTACCAAACTTCAATGAAATCTTCGGACAGCTGCAACGCTTGACTCTCGCTATGTACACGCCCTTGGGATACGTCTTTCCCAGCCGTATTGGAAAGTATGAAGATCTCTACAATGTCACGGCTGGCAACACCCGCTCCAGCATCGGACAGCAGGGACGCGAGCAGGGTCTAAAAAAGCTTATGACTGTCAACCTCCTCAAGCGCCTCGAAAGCTCCGTTGATGCGTTTCGGTTGACTCTGACCAAGATTCAAAGTGCAGCAGAACGAACTCTCGACCGGCTGGATGCGCATACAAGTTTGCAGGCCGCTTTCGATGCCTCACCAGTCAACGATCTGGACCTGGATCTCGACGACGTTGACGACGCTAACATCCAGGCACTCTCTTTCGGCGAGAAGATCAAGATAGACCTCAACGACGTCGACATCGATTCGTGGAGCCGCGACCTGCGAAACGACCGTGAGGCGTTAGGAACACTGCTCGACGAAATGCATAAGGTTACGCCGCAGCACGATCGCAAGCTCCAAAAACTGAAGCAGCTCATCACGGAAAAAGCCGAGCAACCGATCAACGACGGCAACCGCAAAGTGCTTATTTTTTCTGCTTTCGCAGATACCGCGGAGTACCTTTATCGCGAAGTCGCACCTGCACTGGCCGCCGCCGGACTTGAAACCGCCCTGATCACCGGTGGAGGAAGCGGCGCTCGAACGACGCTCGGCCCCGGACATGATTTCCAGCAGGTGATGTCCCTATTTTCACCCCGCTCAAAGCAGCGCCATCTCACCATGCCGAACGACACCCGCGAGTTGGACGTACTCATCGGCACCGATGTGATCAGCGAAGGGCAAAATCTCCAGGACTGTGATTACCTGATCAACTACGACATCCATTGGAACCCCGTCAGGATCGTTCAACGATTCGGGCGCGTCGACCGGATCGGCTCGATTAATAAGGTCATACAACTGGTCAATTTCTGGCCGGACATCTCCCTTGATGAGTACATCAACCTGAAAGAGCGTGTCGAGAACCGCATGGTCATCGCTGACCTTGCTGGCTCCGCCAACGACAACATTCTCACGCTCGAAAGTAACGATGCAGCGTTCAGGAGGGAACAGCTTCGAAAGCTCCAGGATGAAGTTATTGAACTCGAAGACGTCCGCGCGGGCGTCTCGATCACCGACCTCGGACTGAACGACTTCCGGATGGACCTGCTCGGGTATGTCAAGGAATACGGCGACCCTGGCACCGCACCGAAGGGGCTGCACGCCGTCGTACCTGCTGATCGGTCCATCGGCTTGGAACCAGGGGTAATCTTCGCTCTGCGAAACGTGAACGCCGATGAAACGATCAACAGGGGCAACCGCCTTCATCCCCACTATCTCGTCTACCTCGATGACGACGGCAACGTGATTGCAGACCATACCCAGGTCAAGGCGGTGCTTGACCTGGTCCGAGCAGGGTCCCGCCCCTATACGGCTCCTGTCGCCGGCGCAGTACGCGCCTTCAACCAAGCAACCAATGAGGGTACCGAGATGGGCAAATACTCGGACCTCCTCACCGACGCGATTCATTCAATGATCAACGTCACGGAGGAACGCGATATCGACAGCCTGTTCACTGGAGGCCAGACCACGGCCCTTACCCAGAGCATCGCCGGACTGAATGATTTTGAGCTCATTGCATTCATTGCGCTCGTCGACCTGCCAAGGGAGTCCTAACGGTGGACGAAGGATCAGTGCATCTGCTGTACAAGTGGCCATCTGGAGCGGAGTTCGGCAGTCGGGTGCCGAAGGAGAAGATCTATGACCAGGTCGGGTTCCCGGCTCTGGCACGGGAGAAGTTCGTTTCGGAAGTGCAGCGGATTGTCTGGACCCACAAGCTCGCGCCTGCCACGGTCAACCTGCCCGGTACCCTTGAAGTTGCAGAAATCCAGGTTTTCCGGATCGACGCTAAGGGAGGCGAGGTGTCGGATTCAGTGCTGTCCGCCATCGACAAGGCAGTTAAGTTTCCTATCATCTTCGAGTTGGTCGGCGGTGAGGGCGAGAACCGGAAGATCTGTATGGCAGCAGCCCACAAGCAGATCCGCACAGGTACTCCTGCGCTCAGCCAGCACTTCAGGACGGCGTGGCAGCGCCTCGCAGCAGATCGCTCGCCCCTCCCGGCCGCCATAGATTTGGGGGGCTTATACACAGCCTTGCTGACACCCTTGCTGCCTGTGGCAACACGCGCGGGAGACGACGTGTCTGAGGTGGCTGCCAGACTGGTCTCTGTACGTAAACTCGAACGAGAAATAGCAACGCTGGAACGCAAGCTCCGGACCGAGCCGCAGCTAAACCGCAAGATCGAGTTACGGCGCACCCTTAAAATCAAACAAGCTGAGCTGGAACAACAAAGGTAACTGGTGGAGAAACTACGCATGACGTCGCCCGACCTGACACAGGTCAACATCGAGACCCTCTCAGCGATGTTCCCGAATGCCATCACCGAGACGTTGGATGACGCCGGGAACGTTCAGAAATCGGTCGACTTCGACCTGTTGCGCCAAGAGCTCTCCGACCATGTCGTTGAGGGTCCTCAGGAACGGTACCGACTGGAATGGCCCGGCAAACGAGCATCCGCATTTGCCGCGAACGCTCCAATCGCCAAGACCCTTCGCCCGGTTCGTGAAGAGTCGGTCAACTTCGACACCACGAAGAACCTCGTTATCGATGGGGATAACCTCGACGCGCTGAAGCTACTTCAAGAGTCGTACCTGAACCAGGTCAAGCTCATCTACATCGATCCGCCGTACAACACTGGGCGGGACTTCATCTACGACGACGACTTCGCGGAGAACACGCAGGAATTCCTAAGCCGGTCCGGCCAAACAGATGAGGACGGCCGGCGACTCGTTGCCCTGACGGACACTGACGGCCGGTACCATTCCGACTGGCTCAGCATGATGTACCCGAGACTGAAACTCGCTAGGAACCTGCTTCGCGACGACGGCGTCATCTTCATCTCAATCGATGACCACGAAGTCGACAACCTCCGGAAACTTTGTGCTGAAATCTTCGGTGCCCAAAACTTTGTTGCGCAGATTATATGGCAGAAGGTATTTTCTCCCAAAAACTCAGCCCAGTGGTTTTCGGAAGACCATGACTACGTTCTTGTATTCGCCCGAAACAAGTCGAACTGGATCCCGAATCTTCTTCCACGAACGGCCGAAATGGATGCGAGATACAAGAACCCCGACGGTGATCCAAGGGGGCCTTGGGCCTCCTCCGATCTTGCAGCGCGGAACAGATACGACGCTGGGTTGTATCCGATAGAAACCCCTTCTGGTCGAGTAATATCCGGACCACCCCGGGGGAGCTATTGGCGGTTTTCGAAGAAACGGTTCGACGAGCTCAGATCAGAGGGTCGAATTTGGTGGGGTGCAAGTCCGGATAGCGTGCCACGCCTAAAGCGTTATCTTTCGGAAGTGTCTGGTGGGCGCACCCCGCAAACGTTGTGGCCGTATTCTGAAGTTGGACACACCCAAGACGCGAAAAAGACTCTACTCAAGTATGTCCCTTTCCAACACACTGAAAACGTATTGAATTCGGTCAAGCCAGTTCAGCTCATCCAACGAATACTCCAGCTCGCAACCCGTCCAGATAAAGAAGATATCGTTCTGGATTTCTTCAGCGGCAGCGGAACGACGCCGCACGCAGTCCTAGCTCAAAACGCCCTAGACGGGGGTAATCGCCGGTACATCGCCGTGCAGATCGATGAGCCGTTGAGCGTCCCAGAGCCCACTTTCGACTCGATCCTAGGCATGAGTCTCGAACGCCTTAAGAATGTAGGCGCGGAACTCTCCGGTCAGATGCAGACCCCGGACGTAGGCTACCGCCTGGTACGCGTGGACTCGACCAACATGGCAGACGTGCTGAGAGCGCCGGATGATACGAATCAGCTTGCGCTGGACGGTCTTGAAAACAGCGTGAAGGAAGGGCGGTCAGGCGAGGACCTTCTATTTCAGGTTCTTCTGGACTGGGGTGTTGACCTCACAGCTGCCATCAACGTCGAACAAGTGGGGGGACACCAGGTTTTCGACGTTGACGACGGTGCCCTGCTCGCCTGCTTCGGGGACAGCCTCGGGGAGGAAGTTCTGCGCACGATGGCGAAACGTTCCCCCTTACGTGCAGTTCTCCTCGACTCCGGTTTCTCTTCCGATGATGCGCGGATCAACGCCGAGCAAATCTTTCGTGAACTATCGCCGATGACTGAGCTCAAAGCTATTTGACAGCCGATATGCCTCGCTCAGGGACAGCCGATGCCTGCATATGACGCGTATATCTAGCTGATGAGCACTCGAGTGAAAACCCTACGTACAGCCGACAACTAAGGTTATTTGTGGAAAAACTACGCATGACGTCGCCCGACCTGACGAAGACGAACATCGATAAGCTCGCCGAGCTGCTTCCGACTGTGGTTACGGAGGTGCTCGACGATGAGGGCAACCTGACCCCCGGGATCAATTTCGACCTGCTCCGCCAGGAGCTTTCGGATCACATCGTTGAGGGTCCGCAGGAGCGTTACCAGCTCGATTGGCCTGGAAAGCGAGCAGCTGGCTTCGCCGCCAACGCCCCAATCGCCAAGACTCTTCGTCCGGTTCGTGAAGAGTCTGTCGACTTCGACACTACCAAGAACCTATTCGTCGAAGGGGACAATCTAGACGCACTTAAGCTCCTCCAGGAGTCGTATCTCGGCAAGGTCAAGTTGATCTATATTGATCCGCCGTACAACACTGGAAACGACTTTGTCTACGAAGATGATTACGCGGAAACAACAGATGAGTACTTGCTTCGCTCTGGTCAGATTGACGCCGGAGGAACGCGATTAGTTTCTAATTCCGACACGAACGGGCGCTTTCATTCCGACTGGATGAGCATGATGTATTCGCGTCTCAAACTTGCCCGAAACCTTTTGTCGGACGATGGTGTCCTCATGATTTCTATCGACGACAATGAGAGTGCCAACCTCAGGAAAATTGGCGAAGAGATATTTGGCGCCAAAAATTTTATAACCCAAATCTCTGTCCAAGTAAATCCCAGAGGTCGCCATCTCGATCGGTTTGTTGCGAAGACTCATGAGTCGCTCATGGTCTTTGTCAGGAACTCATCGTCTGAATCGTTGACCGGAATTGTCAAGGACGGCCGTATGGCTGAAGAGTATCAGCGAAGTGACCAACGTGGTCCTTATAGATTGTTAGGTCTGAGGAACCGAAACCAAGCATTCAACCCTCAGACACGGCCAAATCTCTATTATCCACTATATGTTTCCCCGCAGGACGGAAGTGTATCAACGAACTGCACGGAGGAGCATACTGAAGAGGTTCTTCCGGATGCACCAGACGGAACACCGACTTGCTGGACCTGGGGGCGTGAGCGGGTGGCCCGTGATCATTTGATGCTGGTAGCAGAACGCGGTCATGGTGGCTGGCGGATTTTCCGGAAGGACTACCTTTACGGGGCCACCGGTGAAGTTGCCAAGACACTTGTTAAATCCATCTGGCTCGAACGGGAGTTCGTCAATGATTATGGGCGTAAGTCGGTAAAGTCATTGTTTGGTGATGCGCTGATGGACTTTCCAAAATCGCCCCATTTTATGAAGCGAATTATCGATATCGCGGCTGGCCCAGGAAGTCTAATTCTTGATTTCTTTGCAGGAAGTGCTTCCATGGCACATGCAGTGATGATGGCCAACGCGGAAGATTCGGGTGCTCGCAAGTTCATAATGGTACAACTTGACGAAGTTCCCGATCCGAAATCTGCAGCCGCAAAGGCTGGCTATGTATCCATATCTGAATTGTCTAGGGAGCGTATCCGGCGGGCAGGTATCGAGGAAAGAAAAAAATCGGGGCTTGCTGCTGATCAAGTCGACTTCGGTTTTAGAAGTTTCAGAGTTGATAGCACAAATTTGCGGGATGTATCTCGGTCGCCAGAAGAGACAGGGCAACTTGAGCTGGATGAACTTGAGAGTAGCGTGAAACCCGACCGGACGGGCGACGACTTGTTATTTCAAGTGATGCTCGATTGGGGGTTGGATCTCTCGATGGCAGTCACCGTAGATAACATTATGGGAAATGAAGTCTTCGTGGTGGAGGACGGCGCATTGATAGCTTGTTTCGAGGCTGCGATTGATCCTCTGGTGGTGCGCGCTATCGCTGCACATAAACCCTTGCGTGCCGTTTTCCTCGATTCGGGTTTTGGGTCTGATGATGCGCGGATCAATGCCGAACAGATCTTTCGTGAGCTCTCCCCATCGACAGATGTGAAAGCGATTTGATACCGATGCGACTCCAGTTTAAGGTCCAGCAGTACCAGACAGAAGCCGTGGATGCTGTAGTTGACGTCTTCGCAGGGCAGCCGAAGTATGATGGCGTTGCATACCGCATTGATCCCGGTAACGCTAAGCCGGCAAACATCCCCGCGCTGTTCGAAACTAGTCAGGCGCCCGACGCAGGTCTCAAGAATGCAGAGATTGATCTGTCACCTTCACAGCTCCTACGTAACGTTCACCACGTTCAAAGGTCGCGCAATCTTCCCTTAGCTTCCAAGCTTGTGGACAGCAAAGCAGCGCCAAATGTTCCCAACTTGGACATCGAGATGGAGACCGGTACCGGCAAGACCTACGTCTATATCAAGACGATGATGGAGCTGCACAAGCGCTTTGGATGGTCGAAGTTCATTGTGGTGGTTCCCTCCATCGCGATACGTGAAGGTGTGAGGAAGACTTTCGACGTCACGGCGGATCATTTCCAACAGGCCTATGGGACAAAACCACGTGCGTTTATCTACAATTCCTCTCAGCTGCATGACCTGGAGCGGTTTAGCTCCGACTCTGGGGTGCAGGTGATGATTATCAATATCCAGGCATTCAATGCGACTGGGAAAGACAATCGCCGTATTTATGAAGCGCTTGATGACTTCCAGTCGCGGCGTCCGATCGATGTAATCAAAGCGAATCGCCCGATCGTCATTGTTGATGAACCGCAGAAGATCGGCGCAGACAAATCCCTGAATGCTCTGGCAGAATTCAATGCACTCATGATGCTGAGATATTCCGCTACGCACAAGGTCCAGCACACAAAGGTTCATCGCCTCGATGCCCTCGACGCATATAATCAGAAGCTTGTGAAGAAGATCGGCGTTCGCGGCATTACGGTCCGAGGACTAGCCGGTTCCACGGCATATTTGTACCTGGAGGCTATTGAGGTATCTAAGGGAGCCAAGCCCCGAGCCCGCGTCGAAATCGAGGTCCAAACCAAGAGCGGACACATCAAGAGGCAGGTTAAGCGCCTCGATGCAGGAGCGAACCTCGGCGACGTATCCCGAGGGATCGCGGCGTACAAAGACTTGCTGATCACTGACGTCGACGCCAACCGGGACGTAATTGAGCTCAGCAATGGCGACACAGTATTCGCTGGTCAGCTGGCCGACCGGGACGCGACGGTCGAGACTAAGCGCCGCATCCAGATCCGGGAGGTTATTCGCGCCCACTTCGACAAGGAACGCGAACTTTTCAGCATGGGAGTCAAGGTCCTTTCGCTCTTTTTCATCGACGAGGTGGCTAAGTACCGCGACTATGAGCGACAGGACACACTAGGGGAGTACGCGCGCATATTCGAAGAAGAGTACGTGCAGATCCGCGACGAAGTTCTGAGCGAGCTCGAGCTCGACGAGTCTACGGCCCAGTACCATCGCTATCTTCGTCGAGATGAGGTAGGTGCAGTTCACGAGGGCTACTTCTCGGTGGACAAAAAGACCAAAAAACTGGTTGACGGGAAGGTCAGCGGACGGGGCGACGACAAGGGCCAGTCCATCGATACGGATGCCTACGATCTCATCCTGAAGAACAAGGAGCGCTTGCTGTCCTTCGACGAGCCAGTCCGCTTTATCTTCTCCCATTCCGCCTTGCGCGAAGGCTGGGACAACCCCAATGTGTTCGTTATGGGCATGCTGAAGAAGAGCGACAACACGGTTTCACGGCGTCAGGAGATCGGTCGCGGTCTGCGGCTGGCCGTGGACCAGCACGGTGAGCGGATGGACAACCCGGTTACTGTCCACGACATCAACGAGTTGACTGTCGTCACCGACGAGTCCTATACAGACTTCGTTTCCGGTCTTCAAAAAGAGATCAGCGCCTCAGTGGCGTCACGCCCACGCCAGGCAAGCATCAAGTTTTTCACAGGAAAGGCCATCCACACAGACTCCGGCGAGTCGATCGTGGAAGAGGAGGTGGCGCAGGCACTTTACAAGTACCTCATCAAGAACGACTACCTCAACGAAGATGACACTATTTCGGAGACGTATAAAGCGGCCAAAGAAGCTGGAGCACTGGCCGAGACCTCATCTCAGGTGCTGAAGCCAGTCATTGACTTCGTCTGGCCTCTAGTGGACATGCTTTACCTTCCCATCCCCGTTCCGATGGACGACCGCACGCCGAAGAGAATCCCGCTGAACGAGGCGAACTTCGCCAAGAGGGAGTTCCAGGACCTTTGGGGCCGGATCAACCACAAAGCTGTTTACCAGGTCGAGTTTGATTCCACTGAGTTGGTTAGCAAGTGCATCAAGGCCATAGACACTCTCTTGAATGTAGCCTCAATGCAGTATGTAATTCAGACGGGGCAGCAGCGTGTCTCAATGGATGCCGATGACCTGGCTACGGGTGCAGGATTTGCGGTCTCGAATACGGAGACTCACACGGAGACAGTCAGCATTGGATCTCAGGTCAAGTACGATCTGCTCGGAGAGATTGCAGAGAAAACGCAGCTAACGCGTCGCACGATCGCAGCCATTCTTCGTGGGATTCGCGCTGACACCTTTGCGAAGTTCCGGCTGAACGCCGAGCAGTTCATCACAGAGACGTCGCGTTTGATTAACGAACAAAAGGCTACTGTGATCGTGGAGCACCTGCGCTACGACGCTATCGAGGATCGATTCGATTCGTCCATCTTTACTCAAAACCAGACGAAGCAGGACTTTGCTCGAGCTGGAGACAAGTTGAAGAAGCACGTTTACGACTATGTTGTCACTGATTCCGACGTCGAGCGTGACTTCGTGGCTGAACTCGACACCAGCAAAGAGGTGGCGGTCTACGCCAAGTTGCCAAGAGGGTTCTTCATTCCCACCCCCGTAGGAAATTACAACCCTGACTGGGCCATCGCGTTTACAGAAGGAAGCGTGAAGCACGTGTATTTCGTCGCCGAAACCAAGGGCTCACTTTCAACCCTGCAGCTCAAAGGCATTGAGGAAGCCAAAATTGAATGTGCACGCCGTTTCTTTGCTTCGCTTAGCGAGGACAGCGGTGAAGACGTGAAGTATGACGTTGTCACAGACTATTCCGAGCTCATGCAGCTAGTCACAGCTTAACGGAGGCTACGTTCGTCGTGGGCCAGGGCATCACCCCGGCTCACGACGAATGGCACTGCTCTCTAGAACCGGCGGTTAATAGCCCGGCCGGAAGGTCAGTGGCAGACACTGGCGGCTCGTCACCCAATCAAGGTTCCCGCCGATCTAGATCGATCTCCTGGTTCTGCCACTCCCCGTAGGCGAGCCCGGTAGATTGCAGCCTCCAAGCCGTGCGCCCGTTGGAGTTTCGGCGGGATACGATGGCCGATGCCGCAGACGGTGAAGCGAAGACCTGATTACGCGAAAACACAGCGATGGTTCCGTCAGCCGACGAAATCAGGGTGCCATCCTTGACAAGTTTTTCCCGAAGCCGTCTGTAGCCATCTTCTTCGACTCCGATCCAAGAGGCTCTGACAAGCGACCCCTCGAGCACCGTGAACTCACCATCGACTTCTTGAGCGGTCGCTACGATTCCGTACCTTTTGAGGCTCATTTCAAATAGCGGCGAGACAACGGGATGAGAGGAACTAGGTTCAGTCGGATTCGACGGTGTTACGGAGACTGTCGTATTCCGGAATAAGTTGACACCCAGGACCGGCAGGACAATTTTGGCTTGGGCGATGAAGTACTCCATGTCCGAGACGTACGACTCCGGAAGCGGCAACGGGGCCGGTGCAGTGCCGTTTATCAAGCGGGCGCGGTTGGCCTGCTGGGCCAAGGTGATGAGGCGAGATTCCAGGTAGCGGGCATGCGCCTTGGTTAGGTTTGCGTCCTTGCTCGTGAGAACAATGGCGCGGTCCCAGAAGTCTTTTCCGCCCTGTTCCTCCGCACGGGAATGTTGATACAGTCGCTTGCTGACATCGTCGCCTTCGCCGATATAGGCAAGCGAACCGCCCACGCTGTCCGGGTCATCGCCAAGCAGGAGATAGATTCCGGTTCGGCTGGCCTCAGGTCGCTTCAACAGTGTTCCGAGGTCGGAGCGCGGAGCGGCAACGATGTGTCCCGTCCAGTTCATAATTTCGGCCGTCAACAAACCACCAGGCGTGCCGTCGGCCAGGAATAGACGGACTGATTTGCCGGCACTCATCTGAATAATCCCCTTATAGACCTTCTACCGCGGCACATGAGACTGTGTCTGCGTTCGGTTCTATTGCTGCAGCCGCATTCCGTGAAGCAACTGTGTAGGCGTCTTACTTTACTAGGCCGCATGCGGCACGCCGCCGAATAAGGCGCTGAGTGGGATGGTCCAGTCCTGTGGACTGGGCTTAGGCCTACCGTGAAACCGTATCGGGCGCAGGAGCGTGTGCGCCTCGCGGGCGTAGATTCAGGGCCGGGACCTGGCTATTCTCCGGGACGAGACCCAGCAAATCATCCTGCCGCGCCTGGCCCAACGCCAGACGGTAGGTTGCAAGTCCGGAAAGCATCTGCTTCGTCCGTACAACGTCCCTGCTCAGGGGATGATCGAGTAACCGACGTTCTATCTTGTTGTCGCCACGGTGTATCCAATGAGGTGAGAACTCTTTGTATGCATTCTCAGACTCAGCGACGGACTGGGATGCCAGCCGAAAAACAGTTGCCCAGGGATTTTGGTTATTGGAACCGAAAACGGCATCTCCATGCTCCGCCGCTACATTTTTGCGCACGGCATGGCCAAGATAGCGGTGAACCCGTCCCTCCCGCTGCTCAAAATCAACCGGATTGGACGGCACGTTCCAATGCATCACTGAGTGTGACCACCAATGAAAATCGATGCCTTCCTGGCCGACTGAAGTTGACGCCAATACAAACGGCCAGAAGGGGCTGTTGAATGACCGGCGGACTTCCGGCATGCGGGCTGAATCGCCGTCCTCTGAGCGGGAGTTGCTGTAGCGGACTGCGAAGCGGACCCCCATTCGAAGGTCGTCGTGTGAGCTATCCGGATACTTCGCCTGCATGGGTGCGGGGCGCAGAGTGAGGGCACCACGGATGTCCTTCGCCAGCAGCATGAGCTGCTCGCCGGTGAGCTCACCCGGGGGCTGCTGACTCCGCAGCTGGAACACATATTCATCAAGCACGGACTGCAGGTTTCCTGCCTCGCAATACCTCAACACCCTCTGCCAAGGTTCACCATCCGGATACAGCCGGACCAGGAGTTCGGCCACATCAAGCCGGTTGAACAGAGAACGGAGGCCGGAAACGCCGATCAGAGCGGCTTGATAGACATCGCTCTGGTCCATTCCTTCGGGCGCTATGCGCAGAAGGGAGCGGTAAACGCAGTTGGCGGGCGAATTCGCCGACAGATCAGCAACCTCAGCATCCCAGCCCAGGAAACCTCCAGCCGCTACCTCAAGCATCCGGTCAACGTGCTGGAGGTAGGCAGTGTCCTCCCGTCCGCCGTCGTCAATCTTGCTGGAGTCAGCAGCGTCCTCGGAACCGGAGTCCCGCACGATGGCCTCGGCGATCTCTCGAAACTTCTTCGACACAGCATCCTTTTTGTCCCATGTCTTAGGGAAGCCACCCGGAACGCTGAAATAAGATGCCCAGGATCCTAGCCGCCCGGCATCGCCCTCCGGCGCTCCCGAGATTAGCTGAGCTGCCGCGGCAGTGCGTTCCCTGAGCTCCGTACCCGTCACGCGGCGGCTGGCTGACCTTGCAGCCGACAAGGGATCACCGGCTGAGCTGAGACCTACGTGGGGGACGAACAACGCCAGCGTCGACATCCGCTGCGGTTCCCCGTCTTTGACGGCATAGCGGAACCGGCCGCGGAACTTCCGTCGGGCTTCGGGAGAGTTTTCTCCGTGCTCGGACCCTTGGAGTATTTCCCGCTCCGCCTCATAGGAAAGCAGTGTGGTAATCGCTGTGGGGGCAGCATTCCAGGAAGTGAATATCAGCTGTTTTGTCACGGCGGCCTGCCCGGTGTAGGGGCCGGACGGTTCCAGATAGGGAAGCGACGGCGGAATCCACAGCAGCTGCCACCATTTCTGGCCGACAGTGTGGTCACGAATGGCGCGCAACTTCGCGCTGTCGGTCTCCAGCGGCTCGTACCGGCGGTATTTGTCCGGATCGATGGTGGCCAGCTTGGTGAGGAGCGGCTGCAGCTCTTCACGCTTTTGGGCAGTTTCACGACCGATTTTGTAGCCGCTGAGAAAGTGAGCGAAATATGGAATGGATTTCCAGTACTCCAGCACGTTGCCCGAACGTGTCGCCCGCGAGACCTCGGACAAGGACCGATAACTGGAGAGGTCTCCGGGCTTTACTTCGGTTGGTGCCATATCGATGACCTTGAGCATGTCGTCCCTGCCCAGCTGGGGCCGCTCGGTCCGGGACATAAACCGGAGCAGCGAGCGTTCTATCCGGTCAGTCACGTTCTCATCAACGGATTGACCGGTGAGCTGCCGGCGTCGCGTTTCGAAATCGGTAGTCAGACTGCCCAAGTAGCCTTCCTCGCCGCGGCTGAGGAAGTCCAACAATTGAAGGAAATCGGAGGAATGGTCATCCCCGTCGGTATCAGCGGCCGCGGTGTGAGCTTTGTACGGAGTTGCGGAGAGCAGAAGCAGCTTCGCGCCGTCGTACTCCAGGAACTGGCGGGCCAGTTCATTGGCCTCATCAATCTGGTCGTCGTCCGCGGGCGGCCGCAGCAGATCGCGGAAGCGCTGGAACTCGTCCAGAATGATCAGATCCGGTTCCAGGCAGTTCAGGCCAGCCCGCGCCAAGTCGGACCGCAAACCGCCAATGATGCTGTTCATGGATTTGCGCTGAACGTCCCGGTCAGCTGCCTCATTCAATAGTTCCCGCTTGAACGCCGGCAGGTTTCCGCTGGCAGAGGCCAGAGTTAGAAACTCCTCTGCGATCTGGGGCATGAACCCGTCCGGGTTCTTGGTCTTAATACGGCCGAGCTGCCATTCAAACGAACCGGTTCCGGCAGTAGCGCGCAGCAGTTCCACTGCATGTGTCCGGTTCTGCGGAGTGATGACGCTGAGCTGTTCCAGGAGCGCGAACAGCATGGCCCGTTCTGGGCGCTGCCCAGTGGTATTTGTGACCTTGAACGAGGTACCGGGAGTCAAGGAAATGAAATTGACCCGCTTATTCATGCCCTGGGCCGGCTCACCCTGCAGCAGGTCCAACTCTCCTGGGAGCATGGTCAGCCGTCCGGATTCGATGATGTCCGGCTGGCCGGTAACGTTCAGCCGAGCCAGGTTCTGTTTGGCCAGATCGGAATTGGAACAGACATAGACGACGTCGATGCGATCCACGCCTGAGGCGGTCCGGTCCAGTTCGGCGATGACTTTGGCGATGACGCCGCGGGCAACCATGCTTTTCCCGAGCCCTGTTTCATCGGCGACGAGAAACCGGTCTGCCGGCTGGATGTCGCGGTAAAGCCGGTGGAAAACATGGTCTACGGTGCGCCGCTGGAATCCCCGCAGGCTGTTCAGCGCCGGGAGCGGATCAAAGACCATGGGACATTTCCTTCACTTGCAGGGCTTCGACTGCAGCGGACCAGAGGGCTTGGAGCTGCAGTACCTCATCACTGTCCCCGTTCAGCTGCACCAGGCGTTGAATCACCGGTTCCAGATCGCTGAACACGTCCGGGGCATTGGGATTCTCCAGCGCAGTGATCAGAGCTTCGTACAGTCCGGCCGATGAACCTGTCTCATATCCTGAACGGAAATGCCAAGACAAGCCGGCAAGGCCTGAACCGGGTGGAGCGTCTTCCGGTGACAGGAAGAGGAGTAGGAACTGCCGCAGCTTGTCAGGGTTGTCCAGCTGCCGGGCAATGACCTCCTCCAGGCGGCCCTCCGGATCGGTGCGCAGAACACCCTGCACAACGGCCGTCGCGCTCAGCCCGGACTCTTTGTCGGTGAGACCCAGTACTAGATAGGGCGTCACATCTGCCAGCGGTACCTGTCGAAAAACCAAATTCGTGGCCGGGCGTTCGGAAGGCCCCAGGACCTCGAAGACCGGTGTGCGAAGCGTCACCAACCGGACGGTGGCACTGAACTGCGGCGGAGGCGTCCAATGGTGCTCCAAGCTGACCGCATACCGTCCGGATGTTTCAGCTCCCTGCTCCTCTACGGCATCAAGGACGAAGCTTCCAGCCGCTGCCCTTTGGAGCTCTGTCTCGAGCCGAAAACGAGTCTTGTCGTCCTCGCCGGGGCGCTGGCCGCCACCGCCCGCATAGTCCGTGAATGGGACGTCTTTGAGGCTGTTCAGGATTTCATCCACACCGATTCTGGATTTGAGTCCCTTCATCTCAACCAGGAACTCCACATTCTTGTTGAAGCCAGCATCGGTGGCATTGCTCGAGCCGAGAAGCACATGGGTCTGGAACCCATAGTCACAGAAGTAAGCCTTGGCGTGGAGCCCGGTAAGGTCACCCGCAGAGTTGGGAACCCCGTCGTCGCCCGTTTCAGGCGTGACTGTGTCGTCGAACGAGCGGAAGCGGATGCGTTTGTTCCCGATGACTTGAGAGGAGATCAGGTCCAACTGACCCGCACGGGAATACACATGGGCTTCTCCCGTGCGGGTATCGATGAAGCGACTGAGCAGGGTGTCGTCCAGGAACGGCGAGATGACCAGCTTCTTGTATCCGATGGTTTTCGCCGCAGCTGGGTCGGGATTCAGGCCCGTGGCGGTCTGCGGGTTGCGCAGGTAACTGACCAGGGACGAAGGCTCCGGCTCGGACTGAACACCGAGTGGACGGAACGATAGCGAGGAAATGTGCTCCGGCAACTCCCACTCAACCGTGGCGATTCGCTCAGCGAGGTCATTGATGCGGTTGACCCGTGTTTGATCCAGCGGCACGGAGGCCATGGGACTCAGCCTTGTGAGGAACTGCGACAGGGGAGTGTTGCCAGGCTGCGCAGATTCCGAGGGCGCACCATCGAGCCGGACCAGGAGATCCCAGCTGGTGTCCGGGGTGAGGTTGCGGCTGCTGCACAGGAACCGGTAGCGGCGTTCGCCGTCGTCGTCGTTTTGAAACTCCAGTACCCAGACCTTTGGGTGGAAGAGGCCGCCCCGCTTAGCGCTGACCTGGTGAATCATTGGCTCGAGCAGTGCCAGCAAGTCCGATGCATCCTGTGGAACCCGGATATTCCCGGCCTGGCAGAAGATGTCCACGCGGTCTGCGACTTTTCGGAGCGCGGTCAGAACTGCGACCGAATTCGTGAACTGCTCCCCGGACCCGGACACGAAACTCAGTGGGACGGCCAGAGCACTGGCCATGTCCAGAGTGAAGGTGGTGCCCACGGCATGAACCAACCGGAACCCGGCCGGCGGACGCAGCTGCTGAGTGAGAGCCTGCCTGTTCCCGGCATCAAGCATGTGGAAGTTCCTGTCTGCGGGCCAGCCCGTCGTGGATGTCGCGGATGGTCCGCCGGACCTGAGTCCAGCGGAATGTGAGGGCTGAGACTCGCTCCGGCGGGGCCCAGGCACGGAGGCGCTGCTGGTTGCGGAAGCGAGAGTTGGCTTTCTTCATGAGACGTTCTCGGTCCTCAACAGCCCGGCGCAGCGCGGAGTTGTCCGCTATGGGTGTCGAAAAGTCTTGAGCCGCAGCAGCGATGGCGCGGGCGAAGTCGAGGGTGCTGCTGCGGATCGCAGGGTTGACGGTCTGCACTCTTTCCAGGAAGGAGGCAGTGTCCCAGCCTTCGAGCAAGTGTCTCTTCGCAGCCCGCTCCATCTCCCAGGACTGCAGCAGCTCATCGGTAGCCTCTGTTGAGATGCCGCTGCCGGGAAGAGTCCTGGCAGCAAGTTCGGCCAGCAAATGCTGGTAGAGGATGTTGGCACCGTTGTGCACAAACGAAAAAAGTTCAGCGTCGCGAAGCCATTGGGCAGTGTGAGCGTCGGCAGTTCGGGCGGCCGGTTCCTCCCATGGACCATAGGTGTTGTCCGCGAGCGGAACCGGGGACATCACCAGATGTGCCAGCAGTGTCCCCCGACAGGAAGCGAGCAGGCGTTCCTGGAGCCATGATGCTTCGGCATGAGTGAGCGCTAGGCCGTGCTCTTCTGTACTGGGAAAGCCTTCGGGCGGCTTGGGCAGGGACTGGTCCCAGATCACCGTTGATTCGCTGCCGTTGGAGCTTTCCGAGCTGCGCCGGGCTGCGCACATGGCCTCGGCGACTCCTGCCCGGTCGATATCCGGGTGCACAATCTCATACCGGCGAAGTGCGGACCAGTAGGCCGCTGACGGAAGCTGGCGGACCTTATTGCCGGCCGAGCTGCCAATGAACCCGGTGGTGGAGATTTCGCCAAGCCTGTCGATCAGTGCGCGTTCGGACTTCTCTGCGCGGGACTTTAGGATTTCCGGTTGGGTTGTTCCCGCCGCGGCGGTCAGATAGGCCCATGGAACGAGCAGAAGGTAGCGGGCACCGGCGTGCAGGACTGAAGTTCCGGGGAAAAGGGTATTGCTGATGACATCCCGAATTTGCCCGATGCCCAGATCATCGATGGTCTCCGGCGTGGAAAAGAGTTTTACCAACTCCCGCATGCGGTTGTTTTCGTCAGTGTTGGCATCAAGCCAAGAAATGTGGGAAGTCATTGATCAAATCGTATTGGGTATGTGTCGCAGGCTTTCAGGCTACCTTGGTCGCCACCCCCGTTCCACAGACCTGCTAATCAGTGCTTATTGGACGTGTCGGTATATCGACTTCGAGGATTCGGTGTGCCACCCCCTTGGCGCCCCCATTCTTGCGCGCGCACAATAAGCCTCTTGTATCTCTGAGATATATCTGTAGCATCTCTGTTATGCAGGTCACACCATGACGCCCACCGACAACGTCCTCCCGCTGCCCACGGGAAACGCGAACCCCGCCAAAGACGCAACCCAATCCCAGCCGGAACGGATCCGCAGCATGATCCGCCGGCAGATCATCCGCGCCGAACTGCGGCCGGGACAGATCTTCACGGAGCCGGATCTTGCCCGCGAATACGGCGTCTCCAAGACCCCGGTCCGCGAAGCCCTGCAGATGCTCACCGTCGAAGGCCTGGTCAGTGTGCTGCCGCGCAAGGGCTACATGGTTCGCAGCCTCAGCTTCCACGACGTCCGCGAAGTCATGGACCTGCGGCTCATCCTTGAGCCCCCGCTGGTGGCCGCCGCAGCCCGCAATGTCACCGCCGAACTCGTGTCCGAACTCCGCGCCCGCATCGAAGACCAGTTCCGCGATGGAAACACCCTGGAAGAGCGGCTCTCCGCTGCCCGCGATTTCCACGTCGCCTGTGCCCATGCCTCCCGCAACACCCGCGCGGCAGCCATGGACCGCAGCCTCACCGACGAGGTCATGCGCTTCTACCACCTGATGCCCATGGCCCACGATCACTTCTCCTCCACAGAAGAACGCACCGCCCACGAAGCGATCTTCGACGCCGTCGCCACAGGCAACGCCGAAGCAGCGCAGCAGCTCATGCACGACCATCTGCTTGAAGCCAACGCCGCCATGATCCGCACCTTCTACAACGCAGGACCGCTCTAGCCCCGAACTCCTAACCCCCACCAGTACCCGCCCACCCGAAAGGCAACGCAATGAAGCGTTCACTCAGCACCCTCGGTACCGCCACCCTGCTCACCACCGGAATCTTCCTCACCTCCTGCGGCTCCGACGCCGGAACCGGCGACGGCGGGGGAGAAGGGCCGGTCAAGATCGGCATCTCCCAGCTCATGGACATTGAAGCCCTCGATGACACCCGCGAAGGCTTCATCAAGGGCATGAGCGAAAACGGCTACCCCGAAGGCGAGGGCGTGGAGTACGACTACCAGAACGCGCAGGGCGACCAGGCCACGGCCACCCAGATCGCTGCCGGCTTCGCGTCGTCGGACCTTGACCTGGTCTTCGCCATCGCCACCCCGGCAGCCCAGAGCGTGGCGCAGGCCGTCGGCAACATCCCCGTGGTCTTCTCTGCCGTCACCGAGCCGGTGGAAGCCGGGATCGTCGAATCATGGGACGCCCCCGGAGCCAACATCACCGGCACCAGCAATCTCGGCCCGGTGGAAGACCAGATCGCCCTGATCAAGGAACTCGCACCCGAAGCCAAGACCATCGGCGTCGTCTATTCCTCCGGTGAGGTGAACTCCCGCGTGCAGGTGGACCTGGCCCGGGAAGCCGCCGAAGAACTCGGTATGGAACTGAAGGAGGCCGCCATCTCCGCGACCTCCGAGGTGCAGCAGGCTGCCCAGTCCCTGGACGTGGACGCGCTCTACGTGCCGACGGACTCGCACGTGGTTGCCGCCATCGACAGTGTGGTGGAAGCCGCCGAAACGAAGCAGATTCCCCTCGTCGTCGGCGACAGTGCCTCCGTGGAAGCCGGCGGCGTCGCCACCTACGGGCTGGACTACGAACAGCTTGGCTACCAGACCGCGCTCATGGCCATCAAGATCCTCGAAGGCGAAGACCCGGCCGGCATGCCGGTGGAAAAGCAGACCGAATCCCTGCTGGTGCTCAACAAGTCCGCAGCGGCACGCATGGGCGTCACTCTCCCGCAGGACATGCTCGACGCCGCCGACACCGTCATTGACTGACCGCACCCTTTCGAAAGCAGCCATGAAGCGCCGAATTCCCCAGTACTCCGAACTCCGCGAACTCGTCCAGTTCAAGGCCTTCGACCCCGACAGGCGGCGCGCACGCCTCTCCAGGGCCAACACCATCGCGGACCTGCGGGACATCGCCAGGCGGCGGGTCCCGGCGGCGGCGTTCGAGTACGTGGACGGCGGTTCCTTCGCCGAGCATTCGCTGCGCCGGAACCGGGACGCGTTCGACGCTGTCGAATTCAACCCCCGGGTGCTGCGCGACGTTTCCACGGTGGACCTGCGCACCAAGATCGCCGGAGCGCACGCCGCAATGCCGGTGGGCATCGCGCCCACCGGGCTCACCCGGCTGATGCACGCCGAAGGTGAGGTCGCCGGGGCGCAGGCGGCGGCGTCGTTCGGAATTCCGTTCTCGCTCTCCACGATGGGCACGGTGTCCATCGAGGAGGTCGCTCGGGAAGTGCCCGACGCCGAGCGATGGTTCCAGCTCTACCTCTGGAAGGACCGCCCCCGGTCCCTGGACCTGATCCGCCGCGCGGAAGCTGCCGGGTTCGGGGCGCTGGTCGTCACCGTGGACACCCCGGTCTCCGGCGCCCGGCACCGCGACACCCGCAACGGCATGACGCTGCCGCCCACCCTCACGGCCAAGACCATGCTCGATGCCTCCTACCGGCCGGAATGGTGGTTCAACTTCCTGACCACCAAGCCGCTGGGCTTCGCCAACTTTGAGGGGGAGCGGACGTCGGTGGCCGAGCAGGTCAACACGATGTTCGATCCGTCGCTGAACCTGGATGACCTGGCCTGGCTGCGGGAGAACTGGTCCGGGAAGCTGATCGTGAAGGGCATCCAGTCAGCGTCCGACGCCGTCGACGTCCTGGCCCGCGGCGCGGACGCGCTGGTGGTTTCCAACCACGGGGGCCGGCAGCTGGACCGTGCGCCGGTTCCGTTGAAAGTCTTGCCGGAGATCCGCGCCGCCGTCGGGCCCGAAGCGCACCTGATCTTGGACTCCGGGATCATGTCCGGCGGGGACATCGTGGCGGCGCTGGCTGCCGGTGCGGACTTCACCCTGGTTGGCCGGGCGTACCTGTACGGGCTGATGGCCGGCGGGCGCCAGGGGGTGGACCGGGCGCTGGACATCCTGCGGACCGAGATGACTCTGGTGATGCAGCTGATCGGGGTCACCAGCGTGGCGGAGCTGGGCCCGGAGCATTTGCGGCAGCTCAGGGCTTCGCGAAGCACATAAGGCTCCGCGAAGTTCGCTGGACGCCGGCACACCATTGCTAGGCTGCGGAGGCAGCGTTCCGGCATCCTGCCGGGCCTGCCCCGACGCCGCCGGAGGACCACGTGCAAGAACCGGATAGCCAAGACACCTACTTTGCCCCCTTCGATACCCAGATCAGCACGTTCATCGAGCAGCACCGCAGCATGCTGGCCGCCAGACTGGACGGCCTCACGGAAGAAGAGGCCCGACGGCGGCTGGTCCCGTCCAAGACCACGTTGCTAGGGCTGGTCAAACATGCCGCCTTTGTGGAACGGGTCTGGTTTGGTGAAGCGGTCACCGGAGCATCGAGGGCCGAACTCGGTATTCCGAATACCCCCGATGAGTCCTTCGGCCTCCAGGAATCGGACACCATCGAGTCCGTTCTGGCGGACTACGCGTTGGCTGTAGGCCAATCCCGGCAGGCGGTTACCGGAATGGACGGCGACACCGTGCTCCCCGGCAACCGCCGGGGTCCGCTGCCGCTGCGCTGGGTCCAGCAGCACATGCTCCGCGAACTTGCCCAGCACTGCGGCCATGCGGACATTCTGCGGGAACTGGTTTTGGCCGCTCGGTCCCGGACGCAGGAGTAGGCACCCCGCCTACCCACGCGCTTCCCGCCGGCACCGCACGCATCTGTCGCACAGAACACATCCCTGCACCGGAGAATCCGTGTATACGGTGTAAATAAGACGACTAAAATTCGAACCATGAGCACCAAAACGTTCCCGCACCTGATGGCCACCGGCCGTATTGGTCCGATGGAAACCCCCAACCGCATCGTCCTGCCCGCCATGGATATGAACGTCTCCGAGCACGGCGAGATCGAGCAGACCGAGATCGACCACTACGTGGCCCGCGCCAAAGGGGGCGCAGGCCTGATCATCACCGGAGCCTGCGCCATTGCCTTCCCCTACGGCGCGGCATCCATGAAGGAGCCGGGCCTCTCGGATGACAAGTACATTCCCGGTCTGAAAGCCCTCGCCGACGCCATCCACGCAGCCGGCAGCAAGCTCTGCATCCAGTCCACGCACCACGGCAAAGTCGCCCGCGTGGACGTCGCCAATGACCGGCCCGTCCTCGCACCGAACCCGCAGGACTACACGTACGACATGTCCGCCCTGGCAGACAGCACGCGCGAAGAACTCGGCAAGATGGGCGCCGCCACCGCCGGCAAGCAGACGTCCTACAAGGAGATGACCCAGGAGGACATCAACTGGCTGATTGAGACCTGGGCCGACGCCGCCGAACGCATCGCCAAGGCCGGAGCCGACGCCATTGAGATCCACGCCGCCCACGGCTACATCCTGGGTGTCTTCCTCAATCAGCGGGACAACAAGCGGACCGACGCCTACGGCGGCTCCCTCGCCAACCGCGCCCGTCTGGCCTGCGAGGTCATCGCCGCCGTCAAGGCACGCGTGGGGGACAAGCTGGCCATCCTGGTCCGCGTCGCCGGTGAAGAATACGGCCAGGAAGGCGGTCTCACCCTCCCCGAAGCCATCGAGGCCTCCAAGCTGTTCGAAGAAGCCGGAGCTGATGCCATCCACGTCACCGGCTGGGGGCGCAACCCGTTCGACAACTTCACCGACGGCCCGCTGCCCAACAAGGTGGGCGCCTACCTGGAGAACGCCGCCGCGATCAAGCAAGCGGTGAATGTCCCCGTGATCGCCGTCGGCCGTATGCTCCCGGAGATCTCCGAAAAGGCCATCGCCGCAGGCCAGATCGACTACGCCGCCATGGGCCGCCAGCTGCTCGCCGACCCTGAACTGCCCAACAAGCTCCGCGAAGGCCGCTTCGCCGAAGTCCGCCCCTGCATCAACTGCTACCTCTGCGTCGCGGAGAACTTCTTCGACGACACCCCGTTCTGCGCCGTCAATCCGGCCCTGGGCAACGAAGCCGTGCTTCCGCTGAAGCCCGCGTCGGCGGCCAAGCACGTCGTCGTCGTCGGCGCCGGCCCCGCAGGCCTGGAAAGCGCGCGCGTCCTCACCGAACGCGGCCACCGCGTCACCGTGATCGACAAGTCCGACCGCCTCGGCGGCACCATGTGGTTCTCCACCATGACGACGCCGGACAACGAGCGCCTGCTGCGCTGGTTCAAGGCCGAAATCAAACGGCTGCGCATCGCCGTCAAACTGAACACCCCAGCCACTATCGAAACCATCCGCGCGCTGAACCCGGACCACGTCATCGTCGCCACCGGCGCCGTCCGGCCCAAGCCCGACTTCCCGGGCGGCGACCTGCCGATCGTCCAGACCGGCGACACCCTGCGCGCCATGATGCTCGGCACCGCCACAGCCGAGGAAGCCGGCGCCGTACTGAGCACCCTGGGCAAGATGGGCCGGCTCTCCGGCGTGACCAAGAGCCCCGAGTTCGTCCGCCAGTTCACCAAGTTCTGGCTGCCCATGGGCAAGGACGTGGTGGTCATCGGCGGCTCCCTCGTGGGCCTGGAGCTCGCCGAGTTCCTCGCCGAACGCGGACGCCGCGTCACCCTGCTGCACGAAAAGCAGCAGCTCGGCCTGCCGCTGGCCATGCCGCGCCGCTGGACCGCCGTCAGCGACGCCAAGAAGCACGGCGTCCAGATTCACCGCAACGCAACCATCACCCGGATCACCGAGAAGTCCGTGGAATGGACGGTAGGGGAAGAGTCCTTCTCCGCACCCGCCGCCATGGTGGTCTACGCCGACGGCACGACGTCGGCAGCCCCCCTCGCGGACGAGCTGCGGGATGCGGGCATCCCCTGCGACGTCGTCGGTGACGCTGGCGCGGTCAACTACATCCACGGCGCCATCCATTCATCGTGGAAGGTGACCACCGAGCTCTAGGACTTCCGCGCTGCTGCCGGGCCGTCCCCTCGAAGGGGCGGCCCGGCATTTTCTTGTCTGGCAAGCCCCGGTCCCGCGGTCGCTGGAAACGCCCCGCCGATTCGGAGACCACGGCTCCTTCTGCAAGGATGTTCATAAGGCTACTTACAAAGGAGCATCCCGTGCACGAAGACATGCAGGAACATCACGCTGAGGACACCACCCCGTCCACCCGCCGGACAGCTCCGCTGATGAACGTCCCGGCGTCAGGCATCGTCAATGGGGGAGCCTCGGCCAGCCGGCCAAGGGATGTGGATCCCGCTGAGGTTGCCGTCTTGGCAGAAGCAGAGGATCCCGGAACCGCTCCGCAGCGCCTGCAGGAACTTGCCGCCGAGCAGCCAATCGCACGTCCCGCCGTCGCCGCCAATCCGGCCGCCGGACCCGAACTGCTGACCTGGCTGCGCAAGCTGGACGACCCTGCCGTCAACGAAGCGCTCCGCCGCCGGGCGCAGGCGGAACCGGGACAGTAGGTCCGGCTTCACAACTCAAGGAGAACCCCATGCTTTCCCCAACCGCCGCAGGCACGGCCGCGTCCTACGGCGTCCACTCTGAGGTGGGCAAGCTGCGCAAGGTCCTGGTCTGCGCACCGGGCCTGGCCCACGAACGCCTGACCCCCACCAACCGTGAAGACCTGCTGTTCGACGACGTTCTGTGGGTGGAGAACGCTCAGCGCGACCACGCGGACTTCGTGGCCAAGCTGACCAGCCGCGGCGTCGACGTCGTCGAACTCCACGACCTGCTCGGCCAGACCATGGACCTGCCCGACGGGCGGACCTGGCTGCTGGACCGCAAAATCATCGCCAACCGCGTGGGCCTGGGTCTGGTCACCGGCACCCGCGCTTTCCTGGACTCACTCTCCGGACCGGAACTGGCGCGGTACCTCATTGGTGGCCTGACGACGTCGGACCTTCCCTCGGATTACCGCAGCGGTTACGTCGGTCTTATCCGGGAATCCCAGGGCCGGCCCGAGTACCTGCTGCCGCCGCTGCCCAACACCCTCTACACCCGGGACACCACCTGCTGGATTGGCTCCGGACTGACCCTGAACCCGCTGTACTGGCCGGCCCGGCATGACGAGACCCTGCTGATGCAGGCCATCTACCGGTTCCACCCGGACTACACCGGATCAAAGATCTGGTGGGGCGATGCCGAACAGGACTGGAGCCAGGCCACCCTGGAAGGCGGCGACGTCATGCCCGTAGGCAACGGCACCGTGCTGCTCGGCATGGGAGAGCGGACCTCCCGGCAGGCCATCACCCAGCTGGCGCAGGCACTCTTCGCGGACGAGGCAGCGGACCGGATCGTGGTCGCCGGGATGCCGAAACTGCGCGCCGCGATGCACCTGGATACCGTGTTCACCTTCGCTGACCGGGACCTGGCTACTATCCATCCGGCCATCGTGGACGGCATCCACCCGTTCACCATCCACCCCTCGGACAAGGATCCCGGCCTCGAAATCCGGGACGAGCGGGACCGCCGCTTCGTGGATGTGGTGGCCGAAGCCATGGGCTACAAGCAGCTGCGCCTGGTGGAGACCGCCGGGGATTACCACGCCACCGAACGCCAGCAGTGGGACAGTGCAAACAATGCCGTCGCCGTGGAGCCGGGAGTGGTGTTCACCTACGACCGCAACACCCAGACCAACGCGGCGCTGCGGAACGCCGGCGTCGAGGTGGTTCCCATTGTCGGAGCCGAGCTGGGCCGCGGCCGCGGCGGCGGGCACTGCATGACCTGTCCGATCATCCGGGACGGGATCGAGTGACGTCTCTAGCTTGAGCGATGCAGCCCGGTATCCGGTGGCAGGAACGGTGCAGCACGCGCTTACCCGAACCCCAGCTTCACCGCCGCCCGCACACCCTCCAGATAGTCGGACGGCCGCTCCCACGCAGCGAAGTGCCCGCCGCTCTGGAACTCCATCCACTCGGCAACCTTGAAGTACCGCTCGGCGAACTGCCGCGGCGCATTCACCAGGTCCTTCGGGAACAGTGTGAACACGGTCGGCGTCTCGATGCGCGGCCAGCCCGTTGGACGGCCCGCCGCATACGGAGCGAACGAGGTCCCGATGGACCCGGTGAACCAGTACGCACTGATCCACGTCAGTGCCTCATCCAGGCTGAACGCATTCGTCAGCGTTCCGTCCGAATCCGTCCAGCGGACCAGCTTCTCGCCGATCCACGCCGCCAGCCCGGCCGGTGAATCCCCAAGCCCCGCCGCCAGCGTCACCGGACGCGTGGACTGCTCGTGCGCATATCCGCCCTCAGCCCCCTGCCAGCGCCGGGCCCGCTGCTGGTACTCCCGCTCGGCGTCGTCCATGTCCTGCGGCGGTGCGAGGTTGACGTGGTACTGGGACACATCGGTCAGGTGCAGCGCCGTCACGACGTCGGGATGCCGCACCGCCAGCGCCTCAGCCACATCCGAGCCAACATCCCCGGCGGACACCACGTACCGGGCGAACCCGAACTCAGACATCGCCGAAGCAACCGCATCGGCCATCTCCACCGTGGACATCCCGCCCGCCGGCACCGGTGCGGCAAACGGATACCCGGGCAGCGCCGGCGCCACATAGGTCAGGTCCGTCAGCAGTGGAAAAAGCCGCTGGAACCGCAGGACAGAATCCGGCCAGCCGTGCAGCAGCAGCACTACGGGCGACGACGGCGAGCCGTAGGCAGCTTCCGCCCGGGACACGACGGCGCGCACCGGCATAGTGGACAGCTCCGTCTGCTCCCACTGCAGCGCCGAAATCCATGCCTCCTGCGCGGGCCAGTCGAACCCGGTCCGCCAGTGCTCGACCAGCTCGGCGAGCTGCTCCCCGCCGAACCCGAGGGAGTCACGGCTGCGGTTGAAGAGCCGGGGTTCGGGCACCGGCCGGAACCGGGCCAGGCGTTCGGCAAGGTCTTCCAGCGCAGCGGGAGGAACGGGTTCATACGGATTCACGGCAGCTCCTGACGGGGTTGGTGTCCGGAAACTATAGACCGGGCGCTGACAAAATTCCGAGGGAGCCCGCTCCCGGAACCCGCTTGTCCGCTAATTAGGACATCTTTCTGTCACCAAATTTCCCACCAACCGTAGAAGTAGCTTAGGGTTACCTTGGTTAGCCTGCCCTAAGTACGTATCCGGAGCGTCGCAGGAAGGCTTCCGCCGGCCCCAATCGGGGCCGGCCCGAACCTGCACCAAAGGAAACGACTCTTGCGCTCCTCCAAACTCGCTGCGCTCTCAGCCGCCGCCCTGCTCACCGCATCCCTCGCCGCCTGCTCCTCCACACCGGCCGAAAGTCAGGCCGCACCCGAAGGCGACTGGGAAACCATCACCATTGAACACGCCCTGGGCACCGCCGTCATCGACGAAAAGCCGGAACGCGTGGCCACGGTCAACTGGGCCAACCACGAAGTTCCGCTGGCCCTGGGTGTTGTGCCCGTGGGCATGGCCGCCGCGAACTTCGGCGACGACGACGGCGACGGCATCCTCCCGTGGGTCGAGGAAAAGCTCGAGGAACTCGGCGGCGAAGCGCCGGTGCTGTTCGACGAGAACGACGGCATCGACTTCGAAGCCGTAGCCGACACCCAGCCGGACGTCATCCTGGCCGCCTACTCCGGCCTGACCCAGGAGGACTACGACACCCTGAGTGAAATCGCCCCCGTGGTTGCCTACCCGGAAACCGCCTGGGGCACCTCCTGGCGCGAAATGGTCGAGTACAACTCCACCGCCCTGGGCCTGGCCGAGGAAGGCGAGCAGCTGGTCGCTGCCCTGGAGCAGGAAATGACCGACGCCGCCGCCAAGTTCCCGTCCTTGGCCGGCAAGTCCGCCATGTTCATGACCCACGTGGACACCACGGACCTCAGCGAAGTCAGCTTCTACACCACGCACGACCCGCGCACCCTCTTCTTCGAGGACCTGGGCATGAGCGTGGCAGACAGCATCGCCAAGGCCTCCGCCGAGACCGAGAAGTTCTCCCTCACGCAGAGCGCCGAGCAGGCCGATGCCTTCAGCGACGTGGACATCATCGTCACCTACGGCGGCGAGGAACTGATCACCGCACTCGAATCCGATCCGCTGCTCTCCCAGATCCCCGCCGTCGCCAACGGCGCAATCGTCACCCTGCCCGGTGACAACCCGCTGGGCACCGCAGCCAACCCCACCCCGCTGGCGATCAGCTGGGTGCTGAACGATTACCTGACCGTGCTCGCAGAAGCAGCCGACGCCGCCAAGTGACACACCCTTCCCGCCCGGCTGCCCCGGACGCCGCCCCCGCACCCGAAAACCAGGACTCACCGGAGTCCCTGGCTTCCGGAACTGCAGCACGGCGCCCGGGGCGGCTGCGCGCCCTCTGGCTCGCCGCCGCCGTCGTACTCCTGGGCCTGCTGATGCTGGCCTCCGTCACGGTGGGGGCGCGCGACGTCGACTGGGCGGACATTGTTGCCGCACTGGGCGGCTCGGCAGACGGCTTCAGCGAGGCCGCCGTGGCCAAACGCATTCCCCGCACCCTGCTGGCTGTGCTCGCCGGTGCAGCGCTGGGCGTCGCCGGAGCCGTGATGCAGGGCGTCACCCGCAATCCGCTGGCCGACCCGGGCATCCTGGGCGTGAACATGGGTGCCTCCCTCGCCGTCGTGGTGGGCATGGCTTTCTTCGGCCTGACCGCCGCCAACAGCTTTGTCTGGGCCGCGATCCTGGGTGCCGGAATCACCGCTCTGTTCGTCTACGCGGTGGGCTCGCTGGGCCGCGGCGGCGCCACCCCGCTGAAACTCGCCCTGGCCGGCACCGCGATCTCCGCGGCGCTGGCATCCTTTATCTCCGCCGTTGTGCTGCCGCGGAACGACCTTGCCGGGGGAGTGCGGTCCTGGCAGATCGGCGGCGTGGGCGGCGGCTCCTTCGACGCGATTGGGCAGGTGCTGCCGTTCCTCGCCGTCGGGTTCCTGGTCTGCCTGGTCACCGCCCGGTCCCTGAACTCCCTGGCGCTGGGCGATGAACTGGCCGCCGGCCTCGGCGAACGCGTAGCCCTGGCCCGCGGCACCGCCGCCCTGGGCGCCGTGCTGCTCTGCGGCGCCTCCACTGCGGTGACCGGACCCATCGCCTTCGTCGGCCTGATGGTGCCGCACGCCTGCCGGCTGCTCACCGGCGTTGACCACCGCTGGCTGCTGCCCTTCTCCGCCGTCGCCGGGGCCGCCCTGGTCACCGCCGCGGATGTACTGGGCCGAATCATCGCCCGTCCGGCGGAAATCGACGTCGGCATTATTACCGCGCTGATCGGCGCCCCGTTCTTCATCTGGATTGTCCGCCGGCAGAAAGTCCGAGCCCTGTGAACGTCTCCTCCTCCACAGCCCCGGACGCGGCCCCGGATCTGTCCGCCGGCAACAGCGCGACCATCGCCGCCGTCGTCCGCGGCCGCCGGAACCGCGGCCTCCGCCTGCGCACCGTCGTGACCGTCCTGACCATTCTGATCCTGGCGGTCTTTGCACTCAGCGTGATGGCCGGACGCACGTTCTACCCGCTCGGCGACGTGCTGCGGGTGGTTTTCGGTGAGGATGTGCCCGGCGCCTCCTTCGCCGTCGGGCGCCTGCGCCTGCCCCGCGCGGCACTGGCCGTGCTCGCCGGCGCCAGCTTCGGCCTGGCCGGCGTCGCGTTCCAGACCATGCTGCGCAACCCGCTGGCCAGCCCGGACATCATCGGCATCAGCTCCGGCGCCGGTGCCGGTGCCGCCTTTGCAATCGTGGGGCTGGGCCTGGGCGGAGCATCGGTGTCCCTGTTTGCGATCACCGCCGGGCTCGCCGTCGCGCTGGTCGTCTACGCCCTGTCTTACAAGGCCGGCGTCGCGGACACCCGGCTGATCCTGGTGGGCATCGGCATCGCCGCGATGCTCGAATCCGTCACCGCGTACATCCTGAACCAGGCGCCGGACTGGGAACTGCAGGAAGCCATGCGCTGGCTCACCGGCAGCCTCAACGGCGCCTCGTGGAACCAGGCCCTGCCCGTCCTCGCCGCACTGCTGGTCTGCGGCCCCGTGCTGCTGAGCCAGGCCCGCAACCTCGGCGCCACCCGGCTGGGCGATGACACCGCCTCCGCCCTCGGCGTGCGCGTGGGCCGCACCCGGCTGGTCATCATCGTCGCCGCGGTGCTGCTCATCTCCTTCGCGACGGCAGCCACCGGACCCATCGCGTTCGTCGCCTTCCTCGCCGGGCCGATCGCCGCCCGGCTGGTAGGCCCCGGCCCGTCGCTGCTGGTCCCCGCCGCCCTGGTAGGCGCGCTGCTGGTCCTGGTGGCCGACTTCTGCGGACAGTACGCCTTCGGCACCCGCTTCCCGGTGGGAGTGGTGACCGGCGTGCTCGGCGCCCCCTACCTCGTTTACCTCATTGTCCGCGTCAACCGCGCAGGAGCCTCACTGTGACCGCTGCCCACACCCTCGCCGTCGAAGGCCTCACGCTGGGCTACGGAGACCGCACGGTCATCGAGTCCCTGGACCTGCTGGTTCCGCCGGGCCAGGTCACCGCCGTCATCGGCGCCAACGCGTGCGGCAAGTCCACGCTGCTGCGCTCAATGTCCCGGCTCCTCGCGCCGAAGAAAGGCCACGTGCTGCTGGACGGCAAAGAGGTCCACCGGATGCCTCCCAAACAGCTGGCCCGCACGCTGGGCCTCCTGCCGCAGTCCCCAGTGGCGCCCGAAGGCATCACGGTTGCGGACCTGGTGGGCCGCGGCCGGCATCCGCACCAGCGGCTCCTGGCCCGGTGGAACGCGGAGGACGACGCCGCCGTCGCCGCCGCGCTGGACGCCACCGAGACGGCGGGGCTGGCCGAGCGCTCCGTGGACGAGCTCTCCGGCGGGCAGCGCCAGCGCGTCTGGATCGCCATGGCCCTGGCCCAGCAGACGGACCTGCTGCTGCTCGACGAGCCCACCACGTTCCTGGACGTCAGCCACCAGGTGGAAGTCCTGGACCTGCTCACCGACCTGAACCGCAGCCGCGGCACCACGATCGTGATGGTGCTTCACGACCTGAACCTGGCCGGCCGCTACGCGGACCATCTGGTGGCCATGGCCGACGGAAAGATCCTCGCCGCCGGTACCCCTGCCGAAGTACTCACTGAGGACAACGTCCGGGCGGTCTACGGGCTGGAGAACCGGGTCATCACCGACCCTGCCTCCGGCAAGCCGCTGGTGCTGCCGCTGGGACGGCACCACGTGGTTGGCTGACACGTATTGGGGGCAATCCGCGGTGCGCCGCGGGTAAATACCCCTCTACCCTTGCGGATGGTTTAGGAAGGGAAGTGCCGCCGGGAGTACCCGGTACAAGCGCGTAGTTTGTGCTATTGAAGGCTTCCGGGCATACATCTAGGCTCCGTTCCACTAGTAGTTCGCACCCCAAACTTCCTGGCCAGGCATTCAAAGAATGCTGTTCAGGAAACCGGTAAACCCGGTAAATCTCACTGCCCTCATTCCGGCGTCCAGTCTCAGCGCCGCGCGCTCAAACCCCTGCATACGGTGATGCGTGAATGGTCACGCACGCCGAATCACTGAGGAGCTTGTATGTTCACTCGAAAACGGCGCATCAGCACTCGAAGGCCGCGTAATGCGCGCCGGTACGGGCTGGTGGCCTTTCTAGGCTTGTTCGCGGCAACCGGATTTCTTCCGTCTGCGGTAGGTGATGATGCTGTGATTCAGGCGGATCCTGAATACACAGTGCAGCCGCCGCCGTTCAGCGACATAGCTAACGATCCGTTTCAAACGGAGATTGAATTCATCGCCGCGAACGGAATCGCCACCGGTTTCCCCGACGGGACCTACCGCCCGCTGGCAACGGTTGCCCGTGATGCGATGGCGGCGTTTATCTACCGGCTGGCCGGACAACCCTATTTCGAGCCGCCGGCCACCTCCCCGTTTACGGACATCACCCCGGAGATCCAGTTCTACAAGGAAATCACCTGGCTCGCGTCAACCGGCATTACCACCGGCTACCCGGACGGAACCTTCCGCCCGCTTGAACCAGTCGCCCGCGACGCCATGGCGGCGTTCATGAACCGGTTCAGCGGCGGCTACTGCAGCGTTGCCGCGACCCTGGAGTTCCCCGATCCCACCACTGCGCCCTTCACCGACGTTCCATTAACCCTCCAGTTCGCTGAGGAGATTGCGTGGATGAAGGAATCCGGCATCTCCACGGGCTGGCCCGACGGAACTTACCGTCCGTTCCTCCCGGTTGCCCGTGACGCGATGGCAGCATTTATGACCAGGCTGGATGCCTACAACGGGCGGGAAGGCGGCTGCACCCCTCCGGTGCCGGCAGGCAACCCCTGGCTGGGCAGCGACGAGGACGCCATGACCCGCGCACAGTGGGCCACGGCGGCCATGAACCTGGGGCAAAAAGTCACCTACCTGATCCAGTCCGGCGGACCCGGTGTTCCGGAGTTCGGGCTGCCGGGCATCCGGGGCAAGGACGGCTGCTGCGGCCTTGCACTGGACACCGGTCCGTCCACCGGTCTGCCGGTCGGTGTAGGCCTTGCCTCCACATTCGATGCGGAGCTGGCCCGCGCCTACGGTGCCGTGGGCGGGGAGGAAGCCCGCGCAACCGGCTTCAACTCAATCGCCGGACCCACCATGGACCTGGTCCGGACGCCCTATAACGGCAGGATGTGGGAAGACCTCGGTGAGGACCCAATGCTCAGCGGAGACACTGCGGCGGCCCAGGTTATTGGTGAACAGGGAGCTGACGTCATTGCCCTGCCCAAGCACTACAACCTGAACAACTTTGAATCACGCCGCGGAGACGTCAACGTTCGCATCGATGAGCGCCCGCTCCTGGAGACCTACACCCGCCCGTGGGAGAACGTCGTGGAAAACGGCAACGCCGGCTCCGTCATGTGCGCGTTCAACAAAGTTAACTCCGAGTATTCGTGCGGCAACGACCTGCTGCTGAACCAGATCCTGAAAGGACGCCTGGGATTCCAGGGTTTCGTGAGTTCTGACTTCAACGCCGCGCATGCATTCTCCGACTATGCCAACGGCCTGGACGTTGCAGGGCCCGGGACCGAGTTCTCCGGGCCGGCGCTGCAGCAGGCCGTGCTGAACAACCAGGTTTCGGAACTGCGCCTGACTGACGCGGCCCGCCGGGTGGCTTTCGCCATGTTCGATAACGGCATCATCGACAACCCGCCGGAGGGCTCCTTCGAGACCCCGCAGCCAACGGACATTTCGATTCCGGAAAACATGCTGGACGCCCACGATGCGGTCGCAGAGCAAGTGGCGGAGAACTCTGCGGTGCTGCTCAAGAACAGCGACGGCACGCTGCCGCTGGTCCAGGCTGACACCTCCTCGATAGCCGTCATTGGTGCCGACGCCGACTGGTACATTGACGGCGGCGGTTCGGGCGCCGTCCCGAATCCGGCCCGGCTGACCACCATCCTGGACGGCATTACGGCCCGGGCTACGGGCGCCACCATCAGCCAGTCCGCCGGTACAGACCCGGTGTCACTGGCCGACACCATCCCGGGCCCATTCCCGATGCCCAGTGATGTGCTGACCAACGTCAACGCCGAGTATCGGCTGGGCATCAACAACTTCACCGGCGATCCCACGCTGGCACGAACGGAGCCGCAGGTAAACCTGCGGACCGGGATTTCGGCGGACGTGATCAACACGTCGCAGGTTCCCGGAATCGGCGGGCTGCTCGCTACCCAGCCGATGTCCGCAGCCTGGACCGGCACCATTGTGCCGCCGTCCACGGGCACCTACACCCTGACCCTTACCCATCTGGGCACGGCACGGCTGTATGTGAACGGGGCCGAGGTCCTCAACGAAGCTGCGGATGATCTCGGTACAAATCAGGTGACGGTGGACCTGACAGTTGGAACCCCGGTGCCGGTTCGGGTGGAGTACACCACCGACGCGCCGGACCAGTTCAACGGTGGACTCAATGACCAGCCTGGTGCAATGGCCCGGTTGGGATGGATCCCGCCGGAGGGCGTCACAGCCCCGAGCATCACGGCGGCCGCGCAGGCAGCCGCAGCTGCCGACGTCGCCGTCGTGGTTGCCCGCGACTACACCGGTGAGGGCGCCGACCGGGGTTCCCTGGCGCTGCCGCAGAACCAGGACGCCCTGATCAGCGCCGTGGCGGAAGCGAATCCACGGACCGTCGTGGTGATGGCCACCAGCGGTCCGGTGACCATGCCCTGGATCGAGGACGTGCCTTCGGTCCTGCAGACCTGGTACGCCGGACAGGCGCAGGGACGCGCAGTCGCCTCGCTCCTGTACGGGGATGTCAACCCGTCCGGGAAGCTGCCCGTCACCTTCCCGGTCAGCGACGAGCAGGCGACGACAGTGGGACCGCCGAACCCGTTCAGCATCTTCGACGTCGTTAGCCCGGTAGTCAACTACACCGAGGGAGTCTTTGTTGGCTACAAGGCCTACACCACAGAGGGTGCGGTTCCGCTGTTCCCGTTCGGGCACGGCCTGTCCTACACCAGCTTCGGCTACGGGAACCTCTCGGTGCCGGCAGAGCTCGACGCCGCGAACCCCAGCGGCAACGTGGCGGTGCAGGTATCCAACCTCGGCACCCGCACCGGAAAGGAAACGGTCCAGGTGTACGTGGGCAACCTGCCCGGCGAAGAACCCACACCAGCACGCCAGCTGGCCGGCTACGGCAGCATCACCCTTCCACCGGGAGGGGTGGGGACAGTGAACATCACGCTGGATCCGAGGTCGCTGCAGTACTGGGACGACGAAGCGGATGAATTCGTCACTCCTACCGGACCGCTTGCCATCTATGTAGGGAGCTCCGTCTCTGACACCCGGCTCATTGGGCAGGTGACCGTGCAGTAGCCGGACTAAAAAGCATGTGGAGCCCGGGAGTCCTCCCGGGCTCCACGCGTGTCAGGGAACCTGTCAGCAGGCGCCCGGACCTAGACTCATCTGATGCCCGAAACGCCGCTGTCCACCCGAACACCCCCTCCCGCCGTCGCCGGCGTCGTCACGGAAATCTTCGCTCCCGCCGTCCTGGTCGGCGTTCTCCTGCTGCTGCAGCCCGTGCTGACGCCCGGAGTGACCTGGCTGCACGGGATAGTGGCGGCAGTGTTTACTGTCGGGCTGCCCTTCGCCGGGATCCTGTGGCTGAAGCGGCGCGGCTCCGTCACGGACCACCACATCGGCGTGCGCTCGCAGCGGGCACCGGTCCTGCTGGGCGCCGTCGTGTCCCTGGCTGTGGGTGCGCTGCTGCTGGCTTTCCTGGCTGCTCCGGCTGCCCTGTTCGGCGAGATCGGCGGTGTATTCATCGGTTTGGTCCTCTGCCTGGTGGCCAATCTTTTCTGGAAACTTTCGGTGCACTCCGCCGTTGCAGCCTATGTGGGACTGGCACTGCTCGCGCCGATCCCGGCGCTGGGACCGGCGCTGGCGCTTCTGCTCGCCTCAGCAACGGGCTGGTCCCGCATACAACTCGGCGCGCACACACCAACACAGGTCCTGGCCGGCCACGCCGCCGGCTGCATTGCGTTCGCCGCCGCGCTGCTGCTTCCCTGAATGCATTCTTTTTTGCTGGCGCAAATGTGGGATAGGGTCGCAGGGTTCAGTCTCTGGCCTACAGGCACAGAGTCCGGAAAAGACATGACGGGGAATTGAATGGCAGTGCGTTTTCGAAAGTCTGCCGGCGGGGACCGGGCCGCATCAGAAACCGCGGTCGCGTCCCTGGGCCTGGGCCAGCACGTCACCTTTGAAGAATTGCTCGACGTCGTTTCACAGGCGCACGGCAAACCGATCGAAATCCGGGAAATCGACAACTCGGCCATTCCCGCCGTTACCGGGCTGTGGATCGAAAAAGAAAAGAAATCGATCATTCTTGTGCCGTCCGGGGACAACCGGCTGCACCGAACCCACGCAGCCTGCCACGAATTCGGCCACATCCTGCTGCGTCATCAGGGATGCGGGGGAGTTGAAACGGCAAACCCGTCAGTCTTCCAGCACATTGGCAGCCGCAAGGGCATCAAACGGATGCTGGCGCGGTCGCTCGACTGGAATGAAACCGAGCGCGCAGCCGAGCACGTTGCCTATTTGCTGTCCCTGGCGCTGCTGCCGAAGGAGCCGGCCAGCCCGAGCGACTTCGAGCGAACCTTCCTGTGACGGCACTGCAGGTAATTCCTGTCCTGGTCCTCTGGTCCGTGGTCGGGGGCCGGCTGCTCGGCCTCGCGTTCGGGTGGAAACCCGGGATTCTCGGAGCAGTCTTCCTTGTTGCCCTCGCCGCTACGCTGAATATCGATCCGGTGTACCTCGCCGTCGACCGTTATCTGGGCGGCTGGAACCTGCTCAACCTGATCGTCCATCTGCTGATGGGCATCGGCATGACCGACCTCAGCAGGCTGCTGCTGCGGGTCACGGGCAGGGCCAGGCGAATAAAGGCGCTGATCTGCGTCGGCGCGGTGCTGGCCGCAGCCCAGATGGTGCTGCTTCTGATCTCCAATACCCAGGGATCTGCCGCCTCCTTCACCGACACCTTCGGTGACCAGCCGACCATCGCGCTCTACCAGGGAACCTTTTTCGCCTGGTTCGGCATGATCTCGGGCTACACCGGTGTGGAAACGCTGCGCCGGGACCGTGCAGGGGAGTCCCGGGCCTTCCGAATCGGCTTCAATCTGCTCAGCGCCGGGTGCTTTGTGGGCGTAGCGGCAGCCGCTTTGAAAATGTTTGAGATAAGCACCGAAATCCGCGGCGGCGGCGAGAATTACGACGACGCGCTGATCCTCGGGTACCGCATCCTCCTGGCTGCCATGGTTACCGGGTTCGCAGTCGGGTTCATCCTTCCCACCATCGGACGTATCCGGTCAGCACTCCGGGCACGGGCTGTGCGGAGATCGGACCTGGACGCGCTGCGGCCGATCGTCCGGCGCCTGATGGAGACCAGCGAAGGCCAGCGGTCCATGAGGGCTGCAAGCATCTCCCTGGAATCCCGGACATCCAAGACCCAGCTGTACCGTTGGTTTATCTTCATCGGCGACATCCGGGTCCTGGATCCGAAGCTGCTCTCCCCGCAGGAAAACCGCACCATTGACGAGATAGGCACAAGGATTGAGCACCACCATTCACCAGCCCGGAACACGGCGGCCTCTGGCGTCTAGTTATTCCAGGCTCCTGCAGCCCGCCCTGCTGCTGGCGGTGCTCGTGATCCTTGCGGGGTTGAAAGCCGGGATGTCTCTCCTGGGCGTTGCCGCGATCCTGGCGGGAATCGTGGGTGTCCCGGCCCTGCTGTACAAGGGGTCCAAGGGTCTCTTCCGCCGGTGGGGGCTGCCGGACCGGGCACGGATCATTCTGCTCGCCGTGCTGACTTTGGCCAGCACCATCGCCTGCTTCGTCCTTCCGCTCCCGGCACCCGTGCCGCTGACTGTAGCGGCAATGTTCCTGGGCAATGCGTCGCTGGCAATCTTCCGGCGGTGGCTGAATGTCTCCGCACATGTGTCGGTTGTGACGTTCACAGCGCTGTGGGTTACGGCTATGTTTGGGGGTGTCTGGGCGTGGCTGTTGATATCATCACCGTTGATGATGGTCAGCCGGGTTCAGCTTCGTGAACACACCTGGCCGGAGGCGCTGTCAGGCGCAGCACTTGGTGTGGCAACTTTCTGCTGTTTCCTCGCGGCAACAACCTGGAGCTAACTTCGTGAACGAACTCGATCTTCCCCCGGACCGCCAGGCGGCCGTCCGGCGAGCTGAAATCCTGGCCCGGAAGATCAATCTCCTGCTCGACGTGATCATGTCCGATTCGGGCAAGCCCTTCGATTACCCGGCCATCCGCGACGGCGCGCAAAAGGCGGGCTATTACCTTTCCCGCACCCGTTGGTCGCTGCTGAAATCCGGCAAGGAGCAGGTTGTTCCCGACGAAGCCCTGCGTGCGATTGCCGCTGTTTTCGACGTCGACCCGGAGTACCTGATTCAGGACGGAGGCAAGCTGCCCGAACGCGTGGAAGCCGAGCTTGAACTCATCCGCAGCATGCGCCGCGCGGAAGTGCGCAACTTTGCTGCGCGCGCCCTTGGGCCTGTGGACCCGGAAGCGCTGCGGGCGATCGCCAAAATCCTGGACGAAGACGACTAGCCTTTCCCACCCCGGAAATCTTTGACCCATCTACTAAGCACTGCTATGGTTTCACTCATGTCTCACACATGTGTGAAACACGAGTGATGCTATGGAATGGCGGACGGGGAAGTGCCCGCCCCAACGGCGAAGCTGAGGACATTATGTGGTTGGGGGACCACGTCTGCGGCTTCGGCCTGAGGGACGCTACGTGTCCCGAGGGCTGCGCACCCCGTCCGCGTTTCCCAGCCACTGCCAGGACCTGGTGTTCCGGCGATCAAGCAGGATCCACTGCCCGTGGGGGTGTCAGTGGAGATTGCGGGTAAAAGCCAGCGAAGCATATTCGCTGGCTTTTGCTGTATCCGGGCCAAGTCGGGACTGCAGGCGTCGGCGGCCCGTCCGGCGTCGTAACCTATGCGCGTTCGACCGCCTGCATCGCCTAGCCTGAGCGCATGGCTAAACCTGTGCTGACAATCCTCACCGGCAACCGCTCTGTCACGGGACTGGAACGCCTCGAAGAGCTGGCCGAGGTGCGCCTGGCTGACGATGCCACGGAGCTCGCCGAAGCGCTGCCCGGCACTGAGATTGTGTACCTGTGGAACTACTTCGCCGACGGCCTCCGCCAAGGCTGGGAGTGGGCCGATTCCCTGAAATGGGTCCATCTTCCCGCCGCCGGCGTGGACAAGCTGCTGTTCCCCGAGCTGGCTGCTTCTGAGGTCACCGTTACCAACGCCCGCGGGATCTTCGACGCTGCCATGGCAGAATACGCGCTGGCCGGAATCCTCTATTTCGCCAAGAACTTCCCGCAGGCCGGGCGCAACCAGCGCGAACGCCGCTGGAAGCATTTTCCTACTTCCAACCTGGGCGGGAGCCGGGCGCTGGTGGCCGGTACCGGAAGCATAGGGCGGAGCACCGCGCGGCTGCTGCGCGCCGTCGGAATTGAGGTTGACGGGATGGGGCGTACAGAGCGCGACGGCGATGCAGACTTTGGTGCCGTGTTCGCCAGCCGGGACTTCGCAGCGGTTGCCGGTGACTACGACTACGTGGTGCTGGCCGCGCCGCTCACCGACACCACCCGGGGCATGCTGAACCTGGATGTACTCTCAACCATGCGCCCGAGTGCAGTGGTGGTGAACATGGGCCGCGGCGAACTGGTGGACCAGTACGCCCTGCAGTCAGCTCTGGCTGCAGGCACAATTGGCGGTGCGGTCCTGGACGTTACGGATCCGGAGCCGCTGCCCGGGTCGGATCCGCTCTGGGGCCTGGACAACGTGCTGATCACTCCGCATCTCTCCGGTGATTCCCGCACGCACCTGCCTGCCATGGCGGAACAGTTTGAAGCCAACCTGCGGGCCTACATCGCGGGCAGACCGTTGGTAAACGTGGTGGACAAGCAGCTGGGGTTCGTTCCGGCGGGGTCTTAGGGGGAGGGAATTCCGGGGGCAGTCCTACAGCCGCGGAGTCCCTACAGCCGCGGAGTCCGGGGCGGCTCGGTCCGGCGGGAACCGCTCGCCTCAAACGCAGCACCAAACCTGAGCAGCGCATTGTCATCCCAGCCCCGGCCGGCAAAGGTCACCCCCACGGGCATGCCGGTATCCGCCATGGTGCCCATGGGCACCGTGACAGTCGGAATCCCGAGATGCCTCGGAACCAGGTTGCCGTTGGCCACCCAAACACCGTTCCGCCAGGCAAGCGCGGCCGACTCCGGGTTTACATCCGCATCCGCCGGACCCACGTCAGCCACTGCAGGAAATACCACGGCATCCAGTCCAAGCGAATCCATCCACACCTCCAGATCAACGCGACGGGTTTCCTCCAGCCCGCGCAGGCCCTCGGCGAGGTGCGGAATCCCGGTGAAGGATTCCACCGGATGGTTCCGCACATGGTCCGGGTAGTTGGCGATGTCGTCGTCGAACCCGGTGTACTGATCCGGCAGGGCACCCTCCGGGTGCGGGAAGATTGCGTCGCCGTCCACGTCCGCCAGCGTATTCAGGTTCGGGTCGCCGTTGGCCGCGAGGAAGTCATCCCACGCCCAGGCAGAAAGGTCCACTATCTCGCGGTGCAGGAACTCAGGGCTTACCAGCCCGCGGGTGGCGATGGTCGGAGCGCCGGGCCGGTCGCCTTCGTAGTTGGAGACCACGGGGAAGTCGACCTCCACCACCTCGGCGCCGGCAGCTTCCAGATCCCGGCGGGCGGCCCGCCACAGTTCAACCACCGATTCCCGGGTTTCAATGCGCTGCCCGGTCGGCCCGCCGATGCCCGGGGAGTCCGCTGTGCCGGCGTCGGGATCGGCGTTGATGTACATCTTCGGCACACCGAAGCGCTTTCCGGCCAGCACCCCGCGCGCAGCATCAGGCGCAGGGACAGCCAGGTCAGCGTACGACGGCGGACGCACCGACGAGGAGGGCGGAATCTCCACCCAGGGCTGGGCGCGCCAGAAATCTCCCCGGGTTTCGGCGTCGTCCGCGACGATCACGTCCAGGACCTCCAGCAGGTCCGCCATGGTCCGGGTGTGAGGGACCACCACATCCATGGTGGGAACCAGCGGCCAGTTCCCGCGGATCGAGATCACCCCGCGGGAGGGGGTGTACGCGCAGAGAGCATTGCACGACGCCGGAGCGCGGCCGGATGACCACGACTCCTCGCCCAGTCCGAACGCCGCGAAGCTGGCTGCCGTGGCCGTTCCGGATCCATTGGAGGATCCGGAGGCGAAGGCAGAGGTCAGAAAGTCAGCGCTGTACGGGCTCTCCGCGCGGCCGTAGAGGCCGCGCTGCATGCCGCCGTTGGCCATCGGGGGCATATTCGTCAGACCGATCAGCACCGCACCGGCGTTCCGCAGCCGGGAAATGGTGAACGCATCCTCCTGCGCCACCAGGTCAGCGAAGGCAGGGGAGCCCGCGGCCACGGTGAGCCCGCGGACCTTGAAGCTGTTCTTCGCCGTGTAGGGGATGCCGTCCAGCGGGCCGAGGGACTCCCCGCGGGCGCGCCGGGCGTCGGAGGCTCGCGCCTCGGCCAGCGCCTCCGGATTCCGGACAACGACCGCGTTCAGCTGCGGGCCGGACTGGTCGTAGGCCTCGATGCGGGCCAGATACGCGAGCACCAGCTCTTCGCTGGTGGTCTTCCCGGACTCCAGCGCCTCCCGCAGTTCGGCAATACCGGCCTCAACGACGTCGAACATCAGGCGCCTGCCTCGCGGCCGGCACCCAGCGCAGCGGGCTGCTGCTGGGTGATGCAGTGGATGCCGCCGCCGAACTCGAAGATGTCCCGGGCATCGACCAGTTCGATTGTCCGCCCCGGGTAGGCGCGGCCCAGGATCTCAGCGGCAGCGGCGTCGTTCGGGTCGTCGAAGGCACACAGCACCACCACGTTGTTGGCGACGTAGTGGTTGATGTAGGAGTAGTCCACGAAGCCGTCGCCCGCGTCGATCACGGTGGGGGCGGGCACGTCGATGAGCTCCAGCTTCCGCCCGCGGGCGTCCGTTGCTTCTTCCAGTACCGCGCGGATTTCCTGCATGACCTCGTGGTCCGGATGCGCCGGGTCATCCTGCCGGTGCAGCAGGACGGTGCCGGGGGAGGAGAAGCACGCCACGATGTCCACGTGGCCGCGGGTGCCAAATTCGTCGTAGTCCCGGGTGAGGCCGCGCGGCAGCCAGATCGCCTTCGACGTGCCGAGTCGGGCATGGACTTCGGCTTCGACGGATTCGCGGGTGGCCCCGGGGTTCCGCCCCGGATCCAGCTGCACCGTTTCGGTGAGGAGCACGGTGCCTTCGCCGTCGGTGTGGAATCCGCCTCCCTCGTTGACCAGGGTGCTGGCGTGCACCGGCGCTCCGGCCTGTCCGGCCACGAACCGGCCCAGCTGCGAGTCCTTGTCCCAGGCCGCCCAGTCCTGTGCGCCCCAGCCGTTGAAGATCCAGTCCACGGCGGCAATGCTGCCGTCCGCCGTGTGTACAAAGGTGGGGCCGGAATCCCGCAGCCAGGCGTCGTCCAGTTCGGCGGCCACAACTTTGATCCCGTCGCCGAGGGATTCGCGGGCCGCGTCGAGGTCCGCGGGATCGGCCAGGACACTGACCGGTTCGTAGCGGGCAATGGTGCGGGCGACGGCGGACCAGGCGGTGCGTGCCCTGTCCAGTGTGCCGCTGCCCGGTTCGCCGAAGGTGTCATTCGGCGGGGGAAATGCCATCCAGGTGCGTTCGTGCGGTGCCCATTCGGCGGGCATGGAGGTGTTGCTCGAAGACATTGCGGGAGGTTCCTTCGGGGTCGTTTAGCTCAGGGTAGCGGCAGCGGCGTCGAACACTGTCTCGCCGCCGGTAACGGTCAGTAACACGGCGTTGACCAGCAGGTTCTCTGCCGGTGCGGTGAGCGGGTCGGTTGCCAGGACGGTGAAATCGGCGCAGTAGCCGGGGGCGATCCGGCCCTGGCTCGCCTCGGCGCGGCAGGAGAATGCGGCGTCCCGGGTGGCGTGGCACAGCGCCTCGCCCAGGTCCAGGGCATACTGCGGGAGGTTGGCCGGCAGGCCGGGTTCCAGCGCCGATTTCCGGGTGGCCGCGACATAGAGGTTGGGCAGCGCCTGGTACGGGGCTGTCGGCGCGTCAGTGCTGATCGCCAGGGTGGCTCCGGCAGCGGTGAACTCCGTCCACGGATAGGCGCGGTCCACCCGGGAGTCGCCGAGCACCGCCTGCCAGTTTGCCTGGATGGCCGGGTCCGCGTGCACGGGCTGGACGGAGGGAACGACGCCGAGGTCCGCCAGCCGCTGCACGTTGGCTTCGGTGACGGTTTCCAGGTGTTCGATCCGGTGCCGGCGGTCCCGCGGACCGTTCGTGCGGACGGCATTCTCCAGCGCATCGAGGGCGATGTCCGAGGCTTCGTCGCCGATTGCATGCAGGGCCACCTGCAGGCCCGCGGCATCCGCGGCAGCCACTACGGGCAGCAGTGATTGCCGGTCCCAGATGGGTCCGGCGCTGCTGCCGTCCGCATACGGTTCCTTCATGGCGGCGGTGCAGCTGTCGATCACGCCGTCCACAATGATCTTGATTCCGCACAGCTGCAGCCACTCCGCGGCCGGGCTCGCGGTGAGCTGACGGGAGATTTCCAGGGCCCGCTCCACCTGGGCCAGGTTCTCCTCAGGGCTGTCGGTGCGGTGGATCAGCCAGTGTCCCTTCACCCGCAGCGGGAGCCTGCCATGGCGGCGGGCGAGGGCACGCTGGAACGCGGCGACGTCGTCGTCCTGCACCGCCATGTCCACGGCGCCGGTGACGCCGGCGGCAGCGTAGTGCGCGAAGGCGGAATCGAGCCAGGAATCCCGGTCTTCGTCGGTGGCGGCGTTCGCGAGGGCGGGCCAGACGCCCGGTAGGCGCGGATGACGGCGCGGAGTGCCTCATCCCACGGCAGGTCCTCCACGGGCACCTGCAGCCGCTCGGCGAAAACCTGGGCGCGGATCAGCTCGATGATGTGTTCGCGGTTCTGGATGTGGTTGTAGAGCGAGGACTGGCTGACCTCCAGCCGCTTGGCGATGCGGGGAAAGCTGAAGTTGCCGCTTTCATCAATGAGGTCCAAGGCGGTGCTGACAATTGCCTCTACCGAGAGCAGCAGCGAACGGGGGCGGGGCATCGAGCAAACTCCTTGGTTGGTGGTGTCCATAATCTACCGGTCCGGCCGGGTCCGGGGTCCGGTACCATCCGGTGCAACGGGCTCCGCCTCTCCCCGGAGCCGGCGGTTGCCGCTAGGCTCCGGGCATGGGATGGGGAGAGTTTTGGGATACAGCGGCCGGGTGGGCGATTATCTGGATTCCTGTGCTGGGGCCCCTGGGGATCCTGACAACAGCACTGATTGCCTATTTCGCGTACCGGCAGAAACTCGAGGCTGACCGCCGTGCGCAGTGGTGGGTCCGGGCGCAGTGGGCGCTTGAGGCCTCGCTGAGTGCGAACCCGCGGCGCTCACTGGCCGGGCTCGCGGTGCTGAATGACCTGAAGACCTCATCTCTGGCCACGAAGGAGGACCGGGAGCTCTTCCGGCTGATCGCGCTGACTGCGCGGGATGGACTGGCTGGAACTTCATCCCTCCGGGCGCCGGCTAGTTCCCAGCAGGCGCAGCCCGCAGGCGTGGAAGAGCTCATGCGGGAGCAGGTGGAACAGCTGCTCCTCGACGACCACCCCGGGCGGCCGGCCGGGTCCACTCCGGCTCCGCCTGAGGTGGCGCGCTAGGAGAAAGTCCGTTCCTGACCTGTGCGGGTATGGCCTCCCGGCACCGTCATCCGGGAAAGGTCCTTGCCGGGGTGCGACTGCCGCTCCTACCGTGGAAGAACCCGGAACTCATTGACCCTGCGGGCAGTGCCTGCGGTGTCCGGACCCGCGAGGCAACCATGGGAATCCAGCCGAACGACCCGATGTACAACTACAACCAGGGCTACCCAGGGGGTCGGCGATCCAACCAGGGCTGGGGCATGGCGCTCGCCGGCCTGATCCTGGGAATCATCGCACTTGGGCTGTTCTGGATTCCGGTCATCAACTTCCTGGCACTGGTGCTGGCGATCATTGGCCTGGGCCTGTCCATCGCGGGCCTGGTGATCGCGCTGCGCAACCAGAGTTCCGCCAAGGGCCTGTCGATTGCAGCGGTCATCGTCTCGGGGATCGCGTTCCTGCTCTGCGTCGCCAGCACCTTCCTGTGGTCGGCACTTTTCAGCGCAGTCGATGATGACTCCACCCGGCGGACCCCGGCGCCGGCCGTTACGGTGACCAGCCCGGCCACAACAGACGGAACGACGCCGTCGGTGTCCCCATCTGCCCCGGGCACCGGCGGAACCGGCACCGGCGGGACCGGAACCAGCGGTGCAGCAACCGGTTCGGCGGCCACCTCGAGCAGCCCGACTCCATAGTCAACTCCCTGATCCGGCATCAGCAAAGACTTTTCGGGACGGGCCATTGCAGTGGCGTTGGGCCCCTTTTACGGTGATTAGACCCGGAATCATCGACCCCGCAGGCTGGGAAGGGCACGAGTCCAGGTCCTTTTAGCGGCGGTGTCCCAACCTCAGCGAGGCGAGTCATGGGCACACAACCGAACGATCCGATGTACGGCTACGGTCCGGGACCCTATCCGCCGCCCATGCAGGACAACCAGGGCAGGGGACTGGCACTTGGCGGCCTGATCGTAGGCATTGTTGCGCTGGTCCTCTGCTGGGTCCCGGTTGTAGGGCTGGTGCTGGCGCTGGTGGGGCTGGGCCTGGCAATCGCGGCACTGGTGATTGCGGTCCGTCGCCGGACATCAGCGAAGGGCCTGGCCATTGCAGGCACCGTGGTTTCCGGCGTCGCGCTCATTGCGGCAATCGTCGTGGCCGCCTTCCTCTCGGCCGTGATCACGTCCATCAGCGATTCCGTAGAGAGCGCCTCGCCGTCTGCCAGCGGAACCAATCCGGCGACGTCGACCCCTTCGACAGGCACGGGATCTGCGTCCGCTACCGCTACGGCCGCGGAACTGCTGCCGATTGGCACAGCAGCTGAAGTCGGCGAGTACACGGTGACGGTTTCTAGCGTGCAGCTGGATGCCACGGCCGCGATCCTTGGGTTCAGCGAACTGAATCAACCGCCAGACGGCCAGTACGTCCTGGTGACGCTCGACGTCGTCTACAACGGCAACGAAGAAGGCGACCCATGGCTGGACCTGACAGCAAACTTCGTCGGATCAGACAGCCGGCAGTACGACGAATCCACCTGCAGTGCTGTCCTGGATCTCGAAGGGACCTCGGTTCCTACCCTCGAGAACGGCGGCGCAGCACAGTACGAGGTGTGTATGGATGTTCCTGCCGCAGCGCTGCCGGGACAGCGGGTGCTGGTCGAGGAGACCTTTGGCCTGACGCGGCCGCTCGAGGCGAGCTGGCGGACCGAATAGCTCGCGGCAGCCGTGGACCGGCCAACCGGGAGTCTCCGGGGCGGCGCCCGGCGACGTTCACCGCTATGAGCGCGACGAGGATCAGGCCCAGGCCTGCCAGCTGACCTGCGGTGAAGGATTCCCCCAGCACCGCCGCTCCGGCAACAGCCGCGACCACGGGACTGAGCAGGGACAGGAAACTCACTTCGGAAGCCTGCAGCCTGGCGATGCCGCGGAACCACAGCCAATACGCCGCCACCGTTCCAGCCACGGCCAGGTAGAGGTACCCGCCCAGGTTTACCGCCGTAAACGCCGGCAGCCTGAAACCTTCGACGGCGAGCATCACCGGCACCAGGAAGGTCCCGCCAGCCACGAGCTGCCATCCAGTCGAGACCAGCGGACCAACCGGCGGACGCCAGCGCTTGGTCAGCACAATCCCCGTGGCCATGGAGAATGCGCCGCCCAACGCGGCCAGCACTCCAAGGGCGTCCAGCCGTGCCCCGGCCTGCAGGACCAGCAGTCCCACACCGACGACGCCGCCCACTCCAGCGGCCAGCTTTACCGGCGTCAGGCGTTCACCAAGCAGTCCCGCGGCCAGGGACGCGACGATCAGCGGCTGAACGGCGCCGACCATGGCGGCCACACCGCCGGGCAGCCGGTAGGCCGCCATGAACAGCAGAGCGAGAAAGATGCCGAAGTTCAGCACGCCGAGCACTGCGGACTTCCACCACCAGGCACCCTGCGGCAGCCGTCGCAGCAGGATCAGGAGCAGCAGACCTGCGGGCAGGGACCGAAGCACGGCTGCGAGCAGCGGGCGGTCCGGGGGAAGGAGTTCGGAGGTGGCGAGGTACGTCGTTCCCCAGATAGCCGGCGCGAGTCCGGTCACGATGAGCAGGTTCAATTTGCTAAGCACTTAGCAATAATTACTTAAGCGCTTAGCAATGTCTAGACTGTGGGCATGACTGACCACGTGGAAGCTGTCCTGGCCCAGTGGGCCGCTGAACGTCCGGACCTGGATGTCTCGCCGATGGCGGTTCTTGGCCGGCTCAGCCGCACCTCCCGGCGCGTGGACGCCGAACTTGCCGGCACCTTTGCCGCACACAACCTCGACGCCGCGAGCTTCGACGTCCTGGCAACCCTCCGCCGCGCCGGTTCCCCGTTCACGCTCAGCCCCAAGGACCTCGCCGCGCAGTCAATGGTGACCTCTGCCGCCGTCGCCCAGCGGCTCAACCGGCTCGAGGCCAGGGGGCTGGTCTCCCGCTCGCGGAACAACGATGACGGGCGCGGAACGCTGGTCAGCCTCACTGCTGCGGGCAGGAAACTGATCGACGGGGCCCTGCCGGACCACGTTGCCACCGAACACCGGCTGCTTGAGCCGCTCACCGCCGTCGAACGCCAAACCCTGGCCGAACTGCTGGGAAAACTCGGAGGCTGAGGGCACCCAAACGGCTTCCGGGGGTTCCGGCGGCGTACCCAAGCGGGTAAGGCTGCCTAAGTAAGTTCTGACCGCACCACCCCCAAGGAGCTGGTTTTCCGTGCCATCCGATTCCATCCGGCGTCCCACCCGCGCGGCCGCCGTCCTGGCGGCAGCCTGTGCCGCTAGCCTGATTCTTATGCCCTCCGCCACAGCCGCCCCCGGAAACGGGAATGGCGGCAAGCCCGGCCATGCCGGGAAGGACCAGACCGCGAACTTGACCGTTATGGGTACCTCGGACCTGCACGGCTACATCGAAAACTGGGACTACTACAAGGACGCGGAGTACGACGACGCTGCCGGCAACGACGTTGGCCTCGCTAAGATTTCGGCGCTCGTCAACCAGGTGCGTGCAGACCGCGGACGGTCCAATACCCTGCTGATCGACGCCGGGGACACCATTCAGGGCACGTCGCTGACCGACTACTTCGCCAACGTGCAACCCATCACCGAGACCGGCGAAACCCACCCGATGGCCGCCGCCATGAACGCCATGGACTACGACGCCGCAGCCCTGGGCAACCACGAGTTCAACTATGGCACCGAACTGCTGGACCGGTTCGAGGATCAGGTGGACTTCCCACTGCTCGCCGCGAACGCGGTGGACTGGAACACCGGCGAGCCGGCGTTCACCCCGTACATCATCCAAACGGTCAAGCCGAAGGGCAACAAGCCCATCAAGGTGGGCATCCTGGGCCTGACCAACCCCGGCATCGCCATCTGGGACAAGGGCAACGTGGAAGGAAAGCTGCGCTTCCCGGACCTGGTGGAAACCGCTGCCAAGTACGTGCCGCAGATGAAGGCCGCCGGTGCCGACGTCGTGGTGGTCAGTGCGCACTCCGGCACCTCCCGTACGTCCTCCTACGGTGATGAGCTGCCGCTGGAGAACGCGGCAACCCAGGTGGCCGAGGAAGTGCCCGGCATCGACGCGATCCTCGTGGGGCACGCGCACCAGGAAATTCCCGAACGTTTCGTCACCAACAAGGCGACGGGGGAGCAGGTGCTGCTGACCGAACCGCTGAACTGGGGAATGCGGCTGTCCGTCATGGACTTTGAACTGGCCAAGGTGCGCGGGAAGTGGCAGGTTGAATCGGCGTCGGCCTCCCTGCTTAACGCGAACACCGTGGAGCCGGATCCGGTGGTCTCCGCGCTGGTCAAGGATGCACACCAGCGGGTGATCGACTACGTGAACACCCCGGTGGGCGCGGCGACCGAAACCATGCCTGCGGCCGAGTCCCGGTACCGTGACACGGCGGTGATCGACTTCGTCAACGAGGTCCAGACCGACGCCGTGGAGCGCGCGCTGGCAGGAACCGAGAATGCCGATCTGCCCGTGCTATCCGTCGCGGCGCCTTTCAGCCGGACGGCCGTGATCCCTGAGGGGCCTGTAACCATCCGTGACATCGCCGGGCTGTATGTCTTCCCGAACACCCTCTATGCCGTCGAAATGACCGGTGCGCAGATCCGCGACTACCTCGAATACTCGGCCAAGTACTTCGTGCAGACTGCGCCGGGTACTCCCGTTGATCCGGAAACCCTGACCAATGCGGACTGGACCCCTGACTACAACTACGACATGTTCTCCGGCATCTCCTACGACATCGACATATCGCAGCCGGTGGGGGAGCGGATCACCAACCTGGCGTTCGACGGCGCGGCGCTGGATGATGCCCAGCGCTTTGCCGTGGCGACAAACAATTACCGCCAGTCCGGCGGCGGCAACTTCCCGCACATTGCCGACGCCCCCGTACTGCTGAACCAGCAGACCGAGATCCGTGAGCTGCTGATCGACTACGTGGTGGCGAACCAGGTGATCGATCCGGCGCTGTTTGCTGAAGAGAACTGGCGGCTCGTCCGCGCCGGGGAGCCGGTGTTCGGGTAGGGGTTTGCTTGTTGGGGTGATCGTCCGGTGCCGGGGCCGGATCCGGGGCCGGATCCGGGGCCGCGCCCGGTCCCGGTGCCGGTCCCGGTGCCGGTGCCGGGGCCGCGACTCTGACCGTACCCGTGCCTGTGCCTGCGCCGGCCGCGGGTTCCGGTGCGGTGCCCGTGTCCGTGGCGCGCCCGTGGCGCGGGTGCGGCCGGGTGGTTCGGTGTGGCGTGTGGGACCGGCGCCATTCTCCTCCGTTTCGGGACAATCCTGCCGCGGCGGGACATTCCTGCCGCGGCGGGACATTCCTGCCGCGGCGGGACATTCCTGCCGCGGCGCCGCGCAGGAAAGTCCCAAAACGGCAGGGGAGTCCCAAACTGCAGGGAAGCGGGGGTGCAGGCCGTCCCAAAGCGGCAGGGATGTCCCAAACCGGAGCGGAACGTGTTGCCGGGCCAGCCCAAAATGGCAGGGATGTCCCAATGTGGAGCGGAACCCCGTGTGGGGTCGCCCAAAAACGTCAGGCGGGTAACTGCGACGTCGTTGGGTTAGCGACCGCTGTCACATTTGCAGCCGTGTTGTGACGTGCGTCATGCCTCCAGTACAGTGTCTGGACAGACCGTAATTCGACTATGGAACCACCTGTTCGATTATCGAACAGCATCTAGTTCGAATACCTGGCACCATTCCACAGAGAAGTGAGGACACCGTGCAGTTCCACCACCACGGCTACGTTTCCGGAGATCCGCGCATTGAGCCGGCGGCCGGCGTCGGACTCGACCGGCCGGACGAGCTTCCCGACGAAGTTGACGTCCTGATCGTAGGTTCCGGTCCTGCCGGAATGCTCGCCGCCGCACAGCTGTCCCAGTTCCCGAACATCACCACGCGCATTATCGAACGCCGTGACAGCCGCCTGGTCATCGGCCAGGCCGACGGCATCCAGGCCCGCAGCGTGGAGACCTTCCAGGCGTTCGGTTTCGCCGAGGAAATCATCGCCGAGGCCTACCGGATCACCGAAATGTGCTTCTGGCGCCCGGACCCGGAGAACCCGCAGAACATCGTGCGCTCCGGCCGTGCCCTTGATGATCCCACCGGCATCAGCGAGTTCCCGCACCTGATCGTGAACCAGGCGCGCGTACTGGACTACTTCGCCCGGTTCATGGCGAACTCCCCGGCACGCATGAAGCCGGACTACGGCTATGAATTCGTTGACCTGGAGGTCGACGACGACGCCGAGTACCCGGTCACCGTGACCCTCCGCCACACGGCAGGTCCGGCTGAAGGCAGAGAACGTACGGTCAAGGCCAAGTACGTGGTGGGCTGCGACGGCGCACGAAGCAAGGTGCGGCAGTCAATCGGCAGCACCCTGGCAGGCGATGCAGCAAACCACGCCTGGGGTGTCATGGATGTCCTGGCCTCCACCGATTTCCCGGACATCCGGACCAAGTGCGCCATCCAGTCCTCCAACGGCGGCTCGATCCTGCACATCCCCCGTGAAGGCGGACACCTGTTCCGCATGTACGTGGACCTGGGCGAAGTCCCCGAAGGCGACAACGGCGCCGTCCGTCAGACCAGCATCGACGAGATCATCGCCAAGGCCAACGCCATCCTGCACCCCTACACGCTGGATGTCCGGAACGTGGCCTGGCACAGCGTCTACGAGGTGGGCCACCGCCTCACCGACCGGTTCGATGACGTCCTGCCGGAGCAGGTCGGCAAGCGCACTCCGCGTGTTTTCATCACCGGCGACGCCTGCCACACCCACAGCGCCAAGGCCGGCCAGGGCATGAACGTTTCCATGCAGGACGGGTTCAACATCGCCTGGAAGCTCGGCCACGTGCTGGACGGACGCGCCCCGGAGAGCCTGCTGTCCACCTACTCTGCGGAGCGCCAGGTGGTTGCCAAGAACCTCATCGACTTCGATAAGGAATGGTCCACCCTCATGGCCAAGAAGCCGGAGGAGTTCGAGAACCCCTCCGATCTGGAGGACTTCTACGTCCGCACAGCGGAGTTCCCCGCAGGGTTCATGACCGAGTACGCCCCGTCCATGCTGATCGGTGAAGCCGTTCATCAGGACCTTGCCGCCGGCTTCACCATCGGCAAGCGCTTCAAGTCTGCTCCGGTGCTCCGGGTCAGCGACACCAACCCGCTGCAGCTGGGCCACCAGGCCAAGGCCGACGGACGCTGGCGGATCTACGTCTTCGCAGACGCCGCACCTGCCGGTACGCCGTCGCCGCTGACCGAGCTTGCCGACTGGCTGCAGAACGCACCGGAATCCCCGCTCGCTGCCCAGCCCGCCGGCGGAGACGACGACGATGCCTGGTTCGATGTGAAGGTGATCTACCAGCAGGACCACACCGGGATCGATATCAATGCCGTACCGTCCGTCTTCAAGCCGCAGGTTGGCCCGTTCCGCCTGACCGATCTGAACAAGGTCTACGGCACTAACCCGGAGGCCGACATCTTCGACCTGCGCGGCCTGGACCGTAACGGCGTGATGGTGGTGGTCCGGCCGGACCAGTACGTTGCGAACGTGCTGCCGCTGACCGCGACGGCCGAGCTCGGCGAGTTCTTCGCCCCGCTGCTGCCGGCACGCCAGCCGCAGCACTAAGTACACATAAACAAACGACGACGGCGGCACCCGCGCGGGTGCCGCCGTCGTCCTTTTTATTCAGTCAGGGGCTAGGCGTGCCGGCCCTTCCGTCCGCCAAAGAACAGAACCAGGCCCGCTGTCAGGAGCAGGACAGCGACGGCGCCAATTGCCAGTGCGCCGGCCGATCCGGTTGCTGCCAGAACGGAACCCGGTGCGGAGGCGGGCGCGGAAGAAGCATCCGCCGCTGACGCCGAGGGAGCACCCGGATTAGTGCCTCCCGCAGCTGGAGCGCCGGACGGGTCAGCCGAGGGAACCACTGCCGCCGGCTCCGTCGGTTCGCTTGGCTCCACAGTCGGTTCGCTTGGCTCTGCCGTGGGTTCTGCGGGGGTGGTGGTGCTGGGCTCCGGCGTGGGCACTACGGGCGCGGAGGCTGCACACGGAAGCTCGCCAAGGAACGTGTGGTGGTGGAGTTCCCCGGCCCCGGCACTGGTGAAGCTGCCGGTGAGCCACTGGCCGTTGTGCGTGACATTCGAGTTGAACGCCACGCTCGCCGTCGGTGCATACACGGCACCCATCTCGAGGCCGTCAACCAGCACGTTTCCAGTTACCTCGGAGAGATCCAGGAAGATGTAGCGCGCCAGGGCCTGGCCTGCTCCAGCGGAGGACCAGCCCTCAAAGTTCAACCTGCCAACCTCCGTGGTGCCTGCAGGGACCTTGATCACCAGGGGAGCCTCAGCGGTGGGGCGGTAGCCGTTGGCGTTGTCGCCCTTGATCGTTTTGCCGGCAACGTCGCTGTAATTGAGCACATTGGGTTTGTCCGCGGCGTAGGGGCCGGGCATCACCATTGAGTTGTCGTTCTTCACGGGCACCGTGTGGGCGAGTCCGTTGGCCAGATCGTACATCGAGGCCAGGCACTGACTCGTTCGGCTCAGCTGCGCAGCCCTGTTCGGGAAATACGCGCCGACCGACGGTTCAGCCGTCGCCAGCAGGCCCAGGTCGGTTGCGTACCCGCTCTGGAACGGCACCGGCTTGAGGTCCAGGTTGCCGCCGTCAGTATTGGTGACACGAAGGAAGTCCCTTCCGTCGTTACCACCGCCGCGCGCAGAACCGGAGAGGTTCGCGGTCTGTACCAGCTTCACGCCTGCCCCGGCTTCCGGACTTCCGGGCTGGGCACTGCGGTTAGTGAGGTCGACGCTGCCTGCACCGGTGTACTCCGCAGCGAGAATGCGCACCGGGACGCCGTCGATGAGCGGCACGGTGTAATCCGCCAGTCCGGCGACCTGGTGGACCACGGGATAGCCGTTCTGGTTGGCCGTCGAAATCCGGCCGTCGACGGCGATGGATCCCTCCATCTCACCGTTGCCCAGAACGGCGTCCCCGGAGACATACAGCGTGAATCCCTGGTTCACTTCGAACGGATTGAAGTTCCCGGTCCCCGCTGCCGAGGCACCCGTGGCCCAGGGCCCGGCAGCCAGGGGAGCGGCGAGCAGGGCCGCCATGACACCGGCGGAGGCCAGGACCGCGCCCGTGCGGCGTCTGGTTGGTGTTGGGCGGGTTGATCCTTCAGGGAGCAGTGGTTTCACAGTTGTTTTCCTTTGGTGGCGGACCCAGAATCCGGAGCGCAGAGCCGAATGGATGGCAGCACGGCGCGGCAGGCCTGGGGCATGGGTTGGAAGCCGGTTCCCTGGTTGGGGGAAACAGGGAACCGGCGGACTAGGGAGGGGATATGACCGGGGCAGCCGGAAAAGTGCCGGCAGAGGCCTTGCCGGTCTATCCGGGTGGACGGGTGGCGCGGCGCGGCCAGGTGCATGGCCTGGGGCCTGAGGAAGAGAGCGGCATCTTGCCGTACACGATCTTCACCGTCGTCCTAGATTCAAAGCTGACCCCGCTCGTGGCGGGCTTATCCCACGGAATCACGGACCGGCGAAGAGGACGCGCGCTGTGTCGCTTTCCTTTATGACCCTGTCGTCCGGCTGGACTAAGCTCGAAACTACGACGAGGTTCGCCGTCAGGCCGGGATGCTGGTTCGTCCCAGGAACGGGGAGACAGATGGCACGGGCGGGGAGCGAAGCAGCTACCTGGCTGGACGAGCTGGGCATGGACCCGCTCCGGATCGGCGGCGGCAGGCCGCCCGCAATCCTTGAACGGCGTGTTGGTGCCGTGTGCATCCGCCGGATCTCGATGAGTCCCTTCGATAAACCCAGCACACCGCTGGTGGAGCCGAACGACGTTTTCTGGACATCAGTGCTCGCCGGAAGCCTGAAAGTTGAAGGGCGCGGCGCACAGATGCTCCTAACCAGGGAGGTCTCCACCGTCCGGCGGGGACTGGGGGTCAGCCGGTCGAGGACAGCGGCCGGTGCCGACCTGCTTTCCCTGGCTGTTCCCCAGGACCGGATACGGGACCGGGGACTGAAAACCGAGCACCTGCTGCTGCCGGTGGATGCCCTGGCCAGGAGTGCCCAGGACTACCTCTTGATGCTCCTCCGGCGGCGGTTCGATTCCGCTTCCCCGGCCAATGCCAGCCTGGGAGCAGCTGTCGAGGAGATGCTGGTTGCCATGCTGATGGAGCAGGAAGGATACCGTGCCGATTCGGCGTCCGTTTCCGGTGCCCTCCGCCTGCGTGCCGAAGCCATGATCCAGTCCCGCTGCACGGACCAGGAAACCGGGCCGCAGACGGTTGCAGATGCGTTGGGAGTCTCGCTGCGAAGCCTGCAGCGCGCCTACGCGGAGGCGGGAACTACCGTTTCCGCGCGTATTGATGGTCATCGCCGTGCCAAGGCTGAGCAGTTGATGCGGGGTTCGGCCCGAATGAGCTTTGACGAAGTCGCGGCGAAGGCCGGTTTCCGCTCTACGTACCAGCTTCGCCGCGTAATTCAGCAGACCCACGGAGTGTCGCTGCGGGAGTTCCGCCATCACACGGGTTCGGCGCACCTTCCCTAGCTGGATGGGAAGAGCCCGAATAGGGCCTCCGCCGGGGTCGACTGCCCGCGCACGGTGTCCGCGCCGCAGCACAGCGGCGTAGCGTGTAGCCAGTATCTGCGTTCAAATCCTGCCCCGCCCTAACCGTGCGCGGCGTATGCCGATCGCTGGAAGACCTGCCATGGCCGAGCCCGCAGCTAAGAGCCATCCGGAGGGCAGCCGTGTCCGGATGCTCGCCGCGGCCTCAGTTCCGGCGATCCTGACTGGAGTTCTCTCCGCGCTGATCCTCTTCGCCTTTGATGAGCTCAGCCTGCTGCTTCAGCACCTGCTCTGGGAGAACCTCCCGCATGCGGTCGGCGCAGACCCGGAGGGCGGATGGTGGATCTTCGGGATGCTGACGGCCACCGGGCTGGCAGTTGGGCTGATCGTCCGGTACGCGCCGGGGCACGCGGGCCCGGATTCGGCAGCCTCTGAGCTGGGCGGGCAGGCCCTGCCGCTGCGTGTGGTGCCCGGTCTGGCAGCCGCCGCCGTCGTAGGCCTGGCAGGCGGAGTGAGCCTGGGCCCGGAGAATCCCGTCATTGCCATCAATACTGCTGTCCTAACTGCTCTTTTGGCCCGGGCCTTTCCCCGTGTTCCGGGGAAACTCGTGGCCGGTCTGGCTGTAGCAGGAACCGTAGGGGCGCTGTTTGGCACCCCCGTTGCGGCGGCCCTGGTCTTCACCGGCCTGGCTGGATCGATTGCCGTCAAAGGGGCACTCTTTGACAAGCTCTTCCTCCCGCTGGCTGCGGCCGGGGCGGGCGCCGTGATGATGAACCTGCTGAGCGGAACGCTTCTGAACTTCACCGTGCCGCAGGGCGGGGCGCGGAGCGGATGGGATGTGCTCACCGCCATGGTCGTCGCGGCGGCGGCAGCCGGGTTTGGGCTGCTGGGAGTATTCGCCTTTCGGTGGGCACACCGCTGGGCCCACCGCCTGCGCAGCCCAATCCTGTTCACCACGCTGGGCGGGGCCCTGCTCGGCCTGCTCGGTGTGCTCGGCGGCCCGCTCACCCTGTTCAAGGGCGCCGAGGAATCGAAGGAGCTGCTGGCCGTCGGGGGAGAGTCTTTTGGAGTTTTGCTGCTGCTGGCCGTCGTCAAACTTGCTGCCCTGGTGGTGGCCGCGGCCACCGGATTCCGAGGCGGCCGGATTTTTCCTGCAGTCTTTGTCGGCGTTGCGTTCGGCCTGGCTGCCGCGGCACTGGTTCCGGCGGTACCGGCCAGCGTGGCAGTATCAGCCGCCGTACTCGGCCTGGTCCTGGCGGTAGCCCGCGACGGCTGGGTGGCACTGTTCATCGCCATCGTCGTCTCCGGGGACGTAACTTTGTCAGCGGTCCTGTGCCTGGCCGTGCTCCCCGCGTGGCTGGTGGTCACCGGTGCGCCGCACATGCTTGCGGAGGACGACGGCGGCGGGCACCCGGCTGGCAGCTGAGGCCACCGCCGGATCCGCCTGGGCGGCAGGGGTGTTGGCGGCCCGGAACTGCGGGATACGATTCCCGCCACAGTCCAATGCAAAGGAGCAGGCATGAAAGCTGTACGGGTACACCGCTACGGGGAAGACGCACGCATTGACGATGTTCCCGAGCCGGAAATATCCGGACCGTGGGACGTCCTGGTCCGGGTTGGCGCCGCCGGAGTCTGCCGCACCGACCTGCACGTGCTCGAGGGGCAGTGGGATGCGATCCAGCGGCCCGAACTTCCATACATACTCGGACATGAAAATGCCGGCTGGGTGCTGGAGACCGGATCCGCGGTCACCAGCGTGGCGCCGGGTGACACGGTGATCATGCACCCGGTCATCGCCTGCGGGCTGTGTGCCCCCTGCCGGGCGGGGGAGGATTCGCACTGCGAGGCCTCGTCCTTTCCGGGCCTGAACGCCGACGGCGGCATGGCAGAGCTGCTGAAGACCAGCGCCCGCGCCGTGGTGAAGCTGGAACCCTCCGTAGCGCCCGCGGACGTCGCCGCCCTGGCCGACGCCGGACTCACCGCGTACCACGCGGTACGCAAGGCCGTGCCGCTGCTGCCGCCGGGATCCGAGGCAGTGGTGATCGGTGCCGGCGGGCTGGGGCACATCGGCGTGCAGTCCCTCAAGGCCCTGACCGGGGCACACATCACCGTCGTTGACACCTCGGATGCAGCCCTGACACTGGCCAAGGACCTCGGCGCCGACGCGACTGTGAATCCCAATGACCTGCACCCCGCTGCCCGCGCTGTCGGGGAGCCCCCGGCAGACGCCGTCGTACTGGCGGTCCTGGACATCACCTGCGGGGGAGCGCACGTTGTATTCGACTTCGTGGGCGAGCACGGCACTGAGATCACGGGGCCGGCAATGCTGCGCAACCGCGGCAGCTACTATGCCGTCGGCTATGGCGGCACAGTCATGCTGCCGACCATTGACCTGATTTCGCGCGAGATCAGCGTGGTCGGAAACCTTGTGGGCACCTACCGGGACCTCGTGGAACTCATGACCCTCAACTCGCTGGGCCAGATCACCCTCACCACCAGCAGTTATGACCTTCTGGATGCCGTCCAGGCACTGCACGACCTGGACGCCGGCAAACTCACCGGACGGGCAATCCTGGTCCCCGGGCTGGAGTAGGCCTGCCCGCTCCGGGCACCGGCAGATAGGCTCGAAACCGCAAGCAATGCCGAAGGAAAGGCGGAACCGGTGGAAGGCACAAGGCAGGTCGCTGTGGTTGGCGGCGGCGTCCTGGGACTCTCGACGGCGGTGCAGCTGCTGCGCGGCGGAGCGGAAGTGCTCCTGCTTACCGAAACCGAAGTCGGCAGCGGGGCTTCCGGGCGGTCCCTGTCCTGGCTGAATGCCGGCGGCGGGTACTCCGATCCGTACTTCAGGCTGCGGATGGCCGGCATCGACCGTTACCGGACACTGCTGGCACGCAACCCCGGAGTGGATTGGCTGGCATTTGACGGCGGACTGTACTGGGATGACGACCCGTTCACTGTCATTGAGCGGCACAACGAGCAAAGCAGGCAGGGCTACGACGCGCGGATGCTGGACAGGGACGATGTTCCCGCGGAGGTTCCCGGCGTCGATCCCGGGGTTCTGCCCCACCGGGTCCTGGTCAACCCGGGCGAAGGATGGGTGTCCCTGCCGCACCTGGTACGGCGATTGGCAGAAGAGTTCACCCTCGGCGGCGGAGTCCTGATTGAACACGCCGGACTGTGCACGGTGGTGGGAGGCGATGGTGCCCCGGCACGCGGCGTTCGCACCGGGACCGGCGAGGAATATCCGGCCGACGCCGTTGTGCTGGCCTGCGGTGCCGGGACTCCGGCGGTGGTGGGACAGCTGGGAGTCGAGCTGCCCAATGCCTCAGACAAGGCGATGCTCCTCATCAGTGCTCCCCTGGAGCACGGCCTGCGCGCTGTGCTTAACACGCCGCGGATCTCACTGCGCCCCCATCCGGGCGGGCGGCTGGCGATGGACCACACCTGGTACCTGGACCGGGTTGTCCAGCGGCCAAACCACAGCTGGGACGCAGACCCCGCGGTCATGGCGGAGCTGGCCGCGGAGGCCTCGCGGGTGCTGGCCGGAAATCCGCAGGTTGTGGTGGAGAGCTGGCAGCCTGGGCTGAAACCGGTGCCCGCCGACGGCGAACCCGTGTTCGGTGAGCTGCAGGCCGTCCGGGGATGCTGGGTGGCGTTCACCCACTCCGGAGCCACCCTCGGCCTGATCGGAGGAGAGCTGGTGGCCGATGAAATCCTTACCGGGCGGCGTCATCCGCTGCTTGAGCCGTTCCGCCCCGAACGCTTCGGTTTCGGCTGGGAGTCCTGACTCCCGCGGAGTCAGGCGCCCGCGGCCGGCTGCGGGGTTTGTTCGGCGGAATTGAGGGCAGCAGCCGGAGCAGCCAGCAGGTCGGCGAAGGCCAGTTCCGCGGCTCCCACCAGCAGCAGGTCAGCGCCCAGGGCGGCCCTGCGGATCTGCACCTGGCGGCCCAGGCCTCCGATGCCGCCATGGGCCACGGCGTTCTGCAGCCGCCTCGGATCGAAGGAGAACAGCACGCCGAGGAACCCGCCGAGGAGGATGGTGCTCGGATTGAAGATGTTCACGAAGTTCACCAGTGCCTCTGCCAGCATGTCCAGCTGGCGGGCAGCCGCGGCTTCGAACCCCGGCGTCCTGCGGGCGGCCATCGCCTCTTCCAGCTGTTCCAGGTCGGCATGCTTCAGACCCAGCGGTTCCAGCAGCCCGCCCAGGTTCACCTCGGTCTCCAGGCACCCGCGGCGTCCGCAGAAGCAGGCGAGGCCGTCGGACCGCACGAGGGTATGGCCCAGTTCCCCGGCGAACCCGGCAGCGCCGCCCAGCGGCATCCCGCCAACTATCACGCCGCCGCCGATGCCGCTGGCGCTGCCGTTGAGGTACACAACGTCTGCCTGTTCCACGCCGGCGCCGAAGACGGATTCGGCCAGGGTCCCGAGCGTGGCGTCATTCCCGGCGAATGCCGGAAGCCCGAGCGTCCGGGAGAGTGATTCGGCCAGCGGCTCGTTTTCCCAGCCGAGGTGCGGCGCCAGCCGCACTGAACCGTCGGTGCTGTCCACCAGGCCGGGCACTGCGGCGCCCACGCCGACGATGCGGTCCATTGATGCCAGTTCGGCGGCCATGCCCTCCACCACGGCCCGCGTGATGCTCAGGGTTTCAGCGACACCGGGCACGGCAGCGGCGTCGTAGCGGACACGCCGGTGGACCTTTCCGCCCAGACCCACAAGGCCCACGGTGACGGCGTCGACGTCGGGGTGCACCGCCAGCGCAGCGACGCGTTCGTTGGGGTGGACCAGGGGGCTCGGACGGCCTGCCCGGCCGGCAGCCGCGGGTTCGGTTTCGTAGGCCAGGCCCAGCCGGGACAGCTCGGACGTCAGTGCCCCGACAGTGGACCGGTTGAAGCCGGTAAGCCGGGTCAACTGTGCCCTGGACAGGGGTCCGCGCCGGTGCAGCAGTGTCAGCACCCGGGAGAGGTTCTGTACGCGGATGCTGTCGGTGGCCGGTTTGCTCGGCATGCGCTGGATCCTTTGCACCGTGGACGGGACGATTGATTGTTGCACGGAACAGCAATTTAGACCGCACGTTTCGGAAGGAAGTTCGCTTTCGGAACCCATTGACACTCTCTGGGGCAGTGCATATGTTGTTGTCCACAACAATTCCGCGGAACCCACCTCTCTGGAGCAGTGCAACATGACAAAGACGCCAACACCTGCCGACCGCTTCACCTTTGGACTCTGGACCGTGGGCTGGACGGGCAATGACCCGTTCGGCACCGCAACCCGTGCCGACCTGGACCCCGTGGAGTCGGTCCACAAGCTGGCCGACCTGGGCGCCTACGGCGTCACGTTCCATGACGATGACCTGGTGCCGTTTGGTTCTTCCTCCCAGGAACGGGATCTGATCCTGAAGCGTTTCCGCGCAGCCCTGGCCGAGACCGGCCTGCAGGTTCCCATGGTCACCACCAACCTGTTCAGCCATCCGGTCTTCAAGGACGGCGGTTTCTCCTCCAACGACCGTTCCGTGCGCCGCTTTGCCCTTCGCAAGGTGCTGCGGAACATGGACCTCGCCGCGGAGCTTGGCGCGAAGACCTTCGTGATGTGGGGCGGACGCGAAGGCGCCGAGTACGACGGCTCGAAGGACATTTCCGCAGCCCTGGACCGGATGCGCGAAGGCGTGGACACCGCTGCCGGCTACATCAAGGAGCAGGGCTACGATCTCCGGATCGCCCTGGAGCCCAAGCCGAACGAACCCCGCGGAGACATCCTCCTCCCCACCGTGGGCCACGCCCTGGCCTTCATCGCCCAGCTGGAGCACCAGGACATCGTGGGCCTGAACCCGGAAACCGGGCACGAGCAGATGGCGGGCCTCAACTACACGCACGGAATCGCGCAGGCCCTGTGGGCCGGCAAGCTCTTCCACATTGACCTCAACGGCCAGAAGTCCATCAAGTACGACCAGGACCTGGTCTTTGGCCACGGAGACCTGACCAGTGCCTTCTTCACCGTGGACCTGCTTGAGAACGGCTTCCCCAACGGCGGCCCGGTCTATGACGGCCCGCGGCACTTTGACTACAAGCCCTCCAGGACCGACGGCTACGACGGCGTCTGGGAGTCGGCTGCCGCGAACATGTCCATGTACCTCCTGCTCAAGGAACGCGCACTGGCCTTCCGCGCGGACCCGGAGGTCCAGGAGGCTCTCGCCGCCTCCGGTGTTGCAGAACTGGCCGAGCCCACGCTGGCAGCGGGGGAGTCCACGGCGGACCTGCTTGCAGACACCGCTTCCTTCGAGGAGTTCGATGCCGAGGCCGCAGCCCAGCGTTCGTTCGGATTCATCCGCCTCAACCAGCTGGCTCTGGAGCACCTGCTCGGCGCCCGCTAGGCACCTTACCCGGGCACCGTTTGCTAGCATTCCTGGTTCCGGGCGCTGACGCCCGGAACCAGCCTGTTGAAAGGTCCGTTATGCCGCTAGTCGCAGGGGTGGACAGCTCCACGCAGTCCTGCAAGGTCGTAATCCGTGATGCCGAAACCGGTGCGCTGCAACGGCAGGGAACTGCCCGACACGCGCCCGGGACGGAGGTGGATCCGGAGACCTGGTGGCTGGCGCTGAACGAAGCCGCGCAGGCTGCCGGAGGCCTGGATGACGTCGCGGCGGTGGCCGTGTCCGGCCAGCAGCACGGCATGGTCTGCCTGGATGCGGACGGTGCGGTGGTGCGCCCGGCGCTGCTGTGGAACGACACCCGCTCGTCCGGTGCCGCGGCGGACATGATCGCCGAGGCCGGGCCCGACGGCGCGCAGTACTGGGCGGAGACCACCGGCAGTGTCCCGGTGGCATCCTTCACCGCCGCCAAGCTGCGCTGGCTGGCCGAAAACGAACCGGAGAACGCCGCCAGGACAGCCGCCGTGTGCCTGCCGCACGACTGGCTGTCCTGGCGCCTTGCCGGATACGGGCCGGGAAGCGGAGCGGAAGGGCTGGCCGCACTGCGGACGGACCGGTCTGACGCTTCCGGGACGGCGTACTGGTCTCCGGCCACCGGGGAATACCTCTCATCCGTACTGGAATCGACGCTGGGCCATGTGCCGGTGCTGCCCGCCGTCCTGGAACCGCTGGAATCCGGACTGACAACACCGTCCGGTGCACTCATCGGCCCCGGCGCAGGTGACAACGCCGGAGCGGCGCTCGGTGTGGGTGCCGGGGTCGGCGACATCGTAATTTCCGTAGGCACCTCGGGAACCGTCTTCGCCGTCGCGGACCAGCCCACCGCAGACCCGAGCGGTCTCGTGGCAGGATTCGCCGACGCCACCGGCAACTTCCTTCCGCTGGCCGCCACCCTCAACGCCTCCCGGGTGCTCGACTCGACGGCGGGCATCCTCGGCGTCAGCCTTCCCGAACTCACCGGACTCGCGCTGTCCGCCGAGCCCGGAGCCGGCGGGCTGTCCCTGGTCCCGTACTTCGAAGGCGAACGTACCCCCAACCTTCCTGACGCCCAGGCAAGCCTTCACGGCATGACGCTGGCCAACTACGTCCCGGCAAACCTGGCACGCGCCGCCTTTGAAGGTGTGGCCTGTTCCCTCGCGGACGCCTTCCGCGCATTCACCGAGCTGGGGATTGAGGCACGGCGCGTCATCCTGGTAGGCGGCGGAGCCCGGTCCGCGGCAATGCAGCAGACACTCTCCTCCGTGCTCGGGATGCCGGTCGAAGTGCCTGAGCCGGGAGAATACGTGGCCGACGGCGCTGCCCGCCAGGCTGCTGCGGTGCTCGCCGGGCAGTGGCCGGAGTGGAAAACACAGGATTCCCTGACCGTCGATGCGCCGCCTGCACCGCAGGTGCTCGAGCGTTACCGCGCAGCGGCGGACCGCCAGTACCGCTAGCCCCGCTGCGTCAGCGGGCACGCCTGCAGGATGCTTGGGCATCTCCCTCTTTCCGTCGCCACCAGCGGGTTTATTGCCTTAGGCAAAAAATCTTGGTTACTGTGACTCATGCAACAGAAGTTCCCGGTGAGTGAGATGTGCCGGACGATACGGACGGAAAGAACCCAATGAGAGTTTTCTGCAGTGACCCGCTGCAGCCGGATGCACGTGTCCGCTGTCCGCACGCGGATCCCGGGCACGCTTCACCCGGCCCCGCAGCATGACCATCACCAAACCGGCAAACCCGCCGGCTGCAAAGGCCTCGCCGCAGCCCGACCGCCAAACGGACCGCGGCAGCCTGCGGGCCCTGTGGTACCTGGTCCCGGCACTGCTGGTTTTCGCGCTGTTCCTTTTCTATCCACTGGGGCGGTCAGTCTTCCTGTCCTTCCAGGGCAGCGACCTTTTTGGCCGCCCTTCGGGCTTTGTCGGCTTCGACCAGTACACCCGCCTGTTCACGGACTCAGGGTTCTGGAACGTCATGTGGGTGACGCTCGGCTTCACCGTGCTCACAGTGGTGCCTTCGATCGCCATTGCGCTGGCACTGGCCCTGCTCCTGCACCAGAAGATCCGGGGAATCCGGTTCTTCCGCACGGCTTTCGCGCTTCCCTTCGCCTATTCGGTAGCCACGGCCTCGGTGATCTTCGGGGTTATGTTCAACCAGGCAACCGGTGTGCTCAACGGAATGCTGGCCTTCTTCGGGCTGGACCGGGTGGGTTGGCTGACCGATCCCGCGTGGGCGCTGCTGTCAGTCTCACTGGCGACGGTGTGGATGCAGCTTGGATACAACCTGCTGGTCCTTTCTGCCGGGCTCGGCGCAGTTTCAGACGACGTAGTTGAAGCTGCCCGGCTGGACGGAGCACACGGCTGGCGCATGCAGCGCTCCATCATCATGCCGCTGCTGACACCGCAGCTGTTCTTCCTGCTGGTCACCGGCACCATCCACGCCCTGCAGAGCTTTGGCCAGATCCACATCCTGACCAAGGGCGGCCCGCAGGACAGCACCACCACCCTTGTCTACTCCATCTACGAGCAGGCATTCGCCAACAACAACTCCAACTTCGGCTATGCCTCCGCGCAGGCCGTAGTCCTGCTGATCATCGTGGTCGCGGTATCCGCCATCCAATTCGGTGTCCTGGAACGAAAGGTCTTTTACCGATGAGCCGCACCGCAACCGCCGCAGCCACCCGCAGCGGCGATGCCCGCCCGGTGCGCGGCACCCTTGCCGCGAGGAAGCGGCAGCGGCGTCCGCTCACACTGGGGCGTGTCCTGACCTATGCCGCGCTCACCCTGGGCGCCGTCGTCGTCCTCTTTCCCGTCTACTTTGGTTTTGTGGGTTCCTTTATGGGCCCGGCGGACATCAACGCCTACCCGGCCTCGCTCTGGCCGTTCAACGGATTCCGGGTGGAGAACTTCACCGGTGCGCTGGACTCGATCCCGCTGGGCCGGCAGTACGTGAACTCCGTGGTGATGGCCGGACTCATCACGCTGGGGCAGATTGTCACGTCGCTGCTGGCGGCTTACGCCCTGGTGTTCCTGAAGGTGCGGGGACGGGTCTTCTGGTTCGCGCTGTTCCTGTGCAGCATGATGGTTCCCGCTGAAGCGATCATCATCCCGAACTACCTGACCATGTCCTCCGCCGGACTGATCAACACGATTCCGGCACTTGTGCTGCCGTTCCTGGCACACGGGTTCGGCATCTTCCTGCTGCGCCAGGCATTCCTCTCCTTCCCGGTGGAGCTGTGGGAAGCCGCCAGGATCGACGGCGCCGGCCACATGCGGTTCCTGCTCTCGGTACTGGTCCCGCTGTCCAAGCCCACACTGGCAGCACTGGGAATCTGGTCCTTCCTCTCCGCCTGGAACATGTACTTCTGGCCGCTGCTGGTCACCCAGACGCCGCAGATGCAGACCATCCAGATTGGCATCACCCAGCTGCGGTCCGCAGACAACTTCAACGCCGGGCTGGTGCTGGCAGGAACCGTCCTGGCCATCATTCCCACGCTCCTGCTGGTCATCTTCGGCCAGCGCTTTATTGTCCGCGGCCTGACCGCGGGTTCCATCAAATAGCCATATCGATTCATCACTTACCTTGCTCAACCCGGAGGGCACACCCTCCGGTCCAACCGAAGGGAATTCAATGCGAACCATACGTAGAGGGCGCCGACTGCCAATGGCGGCCGCCGGTGCTGCTGCACTCGCCCTGACGCTGTCCGCCTGCGGCGGCTCAGGATCAGCCGGGGCAGGGGACGCTCCCGCGGCCGATGCGCTGGAGAACGCCGACGGCGTCACGGTAGTCAACTTCTGGCACTCAATGGATGGGACCAACGGAGAGACGCTGAACAAGCTGATCACCGACTTCAACGCCGCCAATGAGGGCAAGATCGAGGTCAAGGGCGTCTACCAGGGCGACTACGACACGACCATTACCAAGTACAAGGCAGCGGTCCAGTCCAACAGCACGCCCAGCATGGTGCAGATCTATGACATCGGCACCCAGTTCATGATCGACTCCGGGGCTGTTATGCCCACCCAGACGTTCATCGACCGCGACGAGTACGACGTCTCCGACCTGCAGCCCAACATCGCCGGTTACTACTCGATCAATGACGAGCTGTGGTCGATGCCTTTCAACACCTCCATGCCGGTCATGTACTACAACAAGACCCTGTTCGAGGCTGCCGGGCTGGACCCTGACAAGGCTCCGGAAACCCTCGCCGAGGTGGGCGAAGCTGCCAACAAGCTCTCCAAGACGAACGGCGGCCCGGCTGAATTCGGCTTCAACGCCGCCATCTACGGCTGGCTCCTGGAGCAGGAAATTGCCGCCAACGGCGCGCTGTACTGCAGTCCGGACAACGGCCGCAGCGGCGAACGGGTGACCGACTACAGCTTCAACAATGACACCGCCGTGGAGTTCGTCGACTGGTGGAAGGGACTCGTTGAGACCGGCGTAGCCGGCAACACCGGCCGTGCCACCGCCGATGCGCAGAACGCCTTCAAGTCCGGCACCATCGGCATCACGCTCGAATCCACCGGCGCGCTGGGCGGCATGCAGAAGGCCGCTGAAGAGCAGGGCTTCGAACTCGGAGTGGGCTTCTACCCGAAGATCGAGCAGAACGATTCCGGTCCGATCATTGGCGGTGCCTCCCTCTGGGTCTCCGATGAAGGCCACTCCGACGCCGAGAAGGAAGCTGCCTGGCAGTTCATGCAGTACCTCGCGGAGCCGGCCACCCAGGCCACCTGGCACACCGGCACGGGCTACTTCCCGATTTCCAAGGCTGCACTGGACGAGCCCGAAGACGTCGCCTGGCGTGAGCAGTACCCGCAGTTCGACGTCGCGGTCCAGCAGCTCGAAGGCACTGAGCTGACGGCCGCCACCCAGGGCTGCTCAGCCGGATCCATGCCGCAGGCCCGCAAGGCCGCTGAGGACGCGCTCGAAGGTGCGCTGCTCGGCGGGGACAGCAAGGCCGAGCTCACCGAATCGGTGGAAGCACTGAAGACCGAGGTCGAGAACTACAACAACTCGGTGCAGTAACAGCTGCATCTGGGACCGGGGCGCCGGTTCCGCCAGAATGTAAACGACATCATTTCCGCTCTGCGGACAGGATTCGGTTTCTATTTCCGGCGGGGCCGGCGCCCCAACCTGTTTGCGGGCCTGTTGCACAGGGGTGGCCATGGATTCGGAATACACCATCCGGCAGGAGCAGCCTGCCGACTACGCCGAAGTGGAAAGCCTGACGCGGGAGGCATTCTGGAATATCTACCGGCCCGGCTGCGTGGAGCATTACCTGGTGCACAGCTACCGCAGCCTGCCGGAGTTCGTTCCCGAACTGAGCTGCGTCGTGAATCTGGACGGCGGGATCGCCGCCCACATCATGTACAGCCGGGCCGAAGTAGCGCTCGACGGCGGCGGCATCCTTCCCGTCCTGGTCCTCGGCCCGGTGTCGGTCCGCCCGGAACTCCAGCGCCGCGGGCTCGGCGGAAAGCTGATCCGGCACACGCTTGACGCTGCCGCAGAAAGGGGATTCGGCGCCGTCGTCCTCTCGGGGAGCCCGGAGTACTATTCCCGGTTCGGGTTTACCGACGCCCGATCACTGGGAATCCGCTACGCCGGCGTTCCGGAAGACGTACCCACACCGTTCTTTATGGTCCGTGAACTGCGTGCCGGATACCTCGCCGGAGTGACTGGCAGCTACGCCGATCCTCCCGGCTACGCCGTCCGTGAGGAGGATGTGGAGGCCTTCGACGCCGGTTTCCCTCCGAAGGAGAAGCTCAAACTGCCCGGCCAGCTGCAGTAACTTCCTGGTTCTGGGGCCGTTCCGGGCACCCGTTGACCCTTCCCACGACGCATCATAAGGTTGCTTACCATCTGATCCCAACTGATCACCGAAGCAATGAGGAGGACCAGTGGAAGCAATGGTGTACCGCGGCCCGTACAAGGTTCGGGTCGAAGAAAAAGAGATGCCGCGCCTGGAGCACCCCAATGACGCGATTATCCGGGTGACCCTCGCCGCGATCTGCGGCTCCGACCTGCACCTGTACCAGCCAACGCCACCGCCGTCGGCGCTTTGTACGGCTACTCGCACACCACCGGTGGTTACGACGGCGGGCAGGCAGAGTATGTGCGCGTCCCGTTCGCCGACGTCGGGCCCTCCCTGATCCCGGACTGGATGGCTGAGGAGGATGCACTGATGTGCACCGACGCCCTGGCTACCGGGACGCACCGGCGAACCGGTCTTCCAGGGCGGCCACCCGTTCCTCGAGGGCCCGCAGCCGGGGTTCAGCATCGTTTTGCACGCCGGCGGCGGACGACGTCTTCTGGGTCCTGAACGGGATCCGGGACCGGTACCCGGACTCCGGCGTTGTGCTCTTTGCCGGTACGGCCGCCGTGGGTCCGGGGGAGCGGTATGAATACCAGTACGGCCTGGAAACGGCGCACCTGCTGGACGTCGACTGGACCGCGTATGCAGAAACCCTCGCTTCCCTGGGCAACCCGGTGAGGCTCTCGATCCTGCGCGCCGTCCTGGGCGGAACGGAAACCGTAGCGCAGCTGGTGGAGGAACTCGGCGCGGGAACGGCGGGTCAGATCTACCACCACGTCAACCAGCTTCTGGCCCAGGGCTGGCTGGCTGCCCATGCCCGCTCCCGCTATCGGATTCCGGCGCCCCGCGTCATCCCGCTGCTGGCTATCCTCACCGCTGCCACAGGAGGCAACTGAGATGACTGCGACCGTCCAGACCAGGCGCAAACCCAAGGCACGGATCGTTGCCGGCTGTGTGGCGGCCGCCGTCGTGCTGGCCTGCGGGCTGGCCGCCGCGCCCTGGCCGCCGCGGCTCTCCGGGAACATTACCGGGGACACCGTGTTGGCGGATCGCGTCCGGCCGCTGCTGACGAACCCCGCCCAGCACGTCAGCGTGGCCTACATCGACGGAGACAGCATCCGCTATGCCGGCTTCGGCGCGGATGAACACGCCGAATTCGAAATCGGTTCCGTGAGCAAGACGTTTACCGCGTCGCTGCTTGCCGATGCTGTGGAACGCGGCGAAGTCACACTGGAGACCACAGTGGCGGACATCCTGGGAGATGACCTCGCGGACGCATCCGCGGAAATCGGCACCGTGACACTTGCCGAACTCGCCAGCCACCGCTCCGGCCTGCCGCGGCTGGCGACGGGCTTGGATGCGCTGCCGTCCCTGCTGGCCGGGCAGCTGCTCAACCGCGACCCCTACACCGCAACGCCGGAACAGGTTCTGGCCCAGGCACAGGCCGCTGGCCTGAACAACCGCGGCACCGTGACCTACTCAAACCTGGGTTACGCCTTCCTGGGCCAGCTGCTGGCGCGGGCCGCCGGCCAAAGCTGGGAGCAGCTCCTGGAGGAACGGATCCTGGCTCCGCTGCAGCTGAAGGAAACCTACGCCCCCGTAACCGCGGAGAACCTGCGCGACGGCGCCCCCACCGGTCGCAGCGCCGCCGGCCGTCCCGAGGACGCGTGGACCGCCAATGGGACGGCACCGGCCGGAGGCATCCGTTCCACCACGGCAGACCTGGCCGCCTATGCACAGGCACAGCTGAACGGAACCGCCCCCGGGGCAGCGGCGCCTGGAGCCGCAGTGGAACGGTGAAGAGGGTTCACGCTACGGACTGGCCTGGGTGACCAGCCGGGAGGGCGGAGCCGACGGCCCGGAGATCACCTGGCACAACGGACAGACCGGTGGCTTCTGGTCCATGGTCGCCCTGGACCGGGACAATGGGCGTGCTGTGGTGATGCTCTCCAATGTTGCCGCGGGACAGGAAGAAGCCGCTTTTGAGCTGCTGGCCGGAGGCCCGGAATGATGGCCGCAGTGATCGGCTGGGTGCTGCCGCTGGGCCTGGTGGCTTACTGTGGCTGGCTTGCCTACTTCGCCTGGACTCAGTCAGTGCCGGAAAAGAGCCGGGGCTCATATGCGGCAACACTGCTGGAGGCGGCCTTCGTGGCCGTTCTAATGCGGCTGGTGGTGGAGTGGTCCGCGGCCACCATCTGGCTGTGGGTTCTCCCCGCGGCAGCGCTGGCTGCGGCCGCAGCTGGTCTGGTGATCCGCTGGCCCCGGCTTCCAGCCCGCCGCGCACAGGTAACAGAGCCCCGGGCTGGTTTCCCCGCTGCGGTTCCCGCGCGGAAACCCAGGGAGCCGGGTCCGGCTACCCTCACCGGTTACGCTGCCCTGCTTGCCGCAGCGCTCGCCGTGTCCGTGATCGTTGGCTGAGCGCCCGAAAACAGGCGGACTAGGCTCCAAAGACGCGGCGCAGGAAGGCCACAGCAGCAACATCGTCCTCGATCCCGCCGGCTTCGTGCCCGTTGAAGGGCCACACCTGTTGCTCCTTGGCCCCGGCGTAGTTGTTGTACGCCGCATAGACGGTGGACGGCGGCGTGATCTGATCCATCAGGCCCACCGAAAACAGCGCCGGAACCCTGGCCCGCTTGGCGAAGTTGATCGAATCAAAGTACTGCAGCGTCTGGTGCACCTGCTGGACCCGGGTGCGGTGGATCGCCAGATAATCAACCAGTTCCCGGAACGGGTACGCATCCGTGACCTGCAGCGCGCGGGGGATATCGGAGAGGAAAGGCACCTTCGCTACGATGGCCGCCAGCTCCGGTGCCAGAGCTGCGACGGCTACTGCCAGGCTGCCGCCCTGGCTCATGCCCACAGCCGCGCAGCGGTCGGGATCTACCCTGTCCAATGACCGCAGGGCCTGGACAGCCCGGACGGCGTCCGTGGTCAGCCGCCGGTAATAGTAGGTCCCGGGATCGGTAATGCCGCGGGTCATGACGCCTTGCCCCTGGGGCCCGGCACTGCCCGCCGCGTCCGGGGTGACACCCGTGCTCCAGCCCGCCCCCTGCCCCCGGGTATCCATCTCCAGGTGCGCGAAACCGCAGGACGCCCAGAAAAGGTTCTCGTGCGCGTCGCCGCGCCCGCCGCCGTAGCCGACAAACTGGACGACGCCGGGCAGCGGACCGGATGCTCCGGACGGCACGCGCAGCCAGGCGCGGATTGGTTCCCCGCCGTAGCCGTTGAACGTCACGTCCCAGACGTCCACTGTGGACAGCACGGTTTCAACCGGCTCGAGGACCAGGCCCAGCGGATGGGCCTGCGCTTCTTCGAGGGTCCGCGCCCAGAACTCATCAAAATCGGCAGGTTCGCCCTCGCTGCCCAGATAGGTGCCCAGCTGGTCAACGGGCAGGTCTGTGTACACGTTCTTCCTCCTACGGGGCCGTGATTTCCACCCCCGGCCCTGCTTCTGCTGCCTCCACGTCCACTGCACAGTGCAGGCGCCGGGTGTGGTCCACCGAGCGTACCGGGCCGGTCAGCCTGACTTCGCCGGTGAGCCGGATATCGGTGCTGGATGCACCGAAGCGCAGTTCAAGCACGCCGGGTTCCACTATCCGTTCCAGGTCCACTCCGGTGAATGAGGCTGCGTCTGCCGGCACGGTGAAGCGAACCCGTGCGGATTCGCCGGCCTTCAGCGGCACCCGGGCGTAGCCAATGAGCCGCTGCACGGGACGGACCACGGAAGCCACCGGATCGTGCAGGTAGAGCTGGACCACCTCCACGCCGTCGCGCGCTCCGGTATTGGTGACGGCCAGCGATGCCGCCGTTTCGCCGTCGGTGCTGGTTTCCGGGGTCTCAACGTGTAGGCCGTCCCAACTGAACTCGGTGTAACTGAGGCCGTGACCGAAGCCGAAGGCCGGCGTCGGATCGATGCTGGACACATCGGTGGGACCGGCAAGCGGTGCTGCCAAATAGGTGGCCGGCTGGCTCCCCGGAGTGGCCGGGACACTGACCGGCAGCCTGCCGGAGGGATTCACCGCCCCGCTCAGCACCCGGGCGACGGCAGAGCCGCCTTCCTCTCCGGGGAAGAAAGCCTGCACAACGGCGGCGGAACGGGAGGCAGCCTGCCCCAGGGCATAGGGGCGGCCGGTCAGCAGGACGGTGACCACCGGCGTGCCTGAGTCCAGCAGCGCATCCAGCAGCTGCTGCTGCACGCCGGGGAGTACGAGGGACTCGACGTCGCATCCCTCGCCGCTGGTGCCGCGGCCAAAGAGCCCGGCCCGGTCGCCGAGCACCGCGATGACGACGTCGGATTCCTTGGCCGCCGCCACAGCGTCCCCGATGCCCGAGGTATCAGGATCATCAATGCCGCAGCCCTGGGCGTACACCACGTCACTGTCCCCGAACTCTGCGCGCAGCGATGCCGCCACCGTGGGCAGCTCAATGCCGGCGGGGACCTCCGGGAACTGGGACCCCACATGGGCAGGGAAGGAATAGCAGCCAAGGAACGCCATGGGGTTCTCCGCATTGGGACCCACGACGGCGATGCGCGCGGGGGAGTGCAGCGGCAGGGTGCCGTTGTTGCTCAGCAGGACGATTGACTCTTCGGCCAGCCGTGCTGCCAGCCCGCGGTTTTCCGGCGGATCCAGGTTCACGGTGTCCTGGACCGAGCGCAGATCCCCGGCACCGGCGGCAAGGGCGTCGGGAACCGGGGACCAGTCCTCGTCCAGAAGGCCCAGGCCAATTTTCTGCAGCAGCACACGACGGGCGGCCCGGTCCACCAGGGCGGGATCAACCCGGCCGGCTTCCAGTTCGGCCAGCAGATGTTCGCCGTAGGCGTCCACTGTGGGCAGCTCCACGTCCACTCCGGCGTCCAGCGCTGCCGCGGCGGCTTCGCCGCGGCTCCCGGCCACTCCGTGCAGGTCCTGCAGGAACCCGATTCCGAAGTAGTCTGCCACCACGGTTCCTTCGAAACCCCAGGTGTCGCGCAGCAGACCGGTCAGCAGGGCGCGGTTGGCGACGGAGGGGATGCCGTCAGTATCGGTGTAGGCATGCATCACTGACCGGACGCCCGATTCCCGGACGGCCATTTCGAAGGGCGGCAGGACGACGTCGGCGAACTCGCGCGGTCCCATGGAGACCGGAGCGTGGTTCCGCCCGGCACGGGAGGCAGAGTACCCGGCGAAGTGTTTCAGCGTGGCAACGACGCCGGCCTGTTCGAGGCCCTGGATGTAGGCGCTGGCTACGCTGCCCACCAGGTACGGATCTTCGCCGATGGTCTCCTCGACCCGGCCCCAGCGGGCATCGCGCACCACGTCCAGCACCGGGGCCAGCCCCTGGTGGATTCCTACCCGGCGCAGGTCGGTTCCGATCGCAGCGGCCATGCGCCGGACCAGACCGGGGTCGAAGGTGGCGCCCCACGCAAGCGGCACGGGATACGCCGTCGCACCCCAGGCCGCGAACCCGGCCAGGCACTCCTCGTGGGCCATCGCGGGGATGCCGAACCGGTTGGAAGCGGCAATCCGCTCCTGGGTGCGCATCAGCGAGAGGGCGCCGGCTCCGGCGTCCACCGGTTTGGTGCCGAACGGCCGGGTGAGCTGGCCGAGGCCGTTCGGCAGCAGCGACTCGAGGTCCGGGGGTTCGTTCATCTCATGCTGGTGCGGGGCCACCTCGGCGCCGTCGGCGGAGGCGCCCACCCACACTCCGATGAGCTGGGCGGTCTTTTCTTCCAGTGTCATTTGGGACAGCAGGGCATCCGCGCGTTCGGCGGGGGAGAGGGAGGCATCCCGCCAGGGGACGCGTTTGGTGGTGGTGTTCGACATGGGTCACTTTCCGCCAGCGCCCATAAGGCCCTGGACTAGTGCGCGGCGTGCAAAGAGGTACACCAGCAGCACGGGAATCATGGAGAGCATCACCGCGGCAAGGATGCCGGGGACGTTGATTCCGTACTGGGTCTGGAAGTTGAAGAGGCCAAGGGTGATGACCCGGGTGGACTCCGACTGGGTCAGGATGAGGGGCAGCAGGAAACCGTTCCAGCCCTGCAGCGCCGCGAAGACGGCGATCGTGGAGATCCCGGCTTTGGACAGCGGGAGCACCAGCCGGACGAACGTCCGCCAGGTTCCGGCACCGTCCACCGCCATGGCCTCATACAGCTCCGGCGTGATGTCCCGCATGGTGCCGGAGAGGATCAGCGTGCAGATCGGCAGGGCGAATGCCGCGGTGGGCAGGATGATGCCCAGCAGGGTGTCATACAGGCCGACCGTGTTGATCAGGTAGAACATGGGAACGATCACGGCCTGGACCGGAATTGCGAGCCCCAGCAGGAAGAAGCGGAAGATCAGGGTGGTGGTGCGGGACTGGCTGCGCACAATGGCATACGCCAGCGGCGGTACTACCAGCAGCACAATGCCGACCACTCCGCCGGTCACTATCAGGGTGTTCAGAAAGTAGAGCCCGAATCCGCTCTGGAACACTCCCGCGTAGTTCTCCAGCGTGAAGCTGGTGGGGAAGGAGAGCGGCCCGCCGGCGTTGAAGTCGCTTCGCGTCTGCACGCTTGCGGCGATCATCACGTACAGCGGCAGGGCAACGATCAGGAGCCATACGACGGCGGCGGCTCCGGCAATGTAGTTGGGGCGCGTGCGCATCTAGACTCCTTCCATGGTGCTGCGCATCTTGTCGTAGCCGGAGACCTTGACCATGATGAGCGAGATAGTGGTGGCCACGACTACCAGCACCAAGGCCACGGCGGCTCCAGTGCCAAAGTCGAAGCGGCGGAAGGCCTGCTCAAACATGTAGAAGGCCGTGATGGTGGTGTCGGTGCCCGGTCCGCCGTTGGTCAGGATCAGGACCGTTTCAAACGTGGTCAGCCCGCCGACGACCATCAGGATCACCGAGGTGATGATGGAGTTGCGCAGCTGGGGCAGTGTGATGCTGAAGAACGTGCGCGCCCGGCCGGCACCGTCGACTTCCGCCGCCTGGTAGAGCACCTGCGGGATGGCCCGCGCGGCACCCTGGTAGATCAGCGTGTGGAAAGGCGTGAACTGCCACATGCTCACGAAGATGATGACGCCGATTGCCGTGGCCTGATGACCGAACAGGTTGCCATCGCCGAAGAGCCAGCGGAACTGGGACGGCACCCCGAAGTTCGGATCAAGCAGCGCCCGCCACAGAACCGAAATGGCTGCGGATGAGAGCAGCAGCGGCACAAAGTAAATGGCGCTCAGGACGGCACGGTTGCGCTGCGGTCCGGCGGCCCAGACCCCGAGCAGCATGCTCACCGGTGTCTGGGTGGCAACACCAAGCACAATGAACAGCAGTGATAGCCACAGGCTCTTCAGCATCACCGGGTCGCTGGAGAGCTCCTGCCAGTTCTCCATGCCAACAAACTTGGGTTCACCGATGCCGCGCCAGCTCATAAAGGACAGCACTACGACGGCGATCAGCGGGATCACGGCGAAGAGCAGGAAAAAGACCGTGGCCGGGAGGGTCCAGGCCAGGCCCGGACGGGGTGTGCGGGCCGAGCGGCCGGCGCGGGCAGGACGGACCCGTTCGGATCCGTCCGCCAGCGCCGGCGGCTTGGGCGGGAGCAGTGCAGTCATGAGGAGAAGTTCCTAGAGTCCCTGCATGGCGGCAATAAAGCCGTCTTCATCGATGCGTCCGCTGAAGAAGTCAGACATTGCTCCGTGGATGGCCGGTGTGGCCGAGGGCGGGTAGGCCTGGTCCCAGGAGAGCTGGAAGGCCGGGGCCTGCTCCACCAGTCCGTACTGGAAACGGGCATACTCGGGATCGGCAGACTGGTCCAGGAACTGTTCGGTGCTGGTGGTGGTGGGGAGGTTGCCGATAGCGACCTGCTCCTGCACGAACTCATCCGAGTACATCAGCTTCAGGAAATCCCGGACGGTGTCCGGGTACCGGGTGTTTGCCAGGACGGAGTAGAAGTTGTTCGTATTGCCAACCAGGTTCTGCGGGTCGCCCTTGCCGCCGTCAATGGTCGGGAACTCGCTGTAGCCCAGTCCGGATTCGACGAACTCGGGAGCGGCGTCCTGGTGCGTGGAGTAGGCCCAGGAACCCATGAGCTCAAAGCCTGCCTGGCCGCTGGAGAGCAGTGATGCCGAACCTCCGTCGGTGAACTTCACTGACTGGAAGTTGGTGCCGAAGGCTCCGGCGTCCACCAGTTCGCGGAGCATTCCGAGCGCTTCGCGGCTTTCTTCTGAGTCCCAGACCTCGGTGTCACCAGCCAGTGCGCTTTCAAAGAGTTCAGGGCCTGCAACGCGGTCGTAGACGTACTCGACCCACATCAGGGTGGGCCATTCATCGGCTCCGCCCAGCGCGATGGGCGTTACGCCGGCTGCCTTGAGCTTTTCGACTGCGGTCAGCAGTTCGTCCCAGGTTTCCGGGGCGCCGTCGACTCCTGCCTGTGCCAGTACTTCCTCGTTGCTGAAGAGCATCACCGGCTGGGTTCCGCGCATCGGAATGCCGTAGGCCTCGCCATCCACTACTGCGGTGTCGAACACGGAGGGCAGGAAGGCGTCCTTGAGCTGCGGGTCTTCCTCGATGAAGTCATCCAGCGGCATCAGCAGGCCGGCGTCCACGTAGTCCGTGATGGATCCGCCGCCCCAGTTGAAGAAGACGTCCGGCGCGGAGTCCGTGTCGATCACGGTCTGGAGTTTCTGCTGGTAGTCGGCGCCCGGGATGGTGTCCAGGACAACCTTGACGTCCGAGGTTTCGTTGAACTTGTCCACCATGGCCCGTTCGAGGTCGTTGCCGGCATCGCCGTAGACCAGGACATGGACCTCGTTCTCCGGCCGGTTGCTTCCGGCAGAGTCTCCGCCGCTGCTCGAGCAGGCGGACAGTGACAGGCCCAGCGCTATTGCGCCGGCCGCTGCGGTAGCTGGTTTGAGCCAGCTGCGGTTGTTCCTCATTGAACTGCTCCTCACTGGAAGTTCTTCCGGGAAGCATGTTCCGAAAGTTTCGAAACACTTGCCGAAAGTTCTGGAATGCCGCTAGCTTAGGATGCAAGGATGTGATGCGCAACACTTTTTTGCTGCCGCTTCACCTCAGGGCTTTCCGTGCGGAGGAGAAACAGATGGCGCAAACGCCTGCAGCTGGGAGAGTGACGCTCGCCGAACTGGCGGCGGAGGCCGAGGTTTCACTCTCGACCATCTCGAAAGTCCTGAACGGCAGGGCTGACGTTTCGCGGAAAACCCGCACGAAAGTTGAAGCCCTCCTGGACGGGCACGGGTACCAGCGCCGGGCCGCCCGCAGTTCCAAATCCGCGCTGCTGGAACTGGTGTTCCACGAACTCGAAAGCGCCTGGGCACTGGAAATCATCCGCGGTGTGGAGAACGTGGCGCGTGAACACGGGCTGAGCGTGGTGCTGACCGAGAGCGGCACGCGGCATTCACCCGGCCCCGAGTGGGTGGAGGGTGTCATCGCGCGGCGCCCGGCCGGCGTCGTACTGGTTTTCGCGGACCTGGCGCAGGAGTCCCGGCGGCTGCTCGAATCCCGCGGAATACCGTTCGCGATCATTGATCCCGCGGGCGACCCTGCGCCGGATGTACCTTCGGTAGGTTCCGCGAACTGGGCCGGAGGCATGATGGCCACCCGCCACCTGATCGATCTGGGCCACCGGCGCATCGCAGCGATTACCGGACCGGAAGACCTGATGTGTTCCCTGGCCCGGATTGACGGTTACCGGTCAGCGCTGAACACCGCCGGCCTCCCGTTCGACCCAGAGCTGGTCAGGTACGGCAATTTCCACGTGGACGGCGGCCGGGACCATGCAATGGAGCTGCTCGCTGCGCCGGACCGTCCCACCGCAGTTTTCGCCGGCAGTGACCTGCAGGCCCTTGGAGTGCTCGACGCCGCCCGGCAGCTGGGCATCAGCGTTCCGGAGGAACTTTCGATCGTTGGGTATGACGACCTGCCGGTGGCACGCTGGTCTTCTCCGGCGCTGACCACAGTGCATCAGCCGCTGATTGAAATGGCCGAGGAAGCGGCACGGATGGTGCTGATGCTGCGCGACGGCGAACAGCCAAAGAACACCCGGCTGGACCTCTCGACGTCCCTCGTCATCCGGCAGAGCACGGCTGCGCCCGCCGGCGCCTGAGCCTGAGTCCGCTTTTAGACGGTGTCGGCGGGCTCGCCGGATTCGGTCTCCCGGGGAGCAGCTGTCGCGGCTGAACCCTGTAGCCGGCGCCCGCCGCGGCGGTAGGCCGGCGTCGTCGCCAGGACCAGGTTGATGGCCACTGCACAGCCGATGATCACCCCGGCCATGGACAGCGCCGAGCCGCCGAAGACACCCACCAGCGGGCTGATGAGCCCGGCCAGGCCCACCTGCAGGCAGCCGAGCAGTGCGGCGGCGGTTCCGGCCATGTGCCCGTAGCCGTCCAGTGCCAGTGAAGTGGCATTGGAGAAGATGAAGCCCAGCATGCCGAGCACCACCCAGAGTCCGGCCACGAGTCCAATGACGCCGCCGAATCCGGTGGCGATGATGATCGGCAGGATCACGGCCAGGAGCAGCAGCACCGGGGCTGCGATGCGCAGGATGCCCGCTGACGGGAAGCGGTTCAGCAGGGAAGCGTTCACCTGGGAGGAGACCACCATTGCGACGCCGTTGACGGCAAAGATGAGCGCGAACGTCGCGGGGGAGAGGCCGTATTCTTCCTGCATCACGAACGGTGAACCCACCACGTAGCTCATGATGATGCCCATCGACAGGCCCGGGATGACGGCGAACGCCAGGAAGCGGCGGTCACGCAGCAGGATCCGGTAGCCTCCGGGTTTGCCGGACTTGGGGGTTCCCTTTTTCGCCTTCGCCAGCCGCCGTTCCGGAGGCAGGGTTTCGGGCATCCAGCGCCAGACGATCACCACCAGGATGACGCCGATCAGCGCCAGCGCGTAGAAGACGGCCCGCCACGCCCAGATTCCCGCCACCGCCTGGCCCAGCGTGGGAGCCAGCAGCGGGGCCAGTCCGATCATCAGCATCAGCCGGGAGAGCAGGCGGGCGGCGTCAGAACCGGTGAACCGGTCGCGGATCACGGCGATGGCCACCACGGAGGCGGCAGCGTTGAAGAAGCCCTGCATAATGCGCAGGCCGATCAGCAGGCCAATGTTCGGGGCGATCGCGCACAGCAGTGAGGTGACCACGTGCATGGAAATGCCGATCAGCAGCGGCAGCCGGCGCCCGAATCGGTCGGATAGCGGGCCGATCACCAGCTGGCCAACAGCCGTGCCCAGCAGGGTGCCGGAAAGCGTGAACTGGGCCGCCGTCGTCGTAGTGGCCAGGTCCGAGGCAACTTCAGGCAGCGCCGGAAGATACATGTCCGTGGTGACCGCCGGCAGCGCGGCCAGCGCTCCGAGCATCAGGATGTACTTCAGGCTGCGTGAACGGGACGTGGCGCGCTTCGGGGAAGGACTTGTCACCGGGGAAAGGCTCCTAGGGAGGATTGCGGGTGTGGGCCTCGGCTCTCTGGGCTGCCGCAGGGCCAACGGGTATCCAACTGGGGCACCCGTGAGATCTGCTGCCAGTATAGGCTTCGGGCCCTGCCGGGCACACCGTGGCCTGCCTCCGGCGTAGTGATCTGTCCCACCCTTCCCGGGAGAACCCGCGCAGCCGGAAAGCGTTGACCCCCGCGCAGCGGCCGCTTCACACTTGAGGAACGGCCAACACCCGTTCCCTCCCGTTACGCCACCGAAGCGAGGCGACACCATGGAAAAACGGATCCTGGATTACCCGGACTGGCAGGACACAGCAGACACCCTGCATCTCTTCCTCCAAATGGCAGGCAAGGTCAAAATCGAGCACAGCGACAAGCAGCCAGGGTGGGGGCACGTCCGGATGCCGCTGACCATCGACGGGATTGGCACCGGCATCATCCCGGGAAACGGCTCAAGTTTCGAGATCTACTTCAACCTGCGCCAGCACCATGTGGACGTGCAGAACACCGACGGCGGCAAGAGCCGGATCCCGCTCAGCGACGGCCTCAGCGTGGCGGAGTTCTACTCCCAGCTCATGGGTGCGCTGGACTACATCGGGATGCCGACCGAGATCAACACCACCCCGCAGGAGTTCTACGACGAGACGCCCTTCGACCAGGACACGAAGCATCATTCCTGGGACCGGGAGGCCGTGGCCATCTACCTGGAGAACCTGCACTTCGCCTACCGCAGCCTTTCCCGGTTCCTGGCACCCTTCCGCGGCAAACGGGACATGCCTGAGTTCTGGTTCGGCACCATGGATCTCTCAGGGTCAGTGTTTGCAGGCCAGGCAGCACCGTACAGCGGGACCGACGTGATCGGCGTGAACTGCTTCGATGAGAAGTTCATGGAGTTCGGGTTCTGGCCGGGGGACGTCAAAACGTCCAAGCCGTCCTTCTTTGGCATGCCGTATCCGTTTATGGCCAGCATCGACAGCTACTCTTCGATGCTGAAGCCGGACCGCGCGCAGTTCCAGGCCCAGCAAAACGAGTTCATCCTCACCCTGGAGGATGCCTTCTCCTATCCGGACCCCGAACAGGCCGTGGTGGACATGTGCCGGACCAGCTTTGAGATCGTCCAGCGGATTGACCGCTGGGCAGACCTGGACTGGATCACCGAACCGCTCGGATACCCCGTCTCATCAGCCTAGCGCCGCGGGCGCCGTGCCTATGATGGGAAAAAAGCACAGGCACGGCGCCCGGTACGGCGCAGGTGCGAAGGCCTCCCGAGGAGCATAAATGGTCCGCATAGCAGTGCTGCAGGCAGCATCCGAGGTAGGTAAGGCCGAAGCCAACCTGGCTTTGATCCGAAGCGCCGCTGTCCGCGCGGCCGATGCCGGAGCCGACTTGATCGTCACCCCCGAGCTTTTCGCCACGGGCTATGCCCCGGCCCGGGCAGCGGGTTCCGACGGCGCCGGACTCCGGCGGGAACTGGCGGCCATCGCGGACGAGGAAGGCATCGGCGTCGTGGCCTCCACCGTGGAGGACGAAGGAGGCGCCCGCTTTATTGCCGCTTCCCTTTTCGACGAGACGGGAACGGAGCTGCTGCGCTACCGCAAGGCCCACCTCTTCGGTGACGATGAACGCGGTGCCTTCACTCCGGGTGCCGGGGTGCCCCGCGTAACCGGCTTCCGGGGCCTGAAGGTGGCACTGGGAATCTGTTATGACATTGAGTTTCCCGAGTATGCGCGCGCAGCGGTGCGCGCCGGAGCGGACCTGCTGTGCATTCCGACGGCGGTTCCCGCCACCGGGGACGTGGGCGGGCCGCAGCCCCTGCACACCTACAACGCTGAACGGATTTCGACGCTGCTGGTCCCTGCCCGGGCACTGGAGAACGGCGTCTACATTGCGTATGCCAACCACAGCGGCCCCGGCTTCACCGGCAACAGCGTGATTGCCTCACCGTACGGAACGCTGCTGGCGGCCGGCGGAGCGGACACGGAAGAGCTGCTTCTGACGGACATCCATCCCAATGAGGTACACCGTGCCCGGCATATCAATACCTATGCGCAGGACATGCGGCCGGAACTGTACCGCTGAGACCAATCCGGCGTGCAGCCTGAATTAGGGTGCGCCGTTCCATGCTGACATAATGTTGGCAAACCCCCGTCGGAAGGTGCTCTCCTCCATGACTCCCCGCAAACTGTTCACAACCCTGGCCTTTGCGGAGGCCGTAACGTGGACCCTGCTGATCGCTGCCCTGGTGGCCAAGTATGCGTTCCGCGACGAAGCCTTCACTCCCATCGCCGGCGGCATCCACGGCTTTGTGTTCCTCTCCTACGCCGTGGTGACCGTGTTCGTCTGGGTGAACCAGAAATGGTCGGCCGGTACCGGTGTGCTTGGCGTGGCGCTCGCCGTGGTGCCCTGGGCCACGATTCCGTTCGAAAAGTCTGTAGACAAGCGCGGACTGCTGGAGGGCGGCTGGCGCCTGGCTCCCGGCGGCGAAGAACCCAAGAACTTCGTGGACAAGGTACAGGCCATGGTGCTGCGCCGTCCGGGAGCTTCCGCACTGGTTGCAGTAGCCGGCGTCGCCGTCGTCTTCTCAATCCTGCTCTACCTTGGCCCGCCCATCCCCAAGGGCTAAGCTCCCAAATACATAACCGCACCGGTGGTTCCCCATGGGGGAGCCGCCGGTGCGGCTTTTTTGTGGCTGCGTTTCCTCCGCTTTAGCCGGCGTAGGCGTTCAGCTGTGCCGCATGCCTGCCCGATCTCATGTAACTACAGGCCGTCATGTAACCGCAGGCCAGAGGCAGGTGCTGGCAGGATAGGGCCCATGGCCAAACCGTTCACCCTGGTGCAGCTGCGCTACTTCTCGGCGGTAGCGGCTGCAGAGAGCATGACTGCGGCATCCCGGGAACTCAATGTCACCCAGTCAGCGCTGTCCGCTGCTGTCTCCCAGCTGGAGAAGGACCTGGAGGTGCAGCTCTTTATCCGGGGGCGGCAGCGGGGAATGCGGCTCACGGCAGCCGGGCGACAGTTCGCCAAGGACATCACTCCGTTCCTTGAGGATGCGGATGCCCTCTACGAGTCGGCGCGCGGTTACTCGGATGCCCTGACCGGAGAGCTGCGCGTCGGTGTCTTTGCGCCGCTGGCGCCGTTCCGCGCCCCGGTGATACTGCAGGCCTTTGAAGCGGCCCACCCCGATGTCCAGATTTCGTTCCTGGAGGGGGACCAGGAGTATGTGCGAACGTCCCTGCTGCAGGGAGACTGCGAGCTGGCGCTGATGTACGGGCTGGGGCTGGACGACGGCTTCACCACCAAGGTAGTTGAGCGGATCCCAGCGCACGTGCTGGTCTCTGCGGATCATCCACTGGCAGCCAGCGCGGAAGGCGAAGTGTCCCTTCGCCAGTTCGAAGACGAGCCCCTGATTCTGCTGGATCTGCCGCACACCCGCGAGTACTTTATGAGCCTGTTTGCAGCGGCCGGTGTCCGCCCAAGAATCCGGCACCGTGCCTCAGGGTATGAAACTGTGCGCTCCTTCGTGGGCCGGGGGCACGGCTACTCGGTGTTGAACCAGCGGCTGCACCATGACCAGACCTACGCCGGCGGCCGGGTTGTTCCGCTTCGGCTCACCGATGACGTTCCCGGAATCGAAGTCATGCTGGTACGGCCGGCCGGCGTCCGCCCCACGCGCCGGGCGCTCGCCTTCGAGGACGTTTGCGGCCGCCTCTATGGGGCAGCGCGCTAGTTCGCGCATCAGAAAAATCGATCATTCTGTTCAGAAACATGAACTGGACATCTGTGATCTGGATCACCAGAGTGGACCCATCATCATCTCTGCCCTGCCGTTATGCAGGGGCAAGATCCGCACCACTGCGGGACTCCTGCCCCTGAGCGCCGGCACTGACCACCAGGAGTGCAGTTGAGAAGTCCAGAACCATGTTTCCTCGGTATTACGCAGCATCCGGCACCCGGACCCGCTTCGGGAAACGCACTTGTTACACCGGCTGACAACGCGTTACTTCACGGAAACCGCAGGCAACGACCGCTCAACGCGGAATGCGTACGGTGGCTCCCATGACTACGAACGAAGTGACTCCGCACGACACCAGTGTCCAGTCCGCTCCGGCGGAAGGTGCCAAGCCCCGCATTACAGGCATGCAGAAGCGTGTCCTGGCCGGCGGCAGCGTTGGCCAGTTCATTGAGTTCTACGACTTCGCCCTCTACGGCCTCTCAGCCGTGGTTCTCTCACAGCTCTTCTTTCCCAGTGAAAGCGCCTTCATCGGGCTGCTGTCCACTTTCGCCACCTTCGGCGTCGCCTTCCTGATTAGGCCGCTGGGCGGACTGTTCTTCGGTGCCCTGGGCGACAAGATTGGCCGGCGCCGGGTCCTCTACATCACCCTCGTGTCCATTGGTGCGGCGACTGCAGCCATCGGACTGCTTCCGACCTACGCAACCATTGGTGCGCTGGCTCCGGCCCTGCTGGTGCTTTGCCGGCTGGTGCAGGGATTCTCGGCAGGCGGTGAATCGGTGGGCGCGCCGTCGTTCGTCTTTGAGCACGCGCCGGCGAACCGCCGCGGTTTCTGGCTCAACATCACCCTCGCTGCCACCGCGCTGCCCTCCGTGGTGGCCGGAACGCTGATCCTGATCCTCAGCCAGTCCATGAGCGACGCCGACTTCCAGAGCTGGGGCTGGCGCATCCCGTTCCTGCTGGCACTGCCGCTGTCCCTCTTCGGCCTGTGGATCCGCGCCAAGACCGAGGAAAGCGAAGTCTTCAAGGCAGTCCTGGCCAAGAACCAGACCAAGGAATACAGCCCCATCCGCGAGACCTTCCGCACCAACAAGGTCCGTATGCTGCAGGTCATCTTCGTGATGGGCCTGACCGCAATGGGCTTCTACTTCCTCTCCGGGTACTTCGTCTCCTACGTCCAGACCACCGGAAACCTGAGCCGGGACCAGTCCCTGCTGGCCAACGCCGCAGCCATGGCGTTCTACGCACTGCTCCTGCCGCTGGGCGGAATCATCGGGGACCGGGTTGGCCGCAAGCCCATGCTGATTGCCGGCTCGGCTGCACTGGCCGTCTTCGCCGTGCCCTGCTTCATGCTGGTGACCAGCGGCGTGCTGGGACTGGCCATCCTGGGCCAGCTGCTCTTTGTCATTCCGCTCTGCATCTACGGCGGCGGCTGCTACACGTTCTTCGTGGAAATCTTCACCACCAAGACCCGTTTCACCTCCGCAGCCATCAGCTACAACGTTGCCTATGCCATCTTCGGCGGAACCGCACCGTTCGTGGGCACCGCACTGGTAGCCGCGACGGACGTGGCGTACTCGCCGGGCTTCTACATGAGTGCTGCAGCCGTGATCGTGCTGCTGCTGCTCACCCTCACCAAAGTGCCGGAAACCCGCGGCCGCATGGGCTAGCGCCGGGTAAACCCGCCGAACCGCTCCACACCCGCCTGAACCAAAGGAAAGAACCATGACTTCATCCCAGGCATTCCTCACGGACTTCCACGACGTCGCCGCCATTGGCGCCACCGAAGCCAACGGCGTCGACCGGCAAGCAGCCACCGCTGAAGACAAGCAGACCAGGGACTGGTTTGCCGCCTACGCCGAAGCCCGGGGCTGGGAGGTGCGAGTGGACAGCATCGGCAACATGTTCGCGCTGATCGAGCTGGTTCCCGGAGCGCCGTACGTGCTGGTTGGCTCCCACCTGGACAGCCAGCCGCTGGGCGGCCGGTTCGACGGCGCGTACGGCGTGATCGCCGGCCTGCACGCCGCCTCCCGGATCACCGAGCGCCTTCAGTCCGCCGGAGGAACCCCGGTCTTCAACCTGGCGGTTGTGAACTGGTTCAACGAGGAAGGCGGGCGGTTTGCCCCGTCCATCATGGGCAGTTCAGTGTTTGCCGGGCTCATGGATGAAGAAGCCATGCTGGAGGTCCGTGACCTTGCCGGGGTTTCCGTCCGGGAGGCACTGGCCGGAATCGGGTACCTCGGCACGGATCCGCGGCCGGAGGTGGCCAGCTACGCAGAAATTCACATTGAGCAGGGCCGCATCCTGGAACGCGAGCAGCTGCCGCTGGGCGCCGTCGACTACTCCTGGTACACCCAGAAACTGGACATCGAGGTGCTCGGCGAACAGTCGCACACCGGCGCCACTGCCATGGCAGACCGGCACGATGCCCTGGTGGCGGCGTCCAAGGTGGTGCTGCTGGTCCATGACGTGACGAAGAAGTTCGCCGAAGAAGCGCTGGTGTCCTCGGTGGGGCGGATGACGCTGGAGCCGAACTCGCCGATCGTCGTCGCGCGCCGGGTCCACCTGGTGGCGGACCTGCGCTCGGCATCACCGGAGATCGTCAGCGAAGCCCGCGCGTCCCTGCTCGCCGACATCGACGCCATCGCCCGCGAACACGACATCACCATCAACGTGAACGACTTCGATATCCGCGGCATCCAGTACTACCCGGAGGAAGGCCTCGAACTGGCGGAGAAGGTTGCCGCTGAGCTGGGGCTGGGGATCCGCCGGATCCAGACCATGGCCGGGCATGATTCGGTGGCGCTGAACCGCATCGCGCCCACCGTCATGCTCTTCATTCCCTCCGTGGACGGGGTCTCGCACTGTGAGCGCGAGTTCACCAAGGACGAGGACATGGTTGCCGGACTGGACGCGCTCACCGAACTGGGCTGGAAGCTCGTGCACGGTGCCCTGACGGATCAGGCCACGGGTCCGGCAGCATGAGCACACCGGCCACCGGCGAGCTCCCCGCACCGGCGCAGGGACAGCCCCTGCATTACCTGGACGCCGTCACTGCACTGAAACTGTTCCGTTCCCGGGAGTTATCGCCCGTGGAACTGCTGCAGTCCATGATTGACCGCGCCGCTTCGGCAAATGATTCGGTCAATGCGTTCACGGAAACCATGTTCGACGACGCAATGGTCCAGGCCCGCAGTGCGGAAGCAGAGTACCTGCGGGGAAGCGCCGGACGGCGGTCCCTGTTGGGACTGCCCGTGGCGACTAAGGAGAAGCACGCCCTGGCCGGGCGCAGCTTCTCCCAGGGACTGCTTGCCCAGGCCGGTGCAGTAGCCGCGGCCGACCATCCCGTGGTGGAGCGTATCCGTGCTGCCGGCGGAATCGTGCACGCACGGACCACCTCGCCGGAATTCAGCTGTGCCACAGTGACGCACAGCCCCATGTGGGGAGTGACACGCAATCCGTGGAATCTGGAGCGTTCCCCGGGCGGGTCCTCCGGAGGCGCGGGAGCGGCACTGGCGGCGGGCCTGGCACCGCTTGCAACGGCGTCGGACATTGCCGGGTCAACCAGGCTTCCGGCGGCCTTCACCGGAACCGTTGGGTACAAAGCCCCCTATGGCAGGATTCCCGGGTTGGCTCCGCTGTCCGCCGACTGGTACCGCGGAGACGGGCCAATGGCGCGTACCGTTGCGGACACGGCGCTGCTCGCCAACGTGATGTCCGGCCGGCACCCGGGGGACCACTCATCCTTCGGCGGGCCGGGCACGCTGCCGCTGGAGTTCGACGACGCCGGGAATGCGGCCGGGCTGCGGGTGGCACTCTGCCTGCGGCTGGGCGACTATCCGCTCGACCCTGCCGTGGAAGCCAACACCCGCGCAGTCGCCGAAACCCTGCAGGCAGCAGGAGCCGTGGTCGAAGAAGTGGAACTGCCATGGACCACTGCGGAAATCCGGGGCACGATCTTCACCCACTTCGGCTACATTCTGGGTCCGGCCATGGAGGAGGCCACTGCCGGGACCGAAGACTCACTGGCCTCCTACACCCGCCGGTTCATGGCAGACGCGCGGGCGGCTGCGGAGCGCAGGACCCTGGTTGAAGGGCTGGCGGCGGAGGCGAAGATCCAGTCGGAGCTGGCTGATGTCATGGACGGATTCGACGTGCTGCTGTGCCCGACCTCGGGAGCGGGATCACTGGCCGCGGATGCCGATTACCTTGACGGCATCGAGGTGGCTGGAACCCGGCTGCAGCACTACTGGGAAGGGCACCTGACCGCGCCGTTCAACATCGCCAACCGGTGTCCGGTCCTGGCCGTGCCGTCAGGGATCGGCGCCGACGGGGTCCCCACGGGGGTGCAGATTGTGGGACATCCGTTTGCGGAGGAATCCGTCTTCCGTGTGGGTGCTGCAATCGAGGTGCTCCGCCCCTGGGTGGGACGGTACCCGCAGCTGTAACGTGGCGTCGTTGGCTACTGCTGCGGCGGCTGCTACTGCGGCGGCGGCTACTCGGCCCTCCGGTTTGGGACATTTCTGCCGGTTAGGGCACGAATCCGGGGCAGGTTCCCTGCGGTTTGGGACATTCCTGCCAGATTGGGCACCAAGCCAGGGCCGGTTCCCTGCGGTTTTGGACATGCCTGCCAGTTTGGGACTTTCCTGCGCGGCGCCGCGGCAGGAATGTCCCGAACCGGCAGGGGAGTCCCAAAGTGAAGGAATTCCGCGCCGACCCAAAGCCCGGACGCCTGCCCAAAGCCCGGGGACGCCCATCCAAAGCCCGGGGACGCCTACCGAAGCCGGACCGCCTGACCAAGGCACGGGCAAGCCACCGGTTCTTTTCCGCCAACGCGGCTGATCGCGGCTGGTCGGCGGACCCTGGTGTTCACCTCCGGCTCAAGAGCGCGGCATCGGAACTCAGCGCCAGCGCCGGGCGATACGCCCAGGTCTAACCGCTCAACTGTGGCGCACACCCTGCCCGGCCAGCACCGCGCGGTACCCTTCCCGGAACGTCGGATAGGTAAATTCGAATCCGGTGGAGCGCAGCCGGGCGTTGGACAGGCGGCGGTTTCCGCCGCGGGATGAGGACGACGGCGCGGCCGGCCCCAGCTCGGTGCCGAGTTCCCCGGCCAAAAACCGGAGCACCTCGCGCTGCTCCACGGGCTCGTTGTCCACTCCGAGATACAGCGGCGCGGGCTCGGCGACCGCGGTGGTCAGATGGACGACGGCGGCCGCTGCGTCGTCCCGGTGGATCCGGTTAGTCAGCTGGCCCGGACCCGGGTCCGCTGCCCCTGCCTGGACCTGGTCGATCAGCCGGGTGCGGCCCGGCCCGTAGATTCCGGCCAGCCGCAGCACTATGGCATCGGGCCGCCGGGAGTGCAGCAGTTCCTCGGCCTCGCGGATGACGGCACCGGTCATCGAGGCAGGAGCAGTGGGGGAGTCTTCATCCAGCCAGCCGCCGTCTGCGTCTCCGTAGACGGCCGTAGACGAGACGAAGAGGATGCGCCGCAGCTGGACGCCGTCGCGCTCCAGGGCATCCAGCACATTCGATGTGCCGTCCACGTATGCCGAGCGGTAGGCCGCCTCGGTGCGCTCACCTGCGGCAACGCAGATCACCACAATGTCGGTATCCGCGGGAACCCGCGGAAGCGTTCCGGTGAGGTCGGCCGCCCGGCCTGCCAGAGGCGCGGGAATCTTTTCGGGCGAACGGCGCCACCCCAGCACGGGAAAGCCGGCCGCGGCGAACCGCAGGCCGGCTTCCGTGCCCAGGTCGCCGCAGCCGGCAATCAGGACAGTCATGGGAACAGTCTGCCAAAGATCTAGTCGGGCAGGGACGCCAGGACCTGGCGGGCCACGTCCACGCTGGACTGCGGATTCTGCCCGGTGATCAGGTTGCCGTCGGTGACGACAAAGCTCTCCCAGGCGGGACCGGAATCGACGACTGCACCCTTTTCGGCGAGGGCGTCAGCGACCATCCAGGGGGTGTTCTCGCCAGTGCCGCCGTTCAGTTCTTCTTCGTTCGTGAAAACGGTGAGCCGGCGGCCGGAGAAAGCGAATCCTGTTTCCGGAGTTTCAGCGCTAAGCAGTGCCGCCGGGCCGTGGCAGAACGGGGCAATGAGCATGCCCGCATCGTTTGCCGCGATCAGGATCCGTCCCATGTCCCAGTCCGAGGCGAGATCCGCCATGGGGCCGTGCCCGCCCGGGATCACTACGGCGTCGTACTCCAGGGGTGCGACGTCCGCCAGCGCCATGGGGGCTTCCAGCTCCGGACGCAGCTCCTCAAGGTAGGACGACAGGTGCGCCGCCTTCTCCTCGCCTCCGGCCTGGTCGGGCTGGAGGCTGATCCGGTCCACCGTGGGGGTCTTGCCGCCCGGGGTGGCGAACGTGATGCGGTGACCGGCTTCGAGCAGCGTGCGGTGTGATTCGACCAGTTCCTCGGCCCAGAAGCCGGTGGGGTGCTTGGAGCCGTCCTTCATGGTGAGGGAATCGGCTGCGGAGACAACCATCAGGATGTTGTTCATGGTGTGGGTCCTTCCATTGGGGGAGTCAGTCAGCGGGTGGGCCGGCAAACTCAGCTTGCGGCGGCGTCGATCTCCGCGAAAGTGTCGGCGTCCAGCACCAGGTCCCCGGCACCGAGGTTCTCTTCAAGGTGGGCCACCGAGCCGGTGCCTGGAATGGGCATCATGACCGGTGAACGCTGCAGAAGCCAGGCAAGGGCAACCTGGGAGGTGGTGGCGTTAAGCTTCTTGGCGGCCTCGTCCAGGACGCCCCCTGGCTGGGCCAGTTCACCGGCAGAAATCGGAGCCCAGGGAATGAACCCGATCCCGTTGGCGGTGGCGTAATCCAGGACGTCTTCCGAAGAGCGGTCGGTCAGGTTGTAGCGGTTCTGCACTGTGGAGACGGTGAAGTACTTCTCTGCCGCCTGGAGCTCTTCGACGCTGACCTGGGACAGGCCAAGGGCCTTGACCTTGCCTTCCTGCTGCAGGTCCCGCAGCACGGCGAACTGCTCTTCGGCGTCGACTGTGGGGTCAATACGGTGCAGCTGGAACAGGTCCAGGGAATCAACCCTGAGCTTACGCAGGCTCAGTTCCGCCTGCTGGCGCAGGTACTCGGGGCGGCCCAGCGGAATCCACTCGTCCGGTCCGGTGCGCACGAACCCGGCCTTGGTGGCGATCCGCACACCGTCGGGGTAGGGGTAGAGCGCTTCGGCAATGATCTCTTCACTGATGTTGGGGCCGTAGGAGTCTGCGGTGTCGATGAAATCGACGCCCAGCTCCACGGCGCGGCGCACCACCTCGACGGCGGTTCCGCGGCTTTCCGGCTCGCCCCAGACACCGGGGCCAACAATGCGCATGGCCCCGAACCCGAGGCGCCTGACGGTGCCCAGGTCCTTGAGGTCGATGGTTGCGGACAGGGTGTTTTCAGTCTGCTCAGTCATGTGTTGTGCCAACACGATACTAAGCAGGCTTATTCCCGTCCGACCCACGTCATTGCGGACAAAAGGTGTCCGCGCAGCTCTTCCAGCCTCTAAAGCCCGGGCGTAGCGTCCCGGGCATGGACTGGAAAATCGAGTTAGTTCCCGTGCCGGTGTCCGACGTCGATGCCGCCAAACACTTCTATGTAAACCAGGTGGGTTTCGCCGCCGATCACGACCACCGGGTGGACGACAGCCTGCGGTTTGTGCAGCTGACCCCGCCCGGCTCAGCCTGTTCAGTGGTGATCGGCGAAGGAACCACGGACATGGTCCCCGGCAGCCAGCGGATCCAGATCGTGGTGCCCAGCGCTGCGGAAGCCCGGCAGCATTTGCTGGACGGCGGGGTGCAGGCCAGTGAGCTGGCACCCCTGGAGTGGGGCACCTTTGTCTACTTCAGCGATCCGGACGGCAACCAGTGGTCGCTGCAGGAGCTCCCGGCGGTTTCACCTATTTGAGGTTCGCTCCTGCTTCGCGCGGCAGCAGCTTGTTGGCGCCTTCAGCCAGCAGCACCGTCACGTCCGGGTGCAGCTGCAGAACCGAAGCAGGCAGCTCCGGCGTGACGGGCCCGCAGAGGGCCCGCTCCACCGCCTCCGCCTTGGATTCACCCGCAGCCATCAGCACCAGCGCCTTCGCCTCCAGGATGGTGCCCAGGCCTTGTGTCAGCGCCCGGTACGGGACTTCCTCAGGGGAAGCGAAGAACCGGGCATTGGCCTGCCTGGTGCTGGCATCCAGGTCCACCACGCGGGTCCGGGAGTCCAGAGGTGAACCAGGTTCGTTGAAAGCCAGGTGGCCGTTGCTGCCGATGCCCAGCACCTGCACATCGATCCCTCCTGCAGCGCGGATGGTGTCTTCATATGCCGCTGCTGCCCGGTCCGGGTTGTTTGTTCCGCCGTCGGGCACAAACACCTCTGCAGGATCCAGTCCCAGTGGTGCGGTGACCTCGCGCCGCACCACTTCGCGGTAGCTCTGCGGATGCCCCGCCGGAAGGCCCAGGTATTCATCCAGTGCAAAGGCCCGCAGCGGCGGAAGCTCCGCACGCCGGCGTGCCAGTGCCTGGTACAGGGGCAGGGGTGAGGAACCGGTGGCAACACCGAGGACCGGCCGGGTGCTGGCCTGCAGCCGGGCCAGCACCGTGGCGGCAGCCTGTTCTCCAAGGTCAGGCAGGCCTGCAGCGGTGCGGATCGTGACGCTCACAGCTTTGCTCCCGGGGCCTGGGCAGTGTGAAGGGCAGGGTCCGCGGGGGTCCAGCCTTCGATGCGAAGCAGCGAAGCTGCGTTTGCCCCGAAGATCTGCTGAACGTGGCTGGCGGGCATGCCCATCTCCCAGCAGATCCTCAGCTGGTCAGCGAGGTAACGGCGAACGTACCCCCGCGGGAACCAGGATGAATCGGTTCCAAAGATTATCCGCTCAGGACCGTGCGTTTCGTAGAACCGGCGGAACACATCTTCCAGCGTGAGCTGCTGAGCCATAAAACGCACCCACTGGTTGGACCCGGAGGTATCCACCTGGACGTTGGGGCAGGCCCACATCAGGAAGAGGACCTGCTGCACGTGCTGGATGCCGAAGTGCGGAATCACAAACGTGACATCCGGGTGGCGTTTGGCAACGGTTTCCAGCCAGGCCGGTTCAATCATCTCGTTGTGCGCGATTCCGCCGGCAGAACCACAATGGCCAAAGTGGATCAGCACGGGCACCCGGTGCTCAGCGGCCACACGCCAGACCGGATCAGCGCCCGGATCATCGATCCGGGCGGACATAAGCGGAGCAAAGATCTTCAGCCCGCGCAGGTCATACCGTTCCAGTGCCTGACGGAAGTTTTCAGCAGCTCCGGGCTGGAACGGGTCTGCCATTGCTGCCATGCCGAGGAACCTGCCTCCGCCCCGTGCCACCAGTTTGGCCATCGCATCGTTGCCGCCCGCGGTGACGAACGCAGCGTGTTCAACATGGTTGTCATCCAGTTCAGCGGCCCACCGGTCTGCTTCCGCTTCGGGACCCTGGTCCGCATCCCCCTGCTCCGGATCGGCAAAGTCCCAGCTGCGGCGCCACCGGGCGGACATCCCGGCAACTTTGGCGGCGCGGTCTGCCGCTGCTGCACTCGACTCCTCACAGGCGAACTGGCCGCCGGAGAGGGACTTAGTCAGCGGGTCGAACGGCATCCGGAAGTGCAGGTGGAAGTCGACAATCGAAATGCCCTGCACCACTGGGCGGTTCGCGATTCGCGAGACATGCACGGTTCCTCCTACAAGCTCAACGGTTCAGGCAATGGCACAGATCCACGCAGATCAGGGTGGGTGGCCACGAGTTCGGTGGCATAGCGGACTGCGGCAGCCAGGGACCGGGCGGGGGAATCTCCCCGGGCGAGGCAGGCCAGGAACGCTGCATTGAACCCATCGCCGGCGCCGGTGCTGTCCACGGGGACTACCTGGCCGGCAGGCTCATGGATCCAGGTGCCGTCCGGCAGTGCAAGCCCGGCGCCGCCGGCGCCCAGTTTGGCGACGACCATGGTGGCTGTCTCGGCGGCCAGGGACAGGGCCGCCGCTTGTGGGCTGGGACTGGATGCCAGACCGGCGAGTTCATCACTGTTCGGGAGGAACAGATCCACCGATGCCAGCACGCTGTGCACTTCTTCCCGGACACTTTCCGTCCAGCCTTCGGCCGGCCAGCCGGTATCCAGCACTGTTAACGCACCCCGGGCATGCGCGGCAGCGAAGAGCGCCTGGGCGGCACCGGCACGCAGCTTGGGGAGCAGAAAGTAGCCCGCCAGTACTACTGCTCCGGCCTCGAGGGCCGCTGGCGGGACATCCTGGGGGGTCAGCTCGGCCATTGCCCCGAGCGAGGAGAGAAACGCCCGGTCCCGTCCTGGAGCTTCCACCGCCACGGTGATGCCGCTGGGCAGCCCGGCGTCACGAACCAGCACAGACTCAAGTCCCGGTAAGGCCAGTTCCTGTTCGAGCAGCCGTGTGGAGGCATCGTTGCCGACCTTGCTTACCAAGGTGGTGGACTGGCCCAGGCCCGCACAGCGGACTGCCAGGTTGCCCGCGGAGCCGCCCAGGCGAATGCTGATGCCGGGGACTATGGACTCAGTGCCGGGCTCGGGAAGCGCCGCTGCGCCGGAGACCATGATGTCCAGATTGGTGTTGCCTACTACCGTGACCGCGGACGGCGCACCGCTCATGCCGCTCCCGCCAATGAGTGTGCCCGCTGCAGCAGCGTTTCCCGCGCTCCGTCGATCCCGGAGCGGAGCTCAGCGGCGCGCGCGGCGAGGTGCTGCGCGGCACTCGAAGCCAGCTCCGCCGTGACGGTGACGGCCTTGCTGCCGGGGCTGCCGGCCTGCGGCCGGTCCAGCACACGCCCGGGATCAGTTCCCGCCGCGAGCACCAGATCCGTCAGGTCAGTGCTGATGTTTCCGGCAGCGAGTGCTTCCTCTACCTGTTCCCGTGACCACGCGGTTGGGTCTGCGGACTTGAAAAGCCGGCCAACGACGTCGTGGGCGCCGCGCCAGGGCACGCCGGCCACAGCCAGGGCTTCAGCCACGGAGGTGGTGGTGGCGCCGGAACGCACAATCTCCTCCTTCTCCGGGAGACGCTGCACAGTGAACTCGCCCAGCAGGCCGTCCAGCATGCGCACAAACCGGATGACCCGGTCTGAGGCGCGCCAGAGCTGCTTCTGCACGTCGGTGGTGGCGTTGTTCGAGTCCTCATACCAGCCGGAGTTGATGTTCGCGTAGGTTGCGGACATGTCCGCTGCAGCAGCACCGGCCATGGAGACCATGTGCTCAAGGACCACAGGGTTCTTCTTCTGCGGCATGATCGAGGAGCCCTGCGTGTAGGCATCCGGGGTAGCGACCCAGCCGAACGTCATCCATTCCAGCAGCACCCGGGAAAAACGGGCACCGGTGGCGCAGATCCGCGCCTGTGCGGCGGCGAGGCGCATAAAGTGCTCGGCGCCGGCAACCGCCTCGTAGCTGGACGTGAAGGTTGAGTCGAAGCCCAGCAGGTCCGCAACCGTCTGCGGGTTGATCGGGACGTCGGAGCCGGTGAAGGCAGCCGATCCCAGCGGAGACACATTCATCTCTGCGTAGATGTCCAGCAGTTCCCGGCCCTGGCTCAGCAAAGCTTCGGCCAGGCCCCCCATGACGTGGCCGATGGTGGTGGGCTGGGCAGGACGCCGGTGGGTGAAGCCGATAATCAGCGCGTCTGCGTGCCGGCGCGCCAGTTCAGCGGCGTCTGCCGCGGCCTGCAGGACCAGGTCCACCTGGTCGAGGATCTGGCGCCGAAGCACCATCCGGAACGCACCGGCGTCGAGGTCGTTGCGGCTGCGGGCCAGCTGCACATCCAGTTCAGAGGTTGAAATCCCGCAGGCAGCAGCCAGCTGCTGCTCCATGAAGTAGTAGGGGTCCTCCACCGAACCGTCGAAGACATATTCCTGGGTGCCGTCGGTGATCCGTTTCCACAGATCAAGCAGACCCTTCTCCAGCCGGGCGGAACGCTCCCGCGGAAGGATGCCTTCGTCGTCGAGCATCCACACATGGGCCAGGGATGCTTCGACCATGGGCGGATAGATGTAGGACGCGGCTTCTTCGAAGGCATCACGCAGGTGGTTGTCCCAGTAGACGGACAGATCCGGGCGGTCGGTCAGAGGAGGACGGGGAGACTCGGTCATGCTTATTTCACCGGCTTCAGGTCGGGGGCGGCTGGTTCAGGTGCGGGAATGGGCAGCGGCGTGGCACTGGAGGGGATCGGCCCCACAAGCGGTGTCTCCACGGTGGGACGACGGCGGCGGCGCAGCAGGGCTGCAATCCCGCCGGCCCGCGGGTTCTCCAGGCGCTGGGAGATGATCAGGACGATCAGGATCAGGCCCATCTGCAGTGCACCGTAAGCTGCTGCCGTGCCGAATTCGTTGGAGTAGATGCGGTTGTAGATCTCCACTGACAGAGGGGCGAAGCGGGCGGGGTAGATGACGACGGATGCCACGTACTCGCCGAAGCCCTGAATGAAGGCCATCAGCGCGCCGGCCAGGATGCCGCGGTACATCAAGGGCACCGTAACGGTGCGCAGTACCCGCCAGGATCCGGCTCCCAGGTTGCGGGCGGCTTCCTCCACCGACGGATCGATCTGTGCCAGTGCTGCGTTGGCGGACCGGAAGACCAGGGGCAGGAACCGGACGAAGTACGCCACGGGAAGGATCCAGAGCGAGCCGATCAGCACCTGGCCGAGGTTGAAGGGGCTGGGGGAGGCAAAGGCGGTCACCAGGTTCACGCCGACCACCGTGCCGGGCAGTGCCCAGGGAATCATGACCATTACGTCCAGCAGGCCCTTGCCCGGGCCCTTCCACCGGGTAACCACCCAGGAGGCGAGCACTCCGACCACCGCACAGGCGATCATCGCGATGAACGCCATCTGGCTGCTGACCAGGATCGGGCGCAGGGTGGAGGGGTCCGTGAAGATCCGCTCGAAGTTGCCCAGTGTGTATTCGCTGGGCAGGATCTGCACGGTCCAGGATCCGTCCACTGTGAAGGCAAGGAGCACGATCACTGCAGCCGGTGCCATCAGGATCAGCACCAGGAGGGCGGAGCCGATTCCGGCGCTCACCCGGGGGAGGGTTCCATGCAGGACTTTGACCGCCTGCGGAGTGCCCTTGGAAGCGCTGCGGTGCACCCGCCGGTTCTGGTACCAGCGCATGGCGAGCAGGAAGAGGATCGAGACGATGGAGAGCACGGTTGACTGTGCGGCAGCCAGTTCATAGGCACCCGAGGTCCGAGAAGCGACAATCTGCATCGTCAGTGTTTGTACGTTGTAGAACTGCGGTGCCGTGAACGACGCCATGGAGACCATGAAGGTCAGCAGGGCACCGGATACCAGCGCCGGAGTGAGCATGGGCAGGAGTACCGTGCGCCACATGGTGAAGCGGCTGGCTCCGAGGTTCAGCGCTGCTTCCTCCATGGACGCGTCCGAACCGGCCAGGCCGGAGGCGACCGCGAGATAGAAGTACGGGTACATGGTCATGGTGTGGACCAGCAGGACGCCAAGGACACCGTTGGCGGACACCGCGGAGGGATCCGCACCGAAGTACTGCGCGAGGAAACGCGGAACAATCCCGCTCTCGGCGTAGAGGAAGTAGAAGGACACGGCGCCGATCAGCGGCGGCAGGGCCATTGGCAGCATGGCGAACAGCCGCAGCACGTTCCGGCCCGGGAAATCGAACCGGGTCAGCAGCACGGCCAGGGCGGTGCCGATGACGCCCGTGGTGATGACGGAAACCACGGAGATGCCCACGGACAGCCCAAGGGCCCGGCCCGAGTTGCCGCCGAAGAAGCCGGCGTAGTTGCCGGTACCGCCGTCGAGCGAGGTGCGGGCGGTAGCGAACATGGGGATGACGATGTAAATGAGCAGGATCAGTGCCAGCGGCACTGCCAGCCAGTAGATGAACCGGTCAGACGACGTCGTACCGCTGCGCAGGCGCAGTCTCGCTACCAGGCTGCTCACGGTGCCACCAGCCACACGCGTGCGGGATGGGGTGCCAGGATGACCCGGTCGCCGGGCTGTGCGCGGTCCTCGGCGTCCGGCACGGAGACGACCAGCTCGGTTCCGTTCCAGTCCACTTCATAGACGTTTACTGCGCCGGTGAACTCAGCCGTTTTCACGGTCCCTTCCAGCTCTCCGGCCTCCGGCAGCGAGGGAGCCCCGTGCTGCACGGACATGGTGAAGGCCTCCGGCCGCAGGCTGACGGCGGCCTGGTCTCCAACGGCTGCAAGCCAGGACGGGGTGCCGGCAACCCGGGGCGCCCGCAGCAGGGAACCGTCCTCCAACCGGACGTCCACGGTGTCCGATCCGATGGCAAGGACTGTGCACGGGAGCACGTTGGAACGGCCGATGAAGCGTGCCACGAATGACGTTGCAGGGCGGTGGTAGACCTCGCGCGGCGGGGCAACCTGGTGGAGGCGGCCGGATTCAAGGATGGCCACGCGGTCGCTCATCGCCATGGCCTCGGCCTGGTCATGGGTGACATAGATGCTGGTAATCCCGGCCGCTTTTTGTGTACCGCGGATTTCGGCGCGGGTTTCCTCGCGGAGTTTGGCATCAAGGTTGGAGAGCGGCTCATCCAGCAGGAGCACCGACGGCTGAATGACCAGGGCGCGGGCCAGGGCCACACGCTGCTGCTGGCCGCCGGAGAGCATATCGATCCGGCGGTCGGCGTACCGTTCCAGTCCAACCTGCTGCAGTGCCCGGTCCACCCGCTTGTTCTTTTCCGCCCGCGGGGTACGGCGGACACTAAGTCCGTATCCAACGTTGGCGCGGACGCTCATGTGGGGGAAGAGGGCGTAGTTCTGGAACACCATGCCGGTGTCGCGCCGGTTGGGGGCGGTGTTGGTGACGTCGCGGTCGTTGAAAAGAATGCGTCCGCGGGTGGGGGCAATGAAGCCGGCAACCATGCGCAGGGTAGTCGACTTGCCGCATCCGGACGGCCCCAGAAGGGTGAAGAACTCTCCGTCCTGGATAGTGAGGTCCAGATCGGACACGGACGGCGCGGCGCCGGGGTACCGCTTTTCGAGGGATTCGAGGAGGACTCGTGTCATGGCTGCTCTCCGCAGGGTTTGGGGGATGGGGAAAGGCCAGGGACGGGCAGCAGGTGTGCCGCCCGTCCCGGCTCCGGGCTAGTTCTTGCCCTTGATGTTCTCGGCCCAGTAGCCGATCCACTCGGATTCGTTCTGCCCGATCCGGTCCCAGTCGACCTTCATTTCCACGAGGTCCAGGTCTGCGAGCCAGGCCGGCTGCTCGGACATGCTGATGGACGGGATCTGGTAATAGGTCTCGGAGAGCTTCTTCTGGGCATCTTCGCTGAAGAGGAACTCGAGGAAGGCGTCAGCGGCGTCCGACGCCGGACCGTTCTTGATCTTGGCAACGCCGTCTACCAGCATGGGTGCGCCGGATTCGGGGACAACGGGGGTGAACGGAGCGTTCTGGTTTTCGATCTGCAGCATGACGTCCTGCAGGTTCCAGGCGCTGGCAGCTGCTTCCTGACGGGTCACGCGCAGGTACAGGTCCGTGGGGTTCGCGGCATAGACCTTCGTGTTGGCGTCGAGCTTGCCGAGCCACTCGTAGCCGGCTTCGGGGGAGCCCGCGGCGTCATACTGGCGGTCGATCATCGCTGCGTAAATGCTGCGCATGGTGCCGGAAGCCTCGACGTCGCGGATGGCCAGCTTGTCAGCCATCTCCGGCGCAACGAGGTCGTCCCAGTCCTTCGGGGCCTCTTCTTCGCTGAGCATGTCGTGGTTGTAGAAGATGACCTCGGCAAGCTGCATTTCGCCCACCCACAGACCATCCGGATCCCGGAGTTCCTCCGGGACGGCTTCGACGACGGCGTCCGGAGCCGGGGCCAGGACGTCGTCCGTGGCTGCCTGCTTCATCTGCTGGCCGGTTCCGCCCCACCAGATGTCGCCCTGCGGGTTGGCCTTTTCTGCGCGGATACGTTCAAGTGCTTCCTGGGCGCCAAGGGTCAGGATTTCCACCTTGCCGGCGTAGTCCGGGTTGGCTGATTCGAAGTCGGCCACGACTGCTTCGGCGAGGCCTTTGTCCCGGGCGGTGTAAATGGTCAGGGTCTCGCCGCCTGAGCCTTCCGACCCGGAAGACGAATCGTCCAGGCCACAGGACGAGAGCGCAAGCATGAGCGCGAGCCCGCCGGCAACGGCGCCGAGCGGTTTACGGATAGTGCGGTGCAGAGCCATGTACTTCTCCTAGGGTTGGGTGGTGCCAGGTGAACTTCGGGCCCCTGCGGCTTAGCCGCCGGGAGTGATGAGGGCAGAGGGGTCTTCGAGGACGCGGGCAACGGCACCGTGAAGGATGCCGGCTCCGCCAAGGGAAGCGAACGTGACGTCCGGGGCAGAAGGTGCTGCTGCCCGGATGCGGTCTGTAAGTGCTGCGCGTGCCGGATCGTCCAGCTGGACGGCGTCGCCGGAAAAGACCACGAGCGCGGGGTTCAGGACGCAGGCGCAGACGACGGCGGCCCAGGCCCAGGCATCCAGGACGTCATTCAAGAGCGTTTGGGCACGGTGATCGGAGCAGATCCGGCCTACCACGGGACCGCCGCTGTCCAGCCCGGCGGACTCGGCGGCGGCGGCAATGGCCGGAGTGCTCCAGGCAGCTTCAAACGGGCCGCGGTTGCCGTGGGGGAGGGGGCGGGGTGCAACAGGCAGGAAACCAACCTCGCCCGCGGACCGGGTGGAGCCATGCAGCAGCTTGCCGCCGGAGAGGATAGTCGCTCCGATGCCTTCGGCGATGTGGATTAGCACCAGGTCGTCAACGCCGGCTGCGGCTCCGGCACTGCGCTCGCCGAGCGCCACCAGGTTGACGTCGTTTTCAACGGTTACGGCCAGTCCGGTGCGCCGCTGCAGTTCATCGGCCAGCTGGGATCCGTTGGCGGCGGCGAAGTCCGGAGCGAGACTGACCGTGCCGTCGGTTCCCACCACGCCGGGCAGTGCCAGGACCAGCCGGGCCGGCTGCCGGGGCGCAGCTGCAGCTAGTTCAGAGACAGCCTGGGCGGTTGAGGACACCGGATCTTCGGCATTGAAAGCGAATTCGCGTGTCTCCAGCACTGCGGCATCGAGATCGACAAGGCTCGCCCTGACGCTTCCCTGGCAGACTTCTGCGACCACCAGCACCACTGCCGAACGGTCAATCTCCATTAGGGTCCTGCGCCGTCCCCCTGTTGATTCGCGCTGTCCCACTTCGTGGAGGTAACCCAGTTCCTGGAGCTCGTGGACAATCCCGGTGACCGTCGATGGGCTGTACCCGGTAGCGGCAGCTAGATCGGTACGGGAAATGGGGCCTTGGGACAGGAGGGCCCCCACAACGGATTCCACCCGGATCCGCCGGAGTTCCTGGCGGCCCGTTGGTGCATGTGAGGTGGACGACATTCTTACTTTATACGGTGAAGAAAGTAAGAATGCAAGACCTTTTTTCGTCTGTTCCTGCAGGTGGGAGGGGGCGCGTGTGCCCGCCGGAGCTGGCTGCCAGCTACACGTACGGAGCCACGCGGACGTAAACGGGATCCGCCGGCAGGGCGGGAACGCCCGGAGGCAGTTGATCCACGGGAGCGATCCGTGCCGTACCAAACGCCGTGAAACCGGCGCTGGCCGGAACGTCAGCACCGGCGAACACCGCCAGGCCGTCGGCCAAATAAACGCCCAGGGTCTGGGTGCCGCACGCCCCCGTGGTTAGGAGCACGGAGCCGGGTCTGGCTGCTCCCGGATCACGTACGAGAGTTCCGGACCCCGGATGCGCCGCGAACCACGAAACAATGTCCTGCGGCGCTAAACCCGAGAACGTGTAGCCGGCGGCCCGCAGCGCCCTTGTCACCAGGGCGGTCCCGTTCTCCCCGGAACCACAGGCCAGGTCCCGGCGGATAGAGGAAAACACGGCAGCCTCGGCTGTATCGGGGTGGGCCGCAGTGTAGGCGTCAGCCTCGGCGAGGGCAGCGGCAGCCCGGTCACGTTCCGAAGGATCCCACACAACCCGTCCTGCCAGCTCCAGCTGTTCAGGGGTCGGGGTCGGGGCCGGGGCCGGGATTTGGATCTGAGCCGGGGCCGGGGCCGGGGGCACGGCGCCAGACTCGCCGCTGCCGGGCATCCCGCTGTCAGCGGGGTCGCCGGCGTTGGATTCCAGCCCGGGATCGGGAGTCTCACTTTCCGGGGTGGGGGCGGGTACCGGCACATACTGCTGTGCAGGAGCCTGCGCCTGGACAGTGGCGGGAACACTGACTGCTGGTGACGGCGCCGGAAGCACGGTCCGGTAGGGTTCCGGTTCCTGGACGCCGCACCCGGCCAGCATCGAAGCGGCCGAAACACCAAGCGCGACGGCGAGTGCGCCGGCGGTCCGGGCGGCACCGTTTTTTGGCTTGCTCATGGAAGCTCATCCTCCGGAGGATGCAAAATCTGCTCGCTCCTTTGATTTTGCTCCCGGACGGCCGCGTTAGTCGAACCGGTCGCACCGGCCGCAGCCGCGCCTTCCGATCGGCCGCACCGGGGCTGCCTCATTAAGCGAACCCGGGCCGCCGCCGAAGCCTAACCGGGCCCCGCAGCACCAGTGGCCCGGTGCCGCGGGACCCGTTGCTCAGCGGGTGGCTTCAGCCAGGTACTCCAGGATGTGGCGGTAGGTGTGTCCCGTCGCCTTGGTCATCCCGAGTTCACAGGTCCGGTTCAAGGAGGCATAACCGTCAAAGACCCGGGAGTTGATTTCCTCTGCCTGCCGCTTGGTCGCCGACGCCGTCAGTTCGGGGTGCAGCAGGCCGCGGTCGCCGGCGAAGGCGCAGCAGCCCCAGCTCGGAGGAACAAAGACCTCAGCGCTGACCGCAGCCGCAATCTCCGTCAGGGCATCATTGGCACCAAGCTGGGTGGAAGAGCAGGTGGGATGCAGGGCCAGCGATCCCAGTTTCCGGGTAACTTCCAGCCGCGGAAGGACGTTCTCCCGGACAAAGTCCACGGAATCCACGAACCGCAGGCCCGGGTAGACCGGGCTTTCACCGGCCAGGCGCTTCATGGTGTCCAGGCCTTCGGTGCAGGAAGCTGCGTCACACACCACCGGAAGTTCCCCGCCGCCCGTGGCAACCCACAGGTTGGCCAGGACCTTCTCCGTCATCACCTGGTAGCCGGAGGTGAAGCCCTTGGATTTCCACGGCGTACCGCAGCACAGGTTCTCAATGCCCTTGGGGATGCGGACCCCCACGCCGGCACGTTCGCACAGTTCCATGAATGCCGGGGCGGATCCTTCGCCGCCTTCGCCGGGACCGAACATGGTGCCGATGCAGGCCGGGAAGAACACTGCAACCGGGTCCGTGTCTTCGTGCGCGGCACGGCGGGTTCCGCCGGCCGGCAGTACGGTCTCGTAGGACTGAACGTTGTCCGCACCGAGAATGGCACGCCCGACGGCGGTGGCCAGCTTGGGAAGCGGCGACGGCACGGCCTTCGCAAAGGTCAGCGCCTTGCCGCCGACGGAGGTCATGGTGCCCCAGCGTCCGGCAGCTGCTTTCCAGCCGGCGTCGGCAGCCTTGTTGGTGTTCTCGGCCCGCAGCCGCCGAACGAGGTCGCCGGTGTTGATCAGCACGGGGCACGCGGTGCCGCACATGCCGTCCACTGCGCAGGTCTGCACGCCGTCGTAGTCGTAGTCCGCACGCAGGGTGGCGGCGAGCACCGAATCCCCGCGGGCCTCGGCGTCGGCAATTTCCCGGCGCAGCACAATGCGCTGGCGGGGTGTGGTGGTGATGTCCTTGCTCGGGCAGACGGGCTCGCAGTAGCCGCACTCCACACAGCGGTCCACTTCTTTTTCCACCGTGGGAGCGATCTTGAGGTTCTGCACGTAGGAACGCGGATCCTCATTGATCAGCACACCGGGGTTGAGCAGGTTGGCCGGGTCGATGAGGCGCTTGATCTCGAGCATGATTTCGTACAGCTCATCGCCGTACTGCCGCCGCACGTAGGGGGCCATGATCCGGCCGGTGCCGTGCTCGGCCTTCAGCGAGCCGCCTTCGCCCAGGACCAGCTCCACCATTTCCTCGGTGAAGGCCTCGTAGCGGGCGAGCTCGGCGGGATCACTGAAGTTTTCGTTCAGCATGAAGTGGATGTTGCCGTCCTTGGCATGCCCAAAGATCACGGAGTCCCGGTAGTGGTGGTCCGTGAACAGGGTGGCCAGTTCGGCGCAGGTCCGTGCCAGCGAGGGAACCGGAACCACAATGTCTTCCAGCAGTGCGTTGGTGCCGGAGGGACGGGCGCCGGCCACCGTGGTGTAGAGGCCCTTGCGCATGTGCCACATACCCGCCCGATCCCGGGCGTTCGAGGTCATGGCGAACGGAGCTGCGAGGCGCAGGGACTCAAACAGCGGCCGGGAGGCTTCCCGCTTGGCTTCGAGTTCATCCGCGGTAGTGGCCTGGTGCTCCACCAGCAAAGCGGCATGGGCCTGGATCTGGAGTCCGCGCAGTTCAAGCGGGGCATCCGCTGCCTGCTGGGCGACGCGCAGGGACGTGGCGTCCATGAGTTCCACCGTGGCCAGACCGGTAGCGGTGAGCTCCGGCAGGGCGGTGGCAGCGGCGTCGAGCGACTCAAAGAACATCAGGCCGGTGGCGACCTTGGGCAGCGCCGGAATGGTCCGGAAGGTCGCCTGCGCTACGAAGCCCAGGGTTCCCTCGCTGCCGATCATCAGGTGGGCCAGGATGTCTGCCGGATTCTCAAAGTCCAGGAAGGAGTTCAGGCCGTAGCCCATCGTGTTCTTCATCGAGAACAGGCGGGTGATGGTGGCGACGGAGTCCGGGTTCGCCACGATGCGGCCGCGCAGGCGCAGCAGGCCCTCGAAAAGTTCCGGTTCAAGGGCGCGGAGTTTCTCCTCCACGTCCGGTGCCGCGGTGTCCAGTACGGTGCCGCTGGCCAGCACCAGGACCATGGACTCAAGGGTCCGGTAGGTGTTGAACTCGGTGCCGCAGGCCATGCCGGAAGAGTTGTTGGCAACCACGCCGCCGATGGTGCAGGCGATCTCGCTGGCGGGGTCGGGTCCAAGCTTGCGTCCGAAGGCTGCCAGCCGGGAGTTGACCGAGCGCACCGTCGCGCCGGGGGCCACGCGGACCCGGGCGCCGCCGTCGAGCACTTCGATGTCCCGGAAATGGTGGCGGGTGTCGATCAGGAGGCTGTCGCTGACGGCCTGGCCGGAGAGTGAGGTTCCGCCGGAGCGGAAGGTTGCCGGGATGCCGAGCTCACGGCTGCGGTGCATCAGCTGCGCCACTTCGGCAGTGTTCGTGGGCGTGGCAACCGCCTGCGGAATCAGCAGGTAGTGGGAAGCATCGTGCGCCATTTTCCGGCGGTCGATCTCCCGGGTGCTGATCCCCTCACCCTCGAGGGACGCGGTTGCTGGGGCAAAGTTCTGCGCTGTGGCTGACATACGATCCTGATCCATGACGTCTGCGGGACTTTTATCCCGACTCAAATCTATTCCGGAATTCCGGTTTCCGGGAAATGGTCAGGCCACACCCGGCGAGGCGGCCTGTAAGTACTGCAGAACGGCCAGGACCCTTCGATGGTCGCCGGCCGCCGGTGCTAGGTCCAGCTTGCTGAAAATGGATGTGATGTGTTTTTCCACCGCGCCTGCGGAGAGGAACAGTTCAGCACAAATACCGGCATTTGTCCGTCCCTGCGCCATGAGTTCCAGAACGTCGTGTTCCCTCGGAGTCAGGGATCCAAGGCCCGCTGTGTTCCCGGCCCCCATCAGCTGGCGGACCACTTCCGGGTCAAGGACGGTTTCTCCCTCCCGGATCCGTTCGAGCGCGTCCAGGAAGGCACGGATATCCGCCACACGGTCTTTGAGCAGGTACCCGGTTCCGCGGGGCTGGCCGGCGAAGAGCTGGGTGGCGTAGCGGGTCTCCACGTACTGGGAGAGGAGCAGGACGCCGATTTCCGGCCGGGTCTCCCGCAGCGTCAGTGCCGCTCGGATTCCCTCGCTGGTGTGGGTGGGCGGCATCCGGTTGTCCAGGATTACGACGTCGGGCTCCGCGGTTTCAAGAGCCGTGAACAGTTCCTCTGCATTGCCGGCAGCAGCAACAACCTGGTGTCCACGCCCGCCGAGCAGCTCCACCAGGCCAACACGCAGCAGTGCGGAGTCTTCGGCAATCGCGATCTTCATCCTTGAAGCCTGCCCCATGCTGCCGCCCTCCGGAAATGCCGGGCCGTGCTCATGCCAGGGGGAGCCGGACCGTCACCGTGGTGGGACCGCCGGCGGGGGAGTCGAGTTCCAGGGTGCCGTCTACCGTGCGGACGCGTTCGGCCAGGCCTGCCAGCCCGCTGCCGGCTGCCGGATTGGCGCCGCCGGTTCCGTTGTCGCTGACGTTGAGAACCAGCTGCCCGCCCTCGCTGGCGACTGAAATGCGGACGGCGGAGCCGCGCGAGTGCTTCACCGCGTTGGTGACCAGCTCCGCCGCGGAGTAGTACGCAATGGCTTCGACGGCGGGGGCCGGCCGCACCACCAGGCGGTAGTCCAGTTCCACCGGCAGGGGCGACGTCGCGGCCAGAGACTCGAGTGCGGCGTCGAGCCCGTCATTTAGCACTGCGGGCCGGATGCCGCGGGCGATTCCGCGGAGGTCGGCCAGTGCATCCTTGGCAGTTCCGTGTGCACTGTCCAGGAGGCGCTGCAGGTCTTCGTTCGTTTCACCTGCGGAGAGGCGGTCCCGGGCATCCCCGAGCTTCATGGCAATGGCAACCAGCTGCGCCTGCGTTCCGTCGTGTAGATCCCGCTCGATCCTGGCCAGCCGGGCGTCGGCTGTGGTGACGGAACTGCTGCGGCTGGCCTCCAGGTCACGGACCCGGACCTGTGCAGCTGTTGGGCCCAGGAGCGCAGCGGTCAGTGCAGCCTGCAGCCGGGCGGAACCGTTGTTGATAGCCGGCCAAAGGACGAAGGTCATCAGCACGCCCACTCCAACGTAGGCTGCCTGCCACCAGAACCCTTCCACGAACACATCCGGGGCAATCATGCTGCCGCGGTGCCAGGAACCGTCCGACGCCTGCGTGGCAGGCAGCCACTGCGACCAGTACCAGTGGGTCATGCAGCCAAGGCCGGTAACCAGGAAAGTGATGCTGAGGACCGCGGCCGTTACCGAGGTGACGAAGCTGACGACCATGTGGGCGATTGCCCTCCACCCGGCTGTGTCGGCCAGCCCGGACCACAGGAAGCCAAAGAACCCGCGCCGGGGTGTGAACGGCGGCGGTGCGTCGATGTGCCTGTCGAGCAGTGACGACGTGAGGCTCCGGTTGACGGTGCCCCAGTACCTGCCGGCGACCACCATGGCGGCAACAATAACCAGACCCACTACGGTCACCAGCAGGGGTGCACCCAGGGACACCGTGGTCACGGCGTAGGCCAGCGCGAAGGGAGCCAGAAGCAAGGTGACGCCGTGGTACCCGAAGGCACGCCAGGTGGCTCTGCGGAAGAAAGCCGGGCGGCGAGGCTGAGTCTGCGTCACTGCTGCCGGGCGGGATCCCGGTACTGCACCAGGTTCGGGGGCGTAGGTGTTGGTCATGACTCCAGCTTGCTATCTGGGGGCGGGCGCCGCCATGGGGCTTTCCCCCGTAGTTGGGGTGGGGTTTGCGGCTGACCTGCAGGAGGGCGTGGGGTCTGGGGCTGATTCGGGGCTGGATCGGGGTTGGATCGGGGTTGGACCGGGGTCGCTCGGCAGATTCATGGGGATCGGGGGCGTCCGGGAGCGTTGTCTCCCCAAAGGATGGTGCATGCGCCCGGGTTTCCCTGCACTTTGGGACTGCCCTGCCACTTCGGGACTTTCCTGCCGCGGCGCGCCGCAGGAAAATCACAAACTGGCAGGGATGTCCCCGAACGGAGGGAAACCGGGCTGATCGGAAACCCAAAGCCCCACGCAGCGAACCCCGCAGGAACCTACCCCTCGCGGGGCGGAATCTGGGCGTAGAACCAGGTGATGTGCTCGCGCAGCCGCTCAGCGGCCAGTACACCGTCGCGGGCAGCAACGGCGTCGTAGATCCCGTGGTGCTGTTCGCGCAGGGCGGTGAGGATGCGGGGCCAGTCATCGAAGTTGTCCATGGCCTCCTTGACGTAGCCGCGGATGGCGCCGCTGAGGGAATCCATCATGGTTTCGATGACCGAGTTGCCGGCCAGGGAGCTGAGCTCCACGTGAAAGCGGGCATCCAGGGTGTGGAACGTGTCCCGGTCCAGCTCGGGCCGGTCCATGGCTTCAAGCAGGTCGCGGGCGCGGTCCAGGGAGGCCTGTTTGCCGGTGCTGTCCGGTGCCTCGGCAGCAGCCTGCGCGGCCCAGGTCTCCAGGAGCACGCGGGTCTCCACAATGTCCTCAACGGACAGGCGGCTGCTGGCCGTGTGCAGGCGCAGCGCGGAGGACAGTCCTGCGGAGGGCTCGGAAACGATGATTGCACCGGACTTGGGGCCGGAACCGGAGGACGAGCGGAGGACGCCCATGGCATCCAGGATGCGGATCCCTTCCCGCACCGACGCGCGGGAGATGCCGTAGGTTTCCGCCAGGGTCCGTTCTCCGGGCAGCTGGTCGCCCAGTTTGATGGCGCCTGAGCGCAGGTCGGCTTCGATGTTCTGCAGCAGCAGGTCGTAGCTGCGGCGGGGCGGCAGGGGAGCAGGATCCGGGAGAGTCACTGCAACATCCTTACATGTTGTGGGAGCTGGCCGTGCCCAAGCTGACAAGGCACGACACAAATGCAAACGCTACCGGCCGGGACCCTGGCAGCAGGTTCCCGGCCGGTAGCGGCGGTTTGAAAGGCAAGCAGCCCAGGACCGTGGTTACTAGGGGAGCATCCAGCCGAGGACCGGCGTGGACTGCAGGAAGACGACGGTGCAGAGCACCAGCAGCAGGGCAACGCTCCAGCCAACAACCTTGCGGAGGAGCACCGATTCCTGGCCGTCCAGCTTCACGGCGGTGACGGCAATGGCCAGGTTCTGCGGGCTGATGAGCTTGCCAACGACGCCGCCGGTGGTGTTAGCGGCGACCAGCAGGTTTGGATCGATCCCGGCTTCAATGCCTGCGGTCTGCTGCAGGCGGGCGAAGAGGGCATTGGCGGAGGTGTCCGAACCGGTCACGGCGGTGCCAACCCAGCCGAGGACGGGGGAGAGGAAGGCGAAGAACGCGCCGGTTCCAGCCAGCCAGGTGCCGATCGAGACGGTCTGCCCGGAGAAGTTCATGACGTAGGCCAGGGACAGCACCGAAAGGATGGTCAGGCCTGCCCAGCGCATGTTCCAGACGGTCCGGCCGATTTCGGCCACGCCGTTGCCCACGGTCATCCGGTAGCGGCCGCCGTCGTCGTACTTGGAGTACACGAAGGAGACAATCAGGCCCGTGATCAGCAGCAGCGTGCCCGGGGTGGAGAGCCAGTTGAACGTGTAGATCGTGGAAGAAACAGGCTCGCCGGCGGCGTCAACCAGGCGATCGTGCAGGATCGGCCACGGCACCTTGATGTCGGTGGAGGCCAGGAAAGCGGGAATGTCCACGCCGATCTTCCAGAGCTTGGCGATGCCGAAGATGATGATCACGAGGAAGTACGGGAACAGGGCCAGCCAGGTACGGGAGCCGGTCAGCGAGTTCTCGTCGCGGACGGCAGCGGGGCGGCCGGCGGAGCCGGAAGCGGAACCGGTGCTGCCGGAACCGGCAAGGGCCATGGCGGGCAGGCCCATCCGGACCCGGGCACCTTCCAGGCCCTTGGGCTGCCAAAACCGCAGGAAGACGACGGCGGCACCAAGTCCGGCCAGGGCTGCAACGATGTCGGTCAGTTCGTAGGAGAAGAAGGTGGAGCACAGCACCTGTGCGCCGGCGAAGGCAACACCGGTTACGACGGCGGCGGGCCAGGTTTCCTTCATGCCTCGGAATCCATCAAGGATGAAGACGAGGATCAGCGGTACAACTACGGCCAGCAGGGGAGCCTGCCGGCCAACGACGGTACCGATGTGGTCCGCGTCGAGGCCGGTGAGGTTGGCTGCCGTGGTGATCGGAATCGCCATTGCACCGAACGCGACCGGCGCCGTGTTGGCAACAAGAACGGCGGCGGCTGCCTTCATCGGCTTCAGGCCCAGGGCAACCAGCATGGTTGCGGTAATCGCCACGGGGGCGCCAAAGCCTGCCAGGGCCTCCAGGAGGCCGCCGAAGCAGAACGCCACGAGGATCGCCTGGATCCGGACGTCTCCGCCGCCGATCACGTCGAAGACCCTTCGGAGGTCCTCAAAGCGGCCGCTGACTACGGTGATCTGGTAGAGCCAGATGGCCATGATGACAATCCAGACCACCGGGAACGCGCCGAAGACGGCACCCTGGGTCGCGGAGAGCAGTGCCAGGCCGGCCGGCATCTTGAAGGCCCAGATGGCGACGGCGATGGCCACCAGCAGGGACAGACCGCCCGCCACATGGGCTTTCACCTTCACGAACGCCAGAAGGATGAAGAAAGTGAGCAGGGGGATAAGTGCCACGATGGCGGATGCGGCAACGCTGCCGAATACCGGGTCGGTGGTGGCGGTGAAGTGATCCACAGGGGACCTCCGGGAGTGGTGAACTGGTAGGAAGGTGGTCTGACCACAATGGTCAGACCATGGAACTCTAGCGCACTCGCGCGGTGCGTGTGATCATGGCCACCCGCCCTTGGCTCTTTGGTGTGTTGCAAGCAACGTGCCTAGTATGGTCTGACCACACGAGCTCCGGGGCATCCCCGCTGAGAGGCACCGATGAGAATTGCACTATTTGCCACCTGCATCGTGGATGCGATGTATCCGCGCACGGCACGCGCCACTGTCACCATCCTGGAGCGGCTGGGACACGAGGTGGTGTTCCCGTCCGGCCAGACCTGCTGCGGCCAGATGCACGTCAACTCGGGCTATCTGCCCGAAGCGGTGCCGGTTGTCCGCAACCACGTAGCTGCCTTCAACCCGGCTGACTACGACGTCGCCGTCGCACCTTCCGGCTCCTGCGTCGGGTCAGTGAAACACCAGCATCCGATGGTCGCCCGTTCCGCGGGGGATAAGGAACTCGAAGCACAGGCCGAAGCAGTCGGTGCCAAGACCTACGAGCTTTCCGAACTGCTGACCGACGTGCTCGGGGTGACCAACGCCGCTGAGCAGCTTGGCTCCTGGTTCCCGCACAAGATCACGTACCACCCCAGCTGCCACGGCATGCGCCTGCTGCGCCTGGGCGACCGCCAGCTAAACCTGCTGCAGAGCGTCGGCGGTATTGAAGTTGCCGAGCTCCCGCAGGCCGACCAGTGCTGCGGCTTCGGCGGAACCTTCTCGCTGAAGAATGCGGACGTTTCCTCCGCGATGCTGGCGGACAAGGCTGAGAACGTCAAAGCCACCGGAGCCTCCCTCTGCTCCGGCGGCGATGCTTCCTGCCTGCTGCACATTGGCGGCGGCCTCTCCCGCGAAGGCAGCGACGTCACCACGCTGCACTTCGCCGAGATCCTGGCCAGCACCAGGGAGAATCCGGTTTCAATTACAGGCGACGTCCTGGTCAGCGGAAAGGCTGCCCGATGAGCACCTATCTGGGAATGCCCACGCTGCCCGTCTACGGCCAGGGCAACCTGAACGCCGTCGAATCCTTCCCCACCGCTGCCCGGCGGGAACTGAAGAACGAACAGCTCCGTGCCAACCTTGGGCACGCCACCCACACCATCCGCGACAAGCGGCTTCGGGTAGTGGGCGAACTGCCGGACTGGGAAGACCTGCGGGATGCCGGCAGCGCCGTCAAGGAATCCGTTATGGCACGGCTGCCTGAGCTGCTGGAGCAGTTCGAAGCCAACTTCACCGCGCGCGGCGGCGTGATCCACTGGGCCCGCAACGCAGACGAAGCCAACGAGATTGTCCGCGACCTGATCCGCGCCGAAGGCGTGGACGAGGTTGTGAAGGTCAAGTCCATGGCCACGCAGGAAATCGGCCTGAACGAATACCTCGAAGAGCAGGGCATTGCCGCATATGAGACTGACCTCGCGGAACTGATCGTCCAGCTGGACCACGACAAGCCGAGCCACATCCTGGTTCCGGCCATCCACAAGAACCGCACGCAGGTGCGGGACATCTTCCTGCGTGAAATGCCGGAGGTCGACCCCAACCTCACCAACGAGCCTGCCAAACTCGCCGAGGCCGCCCGCGCCCACCTGCGCCGCAAGTTCCTTTCCGCGAAGGTGGCCATCTCCGGTGCCAACTTTGCAATCGCCGACGCCGGTACCCTCGCCGTCGTTGAATCCGAGGGCAACGGACGTATGTGCCTGACGCTGCCTGAAACCCTCATCACTGTGATGGGCGTCGAAAAGCTGCTGCCCACCTGGCGGGACCTGGAAGTCTTTATGCAGCTGCTGCCGCGGTCCTCCACCGGTGAGCGCATGAACCCCTACACCTCGCTGTGGACCGGCGTTACCGAAGGCGACGGCCCGCAGAACGTGCACCTGGTCCTGGTGGACAACGGCCGCAGCGCTGCCCTGGCGGACGAGATGGGCCGTTCGGCACTCCACTGCATCCGCTGCAGCGCCTGCATGAACGTCTGCCCGGTCTACGAACGCACCGGCGGCCACGCGTACGGCTCCACCTATCCGGGACCGATCGGCGCGATCCTTTCCCCGATGATGACGGGCATCAAGTCCGAGGAGAACAACTCCCTGCCGTACGCTTCTTCGCTCTGCGGTGCCTGCTACGACGCCTGCCCGGTGAAGATCAACATCCCCGAAATCCTGGTCCACCTGCGCTCCGTGGATGTCGAAAGCAAACGCGGCACCAGGAAGGTCCCCACCCAGATGGACCTGCTGATGAAGGGCGCTTCCTGGGCGTTCTCCCGCGGCCGCAACCTGGGACTGCTGGAAAAGGGCCTGCCGCTGGGCAAGCTCGCCGCCGGCCGGAAACGCAAGATCACCAAGCTGCCCGGCATCGCCGCCGGCTGGACCCAGAGCCGGGACATTCCGGCACCTCCCGCGCAGTCCTTCCGGGACTGGTGGGCCAAGGAACACGAAGGAAGCGCAGCAGCCGGCACGGCAGCGCAGGGGGAGAAGCGGTCATGAGCAGCGCACGCGAAGAGATCCTGGAACGCCTCCGCGGGGCATTGAAGGATGCTCCGGCGGTTCCCGACGTGCCGCGGAACTACCGCACCGGTGTCGACGCCCCCGAAGAAGAGCGCATTTCAGTGCTCGTGGACCGGCTGGAGGACTACAAGGCCGGGGTCACCGTAGTCGATGAAGCCGGCGTAGCCCCCCGCGTTGCCGAGCTGCTCCGGGAAGCATCCAGCTACGTCGTGCCCCAGGGCATCGAAGAAGCGTGGCTGGCCGATGCCGACGCCGCCAAGCCGAACCGGCGCCGCAACGACTCCCGCCAGGCACCGCTGAGCGTGGCGGACCTGGACGCAACCAGCGCCGTCGTGACCGGCAGCGCCGTGTCCGTGGCGGAAACCGGGACCATCATCCTGGACGGGAGCGAGGGCCAGGGCCGCCGCGCCATTTCCCTCATCCCGGACCACCACGTCTGCGTGGTCCGCGCCGGGGACATCACCATGATCCTGCCCGAGGCACTGCGGCGGCTGGACGGCACCCGGCCGCTGACCTGGATTAGTGGTCCGAGCGCCACCAGCGATATCGAGCTCGAACGAGTCGAAGGCGTACACGGTCCTCGCACCCTGGACGTGATCATCGTTCGCAGCTGAGCGGGTTTTCACTAAACCGGCACAGCTAAACCGAAGGAGGCCGGACCGTTGGGGGGGGACCGGCCTCCTTGATGCATGGTTTTGAGGTTCAGCGCGGCTTAGGCTCCGGTGTATCCGGTGCGCCAGCCGCCCTGGTAGTCCTTGCGCACGGTCTCGGAGTACGGCACCGGACTGACCACTGCACGGACTTCCATCTGGCGGTGCGGTTCCACCGTGGTCTTGGCGGTGCCGCCGTCGGGCTCTCCCCACACCACGCGCAGTTCACTGCCTTCGGGGACATCCGGGTTGACGGTTGCCAGGGACAAACCGCGGCGTTCATTCGCGGAGTAGCCGGTGAACATTGAAACACCCACCACGTTCCCGTCGGCGTCGATCACCGAGTCATAGTTTGAGGATCCATAGTTCGCCAACGGCAGGTCGAAGTACTTGTACGGGGTGTTCTCGGTGTCCAGCTGCGACGTCAGGATGGTGCCAAGGTCCTCGGCGTTCCAGTCCAGGGTCACCTTGCGCCGCTGGGCAGCCGGGTCCATTGCTTCCAGTGCCTCACGGCCAATGAAGTCATGGTCGAACTTCACGAACGAGCCGTAGCCGAGTTCCCAGGGGGTCAGGTAGTAGTCTTCGATGTCCTCGGAGACAAAGCTGCCGGCGACGGCGTTGGTCGCTTCATAGCTGTCTGCCCCGAGCCACTCGCGGTACGGCCGAAGCCTCTCATCCGTGTAAATGCCCGGAAGCGGAGAAGGAATCCAGCCGGACTCCAGGGTGTTGGAGGGGTAGGCGCGGGCCCCAACGGCGGCCATGCCGAACTCGGCGCCGGCCTCCATCAGCGCATCACGCACCTTGTCGTAGGAAGCATAGTCTCCCCAGATTTCCAGCCCCGGTGCACCGGCCATGCCATGGCGCAGCGTGCGCACACGTTCTCCGCCGATGTTCATCGTGTCCATGTTGAAGAACTTCAGCTGCTCCAGTGAGCCGCCGTTGACCTTTTCGATGATGGACCAGGCATTGGGGCCCTGGATCTGGAAACGCCAGTAGCGCCGATTGACCGGCTTGCCCATGGGACGCGACGGCGAACGGCGGTCCACTTCGATGTCCAGGTCATAGCCGCCGGTCTCGGCGTTGAAGAGCAGCCAGTTGGCGGCCGGCGCACGGCCGACATACACGTATTCGTCCTCGTCCTGGTGGAAGAGGATGCCGTCGCCGATTACGTGGCCGGACGGCGTCGTCGGCACGTACTGCTTGGCCTTGTTGACCGGGAAGTTCGCCACCGAATTGATGGCGGTGTCGGAGATGAGTTTCAGGGCGTCCGGGCCCTTGATGAAGACGTTGTCCATGTGGTGGGACTGATCGAACAGTACGGCGCTCTCACGCCATGCGCGCTGCTCGCTGCGCCAGTTGGTGAACTCGGGAGCCACCACCGGATAGATGTAGGCGCCGATCTGTGAGTTCCGGAGCAGATCGACAACTCCGTTGGACGCGTCGAGGACTTCCTGCAGATTCTTTGGTGCCACGGTGAACCTCTGTTTCTGTGGGACGGGATCCGGCCTGCGCCGGTGCCGCCGACTTTATATCTATGGACATAGGTAAGTCGAGACCCTTCCCCGGGTCCGCAGGTAGTGCTGGCTAATGCCTATCAGGATAGATAGTGTGTGCTACATCACATGCTTGGTGCGGCTTGACCGTGCCTGAGACAAGGAGGCACACCCATGGGGAAAATGCTGGCGGCAGCGGCAACGGCGGCGCTGCTTGGCCTGACGGCCTGCGGTTCGGGCTCACTCTCAGACGGTGAGGAGACAGCGGCGTCAGGCGCGGCGGCAGAAGGGCTGACGTCAATCGAGGTCGGTGTCATTCCCATCGTTGACGTTGCTCCGATTTACCTTGGTGTCCAGGAAGGACTGTTCGAGGATGAGGGCCTGGACGTCACGCTGACGCTGGCCCAGGGCGGAGCGGCAATTGTTCCGGCCGTGACCTCAGGGCAGATGGACTTCGGTTTCTCCAACATCACTTCGATGATTGTGGGCCGGTCCAAGGGCCTTCCGGTGCAGATGGTTGCACCGGGCGGCAGCTCCACGGGGGATACCGACGCTGACTTCGCTTCCGTGATGACGCTGCCTGATTCCGGTATTGAGACCATCACGGACCTGGCCGGCAAAAAGGTCGGCGTGAATACCCTGAACAACATCTCCGACTCCACCATCTCGGAGGCGGTGAAGCAGGCGGGCGGCGATTACGAGAGCATCGAGTTCGTGGAGATCCCGTTCCCCGAACTCTCCGGGCAGCTGGCCGCGGGGACCGTGGACGCGGTTGCCGCCGTCGAGCCCTTTGTCACTATTGCCGCGGCCGACGGCGCGGTGCCGGTTTTCTCCAACTACGCGGAGCCGGTGGATGACCTGACCGTGGCCGTCTACTTCACGTCCGACCAGTACGTGCAGGAGAACCCTGAGATCGTGGAGAAATTCGTCCGGGCAATGAACGCTTCGCAGGAATTCGCAGAGCAGAATCCGGACAAGGTGCGGGCCGTTCTGCCCACCTACACCTCACTCCAGCCCGAGGTCATCGAGCAGCTGACCCTGCCCCGGTATGCCACCTCGGTGAACCGGGCTTCGGTCGAAGAGGTTGCCCGGATTTCCCAGGACCGCGGACTGGTTGAGGAGCTGCCCAACATGGACCAGCTGCTGCCCCAGGACTAGCACCCGGTCTTACGTAACTTCGGGTTCGCTCCGCTTTGTGCTTTCCGCTCCGCCACGCGGCGGAGCGGAGGTTACAAAGCGGAGCGGATCTGTTTAATAGCCGCGGAAGCTTCGCACCCATTCCGCCGTGGGCCGCAGGCCGCCGAACGTGTAGAAATGCAGCTTGACCACCCCGTGCCGGCCCGGATCATGTTCAGCTGCCAGTTCGGTCAGGAAACGGTCCGGGCCCGCGGTGCCCAGCAGGTTGGTCAGGGAGAAGCCGTATTTGTGGGCGATGGAGGCGGAGGTCCCGACGCCGAACCGCCGGGCGTAGCCCAGCAGGCGTTTGACGCCGGCCGGCCCGGGCACCCCGATCCGCACCGGGGCGTCGATGCCGCGGCTGCGCAGTTCCTCCAGCCACGCCAGCACCGGCGCGGTATCGAAGCCGAACTGGGTGATGATCGATGCATCCAGCCCCTGGTCCCGGATGGCTGCCAGCTTTTGCTCCAGTGCAGACCACAGCGTCTGGTTGTCGATGTCCGGGTGCCCTTCCGGGTAGCCGGAAATGCTGATGTGCCTGGCTCCGTGTGCAGCGGGCAGGCCGGAGGCAATCACGGCCAGCGAATCGGCGTAGGGGCCCATCGGTTCGGCCGGGTCGCCGGCGACCGCAAAGACGTTCTCCACGGCACCGGCCTCCGCCAGTGCGCCGAGGAACTTCTCGAGTTCAGCGGCCGAGCCAAGCCGCCGGGCTGAAATATGCGGAACCGGGACGTGGCCGGCCGCCTTCACGGCCGCGGCGGCGGCCAGTCGCATGGGCAGGTCCTCGTTGCCCAGGAAGGTCACGTTGACGCGCGTACCGGAAGGCAGTGCGTCCTGCGCTTCCCGAAGGGCAGGCACGTCCTTGCCTGTCATTTCCAGGGAGAAGTCATCCAGCAGGGCAGCGGTGGGGTCCACGGGGTTCATGCCGAACACCCTAGCCAGCGGGCTGTGCGGTGTCCACGGCCGGTGTCTGTCCCGTAAGGACGCCACGCCTCGGGGGAAGGCCACGAACCGGTCCGCCGGCGGCGCCCCGGGCCCTCCACGACGCTAGAAACGCGAAGAGCTTCCTGAACCGCTGAAGCTGCCGCCGCTGGCGCCGTAGCCGGAGGACGACCCGGACGCCGAGCTCCGTGCCGATTCGATCTTCCCGTTGCCTGCCTGGACGCCGGCGTTGAAGGAAGCAACCGACCAGAAGTAGTTGGGATAGGCGGTGTCCAGGATGCCCGGGCGGTATCCGTCCCGGTAGCGCCGGGGACGGCTGCGTTCTGCTTCCAGTGCTTCACGCATCAGCTTCTTCTCGGAGCTGTCCTTCGCGGCCTTTTCAATAACCGTCTCCGAGTGGTTCTTGAGCAGGCCGGCGAGTTCGCTGCCGGAATCCCGGATGATGTCCAGTGCGGCTTCGGGCGGCAGGGAACCGTCTGCGAGGCCCGCCGCGGCGGACTGCAGGCGCCGGCGGCACTCGGTGCGGAAAGCGAGCAGCGCTGCGGCGGTGGCCGTGTTCCCGGTATGGTCCTGCTCGAAAAGGTCCTCCAGCTTCTCCAGCTCGCCCAGCAGCGGCTGCGCCTGCCGGTCCCAGGCCGCCTGCCAGCCGGGACCCATGTTCAGCAGGGTATTGGTGTCCGCTATGACGTCATCGATACCGTCCAGGGACGTGGCGAGTTCGGCGAATTCCTCCACCGGTTTGCGCGTCTTGCCCCGCTTGAGGTCCTTGTTGCTGAAGGCGCGCACGGTGTTTCCCAGCTCGGTAGCCGTGTTGTAGCGGGTTCTGAAGGTGCGGTGTTCTTCCAGCACCTTGGCGCCGTAGCGCGAGTCGGCGGGAATCGTGTTGGCGTTCAGCTCGGTGGCTTCCAAGTCCATGCTGACATTGGCATAGGACTTCTCCGCTTTGGCGATCAGCTCACGGTTGGTCTTCAGCCGGTTGCGCCGCACTGCCACGATAGTCAGCCAGGTTCCTGCAGCTGCCAGCAGCAGGGCGCCGCCCGCGATCCACGTTGCCGGGTTGAGGTACCAGGGCCGGTTGATCAGCTTGGCTGCCTCCTGCACAGCCGCGATCGTGCCGTCCGTCCACTGGGCATCCCGGAAGAGCTCCGCAGCCTCGTCCCGGATGTCCTGCGCCTGGTCGCTGTCCACCTTGCGGTCCTCGCCGAAGTAGGTGCCGATCCAGCGCCCGTCCGGGTCGAGCGTGAAGATGAAAAGTCCGTCCGCCCATTTCTGGCCGTCAGCGCTGATCCATTCCGGATGTTCTTCGCGGGCAAACCGGAGGGTCTCCTCGTTCGTAACGGTGTCGCCGTCCTGGTAGTCGGCGTTCGGGTCACCGCGGTAGGTGTAGATCGCAACGGTCGTCGGGTCGCGGAACTGGATCTGCTCCAGGGCCGGCAGCAGCGTGTTCTGGTCCAGGACACCGGCGGTGTCCTCCACGATGATGTCCACCGGCTCGACGGCGAAAGCCGGAGCCGCCGGCACGGCAAGCGCCAGCAGCGCGGTGAGAATGATCAGCAGGATTCTGCGCATGGAAGTTCCCCCGGAAGGTTGGCTAGGCGGTAGGCCGCTCGGCTGGTTGGACGTAGTCGGTGGTGCTGCCAGCAGGGCTCTCTGCCGTGGCGCTGGACGGGCGGACGTGCAGCACGGTATTCAGGAAGTCTGCTGTTTCATCGAGCACGGCGCGTGCTTCCGGCCTGGAGAACTGGAACTGGGCTTCGTGCGGCAGCGCGGGGGAGAGATCCTGCGGCCAGAAGCTGCGGGTGACCGCGACGCCAAGGCTCTCCAGCCGGTCCGCGAAGGGCACTGACTGCGCGGCGGTGAGCCCGTCACCGTTGCCGCCGCTGATGAATGCCGGCGGAAATGCGGCTGTGGCATGGGAAATCACGGACATTTGCTCCGCAGCGGGAGTTTCGCTGAACCGGCGTTTTCCGATGTAGGCCCACAGCGCCGTGCGGAAGCCCCAGCCCAGGATGCCGGTGAGCTTTCCCATGGCCTCCAGGTCGTAGACACCGCAGTGCAGCAGTGCGCCGCGCAGCTGCGGTCCGGACAGTCCGGGGGAGATCCCGAGCTCTGACGCGTACCCGGGGGAGGACACCGCTGCCGCCAGCTGCGCTGCGAGCTGTGCTCCGGCGGAGTCTCCGGCAAGGACCACACGGTCCATATCCAGTCCGTAGTCCCCGGCGTTGTCCCTGAGGTACTGCACGGCCTGATTCAATTCCTGCAGTGCCCGCGGATAGATGCTGCCCGGCGCCACTGAATAGTCAACGCCGACGGCGGCGAATCCCCGGGCGGCCAGCATCCGCAGATAGGGGGCTACGTCCCGCCGTGAGCCGGAAATCCAGGCGCCTCCGTGAACCCAGAAAACGACCGGTGCGGGAGTTTCTGCCGTGTGCCCGGGAGGCAGATAGATGTCCAGGCGCCGGGCACCGCCGTCGGCCTGGTATTTGATGTTCCGGTGCTCAGGCACCTGGGGGGACCATGGCTTCATCTGGTCGATGAGCTGCCGCGCGCCCCGGTGGAAAACGCCTCGGATCAGGAGGGCAGCCGGCCACGGGGTCACCGCCAGGACAGTCCCGGCGGCTGCAGCGGTCAATGTTGCTGCCACCGCTGCCGCCGGAGCGGGGCGCAGTCTGCTGGCACGGAAGTTCGGCACAGCCCCAGCTTAATGCAGTGCTGCGGGGCGGTTCGTATTCGACGGGAATGTGTCGAGGATCATATACAATCCATTTCAACCGTATGGATCGGACCCAGTGCCTCCCCCGAAAGTGGTGCAGTTAGCGTGCTCGAGAAACAGACCATAGAGAAGATCGCCGACGAGCTGGTGGCCGCCGGTGCCAGCCGCACGCCCGTGCCCCGGCTGACCGCGCGGTATCCGGAGATGACAGTGGAGGACTCCTACGCCGTTCAGGAACTGTGGAGCCGGCGCATGCAGGAGCAGGGGCGGAAGCTGGCGGGCCGGAAAATCGGTCTGACCTCCAAGGCCATGCAGGCTGCCACCGGGATCACCGAACCGGATTACGGCGTCATTTTCGACAACATGGTCCTCGAAAACGGCTGCACTGTTCAGTGGGATGCCTACACGCATCCGCGGATCGAAGTTGAGCTCGCCTTTGTGCTTGGCAAGCCGCTCTCCGGACCGAACTGCACCATTTTCGATGTCCTGGACGCCACCGAGTACGTGGTTCCGGCCCTTGAAATTCTTGATTCCCGGATTGAGATGGAAGGCCGCACGATTGTGGACACCATCGCGGACAATGCCGCGATGGGCGCGATGGTGGTGGGCGGGCGCCCGGTCAAGGTGGACGACGTCGACCTCCGGTGGATCTCCGCGCTGCTCTACAAGAACCAGACCATCGAGGAGACCGGCGTGGCCGCAGGGGTGCTGAATCATCCCGCCGCAGGCGTCTACTGGCTGGCGAACAAGATCGCCGCCCACGGTGCCAGCCTCGGCGCCGGGGAAATCATCCTGGCCGGTTCCTTCACCCGTCCCATGTGGGTGCACAAGGGTGATACCGTCCATGCAGACTACGGACAGCTGGGATCAGTGACATGCCGTTTCGAGTAGAACCCGCGGCAGACTTCAAGACCGTCCTCGGCGGCGGAAAACGGGCCCAGGTGGGAATGTGGGCCTGCACCGGAAACCCGCTCGTAGCCGAAATCTGCGCCGGTTCAGGCTTTGACTGGCTGCTGATCGACGGCGAACACAGCCTCAACTCCCTTGAATCCATCAGTACCCAGCTGCAGGTTGTGGCCGGGTACCCGATCCACCCGGTGGTCCGGGTGCCGGCCAACGACACCGTGATGATCAAGCAGTACCTGGACCTCGGGGTCCAGAACCTGATTGTCCCCATGGTGGACAACGCAGAGCAGGCCGCGCAGGCCGTCGCTGCCGTCCGGTATCCGCCCCGCGGTGTGCGCGGCGTGGGCAGTGCACTGGCCCGCGGTTCACGCTGGAACCGGATTGAGGGGTACCTGAACCGCGCTGAGGAAACCATCACGTTGCTGGTGCAGGTCGAATCCGCAGAAGCAGTGGCCAACGTGGCACAGATCGCCGGCACCGACGGCGTGGACGGCATCTTCATTGGACCGTCGGACCTGGCAGCTTCCATGGGCCACCTTGGGCAGCAGGACCATCCGGAGGTAACTTCCGCCGTCGAGCACTGTATCCGGACCGCCAGGGAGCTCGGTGTGCCGGTGGGCGTAAACGCGTTCGTCGAGGCGACGGCCCGCCGCTACCTCGACGCCGGAGCGGACTACATTGCCGTGGGCGCCGACGTCGCCATGCTTGCCCGCGCCTCTGAGGCGCTCGCGGCCAAGTATCTTCCTGAGGGGACCGGGGACACGCCCGCGAGCTACTAGCTGTACCGGTCATACCGCCGAGAGGACAGTCGCGGCTCGTTTCAGCTCTGAAAGCAGCCGCAAGTGTCCTCTCGGCGCATGGCTGGAGACGAAACCGCCGAAGGAAGCCTAGGGAAGCATCCAGCCCAGCACCGGCGTGGACTGCAGGAAGACGATCACGCACAGCGCCAGCAGCAGCGCCACGCTCCAGCCGAAGACCTTGCGCAGCAGCACGGATTCGCGGCCGCTCATGTTCACCGCTGCGGCAGCGATGGCCAGGTTCTGCGGGGAAATGAGCTTGCCCATCACTCCGCCTCCGGTATTCGCGGCGACCATGAGTTTGGGATCCAGTCCGGCGGCCGCGCCGGCCGTCTCCTGCAGGCGGGCGAACAATGCGTTGGCCGAGGTATCGGAACCCGTTACCGCGGTACCGATCCAGCCAAGCACGGGGGAGAGGAACGCGAAGAACGCTCCGGTGCCTGCCAGCCAGGTGCCGATCGAGATGGTCTGCCCGGAAAAGTTCATGACATAGGCCAGGGCCAGCACGGCCAGGATGGTCAGTGCCGCAGACGTCATCCGTCTGGCAGTCAGCCAGATTTCCTGCAGGGCCCCGCCTACACTGAGCGGATACCGGCCATGGTCGTTGAAACGGGAATACACGACCGCGACGATCAGGCCGCTGATCAGCAGCAGGGTTCCCGGGGTGACCAGCCATTCGAAGTTGTAAACCGTGGAAGAAACGCGCTCGCCGTCTGCGTCAAGCAGCGCGTCGTGCAGCCACGGCCAGGGAATCCTGATGGTGGTCCTGGCCAGCGCTTCGGGCACGTTTAGGCCCAGCGTCCAAAGGTTCACGAAGCCGAAGATCACGATTACCAGGACATAGGGAAAGAGTGCCATCCAGGCCCGGGAGGGGGTCAGACGGTCAGTCGCCGTGTCCGTCGCTGCGCTTCCCACCGGGGTGTTTCCGCCGCCGGCTGACGTCCACCCTTCGGCCTTCGCCGCTGCCAGCTCGCCCTGCATCCGCTCCGCCGCCGCCTTACCGCCGCGGGGATGCCAGACGCGGAGGAATCCGACGGCGGCCACGAGCGCCACCAGGGACGCGACAATGTCCGTGAGCTCATAGGAGAAAAAGTTTGAGCACAGGAACTGGAACACAGAGAAGACGATTCCGGTGAAGAGCGCCACCGGCCAGCAGTCCCGCAGCCCGCGGCGCCCGTCGAGGATAAAGAGCAGCACCAGGGGAATGATGAATGCGAGCAGCGGTGTCTGGCGTCCGACGACGGCCCCGATCTCGTCCCCGGTGTAACTGGTGAGGTTTGCCGCCGTCGTAATTGGAATGGCCAGTGCGCCAAAGGCGACCGGTGCCGTGTTGGCGATCAGCACGGCCGTGGCGGCGCGGACGGGGGCTATGCCCAGCGCCAGGAGCATGGTCACGGTGATGGCCACCGGTGCGCCGAACCCGGCAAGCGCCTCCAGCAAACCGCCGAAGCAGAAGGCGACCAGGATGGCCTGAACCCGCAGGTCCCCGCCGCCCACAGCGTCAAAGACCCGGCGAAGGTCCTCAAACCGTCCGCTGCGCACGGTGACCTGGTACAGCCAGACGGCCATGACGATGATCCAGACCACCGGGAACAGGCCAAACGCCGCTCCCTGCGTGGCCGAGAGGACGGCAAGCCCCACGGGCATGCCAAAACCGGCGACGGCGACTACCAGCGCAGCGAGCAGCGCCCACGCCCCGGCGACGTACGCCTTCCTCTTGACGAAGGCAAGCAGGACAAAGAAGACCAGCAGCGGAACCAGCGCCAGCAGCGCCGACAGTGTGATGGATGATCCCACTGCGTCAGTGGCCGGGGTGAAGCTCTCCATAAGGACCTCCGTGCCGCTGCTGCCGGGGCCGGCGCTGCCAAGTGCGGCGCTGCGGGCCGGAGACTGGCGTCGGGAAGAACGGAAAAGGCGCTGACTCCAGAGTAGGAGCCCTACCAGCCCTTGGCGAGATAGAGGTCCAGATACGCCCCGCGGTCCACATCAAGGTCTTCCCGGCGTTCAAGGCCTGCGGCCAGGGCTGTGCGCTGGGAGCCAATGTTGTCCACGGAGGTGTACGCCACCACGGGGAGTCCGGGCAGCAGCTCTTCGGCCAGCCGGACTGCTTCAAGTGCGCCTTCAGTGGCCAGGCCCTGGCCCCACACTGCGGGGGAATAGCGGTAGTACAGGTTCAGTGCGGGCCGGCCCCGGACCACGCGGTGGGAGACACCCGTGAAACCGATCAGCGTCCCCCGGTCATCCGGGTCGAATACGGCCCAGACCCCGAAGCCGTGCCGGTACCAGTGCTGCCGGATTTCGTGGAAGGTCCGGGCGGATGACGCCCGGGTGACGCTGGACGGCACGGGGTGGTGCACGTTGGTCCGCGGGTCTGTGTGCAGGTCGACTGCCGCGGCCTCATCCCGCGCTTCCGGTCTGCACAGCAGCAGCCGCTGCGTGCGCACGGGAGACCAGTCCCCGGCGTTCTGCTCCAGCATGGCCACTACTGTAGCGCCCGGCGGTCCCTCTGCCCCGCTGCTCTTTACCCGAGAGGGCAGAAACGGCTCTTTTGGCGCCCCATTCGAGCCGTTTCTGCCCTTTCGGCGGTTAGGCCAGGGCGCGGCGCTCGCGCTGGTGGCGGACGTACCCGAACACGGCCACCGACGTGGAAATCAGGGCGGAGAACGCCAGCCCCAGCCAGAGACCTACGTTCAGGGCGGCAGCACCGGCAACGGCCCCGGCCAGGATCAGGGCGATCGCCAGTGCCCGGCGGGCCCAGAACTTCCCGTCCCCGCCCGCCAGCCGCGAATCAGCTGCCAGCCCGGTGATGGTGGAGGTGACAACAACGGTGGTGACCTCGGCAACCTTCAGCCGTTTGGCGGTAGCGGCCTGGATGCCCATCAGCGTGGCCATGGAAGAGGTGGTGATGCTGCCCAGGACCTCGTCCGCCTGCACGTCCACCACGGCGGTGAAGACGGCAAGGGCAGTGATCCCGGACGCCACCACCATCAGCGCCGCCGATACCCGCCCGGACCACCCTTCCGGCCCCCGGCGCAGCATGCGTCCGGCCAGGGCCGCGCCGAGCATAAAGAACAGCAGCGCCAGGGCTGGACGGAGCACCGGCAGGTCAGCCCCGCCGGCGAAGGCCATGCCCAGCAGCACTACGTTGCCGGTCATGTTCCCGGTAAAGACGTTGTCCAGGCCCAGGTAGCCAACGGCGTCGATCACCCCGGTGGAGAAAGTCAGCGCCAGCATCAACCACAGATGCACCCGGTCGGTGGGCACGGAATTGAGGCGTTTCATCGGCTTCCCTTTCCTCGGCAATCCCGCCTAATGTATACGAAACAGACTGAGACGTGGGTTTTGTATTCAATTTGAGTTCATACGCGTCGCATCGCCACCGCATCCAACGAAAGCGAAGCCATGTCCTTCACTGCTCCCGGCACGTTTACCACCAGGCCCACCCTCCAGGGAACGTTCGGAATGAGCGCCTCCACCCACTGGCTGGCTACTGCTGCGGCGCAGTCGGTGCTGGAACGCGGTGGAAACGCGTTCGACGCCGCGGTAGCAGCAGGCTTCGTCCTGCACGTGGTGGAACCCCACCTCAACGGACCGGGTGGAGACCTGACCGGTGTTTTTGCCACCGCGGAGAACCCGGCAGAACCGGTGGTGCTGATGGGACAGGGTGCAGCGCCGAAAGCTGCCACCAGGGAACACTTCCTTTCCGAGGGACTGGAACTGGTACCCGGGTCGGGTGCGCTGGCTGCTGCCGTTCCGGCCGCCGTCGATGCCTGGCTGCTGCTGCTTCGTGACCACGGCACCTGGGAACTGGCCGATGTGCTGGCCTATGCCGAGGGGTATGCCCGTGTCGGGCATCCGGTCCTGGCCCAGGTTGGCCGGACCGTCGGACAGGTCGCGGAACTCTTCCGGGAGCACTGGCCGACTTCCGCAGTATTGTGGATGCCCGAAGGCCGTCCGCCGGCCGAAGGGGAACTCGTCACCAATCCCGCCTACGCCGCGGTGCTGCAGCGCCTCGCCGCTGCAGGCGGGGAGGGCGCCAACCGTGAAGAACGCATCGACGCAGCCCGCCGCGAATGGAGCACGGGCTTCGTCGCTCAGGCGGCAGCGGACTTCGCCGGAATCCCGCACCGGCACTCGTCCGGAACCAACCACGCCGGGGTCATTACGGCGTCGGACTTTGCCGGTTCCGAAGCAGGCTATGAACCGGCCGTCACCTTCGAATTCCGCGGCTACACCATTGCGAAGACCGGCCCCTGGGGCCAGGGCCCTGCCCTGCTTCAGACACTGGCCATCCTCGACGGCTTCCCCGATGAGTACCTCGATCCCTCGACGGAGCTGGGTGTCCACACCATTCTCGAAGCGCAGAAACTGGCAATCGCGGACCGGGAGGCCTACTACGGGGACAGCCATGTGCCGCTGGATTACCTGCTCAGCGAGGAATACGCCGCCAGGCGCCGCGAACAGATGACGCCGCTTGCCTCCCACGAATTCCGGCCCGGGGACGTTCCCGGCCACACGCCCTTCGTGCCGCCGCTGCGCACCGAATACGTGCCGCCGGCGCTGGCGGGGAACGACGCCGCCGGGCTGGGTGACGGGACGGGCGAACCGACGGTTTCACCCACCGGAGAAACCCGCGGGGATACCTGCCATGTAGACGTGGTGGACCGCTGGGGCAACATGGTCTCCGTGACCCCGTCAGGCGGCTGGCTTCAGTCCTCCCCGACCATTCCGGAACTCGGTTTCTGCCTGGGCACCCGCCTGCAGATGACCTGGCTGGAAGACGGAGCGCCGTCCACCCTGCAGCCCGGCAGGCGGCCCCGCACCACGCTGACTCCCACGCTGGTCCTGAAGGACGGCAATCCCGTCGCCGCCCTCGGTTCGCCCGGCGGAGACCAGCAGGACCAGTGGCAGCTGCTGTACCTGCTGCGAACAATCGTGGGCGGCTACACCCCGCAGCAGGCCATCGACGCCCCGGCCTTCCACACCACGTCACTTCCTGGGTCCTTCTGGCCTCGCACCTGGACTCCCGGCGGGGCTGTAGTGGAAGACCGGCTTGGTACCGAAGTCATTGAGGCCCTGGCTGACCGCGGCCATGCGGTGACGCGGGCAGGGGACTGGGCACTGGGCCGCCTTTCCGCCGTCGTGCGCGATCCGCAGACCGGCGTACTGATGGCAGCGGCGAACCCCCGCGGGGCACAGGGTTATGCCGCCGGCCGTTGATCCTGCGCCGGAACCGGCCATAAGCGACCGCATCCGCCGGGACATCATCCGCGGTGAACTGGTGCCCGGGGCCAAGATTACCGAAGCCGCGCTCGCGGCACGGTACGGTTCCTCGCGGGTTCCGGTGCGGGAGGCGCTCCGTGCCCTGGCAGCCGAGGGCTTCGTTGAGTCACGGCCCTACGCCGGGTCCAGGGTGGCCCGGCTGGACCCGGATGAAGCGGGAGACCTGTTCGCCGTCCGGGAGACAGTGGAAGGTGCAACCGCGCGGCGCGCTGCCGAGCGGTCCGCCCGGCAGGCAGCCTCCGGCACCCCGGACCCGGCCTGGTGGGAAACCCGCCGGCGTCTTGGAGAAATCCTTGCGGCCGGTGACTCGGCCGCTGCGGACGGGAGGCTGGCCGAGCTCCCTGAACTGAACCTGGCTTTCCACCGCGGGATCGCGGAGCTGGCCGGCAGTGTGTCCCTCCAGGCACTGCTGGCCCAGCTCGCCGGCAAGATTGAATGGCTCTACGCCTCCGACGTCGGTTTCCGCGGCCGGGACTCCTGGAGCGAGCACCGCCCCATCCTGGCTGCCGTCGACGCCGGAGATGCGCGCGGGGCGGAGCAGCTGATGCGGGACCATATCCAGCGGTCCCGGCAGTCCTGGCTCAGCCGTTTCGCGGACGGAAGCTGATCGGGCGCCTGCAACCGTTCCGCCGCCGCCGGGGCTGGTCCTATAGTGCCTGTAGGGGGATCCTCCTACTGTGAGCGGGGCTTTAAGTCATGGTCAACATCACCACCAGGCCGGTTACCAGGCTAGGGATCGTAGGGGCGGGCAGCGTGGGCACGGCGATGGCCTACGCGTCCCTGATCCGCGAGGCCGCCAGGGAAATAGTCATCTATGACATTGACGGAACCCGGGCTGAGGCTGAGGCACTGGACCTCTCCCACGGCACGCAGTTCACCGGTGCCAACACAGTGACCGGGGGCGGCCGGATGGAAGCCCTCGCCGGGGCAGACGTGATCGTGGTGACCGCCGGCGCACGGCAGAAACCCGGCCAGAGCCGGCTGGACCTGGCAGGGGCAAACGTGCGGATCATGGAAACGCTGATGCCTGCTTTGATGGAGCAGGCACCGGAGGCCGTCTACATCCTGGTGACCAACCCCTGCGACATCCTGACCGTGGCGGCGCAGAAGATCACCGGACTTCCGCCCAACCGCATTTTCTCCTCCGGGACCGTGCTGGACACTTCCCGGCTGCGCCTGTTGGTCGCACGGACAGCACATGTCCTGATGACCAGCGTCCACGCAACGATTATCGGAGAGCACGGGGACAGCGAATTCCCGGTCTGGTCCAGTGCAACGATCGGCCCGGTTCCGATTCGGGAATGGACCATCAGCGGGCGCCAGGTCTTCACCGATGAGGTGCTCGATTCCATCACGGACGACGTCGTCAACGCCGCCTACAAGGTCATTGAGGGAAAGGGCGCCACCAACTACGCCATCGGCCTGGCCGGTACCCGGATCGTGGAGGCAGTTTTCCAGGCAGAGAACGCGGTGCTGCCCGTCTCGGCGATGCTCCGCGGCGTCCATGGGATCTCCGGCGTCGCGCTGTCACTGCCGTCGATTGTTGGATCCGGCGGCGTCTACAAGATGCTGGAAATGCCGCTGGACGAACGGGAGACCCAGCTGCTGCAGGACTCGGCGGACACCCTGAAGCAAAACCTGGCAGCCCTGGGAATCTAGACCCGGTCGCGGGCCATCTGCAGCGGATGCTCTGCCGGTTCTGAAGCGTGGGTGAGCGCCCCGTAGGTTTCCGGGCGGCGGGTCTGCAGGAACGGAAAAAGTTCCAGCCAGTGAGAGCGCTGGTCCAGATCCAGGTCAGCCACCAGGACCGCCGATTCGTCCCGGGGCGCCTGGACCAGGATCCTGCCGTACGGGTCGCAGATGAAGGACGATCCGTAGAACGTCAGGTTTCCCTCATTGCCCCAGCGGTTGGGCACCACCATAAACAAGGCGTTGGCGATCGCGTTGCCCACGATGACCTTCTGCCACAGCGGCTGTGTGTCGAAGTCCGGGAAATCCGGTTCAGACCCGATCGCCGTAGGGTAGACCAGCACCTCGGCCCCGCCCAGGGAATAGACGCGGGCAACTTCGGGGAACCACTGGTCCCAGCAGGTCGGCAGGCCAAGTTTGGCGCCGTCGAGCTCTGCCACCGCGTGAACCTGGTACGCGTCGCCCGAATCCGGCCCGGGGCGGAAGTACTGCTTTTCGTGGTACCCCTCGGTGCCGGGAATGTGCAGCTTGCGTGTCCGGCCCAGCAGCTCTCCCTCCGGCGAAACCAGGATCGCGGTGTTCAGCCCCAGCCCGTCCGGCGCGTCGTCGCGTTCGTACAGGGAAGCGTGGACACAGACCTCGTGCCGGCGGGCGGCCTCCGCTGCAAAAGCGAAGGTCGGGCCGCCGGTGAGGTCTTCCGCCAGCGCCGCCGCCGGGCCGTCCGGCAGGGTGTCAGCCGGGTAGCGGGAAAGCGTGAGCTCGGGCAGGAAGACGGCGGCGGCTCCCTGGTCTGCGGCACGGGCTATTCCGTCATTGAGTTCTGCCTTCAGTGCCTCCGGGTCCGGCTGCCAGCGGTGCTGGACCACCCCCACACGCAGGGTCTCACGGGTGCTCGCCCGGGCAGCGGCCGGTGAGCGCAGCGCACCGGTACGGGTGATTTCTATCATTTGAAACCTCCAGGAAGAGGGGCCTTTGCGCTGGCTTGGGGAGGGTCAGCGCTCCTTGAACACCGTGTCCTGCCATTCCTTGTGGGCGGCAGCGTCGCGGCTCATCATTACGTGCTTGACGTTGGTGTATTCCTCGAAGGAGTACACGGACATGTCCTTGCCGAAGCCGGATGCCTTGTAGCCGCCGTGCGGCATCTCGGAAACGATCGGAATGTGGTCGTTCACCCACACGCATCCGGCAGCGATCTCTTCGCTTGCACGCAGCGAGCGGTTCAGGTCCCGGGTCCAGGCTGAAGCAGCCAGGCCGTACGGGGTGTCGTTGGCCAGGGCAAGGCCTTCGTCGTCGGATCCGAACGGCAGGGCAGTAAGGACCGGGCCGAAAATCTCGTCCTGCACAATCTCGGAGTCCTGCGCAGCTCCGGTGACCAGCGTCGGGCGGTAGTACGCGCCTGCGGCCAGGTCTCCGCCGGGGGCTTCGCCGCCGGCCAGGATCCGGGCACCTGATTCGCGCGCCCGGTTCACGAATCCGGCAACCTTGTCCCGGTGGGCATGGCTGATCAGCGACCCCAGGTCGGTGTCCGGGTCAGTGGGATCCCCAACGACGACGGCGTCCATGAGCTCCGCGACCCGCTCGGTGAACGCTTCGAACAGGGGAGCCTGGATGTATGCGCGGGTGGCGGCGGTGCAGTCCTGCCCGCCGTTGATGATCGAGCCTGCGACGGCGCCGTGGGCGGCTGCCTCGAGGTCGGCGTCGTCGAATACGAGGAACGGTGCCTTGCCGCCAAGCTCCAGGTGCACACGCTTGGCGGTCTGTGCGGCCATGGCCATGATCCGGCGTCCGACGGCGGTGGAACCGGTGAAGGAGGTCATGGCAACGTCCCGGTGGGTCACCAGGGCCTCGCCTGCCACCGGTCCGGAACCGGTGACGATGTTGATGACGCCGTCCGGAATGCCCGCTGCTGCAGCAGCCTCAGCGAAAACGAGCGAGGTGGCCGGGGTGAGCTCGCTGGGCTTGAGCACAATCGTGTTGCCGGCGGCTACGGCGGGGAGGATCTTCCAGCCGGCCATCTGCAGGGGGTAGTTCCAGGGGGAAATGGAGCCAATGACGCCGATCGGTTCGCGGCGGATCATCGAAGTTCCGCCGGCACCGTAGTCGCCGGCGGCGAGGCCGTGGAGCTGGCGCGCGGCCCCCGCGAAGAAGGAGACGTTGTCCACGGTGCCGGGTACGTCGAACTGCGTGGACATCCGGATGGACTTGCCGGTCTGGGCGGTTTCCAGCTCAGCCAGCAGGTCCGAGCGCTTGTCCAGTTCCGCTGCCAGTGCCAGGAGGGCTTCGGCACGCTCGCCGGGCGTGCGCCTGGACCAGCCGGTGAAGGCCGCCTTGGCCGCGGCAACGGCGTCGTCCACATCGGAGGCGTCCGCGTAGCGCAGGGTCTCGGCAACGTCGCCGGTGGCGGGGTTGATCCGCTTGGCTTCATCGCCGCGGCCCTGCCGGTAACTGCCGTTGATGAAGAGGTGTCCTTCGGAAAACTGGTGCATTTCAAACTCCGTGAAAGTGAGGGGAAGACGGTTCGGGGTGGTCCGGCGGGCGTGCTGCTAGGCGGTCAGGTACACCTTCCGGAGCGGTCTGGTGACGGTCCAGCGGGTACGGGTCCCGGCGGCCAGACGCATCAGGGTGTGGGGGACGAGTTCAGCCGTGCTTTCAACGGAACCGTCCCGGGCAAGGAAATCCACGGTTGCTGAGCCGGAGAGCACCAGGAAGACTTCGTCGGCCTCGGTGTCGTACATCCCGCCTTCGGTCATTTCCCAGACGCCCAGGTCCACGCCGGCGAAACTCCCCAGCGGATACAGCCCGGTGGTGGGGGAGCCGGAGGCCACGGCTTCGGCAGGAACGGTTTCGTGTACAAGTTCCAGGCTGTCCGGGTGGACGGCGGTTCCGGCGGGAAGCTGCGTTGTGGTGCTCATGAGTCGAATCCCATTCCCACGGCGTCCATTGCCTTGAGCCAGGGCCCGCGGCGGCCCTGCCTGCGGTCCGAACGGACCATGGCTGCGGTTGTGATCTTGACTCCCAGCCAGGCGACGGGCTCCGGCGGGAAGGGCAGGGGTTTGCTTTTGACCATCTGGAGTTCCGTCCGTTCTGTCTTCTCACCCGAGAGCAGGTCCAGCATGACGTTGGCGCCGAAGCGTGTGGCTCCGACCCCCAGGCCTGTGTAGCCTGCGGAGTAGGCCACCTTGTTGCCGTAGGCGGTGCTGAAGAACGCGAAGAACCTGCTGCAGGTGTCGATCGCTCCGCCCCACGCATGGCTGAAGCGCATGTCGGCGAGCTGGGGGAAGGTGGCAGCGAAATGTGCGGCCAGCCGCTCGTACGTGGCCTGCCGGTGTTCATACTCCGGCTTCATGGTCCGTCCGAAGTTGTACACCGCGTCATAGCCGCCGAAAAGGATGCGGGACGCGCCGTCACGGTCCGTGGTGAGCCGGTAGTAGTGGAACCGGTTGTTCAGGTCGCTGAGTCCCTGGCGGTTGTACCAGCCAATGGCGGCCAGCTGCCCGGGCGTAAGGGGCTCAGTCATGAGTGCGTAGTCGTAGACCGGCACGGTGTGCAGCCGGGTGCGCTTGAGCAGGGACGGGAACACATTCGTTGCCAGCGCCACGCGCTCAGCGGTGACCGTACCGCCGTCGGTCTTCAGCTGCACGGTCCGGCCGGCGTTTTCGAGGCCGCGCACGGGCGTGTTCTCATAGATTTCGACGCCGGCCGCCAGTGCGGCGCGCTGCAGGCCCCACGCGAGGCGGGCAGGGTTGAGCATGGCAGTGCTGGTCCGGTCCCACAGGCCGGCGAGGTAGAGCGGGGAATCAACTTCCTTCCGCACGGCGTCACGGTCGAGGAAAACAAGGTCGGGGTTCGACTCGTCCGCTTCCTCAGCCAGCCAGTCGACCTGGTGCTGTTCCGTGGCGACGGAGAGGCTCCCGGTGAGTTCAAAGCCGCAGTCAATGCCGTACCGCTGGACCGTCTCGGCGATTTCGCGCAGGTTTTCACGGCCCAGCCGGTCCAGCTGCGCAGCCTCTCCGGGCAGGTGTTTGAGTCCGTTGGCTTCACCGTGGGTCAGGGAAGCTTCGCAGAAACCACCGTTGCGGCCCGAAGCAGCCCAGGCAATGCGGGAGCCTTCCAGCAGCACCACCCGGCGGCCGGGATCACGTTCCTTCGCCATCAGCGCCGTCCACAGCCCGGTGTAGCCGCCGCCCACGACGGCGAGGTCCGCGGAAGTGTTCCCGGCCAGGGCAGGGAGGGCCTCCGGGCGTTCCGGATCATCCAGCCAGTAGGCCGTGCGGGCGGCACCGGCCAGGGCCTTGGCAGCGCGGGGACGGCTGAACTGGGATTCAGCGAGGTCGTAAACGGTCATCATGTGGTGGTCCTCTGGAGTACTGCTGCACCGGAGCCGGCGCTGGAACGGGCATAAACGGGTTCTCCGGCCAACATGACAACGTCGCTCTGCACGGTGGACAGGGCAGCCGGGGGAAGGTCGAAGGGGTTGACTGAGTGCACCACGAGGTCAGCCGGGGCGCCGGGAGTCAAAGTGCCTCCCGCGGCACGGTTCAGCCAGGCCGATCCCGAGGTGTAGGCCGCCAGTGCGCTGCCCAGGGCAAGCGACTGCCCGGGAAGCAGCGGCGCGGCATCCGGATAATCCGGATGTGCCCGGTTGACCGCCACATGGATGGCCTGCCAGGGGTCCGGCGTGGAGACCGGCCAGTCGGACCCCATGGCCAGCCGGGCGCCGGCGGCCTGCAGGTCCGCGAACGGGTACTGCCAGCCTGCCCGCTCACCGCCGAGCAGCGGCACGGTCAGTTCCTGCATCTGGTCATCGTTGCAGGCCCAGAGAGCCTGGGCGTTGACGGTGACGTCCAGCTCAGCGAACCGCGCGATGTCCTGCGGGTGGATGATCTGGAGGTGGGCCATATGGTGCCGTCCGGCGGAACCGGGGTTCGCTGCCCGGGCTGCAGCCACGGCGTCGAGTCCGGTACGAACCGCCCGGTCACCGATCACGTGCATGTGCAGGTCAAAGCCCGCAGCGTCCAGGGCCGTGGATACGGCAGCCAGCACCTCGGGGGAGAGGTAAAGCAGGCCGCGCTCCTCGGCCGGCGTGGGCTCTGCACAGGAACAGGGGCGCAGGTACGGGTCAAGCATGGCGGCGGTGTAGTTCTCGGGGACCCCGTCCACCATGATCTTGGCGCTGGTGGTGCTGAAACCGGCTGCGGCGTTTGCTGCGCGGCGCTCCACAAACTCCTGGACCAGGTCCGGGACGGTTTCCACAGTCGTGTCCCGCGGAACCCAGAGTGCGCCGGTGGCGCGGCCCTTGAGTGTGCCGGCTTCGGCCGCTGAACGGTACGCGGCGGAAGCATCGGGGTAGCCGCCGTAGCTGCCAAGGATGGCTTCCTGCCAGCCGGTGACGCCAACGGAGAAGAGGTGCTCCTGGGCATGGAGGATTCCGGCGGTAAGCATTTCCTCCGTGACGGGAGGCAGCACCCGGGCAACGAGGTCCATGGCGCCTTCATGCAGGGTGCCGGTGGGGAACCCGTCCGGGTCCCGTTCAATCCGGCCGTCGGCGGGGTCCGGAGTTGAGGCATCGATGCCAGCCAGTTCAAGCGCGCGTGTGTTGACCCAGGCGCTGTGGTGGTCACGGTTGATCAGGTAAACCGGCCGGTGGGAAACGACGCCGTCAAGCAGCCGCCGGTCGGGGTAACCGCCGGGGAAATCGCCTTTATACCAGCCGCCGCCGGTGACCCACCCGGCGTCGTTTCCGGGTGCAGGCGGGAGTTGGGCGTAGGCGGCAATGTGCTGCAGGCAGGCTTCGGCGCCGCTGAGTTCGGCCAGGTCGCACCCAAGCCGTTCCACGCCTGCGTAGGCGGCATGGATGTGTGCATCGGTGAAACCGGGGGAGACCAGCCGTCCGGCCAGATCAATGGTCTGCGTTGAGGGGCCGGCCAGCACCCGCAGGTCTTCATCGGTTCCGACGGCTGAGATGACGCCGCCGGAGACCGCCACGGCGCTGGCTCCCGGAATCAGCCGGTGGCCGTCGAAGACCGTTCCGGAATGGAGAATCCACTCGATTTGTGGCACAAAAACCTCGTTATTCCACTTCGGGTCTTTTCGGTCTAGCCCAGCGCTATTCCGGACCGGACAGCAGTAAATGAATGCCATTCATCGGTCAAGACAGTTCTTATAAAACGGGAGGCCAGCGGGGTTGTCAACGGTGAAGATGAAGTTGACGGGATTGTTTACGAGCGTGAAACACCCGGAAATCCCCGGGAATTCGTCCGTCCGGCCATGAGGGGAACACACTGATTCAGCGGCGGAATCCGGTGGGAATCCGCCGCTGAATCAGGCACGTTCGGCGGTTACTCCGTGAAGCCGTCAGCGATGTCCAGGACTTCGTCCAGGACGGCAAGGCCGGTGCGTGCCTCTTCCTCGGTGATGTTCAGCGGCGGCACCACATGGATGCGGTTGAAGTTCGCGAACGGAAGCAGGCCGCGCTCCTTGCAGGCGCCGATTAGTTCGTTCATGGCCGGGCTGGATCCGCCGTACGGTGCCAGCGGTTCGCGGGTTTCCCGGTTCTTGACGAGCTCAATGGCCCAGAAAGCACCGGTGCCGCGGACCTCGCCCACACTGGCGTGCCTGCGGGCCATCTCCGCCAGGGCGGGACCGAAGACGGTCTCACCGAGCCGGGCAGCATTCTCCACCATGCCTTCGTCACGCATGGCGTTGATCGTGGCCACGGCCGCGGCGCAGGCCAGGGGGTGGCCCGAGTACGTCAGTCCGCCCGGGTAGGCGGAGTCCGCAAACGTGGCGGCGATTTCGTCCGAGATCGCCACACCGCCCAGCGGAACGTAGCCGGAGTTCACGCCCTTGGCGAAGGTCAGCAGATCAGGCTCCACACCTTCGGCGTGCTCCACGGCGAACCACTTGCCGGACCGCCCGAAGCCGGCCATGACCTCGTCGGCGATGAACACGATGCCGTACTTGCGGGTCAGCTCCCGGACACCGGCCAGGTAGCCGGGCGGGGGAACCATGATGCCCGCGGTACCCGGAATGGACTCCAGGACCAGGGCAGCAAAGGCACCTGCGCCTTCGAGCAGGATCAGCTGTTCCAGGTGGTCCAGCGCCCGCTGGACTTCCTCTTCCTGCGTGGTGGCGTGGAACTGGGTGCGGTACAGGAACGGAATGTGGAAGTGCACGGTTCCGGCGGTGCCGTAGTCGTTGGGAATCCGCCGGGGATCTCCCGTGACGTTTACGGCCAGGGCCGTGCCGCCGTGGTAGGAGCGGTAGGCGGAGAGGACCTTGTAGCGGCCGGTATGCAGGCGTGCCATCCGGATGGCGTGCTCAATTGCATCCGCTCCGCCGTTGGTGAAGAAAACCGTGTCCAGGTTGCCCGGCGTGAGCTCCGAGACCAGGCGCGCAGCCTCTGAACGGGCGTCATTGACGTACTGCGGAGCAATGGTGCAAAGCTTGCCGGCCTGCTCCTGGATGGCCGCGACGACCTTCGGGTGCTGGTGGCCAATGTTGGTGTTGACCAGCTGCGAGGAGAAGTCCAGCAGCTTGCGGCCCTCCCCGTCCCAGACGAAGGACCCTTCGGCCCGGGTGATTGTCATCGGGGTGATCTGTTTCTGCGCGGACCAGGAGTGGAACACATGCTTGCGGTCCAGCTCGTAGGCCCGGCGTCCTGCTGCCAGCTCTTCTTCGGTGACTGCCGATTCGGCGGTGGTGCTCATTGGATCTCCTCTGCCTAGGCGTTCTGCGGGAAACCGAGGTTCAGGCCGCCGTGGCTGGGATCGAGCCAGCGGGTGGTGACGACCTTGCCGCGGGTAAAGAAGTGCACACCCTCGGTGCCGTGGGCGTGGGAGTCTCCGAACAGGGAGTTCTTCCAGCCGCCGAAGGAGTAGTAGGCCATCGGCACGGGGATCGGGACGTTGATCCCGACCATGCCCACCTGGACCTCGTTCTGGAACCGGCGGGCAGCGCCGCCGTCGTTGGTGAAGATCGCGGTGCCGTTGCCGTACTGGTTGGAGTTGATCAGGTCCAGGGCCTCGTCATAGCTGTCGGCGCGGACCACTGAGAGCACCGGGCCGAAGATCTCATCGGTGTAGATGGACATCTCGGGGGTGACGTTGTCGAACAGGGTGGGGCCGAGGAAGAAGCCTTCACCGTCGGCGTCGGCCTCCACCTTGCGTCCGTCCAGGACCACCGTGGCGCCTGCGGCTTCGCCGGCGTCGATGTAGCCTGCGACCTTGTCCCGGTGCGCGGAGGTAACCAGCGGGCCCATGTCGGTGCCGCGCAGGCCGTCGCCGATGCGCAGGGTGCGGGTGCGCTCAGCGATCTTGGCCACGAGCTCATCCGCGATCGGCCCAACTGCAACGAGGGCGGAAATGGCCATGCAGCGCTCGCCTGCGGAACCGAACCCGGCATTGACGGCGGCGTCGGCTGCCAGGTCAAGGTCGGCGTCGGGCAGGACGATCATGTGGTTCTTGGCGCCGCCGAGCGCCTGGACGCGCTTGCCGCTGGCGGTGCCTTCGCGGTAGACGTACTGGGCGATCGGGGTGGAGCCGACGAAGGAGACGGACTTGATGTCCGGGTGGTGCAGCAGGGTGTCCACAGCCACCTTGTCGCCGTGGACTACGTTGAAGACGCCGTCCGGCAGGCCGGCTTCCTTCCACAGCTCGGCAACCCAGTTGACCGCCGTCGGGTCCTTTTCGCTGGGCTTGACCACTACGGTGTTGCCGGTGGCGATGGCCACGGGGAAGAACCACATGGGCACCATGGCCGGGAAGTTGAACGGGCTGATGATCGCCGCCGGGCCAACGGGCTGGCGGACGGAGTGGACGTCCACCTTGGTGGAGGCGTTCTCGGTGAAGCCGCCCTTGAGCAGGTGCGGGATGCCGCACGCGAATTCAACGACTTCCTGGCCGCGGCTGATTTCGCCGAGGGCGTCGTCAAGGACCTTGCCGTGCTCGGCCGTGATGATCGCTGCCAGTTCCGGCTTGCGGGCATTGAGCAGTTCGCGGAAGTTGAAGAGGATCTGGGTGCGGCGGGCCAGGGACGTGTCACGCCAGGCCGGGAAAGCCGCGGCGGCTGCGGCAACGGCTTCGTTGACGGTCTCTTCGCTGGCCAGGGCTACCTGGGAGGTGGTCTTGCCGGTGGCCGGGTTGGTCACATCGGCAACGCGGGTGTCGGCCGGTGCCGTAAAGGCGCCGTTGATCCAGTGCTTCGTGGTCTGCACGTGTACTCCTTGGTGGCTGGTAGAGGGGCTGGTCACCATCCTGCCCAGTCGCCTGCCCGCGCGACATTGCCAACGTGTCAGGAAATATCCAGAAATCTTTACGAAGTGTTGGCTTACTGCAATCCTCCCTGCCTAGACTTCCAGGCATGAGCCTGCAGCTGCGTACCGTCCTGGACCTCGGCGTCGTCCGGGCAGGGGAGCCTGAGATCCTCACCGGAGGTGACTCCCTGGACGTACCGGTGCGCTGGGTGCACGTGGCCGAGCTCCGGAGCCTCGCCGATCTCCTGGAGGGCGGGGAACTTGTGCTGACCACCGGATTGGCCTTTGGAAAGTCCGCAGACCAGGCGGCCGAGTACCTCAGCGGTCTCCAGACAGCCGGGGCGGCAGGCGTCGTCGTCGAAATCCCGCCGGACCGTCCGGAAGCCGCCGCCGCTCTGGAAACCGGTGCCCGGCTGGCAGCGGAGGGTTCCTCTACGGCCCTCCCGGTGGTCCGGCTGCACCGCACTGTCCGCTTCGTGGAAGTCACCGAAGTGGTGCACCGGCGGATCGTGGCCAGCCAGCTGGAACAGGTGGAAAAGGCCCGGCAGGTGCATGAAGTCTTCACCATGCTGAGCCTGCAGAGCGCCGGGGTTCAGGAGATTGTGGACCGGACCGCGCAGCTGCTGGACGCGCCCGTGGTGCTGGAGGACAGCTCGCACCTTGTGGTGGCCTTCGCCGCGGGAGCCATGGCGGCACAGGAACTGCTGCAGGACTGGCAGCGCCGTTCGCGGGCGGTGCATGTATCCCCGGAAACCCGGGTAGCCGGAGATGAGCGCTGGCTGCAGACACCCGTTGGCCTGGGCAGTACGCAGTGGGGCAGGCTCGTGCTTCCCGGAGTGCCCCGGGCTCCCGGGGAGGCCTCGGAAGCGGCAATGGTCCTGGAGCGTGCCGGGCAGGCCCTGTCCATCAACCGGCTCGCGGAGCGGGACCAGGCCGGGCTGGCCCAGCAGGCACAGGCCGGACTGATCCATGAGCTGCGCAGTTCCCGCTCGCAGGATGAGGACGAGGCGCTAACCCGGGCATCAGCACTGGGCCTCAAGCCGTCCCCGGCGTACCTGCCCCTGGTGCTGCACCTGGATTCAGGGTCCGCCAAAGACCCGATGTCCATGCAGCGCAAGGAACGGGCACTGCTTGAAGGGCTCGACGCCGTATTGGCAGCGACCCGGAACAGTGCGCTCGCTGCAGCGCTGCAGACCGGGCAGGTGGCAGTTCTGCTGGCGTTGCCGGCACGGATGCTGGAGGACGGGATGCTGGAGCGGATCTGCGGTGACCTTGCTTCCCGAACGGCGCCGGGGGAACTGGTGTGGACTGCCGGAGTGGGACGGGCGCGGACCCGCCTGGCCGACGCTGCTGCCGGTCTGGATGAGGCTGCCCATGTAGCGCAGACAGCCAGCACACTCAGTGCGGGGGCCAACCGCTATTTCCGATCCACGGACGTGCGCCTGCGCGGACTCCTGGCGCTGCTGCGCGAGGATCCCAGGGCTGTCTCTTTTGCGGAGGCGGAACTGCGGGGACTTGAGGCGGAGGAGGATCTGGCCCTGCTGCAGCGCTTCCTTGAATGCGGCGGCAACAAGACTTCACTGGCCCGGACCGGCTACCTCAGCCGTCCCACGCTTTACTCCCGGCTGCAGAAGCTTGAGTCCCGTCTGGGGGTATCGCTGGATGATCCCGAGTCCCGGACGTCACTGCATGTGGCGGTGCTGCTGCGCCAGCTCCAGGCGCTTTCCCCGGCAGGCTGAGCATGCGGTAACAAAAGACCGCCTAAGCCAAAGCAGGTCCCTGCCGCGGTAGGTTCAACGCATGACCTCATCATCATCCTTGGACTACGGGCAGGCCGTTGCCACCGTGCAGATCGATAATGACCGCGTTCGGGTCACGGAATGGCGGTTTCCTCCGGGGACCCAGACCAGCTGGCACCGGCACGAGCTGGACTATGTGGTGGTTCCGACCGTTGCGGGGCACATGAGTTATGAGACTGCCGAAGGCCAGGCAACGCGGGATCTGGTGGTTGGGGAGTCCTACGCCCGCGAGGCAGGCAGCGAACACAACGTCATCAACAAGACGGATACCGAGTTCGCCTTCGTGGAGATTGAGCTGAAGCCTCAGGGCTAAGACTCAGAACGCGTAAAGGTGCAGGCTGGCAGCCGGCGCCCTAGCGCCCGGAGACCAGGTTTGCTGCCTTGGCGATGGGCGACGTCGTGCTCCGGCCGTTGCGCTCAGCGCGGTCCGCAGCGTAGTACGCCGCGTACATGGCCTTCACGGCAATCCAGCGCAGTGGTTCCGGTTCCCATTTGCGGACCCTGCGGTTGACCCACGGCATGGCGGTCAGCTCGCTGCCGGGGTCAAGGATCAGGTCGCGCAGGGTGCGGGCAGCCAGGTTCGTAGCCGCTACGCCGGTGCCCACGTAGCCTCCGGCCCAGCCCAGTCCGGTCTTCGGGTCCAGACCAGCGGTGGCCTTCCAGTCACGCGGAACACCCAGCACCCCGGCCCAGGCATGCTCAATCCGGGCGTCGGCAGCGGCAGGGAACATGTCCTGCAGCAGCGCCGTGAGGCTGGCAATGGTCTCCGGCTGCGTGGCGCCGTCGGTATCCGTGCGGGAACCAAAGCGGTAGGGCACCCCGCGTCCGCCCAGCGCAATCCGGCCGTCTGCCGTCCGCTGCGCATACATATAGGCATGGGCCATGTCCGCGACGGTGTCCATCGAGTTCCAGCCGATCTGCTGCCAGACCGCGTCCGGGAGCGGCTCCGTGGCGATCATGGAGGAGTTCATCGGGAGCCATTCCCGGTGGTGGCCGCGCAGGTTGGCGGTGAAACCCTCAGTGGCACGGAGGATGTACTTCGCACTGACGGTCCCGCGGTCGGTCACGGCGCGTCCGGGCTGGATGTCCGTCACGGTTGTGCCCTCATAAATGGGAACGCCAAGGCGTTCGACGGCGGCAGCCAGACCGCGCACCAGGCGGGCAGGATGGATCCGGGCACAGTGCGGATGATGGATGCTGCCCAGCGCGCCGGCAACGTGAATCCGCTCAGCGGTCCCGGCGGCGTCGAGCAGGCGGGTCCCTGCCTCCGGCCAGGCGGCTTCGTCTTCCGCCCACGCCCGCAGGCGGCCCAGCTGCGCCTCGTTGCGGGCCACGTTCAGTTCCCCGCCCTTGGCCATCGCAGCGTCGATGCCCTCGGCAGCTGCCACCGCGATAACTTCGTCCACGGTCTCGTTGAGCAGTTCCTGGAACCGCCCCACGACGGCGCGGCCGTGTGACTTCACGTACTGGCTGCGCCCGCCGGTGATCGAATTCGTCAGCCACCCGCCGTTCCGCCCGGAGGCGCCGAACCCCGCGAAGCGGGATTCGAGCACCACCACGGACAGGTCCGGCCGGGCCTTCTTCAGGTAGTAGGCAGTCCACAGCCCCGTGTAACCGGCACCCACGACGGCGACGTCCGCCTCGCGGTTCCCATCCAGGCCGGGACGGGGTTCAGGAACACCCGTGTCCGCGTACCAGAAGGAAACATTGCCGTTTACCGGGGCTGTGGAGATGCTCATCAGAGGTGGTTCAGGCCTTCCGTAAGGACAGAGCGCAGGATGGACTCAATCTGGTCGAACTCGGGCTGCCCGATCGTCAGCGGCGGTGCCAGCTGGATGACGGGGTCCCCCCGGTCGTCAGCGCGGCAGTAGAGGCCGGCGTCGTAGAGTGCGGTTGAAATGTAACCGCGCAGCAGGCGCTCGGACTCGTCGGCGGAGAAGGTCTCCTTGGTTGCCTTGTCCTTGACCAGTTCGATCCCGTAGAAGTAGCCGGCGCCGCGGACATCGCCCACAATCGGCAGGTCCTTGAGCTTTTCCAGGGTGGCGCGGAAAGCGGGTGCATTGGTCTTCACACGGTTGTTGAGATCTTCGGCTTCGAAGATGTCCAGGTTCGCCATGGCGACAGCGGCGGAGACCGGGTGCCCGCCGAAGGTGTAGCCGTGGTAGAACGTGGTGTCGCCCTTGGCGAACGGTTCGAACAGCCGGTCGGAAGCGATCATCGCACCCAGCGGCGCATAGCCGCTGGTGATGCCCTTGGCGCAGGTGATGATGTCAGGTACGTAGTCGAAGTCGGTCGAGGCAAACATCGAGCCAACACGGCCAAAGGCGCAGATCGTTTCGTCCGAGACCAGCAGTACGTCGTACTGGTCGCAGATTTCGCGCACACGCTTGAAGTATCCGGGGGGCGGCGGGAAGCAGCCGCCGGAGTTCTGCACCGGCTCGAGGAAGACAGCGGCGACAGTGTCCGGCCCCTCGAATTCAATGGCTTCGCCGATGCGGTCGGCGGCCCAGCGGCCGAAGGCCTCCGGGTCCTCCAGACCGGCAGGTGCGCGGTACTGGTTAGTGTTCGGGACGCGGAAAGCGCCCGGGACCAGCGGCTCGAAGGCGGACTTCATGTCCGGGATGCCGGTGATGGACAAGGCTCCCTGGGGAGTGCCGTGGTAAGCGACGGCGCGGGAAATGACCTTGTGCTTGGTGGGCCGGCCGGTCAGCTTGAAGTACTGCTTCGCGAGCTTCCACGCGGACTCGACGGAGTCGCCGCCGCCGGAAGTGAAGAAGACGCGGTTCAGGTCGCCGGGGGCTCCGGCCGCGAGGCGCTCAGCGAGGTCGATGGCCGGCGGATGGGCGTAGGACCAAAGCGGCATGAAGCTCAGCTCACGGGCCTGGCGGGCAGCAGCCTCGGCCAGTTCTTCCCGGCCGTGGCCGACCTGCACGGTGAACAGCCCGGCCAGGCCGTCAATCAGTTCATGGCCGCGGTCGTCATAAATGTGATGGCCTTTGCCGCGCGTAATAATCGGTACATTTCCACCGGCGGCCGTTCCCGAGTGGCGGGCCATGTGCATCCACAGGTGGTCACGTGCCGCCTGCTGGCGGTCCGTTCCGCGCGGCGTTGTTGACGAAGAAGTTGAAGGCTGGACAGTTGTTTCGGTCATCTGGTGCCCCAGTTGTAGGCCTGCTTGCGCAGGGAGAGGTACATAAAGGTTTCGGTGGTTGAAACTCCGGGGATGCTGCGGAACCGGTTGACCAGCAGCATCAGGTCCTGGTCGTTTTCGCACACCACTTCGGCCAGCAGATCGAACGAGCCGGCAGTCACCACGCAGTAGTCCACCTGATCAATTGCTGAGATCCGGTCGGCTACCGCAAGGACGTCATCGTTCACGCGGATGCCCAGCATCGCCTGCCGGGGGAAGCCCAGCTGCAGGGGATCGGTCACCGCAACGATCTGCATGACGCCGCTGTCTGTCAGTTTTTGGACCCGCTGCCGGACTGCCGCTTCGGAAAGGCCCACGGCCTTTCCGATCGCGGCGTAGGAACGGCGTCCGTCTTCCTGAAGCTGCTCAATGATCGCCTTGGAGATGTCGTCGACGGAATGGTTCCCAGAAGCGGATTCCATGGTTTGCGCCACCTCCAGGTGCGGATTCGAGAGCTCAGACTGCGTGAGTGGTAGCAATTCAATCTTTTATTTCGTGTGAAATCAAGGCTTTTCGGAACGGAAAGCGTGCTGATCTTGTCATATTCATTTGGAAACCGTTGTGTAACAAAACTTTTACAACGAAAACCTTGTCGCAACGGATTTCGGTCTGGCACTATCAATCATCAACACCCGTCCGCAGTGAAGTAGTGCCAGCAAGGAGCCCCTTATGTCGAAGCGCCCCGTGAACGATCCGATGCTACGGAGTATCGTCAACGCCCAGCTGTCCCGGCGGAAGCTGCTCATGGGGGCCGGTGGGCTTTCCGTTGCAGGCATGCTTGCGGCCTGCGGAACCGGAGGCGGAACCAGCGGTGGTTCGTCCTCGAAGCCGAGCCCCGCAGCTGACGTTTCAGACACTGACAAGATCGTGAACTGGGCCAACTGGACCCTCTACCTGGACTACGACGACTCAACCCGGAAGTACCCCTCGCTGGAGGCGTTCAGCGAAGCCACCGGGATCAAGGCGAACTACTCCGAAGACGTGGACGGCAACGATTCATACTTCGGCAAGGTGCAGGGACAGCTCTCCGCCGGCCAGGACATCGGCCAGGACATCATTACCCTCACCGACTGGATGGCAGGGCGCATGATCCGCCTGGGCTACACCCAGGAACTGAACCTGGACAACATCCCCAACTCCAAGAACCTGCTGACCGGCCTGCAGAACGTGGACTTTGATCCGGGACGCAAGCACTCCCTCACCTGGCAGTCCGGCTTTGGCGGGATCGTATGGAACAAGGAAGCTTTCCCCAAGGGCCTGAAGTCCGTGTCCGATCTTTGGCAGCCCGAGCTCAAGGGCCGTGTGGAGGTCCTCGACGAGATGCTGGACACCATGGGCCTGCTCATGATGGATCAGGGCGTGGATATCACCGGTGACTGGGGCGAGGATGAGTTCGAGAACGCCCTGGACGTCCTGTCCAAGCAGATCGCGGACGGCCAGATCCGCCAGGTCAAGGGCAACTCCTACAAGGAAGACCTGATTTCAGGTGACGCCCTGGCGGTTATCGGCTGGTCCGGCGACATCACCCAGCTGAACTTCGAAGAGGGCGACAAATGGGAGTTCGCGCTGCCCGAAGCCGGCGGCACGCTGTGGTCGGACAACCTGCTGGTCCCGATCGGAGCGACACATAAGTCCAACGCCGAGAAGCTCATGGACTACTACTATGACCCGGTCAATGCCGCAACCGTCGCAGCCTACGTGAACTACATCTGCCCGGTTGAAGGAGCACGGGAAGCTATGGAGGCCATCGACCCCGAACTCGTCGAGAACCCGCTGATCTTCCCCACGGACGAGTACCTGGCCAACGCCCACGTGATCCGCACGCTGAGCCCCGACGAAGAGACCGATTTCAACGACCGGTTCCAGACTGCGATCGGAAACTGATAGATGAGCACCACCGAACTTTCCCGGGCATCAGGCGCCGCCGAGCAGGGCTCCGGAGCAGACCTCGTCCTTTCCGGCGTCACAAAACGGTTCACCGAATTCACTGCCGTGGATAACCTGGACCTGGTAATCCCCTCCGGCTCCTTCTTCGCCCTGCTTGGCCCCTCCGGCTGCGGCAAGACCACCACGCTGCGGATGATCGCCGGCCTGGAACAGCCCACGGCAGGCAGCATTTCCATCGGGGGCAAGGACATCACCGGCACCAGCCCTTACCAGCGTCCGGTCAACACGGTTTTCCAGAACTACGCGCTGTTCCCGCACATGAGCGTGCTGGACAACGTTGCCTTTGGGCTCAAGCGCCGCAAGATCCGCGATGCCGAGGCCCAGGCCAAGGAGGCACTGGAGCTGGTTGAGCTGGCGCACCTGGCAGCCCGCCGTCCTGCCCAGCTGTCCGGCGGCCAGCAGCAGCGCGTGGCTTTGGCCCGCGCCGTCGTCAACCGGCCGGCCGTGCTGCTCCTGGACGAGCCGCTCGGTGCGCTGGACATGAAACTGCGCCGCCAGATGCAGGTGGAACTGAAGAAGATCCAGACCGAAGTTGGCCTGACCTTTGTCCACGTCACCCACGACCAGGAAGAAGCCATGACCATGGCGGACACCGTGGCCGTGATGAACCACGGCCAGGTTGAGCAGATGGGCCCGCCGCAGGAACTGTACGAACTTCCGCGAACCGCTTTTGTCGCGAACTTCCTGGGCAAGTCCAACCTCATGCAGGCCACGGTCACCGGTGACGCGGGCGAGTACCTGCAGATCGACGTCGCCGGCAACTCCCTGACCCTTCTCAAGGAACGGGCCACGGACCATACCGGCAAGATCCTGGTGGGCATCCGGCCGGAGAAGCTGCGGATGGAAGCGGATACGGCTGCTGCCGCACCCGGATCGATCCGCGGGGTGGTGCTCGATGCTTCCTTCACGGGGGCCAGCACCGAATACCTGGTCGACGCCGAGGGCATCGGCACCGTTGGTGTCTTTGCGCAGAACCATGGCGGGGCCCTGTTCAACGACGGTGACCGGGTGCGCCTTGCCTGGGATCCCGAACACGCCTTTGGCCTCAGCGGAAGTGAGGACCGGGAGGCCGGCGCCGGAGAGGACGGCCTGTAATGGCGCTCCTCACCGCAGGCAAGGCCGCCGGCGCCGGGCCCAGCGCTGCAGAAGAGGAAGCCGGCAAGCGCCGCGGACGGATCGGCTACCTGCTGATTCTTCCCGGGTTCATCTTCCTGCTGCTCTTCTTTGCCATGCCGGTGCTCTCCCTGCTGGCAACTTCGCTCTACATCAAGCCCGAAGGGGCCGACGTCGGGCAGTTCGTTCCGGCCCTTGAGTTCGGCAACTACGTAGTAGTGCTGCAGAACTACTGGCCGGCAGTGCTCCGTTCATTCGGGTTCGCGCTGATCGCCACGGTTGCTGCCCTGGTTATCGGCTACCCGATGGCCTACCTGGTGGCCGTTCGGCTGCGGGACCGGAAGCTGCTCAAAGGCATCCTCCTGGTGCTTATCATCGCGCCGTTCTTCACCAGCTTCATCCTCCGCACCCAGGCCTGGAAGCAGATCCTGGCAGATGAAGGACCGGTGGTCTCCGTCCTGCGTGCGGTGTCCCTGCTGCCCGAGGACGGCCGGCTCACCGCCACGGCCTTCGCCGTCATCTGCGGCCTGACCTACAACTTCCTGCCGTTTATGACCCTGCCTATCTACGCGAACCTGGAACGCCTGGACACCCGGCTGATCGAGGCCGGCGGCGACCTATACGCCAACGGCATCACGACCTTCCGCAAGATCACCTTCCCGTTGTCGCTGCCGGGTGTGATGGCCGGGACGCTGCTGACGTTCATTCCAGCCACAGGCGACTACGTGAATGCTGCCCTGCTGGGCAACAACCAGAACACCACCATGATCGGCCAGGTCATCGATTCCCGGTTCTTCCGCGTGGTCGACTACCCGGGCGCATCGGCGCTTTCCTTCCTGCTGATGCTCGCGATCCTGTTCCTGGTGATCCTGTACGTGCGGCGTTTCGGCACCAAAGAACTGATGTAAGGAACCAAACATGAAACAGAAACTACGCCGCTGGCTTGTGCCGGTGTTCGGAGGACTGGCCTTCCTTTTCCTCCTGGTTCCGATCGTTTACGTCTTTGCTTTCTCCTTCAACGACGCCGGCCGCACCAACCTTTCCTGGCGCGGCTTCACGCTGGATAACTGGAAGAACCCCTGCGGGGCCCCCGGTGTCTGCGAGGCGCTGGGCAATTCCCTGCAGGTAGGGCTGGCGGCAACGCTGATTTCGACGGTGCTGGGTACGGCGATCGCCGTCGGGCTGGTCCGTTACCGCTTCAAATTCAACGCGACGGCGAACATGCTGATCTTCCTGCCGCTTGCTACCCCTGAAGTGGTGCTGGGCGCTTCGCTCCTGGCACAGTTCCTGAACGTCGGCGCTGAGCTGGGAATGGGCACTGTCATCATTGCCCACTCGATCTTCTGCATTTCCTTTGTGGTGGTGACGGTCAAGGCGCGTGTTGCGAGCCTCGACCCCAAGCTGGAGGAAGCAGCCGGGGACCTTTACGCCTCGCCCATCCAGGCGTTCTGGCGGGTCACTTTCCCGCTGCTGCTGCCCGGTATTGTGGCTGCGGCACTGCTGGCCTTCGCCATGAGCTTCGATGACTTCATCATCACCAACTTCAACTCCGGCAACCTGGACACGTTCCCGAAGTTCATTTACGTCGCGGCGACCAGGGGCATCCCGGCGCAGGCCAACGTGATTGGCTCGGCAATGTTCATCATTTCCCTGCTGGTGGTCATCGGCGGACAGGTCCTGGCACACCGCCGGGCCAAGATGCTGGCGGCCCGGTAGGGACTGAACGCGGCACTAAGAGGGCGCCTGGCGGATCATCCGCCAGGCGCCCTCTGCTGTGCTCGATGGTCCGGCTGCGGTTAGGCAGTGACCTCACGTTCATCCGCCGCAACGGCAGTTGCTTCAAGAGCACGCTGCCGGCGGCGCATCCAGATGGACAGGCCGAAGATCACCACGAGGGATGCATAGATACCCGCCGCGATAGGGGACTGCACCAGCGCCAGCGGATCGCCCTGGGAGATGGCCAGTGAACGCCGCAGCTGATTCTCGAAAATCGGGCCCAGGATCAGGCCGACCACCAGCGGGGCGATCGGGTAACCGTAGCGCCGCATAAAGAACCCAAGAACGCCGATCAGCAGCAGCAGCACAACGTCCACGCTGGTGAAGTTGACCGAGTAGGCGCCCAGAGCCGCGAAGACCAGGATTCCCGCGTATAGATATGGCCGGGGGATCTGCAGGATCTTGACCCATATGCCCACCAGCGGCAGGTTCAGGACCAGGAGCATCAGGTTGCCGACGTAGAGGCTGGCAATCAGGGCCCACACCAGGGCGCTTTCGCTTTCGAACAACAATGGCCCTGGTTGGATCTGGTACCGCTGGAATGCCACAAGCATCATTGCGGCGGTAGCAGTGGTCGGAATTCCCAAGGTCAGCAGGGGAACGAGCACTCCGGCTGCAGCCGCATTGTTCGCTGCTTCAGGCCCTGCCACGCCCTCGATCGCGCCCTTGCCGAACTGTGCCTTGCGGCGGCCCTTAGCCAGTTTCCGTTCCGAAGCGTAGGACAGAAACGTGGCGACGTCCGCCCCGCCGGCAGGGATGGTCCCCACCGGGAAACCAATCGCGGTTCCGCGCAGCCAGGGCTTCCAGGAACGGCTCCAGTCCTCCCGGCGCATCCAGGTGTTCCACCTGCCCGTGACCGGAATGACCTCTACCGGCCCGTGGCGCAGTCGGGACGCCACGTAGAACGCCTCACCCACAGCAAAAAGGCCCACGGCAACCAGCACCACGTCCACGCCGTCGGCGAGGAAAGCGCTGCCGAACGTGTACCGCTGCTGCGCGGTGAGCTGGTCCACACCTACGACGGCGACAAAGAGTCCGATGCCCAGGGAAGCCAGTCCACGCAGCACGGAGGCTCCCAGCAGTGCGCCGACGGTAAGGAAAGCCACCACCATCAGAGCAACGTATTCAACGGGTCCGATCTGTACCGCGAATTCCGCCACGTATGGCGCGACGAAGGTCAGCGCAATGGTCGCCAGCGTCCCTGCAATGAATGAACCGATCGCCGCCGTAGCCAGGGCGGCGGCGCCCCGGCCGGCCTTGGCCATCCGGTTGCCTTCGAGCGCCGTCACAATGGAAGCGGACTCGCCTGGGGTGTTCAGCAGAATCGAGGTTGTTGAGCCGCCGTACATGCCGCCGTAATAGATGCCTGCGAAGACGATGATGGCTGCGGTGGGATCCAGCGAATACGTGATGGGCATGAGTAGGGCGACTGTCATGGCCGGCCCAATGCCGGGCAGTACGCCCACGGCTGTGCCGATTAGCACACCACCAAGCGCGTAGAGCAGGTAAACCGGCTGGGCCGCTACCGCAAACCCCTCCATAAGGTGAATGAAATTATCCATTGAGGAACGGCACCCCTTCCAGGATTCCGGCGGGCAGGGAAACCCCCAGGAGGCCGGCGAATCCGACCTGCAGAATCAAGGCAAGGACCACGCCTATGACCAGGCTGCGGATCCATGAAGCTGCGCCGAGGGCCCAGCTCACCCCGAAGAAGAGCACGGCTGCAGCCACGGGCCAGCCAAGAGGTTCGATCAGAAAGATGTGGAGGATCAGGAAGCCGGCCAGCTTGGCCAGAGCCGCCCAATCGGTGCGCACCGTGGGATCGATGTCCTCGCCTTCTTCCGCGTCGCCTGTCCGTCCGCGCATTACCTGGACGATCAGCGCAGTGCCGACGATGACTAGAAGAGTTGAAACAAGGTATGGGAAGGCTCGGGGGCCGATGTCGCTGGCCGAAGGCGGCGTTTGGATTCCGGCTCCGGCAAGAAAACCGGTGACGCCAAGACTGAGGACGGCAGCGGCGAAGAGCAGTTCCCCTACGCGCCCGGAGAGAGCCGTGCGGCTGTCTCCGGGCGCAGTCGGCTGAGCAGTCATCGGATTAGAGCAGCCCGATGTCGGTCAAGGTCGTCTTCACCGTTTTGATGTCCTCGGTGAGGAAGTCCTGGAATTCCGGGCCGGTCAGGAACGCGTCGGTCCAGTTGTTCTCTTCCAGCGTCGCCTTCCATGCCTCTGTTCCGTGCAGCTCGGTAACGAGCTCGGTGAGGGCTTCCGCCTGGCTGTCGTCGATGGAACCCGGAGCGACTACACCGCGCCAGTTGGTCAGGACAACGTCAATGCCCTGCTGGCTCAGCGGCTTTACGTCGGGCAGCTGGACTGCCGGTTCCTCGCCGGAGACGGCCAGTGCGCGCAGCTTCCCTGCCTTAACCTGCTCAGCGTATTCACCCACGCCAGAAATGCCCGCGTTCACCTTGTTGCCCAGGAGCGCGGCCAGCGATTCACCGCCTCCGGAATAGGGGATGTAGTTCAGGTTTCCAGGATCGATGCCAGCTGCCTTCAGCATCGACCCTGCGAGGATGTGGTCCGCACCGCCTGCGGAACCGCCCGTTATGGACACACCCTGACCCTCTTCCTTAACGGCAGCAAGCAAATCGTCGATGGTCTGGTATTCGGAATCAGCGGGCACCACAACAACAAGCTGTTCTTCGGTGAGGCGAGCGATGGGAGTGGTGTCCTCAATCCGGTTCGCTGCGTTGTTGGTCTCAACCGCGCCGACCATAACGTAGCCCATGACCATCAGGGTATTGGGGTCCTTCTCGGTGGCGAGCTTCGCCAGCCCGTTGGTCCCTCCGGCACCGCCGATGTTCTGTACGGAGGCATTGCCAACGAGGTCATTTTCCTGCAAATCCGACTGGATGGCCCTGCCGGTCTGGTCCCAGCCGCCGCCCGGATCGGCCGGAACTACGATGTTGAGCCGGTCAATTCCTCCGTCCGCCGTGGAGCCTTCCGATGCGCCGCACGCTCCAAGGGCAAGAACTGCGCCGGCGGCTACGGCTGCGAGGGCTGAACGGCGCGTCATTGCGCGGTTAAGCAACATGAGGTTTCCTTTCTCAGCGTGATGCGGGTCACCACGTGCCGTCTCAGCGTAGGAAGACCCCGATGCCGGGACCAGAATGCGGTCATAGCGGAGGTAATGGTCTTTGTGGTCATGGGCACGTTCCGGATCCCGGTGCGGGACGCGTGCGAAGATGTGCCCATGATCGGATCGATGTCGCTCAGATCACAGCTGTTCCTGCTGCAGCTGCTGATTGTGCTTGTTGTGGTGCTGGTTGCCGGCTCAGTCGCAGTCCGGATGCAGGCCGAGCAGATCCGCGACGCCTATGAAGCACGCATGGTTGGCGTTGCCACCTCGGTGGCCCAGCTGCCGTCAGTTGTCGAGGCATTCAGTGAGCCCGACCCCAGTACTGCCATCCAGCCCATCGCGGACCTGATTACCCAGGCCACCGGTGTGACCTACGTTGTGGTCACAGACGACGCCGGCATTCGCTATTCCCACCCCAATCCCGCCCGGATCGGGAGCAAGGTGTCCACAGATCCTTCCGTACCGCTGAGCGGCGATGTCTACGTGGGAACCCAGACCGGCACACTGGGCACATCCTGGCGGGTGAAGGTTCCGGTTTTTGCTCCTGATTCAACAGTCATCGGTACGGCTTCCGTGGGGATCCTGGAGTCGGAACTCCAGGCTGAACTGCAGGAAGACATGCCGGAGCTCATCGCCTGGCTGATTGCGGCCGCGGTGCTCGGTTTTGCGGGCGCAAGCTGGCTCTCGCGGCTGGTCTGGAAACGGATCTACCGGCTGGAACCGGAAGAAATCGCCCAGCTCCTTAAGACCCGTGATGCAATGCTCCACGCGATTGGGGAAGGCATCGTCGCGATCGATGAACGTGGGAACGTTGCCCTGGTCAATGACGAGGCCCGGCGGCTCCTGGAATTGCCGGCGGACGCAGAAGGCCGCCCGGCGAAGGAAGTACTTCCCGCCAACTTGGCGGCGATGCTGCATTCCGCGGGCGAGACTGATGAGACGGTGCTGGCGGGCGAACGGGTGCTCCTGGCGCGCGCAGGAGGCGCGGTAGTGGACGGCCGAAGGACAGGCGGGGTGCTCATCCTCCGGGACCGCACCGAGCTGCACCAGCTGCTGCAGGACCTTGACGGGGCCCGGGATGCCACCTCTGCCCTGCGCGCACAGGCGCATGAGTTCTCCAACCGCATGCATGTGATTTCCGGCCTGCTGGAACTGGGTCATACCGAACAGGCAGTGGACTTCATAGCCCGGTCCGGCCATGGCGGTTCCCTGCTGGCCACGACAACTACGGACGGAATCACCGATCCGGACAGCGCTGCCCTTCTGATGGCAAAAGGGAGCCTTTGCGAAGAAAAAGGAATCGATCTTGTGCTCGAACCCGGGGCGGATCTGCGGCCGGACGGGACCACCGACTGCGTCACTGTGCTGGGCAACCTGCTGGACAATGCCATGGACGCCGCCGGGAAAGGCGGCAGAATTCGCGTTGCGCTCTCATGGCAAGCCGGACGGCAATGGGTCACTGTCAGCGACAACGGCCCGGGCATCCCGGCGGAGGAACGCGTTTTGGTGCTGCGGGAGGGATACACCACCAAGGGCCATAACCGTCCGGGCACACGGGGATTCGGGCTGGCGCTGGTTTCCCGCATCGCCCTGCGCCGCAGCGGAACCGTGCGGATCACCGACGCTCCGGGCGGCGGAGCCCAGATCACGGTCGAACTCGGCCCCAGCCAGCCGCCGGTTGCAGCGGGCCGGAGAGGCAGCAGCGAACACGACGCCGGAAGGGGTACAGAATGAGCAGCATGTCCGAATCAGTAAAGACTGCCCTGGTGCGTACCCTGGTGGTCGACGATGACCAGCAGGTAGCCGGACTGCACAGCGGGTTCCTGCTTGCCCATGGAGGGTTCGAAGTTGCCGGAACAGCGCACACCGGTTCCCAGGCAATGGAATTGATTGGGGCGCTGCGTCCGGAACTCGTGCTGCTGGACATCCATCTGCCGGATATGTCCGGCATCGATGTACTGCGGGCAGCCAGGAACCTCCCGGGTGAACCAGTGGACATCATCGCCATCACCGCTGCCCGGGAACTTGAGACAGTTCGTGCGGCGATGGCCGGCGGTGTGCTGCACTATTTGGTCAAGCCCTTTGGGTCCCGTGTGCTGCTGGACCGCCTGGATGCCTATCTGCAGGCCCGGGAACAGCTGCGGGGCAAGGAAGGCAGCCGTGACACACTCGACCAGGCAAGCATTGACCGTCTGCTTAGGCCCGGCACCGCGGCGTCCTTCCCGACGGTATTGTCCGGACTGCCCAAGGGGCTGTCGGAACCCACGCTCACCGCCGTCGTGCGTGAATTGAAGAAAAGCGGGGAAAGCTCCGCCTCCGCGGTCGCGGCCGGCGTCGGCCTGGCACGGGTGAGCGCTCGCCGCTACCTTGAGTTCCTGGTTACCCGCGGGATGGCCGCTGTGGCACCCCGATACGGTGATGCCGGCAGGCCGGAGAAGTTCTACCGCTGGATTGGTATCGACGGCTAAAAGTGTCACACCGCGAACAGCCCGGCGTTTTCTACTGCAGCAGCTCCCGCAGGCGCCGCGCATTGTTGACCGCAGCGCCTCCGCCGTCGTTATTGAAATAGGCATAGACATCCCGGCCCCCTGCGAGCCACTCGCGGATGCGCTCCGCCCACCAGCGCAGGTCCTCATCCGGATAGGACCCCGCATACAGGGTGTGCTGATCCGGCCCGTGCAGCCGCACATAGACAAAGTCGGAGGTTGCTTCGAGGATGCAGGGCAGCTGCGCGCCGCTCATCACGCAGTACGCAGCATTGTGGCGGGCCAGGAGCGCGAAGATTTCAGGGTCATTCCAGCTGGCATGACGGAATTCAACAGCCACCCGGATTGTCTCCGGAAGCAGGCCGAGCACGTGGGCGAGCCTGGCGTCGTCGCGTTCAAAGTCCGGCGGCAGCTGGAACAGCAGCACGCCGGCACGGTTCCCGAGGACCTGCCAGCAGCGGGTAATCCGGTCCACCCACACCTCCGGATCCCGCAGCTTGCGGGCATGGCTTAGCCCCCGCGGCGCCTTCACGGAGAACTCGAAACCGTCCGGCAGCCGGTCGCGGTACCGGGCGAATGCCTCTTCACGCGGCCATCGGTAGAAGCTCCCGTTGAACTCAACGGTGTCGAACTGTGCAGCGTAGTACTCCAGCCACTTTCCGGTCGGCACCCCGGCGGGATACAGCACATGCCGCCAGTCGCTATATGTCCAGCCGGAGGTTCCAATGCGCAGCTGTCCCATCCGTCCCCCTTTCTGCCTGGCCCAGTCTTTCCGGACCAACGTACCTCCGCATCCCAAAAAGAGCGCGGAAGCGTACACAGGGAGCCTGCCGAACGGCAGACTGGAAACGGAGCCTCGTACCAGCTTGGAAGCGCGGGAAAGGACCCAGCATGGAACAGCCGGAAAAGTCCCAGCAGCCGGATCAGCCAAATCAATCCGGTTCCGGGCGGGGAATCTATCTGCATATGGTGCGGGACCTGCGGGCGCAGCCCGACGCGGTCTACAACGCGTGGACTGACCTTGCCCACGTTACGGACTGGTGGGGTCCGGAGGGTTTTACCGTCCCGGAGGACAGGGTGCGCATGGACAGCCGCGAAGGCGGCGAGTACCGGGCCTGCATGGTCAACACCATTACCGGGGACGAATTGTGGTGGGGCGGCACCCTCGAGCGGCTGGACCCGCCGGGCCACCTCTCGATGACCCAGCGGTGGGAGCAGCCGGACGGCACACCTGCCAGCAACACCACGCTGATTACCGTGGACCTGGAACCGCACGACGGCGGCACGCGGATGGCGTTCGCCCAGGGTCCGTTTCCGGACACCAGGGACAGGGACGGGCACGAGACGGGCTGGAACTCGTCCTTTTCCCGGTTGGCGGAGTACCTGGCGCGACGGGCCTGAAATAACCCCGGGACTCACGCCGTTGCACTACTAAGCCCCACCCAGTGCAACGAAAGGCCCGCTTTCCATGACCTACCCGCTTTCCATCCTCGACTTCGCCTCCATTGAAGAAGGCGGGACTGCAGCCGACTCTTTCAAGGAAAGCCTGGCCCTTGCCCGGCACGCCGAAAAGCTTGGGTACCGACGTGTCTGGTACGCAGAGCACCACAACATGCCAACCATCGCGTCGTCGGCCACGAGTGTGCTGATCTCCTTCATCGGTGCCAACACATCCACCATCCGGCTTGGTGCCGGCGGAATCATGCTTCCCAACCATGCCCCGCTGACTATTGCCGAGCAGTTTGGCACCCTGGAGTCCCTGTATCCGGGACGGATCGACCTGGGCCTTGGGCGGGCCCCGGGCAGTGACCAGAAGACCATGCGCGCACTGCGGCGTGATCCCATGTCCGCAGACAGCTTCCCCCGTGACGTCCAGGAGCTGCAGGGATACCTCACCGGCAACAGCTTGATTCCCGGCATCGACGCCATTCCGGGCAAGGGCACCAACGTGCCGCTGTACATCCTCGGATCCTCCCTCTTTGGCGCCCGGCTGGCCGCCGCGCTGGGCCTGCCGTACTCCTTCGCCTCGCACTTCGCGCCGCAGGCGCTCCAGGACGCCGTCGCGCTGTACCGGCGCGAGTTCAAGCCCTCCGAACAGCTGGCGGAACCGTACGTGATTGCCGGAGTGAACGCCCTCGCCGCTCCCACCACCGGGGAGGCAGAGGAAATCTTCAAACAGTCCCAGCGCCGGCGGGTCACCCAGCTCCTGGGCAAGGACCGCACCTACACGGATGAGGAAGCCGACCTGGTGCTTGAATCCCCGGCAGGCCAGCACATCAAGATGATGGGCCACTACTCCGCAGTTGGTACCCCCGCCGAGGTCCGCAGCTACCTCGACTGGTTCGCCGGACATGCCCAGGCGGATGAGCTGATCGTGGCCACCCACGCTCCCACGCTGGAGCAGCGGCTGCGGTCCTTCACACTCCTGGCCGAGGCTGCCGAGCTCGTTCCCGCCTAACCCGTCTTCACCTTCATCGAGATGGCAGAAACTGCCCGTATGAACCCTCAAACGGGCAGTTTCTGCCATCTCGCGGGGAGGAACGGGGAAGGCGATTGCATCAGGGCCTGGATGACCGCGGACAGGTGCGCCGGCCCCTATGCCAGAATCTAGACATGGAAACATCCGCCCACGTCATCCGGGTCAACGTGCCGTTGCGCTGGTCGGACATGGACGCCTATGGGCACATCAACAACGTTGAAGTGATCCGGATGCTGGAAGAAGCCAGAATCCTCGCGTTCGGTCCGCCCGGCGGCACCGGTGCACACGGGATCGAGCCGCCCGTGCCGCTATTCAACACGGTTCCGCCAAACACCCAGTCGCTGGTCTCTGAACACAGGGTCAAGTACCTCGCTCCGCTGGAGTACCGCAACGTCCCGGCCGACGTCGATATTTGGTTCAGCTCGGTCAAGGGAGCGAGCCTGACCATTTCCTACCTGGTGTCCGACCCGGTGACGAATAAGGCGTGCATCAAGGCTGAAACCACTCTGGCCTTTGTCGACGCAGTCACGGGCGCCCTGCTGCGGGTTACCGCAGAGCAGCGGGAACTCTGTGGCCGGCATACCGGCACATCTGTCTTTGCTTAAGGGGTCCCCGCGGAAAAGCGCGCGGACTACCATCTGAGACAGCTGCCTGCCTAAGGTACTGGGGAACCGCTCACTGCCGGAGGAGACCCTGCCGTGTCGAATGATCCGTGGTACAGCCTTGGCATAACGCCGATCGAAGCCTTGTGGGTGGTGGTCTCGGCCATCGGCATCTACGCCGCGTTCTTCCTGCTGATCAGGGGCTTCGGCCAGCGTGCGCTGGCCAGCTGGAGCACCCTGGACAAGGCGATTGTGATTGCCCTGGGCGGCGTAGTGGGCCGGGTCATCCTCGGCTACACACCCACCCTCGCCGGCGGGATCGTCGGACTCATCACCCTGTTCACCATGATGCGGCTCGAAGAGTACCTCCGCCGCACCAAACGCGGCGTGTACCTGAGCAGCAAACCGGTACTGCTGATGGCCGGGGACGAGATCCTCGCAGATAACCTCAGAAAGGCCCGGATCCAGAACGACGAGCTCTATTTCAAACTGCGCCAAGCCGGGATCCATAACTTCTCCGAGGTCTCGATAGTGCTGCTTGAGCCCACCGGAGACGTGAGCGTAATGCGCAGGGGAGTGCCGGTGGAACGCGAGCTGCTGCGGCGCGTGGCTGACAGGGACCGGATCCCCAGCCAGCTGTTGCTGCCGGAGCGGGAGGGGCGCCAGGGTACCTAAAGGGGCCCATGGCCGGCCCGGCCCGCAGGCCCGATTAGGTGTTTCGGGAAACCCCGTGTAGAGTCTTTCTCAGTTGTTGTGTTGCGCATTTTGTATTTCAAGCGGCGAAACCCAGACGGGCTAGCCGCTTTTTCTGTAGAAGCGGTAAAAGGGACACCGCGACTGAAACCCCCGAAAGTCGGGAGCGGTTTCGAGCAGAAAGAAGTATAAAAAATGGCTACAGGTACCGTGAAGTGGTTCAACTCCGAAAAGGGCTTCGGCTTCATTGAGCCGGACGACGGCAGCGCCGACGTCTTCGCTCACTACTCCGCCATCAACTCCAGCGGCTACAAGTCCCTCGAAGAGAACCAGAAGGTTTCCTTCGACACCGAGCAGGGCCCCAAGGGTCCGCAGGCCACGAACATCCAGGGCCTCTAATTCAAGAAGCCTAGACGCCGCCGCTAAGGCAGGCATCTAAAAAGAAGAGCAGGACGGGCAACCGTCCTGCTCTTCTTGTTTAACCCGTCAACTCCGCCCGGCGGAGGGTAGGGCCCGTCGAGACGCTGAAGACGGGGCCTACCCTCCGATGCCGGAGATCGTCAGTCCTGGACGCGCACTGCAGTCTCGCGCAGGTACTGTTCCACCCGGGTATAGGCGTCCTGGGTCAGGGCACGCCAGAATTGCATCGCGAGGCGTGGTTCATCCTCTTCGATCTGATGGATCACGTCGGCCGGCAGGCGCCAGACCTCCACTGCGCCGTCGGCCTTGACGGTGGTCTCCTGCCTCCGGTCCTCGCCCAGGGCCATCTCGCCGAAGGTCATTCCGGCGCCCAGACGCGTCAGTTTCACGCGGTGGCCGTCCGGACCCGGCATGAGGGTCTGCACATGGCCCGAGGCAATAAAGTAGACACCGCTGAAGCGCTGGCCGATCCTGCGGATCACATCGCCGTCGTCGTAGGTCAGTTTCTCCATCCGGGAGGAAAGGTCCTTGGCGCTGTCCTCACCGAGGGGAGCCAGCGCGGGGGAGTCCTTGGGCAGTATCCGGGCAGGCTGAACGAGGTCCGCCGCGTAGCGCTCAAGCAGTTCTTCCTCGCACCACTCAACCGCTCCGGAATGGGTGGCAAACGCCTGCACGTCGTGGCCGTCTTCCACCAGGCTGGCCGCCACGGTCCCGTCCGCGTCCACGATGGCCAGGCTCCGTCCGCCGCGGGTCAGCATGTCTGCCGCCTCGGCGAACATCCGCATGGCCACTCCGGAGACCTCATCAACACTGCGCAGGTCCAGCACCACCAGTACGACGTCGTCATCCAGGGAAGCGAGCTCCCGCACCATGGCTTCGGCACCGGCAAAGAGCAGGTCGCCGTTCAGCTCAAGCACCCGTGCACGGTGGATGTTGGAGCGCAGGACGTTGGCTGCTTCTTCGCTGCGGCGGATGCCCGAAGGAGTGGTGCCAATGTCATAGGAACCGCGCAGCGCAGAGCGTCCTGTACGTCCGGCACGGACAAAGTGCAGTTCAAGGTCGCTGGAGAGCCGCTGGCTGACGGCTACGCCGCGCACACTGCTGCCGTGGGCATCCAGCGGCGGCGAGTAGACGGCCAGACCGATCTGGCCCGGCAGCACGGCGATCGTGCCGCCGGCTACCCCGGACTTCGCTGGCATGCCTACGCTGCTCATCCAGGCACCGGCGTCGTCATACATGCCGCAGGTGGCCATGACGGAGAGCACCCGCTCCACCGGCGCTATATCCAGTACCTGGTCATTCGTGAGGGGGTTGCGGCCGCTGTTGGCAAGGGTGGCAGCCATCATTGCCAGGTCCAGGGTGTTAACCATTACCGAGCATTGCCGGAAATAGTCCTCAATGACCGGTGTGGGATCAGATTCAATGATGTCGAAACTACGCAGAAGATATGCAAGTGCATGATTTCGGTGCCCGGAGCGGAGTTCTGACTGGTAGATCTTTTCGCTGACAGAGAGCTGACGTCCCGCAAATGCTGAATACGTATTGAGAATTCGCTTAAAGCGTGAATTTCCGCCGGCACCGCGGACGAGGGAGGTGGCAGTGAGGGCTCCGGCATTGATCATGGCGTTCGCGGGGCGCCCGGTGCCTTCGGCCAGGGAGATCTCGTTGAACGAGTCTCCGGACGGTTCAACGTCCACCTTGGCGTCCACCTCGTCCATGCCCCGGTCGGCCAGCGCCAGGCCGTAGGTGAACGGCTTGGAGATCGACTGGATGCTGAACTCCTCGCGGGTGTTGCCCACCTCGTAGACGAAGCCGTCTGCAGTGGCCAGGACTATTCCGAAGTGATCGGGATCCACGTTGGCCATCGCGGGAATGGAACTGTACGGTTTCCCGTCCTTTAGGTCGGCAATCTCGGCGTGGATTCGTTGCAGGTAGTGATCGATCGGGGAGTCCATCCATCCAGCCTACGGGGGTTGGGAAAGCCCGTGACCTGACCGTTATCTCTGTGTATACTGGCACGCAGTTGTTGTGTTGAGTGTTTGAACTTGAAGCGGCGAAGCCCGAATCCAGGGCCAGCCGCTTTTTTTGTAGAACGCTGCATGGGACACTTCAGCTGGAAACTCCTCGACGGTCGGGGATGTTTCGCCTCAGAAGGATGATTAAAAATGGCAACTGGCACCGTGAAATGGTTCAACTCCGAAAAGGGCTTCGGCTTCATCGAGCCCGATGACGGCAGCGCCGATGTTTTCGCCCACTACTCCGCCATCAACGCGAGCGGCTACCGCTCACTTGAAGAGAACCAGAAGGTTAGCTTCGACACCGAGCAGGGACCCAAGGGTCCCCAGGCGGTAAACATCCAGCCTGTCTAACCAAGACTTCCGGCCCTTTCACGGGCCAGCTGGAAACGCAGATGCAGGACGGATTCCGTCCTGCATCTCGCGTTTAAGGCACACTCCGCGCTGAAGCGTCCCCCTGCCTGCCGGCGCCGGCAGCAGGGCATTTCCCCGGTGCCTGCCCGGGCGTACCTCGCCGATGTCAGCCGTGACCAGCTGATGCGCCTGCTCACCGAAGGTGGATACGTCCACTACCGCTGGAAGGAAGATGATGAGCTTCACGCGGTGATGGCAGGCATCCTGAAAGAGTTCGGTTCCATAGGGGACATGGTCAAGGGCGCCGGTTCGGCCGGCGAGCTGCGGCACAGGCTGGAGGTTCCCCGGCATTGGACCGGTAACGGCCGGTATTTTCATGGAATGGGTGCCCGCACGGTTCAACGGAACCTGCACCGGCTGACCCTTCCCGGGGCCTTGGCCCGCCGGGGACGTAACGCAGCACACAAATCCGGATGCTTCTGGCTATACTCCTAACAGCTTCAAGAACTGCGGCCGCCAAGCTCCGACTTGGCCGCATACCAACCCCACGCTCGTTGGGTGGTTCGGATGAAGAAGCGGCCTGCACTCGCCCCTGGGGCAACCGGTGCCAGGCAAGAGCACGCCGAAAGGACCGGCGCCCGGCGCCGCCGCCATGGACACTCCTGTTCCCCCAGCAACCTCCCTCAAAGCAGTCAGCCTGCAGGACTATGAGGACCTCGTACGTCTGCGCGAGGCCTTCGTCGAGTTCCTTCTCAGCGAGCCAAGAGCCGCTGCATGAGCGGTCCGGCAGGGCTGCTGCTGGATACCCCCGTCCTTGCCGAGGTCCGCAGCGGGAGCCCAGACCCCGCCGTCGTCGGTTTCCTCCGGAGCCGCAGCCACCTTCGAGTCTTCGTGTCCGCCCTCACCGTGGGGGAATTCGAATCGGCTGCTCCAGGCTGGCTCAAGGAACTGTCCCAGCGCTTTGCCGGGAACATCCTTCCCGTGGACCATGAGGTGGCGATGCTGTGGCGGACACTGCCTGTGCCCGCTGCCGAAGGACCCCGGGACTCGCACCGCTCCTGGCTCGCGGCGACGGCAATCCACTGCAACCTCACGGTCGTGACACCTGAACCTGAGGCCTTTGTGGCGTATGGTGCGCATGCGGTCAGTCCATTCACGGAATTCGGCTGAGCACAACCCCCTGTGAGAGAATTCATTGTCCCGGGTGAGGCCGGGCACACTGCCGCGTGCTGTCTTGGCGCCGCGGACACTCGCAAGTTAGGAACTCTTGGCCGATGGCTGAAAACACTCCCCGCGCGAATGCAGTACCGCATTCGGAGCGGATTGACGACGACGGCGGCAAGGCCGCCAAATGGAAAATTGTCGGCCCGGGACTCGTGGTTGCTGCCACGGGTGTTGGTGCTGCCGACATGGTTGCCACCCTGGTGGCAGGATCCCGCTACGGCTACGGCCTGCTGTGGGCAGTTATCCTGGGCGTCATCCTGAAGATCATCCTCGTGGAAGGTGCCGGGCGGTTCACGCTTGCAACCGGTAAGACCATCTTCGAAGGGTGGCGTTCGCTGGGACGCTGGACCACCTGGTACTTCGGTCCGTACATCATGATCTGGGGCTTCGTTTACGGCGCCACGGCCATGTCTTCCGCTGCGCTGCCGCTGGCAGCAGTCTTCCCGTTCCTTCCGCTGTGGGCATGGGCCATCGTGATGGGCCTGGCCGGCTTCGTCATGGTCTGGTTCGGTAAATACGCCACCTTTGAAAAGATCACTGCTGCCCTCGTTGGCCTGATGTTCGTCACCGTGGTCGGCCTGGCCATCATCGCAACCCCCAACATCCCGGAGATGTTCAAGGGCCTCGTCCCGATGATCCCCGAAGGCGGCATCGTTTACACGCTGGCTCTCGCCGGCGGCGTCGGCGGCACCATCACACTGGCTGCGTATGGCTACTGGCTGCGCGAAAAGGGCTGGTACACGCCCAAGTGGATGAAGGTCATGCGCATCGACAACTCGATGGCCTACGTGATGACGGGCATCTTCGTGATCGCCATGCTCATTGTGGGTGCCGAGGTTGTCCGCACCGCCGGCATCACGCTCAGCGCAGGCGACAAGGGCCTGCTGGACCTCTACGACGTCCTGAAGCTTGAATACGGCGACTTCATTGGAACCGGCTTCCTGATCGGTTTCTGGGCCGCGTCCTTCTCCTCCATCATCGGCGTCTGGAACGGCGTTTCGCTGATGTTCGCCGATTTCTGGGGGAACATGCGCGGAAAGGAATCCGGTCACCCGGACACCCGCGTAGGCGGAAAGTACTTCAAGTTCTACGTCCTGTGGCTGACCTTCCCGCCGATGATTCTTTTCGCACTGGGACAGCCGATCGGCCTGATCCTCGCCTACGGCGTGCTCGGCTCGCTGTTCATGCCGTTCCTGGCCGTCACCCTCCTGGGACTGCTCAACGGCAAGCGCATCCCGAAGGAATGGGCCAACCGCCTCCACACGAACATCGCCCTGGGCATCACCGCCCTGCTGTTCATCATCCTTGGCCTGCAGCAGGCCTGGAAGGCACTCTCGCCGGTATTCGGCGGCGAGTAGCCCCTCACTTGGGCGGTCTCACAACCCGCCCGCCAAGGCGCTGCGAAGCACCCTGAAACTGCCCTGCCGTGTGTAAACGCGGCAGGGCAGTTTAGCGTACGCACCCTCCTTCCACGAGGGAAAAACTAAGTTCGAAAATAAGTACGCAGACCCTGTCTACGCCCTGAGGACCCTCCGCTACTCTGGAATGGCGAGAGAAGGTTGCAGCATGGAAATCAGCGCAGCGGGTGGCCTGAATCGTCTGATTGCGGGCCGATACCGACTCATCGAACCAATTGGCCACGGTGGCATGGCCACCGTCTACAAGGGACTGGACGAAGCTCTCGGACGCGACATCGCCGTGAAGCTCTTCCGGGCCAGCGCTGTCGACCCCGACGACGTCGGGCGGCAGGAAACGGAAATGCGTCTCCTGGCTTCGCTGACGCACCCGGGGCTGGTGACACTCTTTGACGCAGGCAAGGACGACGCCGGCCGCGACGACGGTCCCGACGGAGAGCCCCGGGCATTTCTGGTGATGGAACTCGTGGACGGGCCGGACCTGCGCAAGCGGCTTCGGGACAATCCCGTGCCTGCAGCTGACGTTGCCTACGTCGGCGCTGAACTCGCCGGTGCGCTGGCCTATATCCATGCGCGAGGAGTGGTTCACCGCGACGTTAAGCCGGCCAATATTCTCCTGCCGCCTACCATCGCCGGTACGGCACCGCGGGCCAAGCTCACGGACTTCGGGATCGCCCGGATGATGGACGGGGCCAGGCTCACTGCGACCGGTGCAACGCTTGGCACGGCCAACTACCTCAGTCCGGAACAGGCGTCGGGCAGGTCCGCGTGCGCCTCGTCCGATATCTACTCCCTTGGACTGGTGCTGCTGGAGTGCCTAACCGGAAAAATTGAGTTCGGCGGCACCCCGCTGGAGGCAGCCGTTGCAAGGCTGAGCAGGGATCCGGAGGTCCCGGAGACCCTCGGCACGCACTGGAGCTCCCTGCTCACCGGAATGACCGCACGGGACCCGGAGTCCCGGCCAACGGCTGCGGAGGTGTCTGCTGCATTGCTGGATCACGGGTGGTCCGCAGGGCCCGTGACACCGGCTGCAACCCGGGACATCGCCCCGCCCCGAACGGAAACAGCGGCTCCTGAAACGGCAGAGGCGTCAGAAGTGGACGGTTTGGCGGCTGAGCCGGAGACCTCCGCCAGCTTGGATTGGCTGCATACGGGCACCGGCGCCAGTACTGCAGAGGATCCGCGGACGCCTGCCATGGAGCAGGCAGCCGCAGCCTATCTGGCCAGGGACGACCTGGACCATCCGGACATCCATACGCCTGCGGCTCCGCCCACGCCTCCGTCGATCGGCCCCCTGTCCGGAGCCGGCCAGGGGCGTCCCGGCAGCGCGGGGCCGAAACAGGCCGCTATTGCCCGCGCAGCCGCCGTTCCAATGCCTCCCGGCCGTGCCGTCCTCGCCGGCCGTGTGCTGCTGGCAATCCTGGCCATGACCGTCCTGACGGTGGCAGTGGTGCTGGCAGCCGGCCGGGTCGGAGCGTCCGACTCCCTCCAGCCCCAGAAGGTCCCTTTCCAGATTGGCGGGACCAGCAGCGGGGAACCGTAACCCAGGCCCGCCGGTTTGTCCGGGTTAGGCCCGGAAGCGGCTCGGATCGCATACTTGAAACATGGATTTTCCCGTACCGTCCCCTAACGACCGCTGCCCTTGCCTGAGCGGTGAGACGTACGGGAACTGCTGCTCCCGCTTCCATGCCGGCAGCGCCTGGGCCCCCACCGCAGAAGCGCTTATGCGTTCGCGCTACACCGCATTCGTCACCGGCGACAAGGAATACCTGCTCCGGACCTGGCACCCCAGCGGGCGTCCTGCCCGGCTCGATCTTGACAGCGAAATGCGCTGGCGGCGCCTGGACATTCTGTCCACAGAGGCCGGCGGGCCACTGGATTCGACCGGAGTAGTCACCTTTGAGGCCCATTACCGGCAGGACGGCGACGCCGGTGTGCAGCGCGAACGCAGCACCTTCGTCCGGGAAGACGGCCGATGGCTGTATGTTGCGGGCGAGTAGGCCCCGACACCTTCCACCTGCTTCGGGCCGCGCCTAGTCTTAAGTAGCGTCCGACGGCGGCTCGGATCCGGGTCCCATCGGGAAGTCTTCCCGAACAGGCGTACGCGCCTGCCAGTGGTCGGACCCCAGCAGAACGAGGACACCATGAAAGCACTCGTTTATGAAGGACCCGGACAGAAGGCGTGGAAGGACGTCCCTGACCCGCAGATTCAGGATCCGCGGGACGTGATCGTCAAAATCGATACCACGACCATTTGCGGCACAGACCTCCACATCCTTAAGGGAGACGTTCCCGCAGTCACCCCGGGCAGGATACTCGGCCACGAAGGGGTAGGCACCGTCAGCGAGACGGGGTCCAGTGTCACCAACTTCAAGGTTGGGGACAAGGTCATCCTCTCCTGTGTTTCCGCCGACGGTTCCTGCAGCTTCTGCAAGGAGGGCCTGTACTCGCACTGCACCGGTTCCGAAGGCCAGTCCGGAATCGGCTGGATTTTCGGCCACCTGATCGACGGGACGCAGGCTGAGTATGTGCGGGTTCCCTATGCAGACACCTCCATGTACCTGTTGCCGGAGGGCGTAAGCGAAGAGCACGGAGTGCTGCTCAGCGATATCTTCCCCACCGGTTTTGAGATGGGCGTGCAGTACGGCCGGACCAAGCCCGGTGACGTTGTCGCCGTGATTGGAGCGGGACCTGTGGGCCTCGCCGTGATCTCCACGGCTGGCCTGTACGGGGCCGCGAAAATCATTGCCGTTGACCTGGACCAGAACCGGGTGGACCAGGCCCGCAAGTTCGGTGCCACGCACGGAGTGAACTCCGGCGACTCCGATTGGAAGGAACAGATCATGTCCCAGACAGATGGCTGGGGCGTGGACGTGGCCGTGGAAGCCGTGGGTATTCCCCGGACTTTCGAGATGTGCACAGAGATTGTCCGGCCGGGCGGAAACGTGGCGAACGTGGGTGTGCACGGCAAACCGGTCAGCCTGGAACTGGACCGCCTGTGGATCGAGAACATCGACATCAGCATGGGCCTGGTGAACACGGACACCCTGTCCATGCTGTTGAAGCTGATGGCGGAGGGGAAGCTCCCGGCCGAGCCCTTCATCAGCCACCGCTACCCGCTGAATGACATGATGACCGCGTACGACACATTCTCGCGGGCGGCGGAGACCGATGCGCTGAAGGTGATCCTGAGCACTGAATAGCAGGCCTCCCGGGCGGTTTGGGCAGCGGCTCAAACCGGGCGGATACTGGAAGTGCGACCGCAGCTGCGGCCGCACTTCCACGTCAAGGGGGTATGTAAATGTCAGCAGACATTTCCCGTACGATGATCGCCGGCCGGCTCAACATCGAAACCGGCACCTTTGCGCTGAAAGAGGTCCCGGTCCCTGACCCCGGGCCCGGTTTTGTCCGTGTGAAGGTGGGCGCGGCAGGCGTCTGCCTGTCTGATGTGCACCTGATCCAGGGCCTGCTCCGCCCTAAGTTCCTCAAAGGCAGTGAAGTCACCCTCGGCCACGAAGTCGCCGGAACGGTCGACCTGCCGGGCCCCGGTGTCTCCTCGCTGGCAGCGGGGGACCGGGTAGTGGTCCAGGCCGGTTATGAGTACAACGGGGTTACTCTCACCATGGGTGTGGACTACGACGGCGGCTGGGCCGAGTATCTGGTTGTTCCTGCCGGCGTCTGTGTTCCGCTGGGTGATGACATCCCGTTCGACCAGGCTTCCATCATTCCCGATGCCGTTTCCACGCCGTGGGGGGCTATTGCCTCCACTGCCGATGTACGGGCGGGGGAAGCAGCCGGCGTCTGGGGAATCGGCGGACTGGGTGCCCACGGTGTCCAGCTCCTGAGGCTGATTGGCGCCGCACCCATCATTGCCGTCGACCCGATCCCGGAAGCACGCGCCCGTGCGCTGGAGTTCGGCGCGGACATTGCCCTGGACCCGATGGCCGGTGACTTCGCCGATGCAGTGAAGGCCGCCACCGGCGGGCGGGGACTCGACGTCGCGCTGGACTTTGCCGGAGTGGACGCTGTACGTGCCCAGGCACTGGACTCACTGGGTCTCCGCGGCCGGCTGGTGCTGGTTGGCCTTAGCGGAAAGCCCGTGACCATCGGTGACAGCACCGGCTTCTCCTACGCCCGCAAACAGGTCCTGGGCCATTACGGCTCCGAGGCGCATCACGTTCCCCAGCTGGTTTCACTCACCCGCCTGGGACGGCTGGACTTTGCCAAGTCCGTAAGTGCCCGCCTGCCGCTCGCCGAGGCGGAGCAGGCGGTCAAGTCCCTGGACGCGAAGGAAGGCAACCCGATCCGGATTGTCCTGATTCCCTAGCAGGTCAAAACGCGCTGAAGCCCTCCGCCCAAGGCAGAGGGCTTCAGCGCGTTTCAGGCTCCCTTACTTGTCCTTGCGGTGCTTGCTGTCTTGGCTGTCTTTGGACTTTGAATCCTTGATGTCCTTGGCAGCCTTGACCGCTGCCGCGGCGGCCGTGGCCTTCACCGGGGTGGGGACCTTGACGACCTTGACCTTGGTCTTGCTCTTGGTGTCCAGGACCAGTGCGGCGGCTATGCCCAGCATCCATATGTCCTTGGCGAAGGGGGTGCCGGCGGCGCTGGGACGGATGCCGTCGTCTTCAGTGAAGTCCGGCGTCTTCAAATACATCCTCATCATGCCGCCCGAGAACGCGCCGAGCGCCAAACCGGCCAGGCGGCTGGGGACGAAAGGAGTCAGCAGCGCCAGGCCGAGGGTAATTTCGGCGGCGCACAGCAGTTTGCCGAACCGGACAGGTTCAATGTCCAGTACCTGGGGGAAGGCGTTCCCTGCCAGATGCTGCAGGCCTGCAGCAGATTCGGCGTCGAGGTTTCGCTTGTTCAGGCCCGAGTTCAGGATGTACGCGCCGGTGGTGAGCCGCAGCGGGATGTGGCTGAGTTTCATGGTGGTTCCTTACGGAGGCGGCAGTTTCCACGCACGAGCCTACGGCGGCGCCGGTACAGGCGCCAGAGCCCTGCGCCCCGGCAGGCGCCGAACTTTCCATGCGCGCCCGGCGCCGGGTGAACAAAAGATGGCCGGAGCGCGCACATTTGGTTCGACGGGGGAACATGCCGACGCAAAGTCCCACGGCTGCCCGGATATCTGCTTTTATTAATGAGTTACTGGGCAACCCGTCAACGACACTAGAAGGTCACTAATGGATTACCTCCCGGCCGAGCATCCCCGGCCGCGACATTTCATCCTTCACCTAAGCGACACCCATCTGCTGGCAGGACCGCAACCGCTGTACGGATCGGTGGACAGCCGGGCCAAGCTGCTTTCCCTTTTTGAACGCCTCTCGGCTGCTGAGCGCAAGCCGGAGGCGATTGTTTTTACCGGGGACCTGGCGGACAAGGGGGAACCCGAGGCCTACGATGAGCTGCGCTCCATCGTTGAACCGGCAGCGGAACAGATGGGCGCGAAAGTCATCTGGGTCATGGGAAACCATGACAAGCGGGAGCACTTCAAGGAGAGACTGCTGGATGAAGCTCCGGATATGGCTCCGATGGACCGGGTCTACGAAGTCAACGGCCTGAGGATCGTCACGCTGGATACGTCCGTGCCGGGCTACCACCACGGGGAACTGAGCGATTCCCAGCTTTCCTGGCTGCGGTCCGTTCTGCGCACACCGGCACCGGACGGGACGATCCTGGCCCTTCACCATCCGCCGGTCCCCAGTGTCCAGGACCTCACTGTCCTCGTGGAGCTGCGCCACCAGCGCGACCTCGCGGCTGTCCTGGCAGGAACCGACGTGCGCTCAATAATCGCCGGCCATCTGCACTATTCGACCTTTGCCACCTTTGCGGGAATTCCCGTATCGGTTGCCTCGGCTACCTGCTACACGCAGGATCTTGCCACCCCGGGAACCCGCGGGCAGGACGCCGGGCAGGGGTTCAATATGGTGCACGTCTACGAAGATTCAGTGGTGCACTCAGTGGTTCCGCTGGAGGAAAGCGCCACCGTGGGGGAGCGGGTGGACGAAACGGAGACGCGCCGCCGGCTGGAAGCAGCCGGCCGGCGCATCCTGGATGCCCGGTCCCTAAGCAACGCGTAGGGGAGACTACAGAACGTCCGGGTCCGGCTCCGGTCCGAGGTTGAAGAACCGGCCGGTGATCGAAGTGGGTGTGAGCTCCACATAACGGTACTTCGGCGTACGGACCCACGGCTTCAGCGGGTACTTCTCCGCCTCCTCGATCTCCGCGCTGCGGTCCAGCTCCCGGCAGGAGCCCTTGATAATTACGGACCATGCCTCGTCGCTCATGATGCCGTCGGTTTCGAAGGCCACCTGGGAGTTGATCGTCAGCCCGGCAAGTTTCGTTCCGGGTGCGGTCCGGAAGAGGAGCACGCCGTCATGCGCAAAGTAGTTGATGGGAAAGATGTCGGGCTGGTTGCCCACGCTGACTGCGATTCGGCCGTGGAAGGTCTTTTCGACGTACTTCCAGGCTTCTTCTGCCGTGAGCTCAACAACCGGAGGCAGTTCTTCAGTAGTCATGGTTCCAGTCTGCCCCGCCGGAGCGCCTCCCGCCAGCCGGTGGAACCGGACCGGGTTGACTGGGGCGTGCTGCATCACAAAAGTGGAACGGGTAACATCTTTGACCTGATCAGCACTACCTCGAGTGAGAGAGAGCGTGATGACGGACGACGAAAAGCAGTACGCGGCACAGGAGCACCTCACTACCCGGCAGGGCCACCCGGTCTCCGATAACCAGAACACCCGCACCGTTGGATCCCGCGGCCCGGCAACTCTGGAGAACTACCAGTTCCTTGAGAAGATCAGCCATTTCGACCGGGAGAGGATTCCTGAGCGTGTGGTCCATGCCCGCGGGTTTGTGGCTTACGGCGAGTTTGAGGCCAGCGGCAAGTGGGGTGATGAGCCCATCGCCAAGTACACGCGGGCCAAGCTCTTCTCCGAACCGGGTAAGAAGACCGACGTCGCGATCCGGTTCTCAACGGTGATCGGCGGCCGGGATTCGTCCGAGTCGGCACGCGATCCGCGCGGCTTCGCAGTGAAGTTCTACACCGAAGACGGCAACTGGGACCTCGTGGGCAACAACCTGGGGGTCTTCTTCATCCGCGACGCGATCAAGTTCCCGGATGTCATTCACTCCCTGAAACCGGATCCCGTGACTTTCCGGCAGGAACCGGCCCGGATCTTCGACTTCATGTCCCAGACGCCGGAATCCATGCACATGCTGGTCAACCTGTTCAGCCCCCGCGGCATCCCGGCCGACTACCGGCACATGCAGGGATTCGGCGTAAACACCTACCGCTGGGTCAACGCAGCGGGGGACTCGAAGCTGGTGAAATACCACTGGCAGCCCAAACAGGGGGTGAAGTCCCTGACGGAAGAGGACGCCGGAAACATCCAGTCGCAGGACCTGGGCCATGCGTCAAAGGACATCTACGAAGCCATCGAGCGCGGGGACTATCCCCAGTGGGACCTCTACGTTCAGATGATGGATGACAACGATCATCCGGAGCTGGACTTCGACCCGCTTGATGACACCAAGACCTGGCCGGAACAGGACTTTGTCCCGCAGTACGTGGGAACCATGACCCTGAACCGCAACGTTTCCGACCACCACAATGAGAACGAACAGATCTCGTTCGGCACCGGTGTCCTGGTGGACGGACTCGAGTTCTCCGACGACAAGATGCTGGTTGGCCGTACGTTCAGCTACTCGGACACCCAGCGCTACCGGGTGGGACCGAACTACCTTCAGCTGCCGGTTAATTCGGCCAAGAACGCCAAGGTGGCCACCAACCAGCGCGGCGGGCAGATGTCCTACGGCACGGATCTCGCCCCGGGGCAGAACCCGCACGTGAACTACGAGCCCAGCATCACCGGCGGTGTGCAGGAAGCACCCAGGACGGGTCCAACGGAGATCGGCCCCGAGCTGAAGGGCCGGCTGATGCGGGCCCGCATCGAACGCACGAACGACTACATGCAGGCCGGCCAGCGCTACCAGCTGATGGAGCAGTGGGAGAAGGACGACCTGGTGAAGAACTTCGTCGACAACATCTCCGAGGCTGCGCGTGCGGTGCAGGAGCGAATGCTCTGGCACTTCTACATGTGCGACGACGAGCTTGGTGCCCGTGTGGGCGAAGGCCTGGGTATTGGACTGTCTGAGATCAAGGACCTGGGACCGCTTCCCACCCAGACACTGAACGAGGAAGAACTGGACCGGGTCAAGAACCTCGGCAACAACGGTCCGCGCAATGTGGAAGGTCTGACCATGACCCACTGCGTGCCCAACGAGCACGTGGTGGTGTCCCGCTAGGGGCAGCACTTCCAGCGCAGCAGAGAAGCGGCTAGTTCGGGGTGACGTACGCGCCGGAAATACCGCCGTCGACCATGAAGGTGGAGGCAGTGATGAAAGAGGAATCGTCGCTGGCCAGGAACGCCACGGCACCGGCAAGCTCTTCGGGCTCCGCGAACCGGCCCAGCGGAATGTGCACCAGCCGGCGGGCCGCCCGCTCGGGGTCTTTGGCGAAAAGCTCCTGCAGCAGGGGAGTGTTGACCGGTCCCGGGCACAGCGCGTTCACGCGGATTCCCTGCCGCGCGAATTCGACGCCGAGTTCCCGGCTCATTGCCAGGACCCCGCCTTTGGACGCGCTGTAGGAGATCTGCGAAGTGGCGGCCCCCATGACCGCCACGAAGGACGCTGTATTGATGATTGACCCTTTCCCGGCCGCCAGCATGTGGGGCAGGGCGTACTTGCAGCAGTAATAGACGGAGGTCAGGTTCACCTCCTGCACGCGGCGCCACGCATCGATTCCGGTATCCAGGATGGAAGCGTCCTCCGGCGGGGAGATCCCGGCGTTGTTAAAAGCGATGTCCACCCTTCCGTAGGTGTCCTGTGTGATCTCGTAGAGGCGCCTAACTTCTTCCTCGCTGGTCACGTCAACGGGCACGAACAGGCCGCCCACCTCATCGGCCGCAGCCTTCCCGGCGACGGGGTCAACGTCGCCCACGACGACGTGCGCGCCTTCGGAAGCCAGGCGCCGGGCGGTGGCGAGGCCGATCCCGCTGCCGCCGCCGGTGATGACCGCAGACCGTCCTTCGAGCCGGCGCGGGGGAGCAGATGAGACCGGATCCAACATGGTGTTCCTCCTTTGGGCCGCTACCGGCCGGTGGCGATAAAGACGTTCTTGGTTTCCGTGAACGCGTCCAGGGCGTCCGGGCCCAGTTCCCGGCCCAGCCCGGAATGCTTGAACCCGCCGAAGGGAGTCCAGTAGCGAACTGACGAATGAGAGTTCACGGAGAGGTTCCCGGCTTCCACGCCGCGGGCGGTGCGCAGCGCCCGTCCCAGGTCCCGGGTCCAGATGGAGCCTGAAAGCCCGTAGGCGGAGTCGTTGGCGATACGCACCGCCTCCGCCTCGTCTTTGAACGGCACGACGGCGAGGACCGGACCGAAGATCTCCTCCCGCAGGGACGGGCTGCCCGGGGCCGGCGCCAGTACTGTCGGCGGGAACCAGAAACCCGGGCCCTGGGGCGCCTGGCCCTGGAAAACGACGTCGTCTCCGGTGACGTAGCCGGCAACGCGTCCGCGCTGGCCTGCGGAGATCAGGGGACCCATGGCGGTCTCCGCCAGAGCCGGATTTCCAACCGCCATTCCCGTGACGTGGGGTTCGAGCAGTTCCAGGAAACGGTCGTAAACCCCTGCCTGGACCAGGACACGGGAACGGGCACAGCAGTCCTGTCCGGCGTTGTCGAAGGCCCCGCCCGGTGCCGCGGCGGCCGCCTGGTCCAGGTCGGCGTCGTCGTAAATGATGTTGGCGCTTTTGCCGCCCAGTTCCAGCGTCACGCGTTTGAGCTGGGCTGAACAGCCCGCCATGATCTGCTGCCCGACTTCGGTGGACCCGGTGAACACGACCTTGCGGACCGAAGGGTGGGTGACGAAGCGCTCGCCGATCACGGACCCCTTGCCGGGGAGGACCGAGAAGACTCCCTCCGGAATGCCCGCTTCGAGGGCCAGTTCCGCCAGCCGCATGGCCGTGAGCGGGGTCAGTTCTGCCGGTTTCAGCACAACGGTGTTCCCTGCTGCCAGCGCCGGAGCGAATCCCCAGGCAGCGATCGGCATGGGGAAGTTCCAGGGCACGATCACCCCGACCACTCCCAGCGGCTCGTGGAACGTCACGTCAATGCCGCCGTCCACGGGAATCTGCGTCCCGGCGTGTCTTTCCGGTGCCCCGGCGTAGTAGTTCAGGACGTCCCGGACGTTGCCCGCTTCCCAGCGCGCGTTGCCGAGGGTATGCCCGGCATTGGCCACTTCGAGTGCGGCGAGGTTTTCCAGATCAGCGTCCACGGCGGCTGCAAAGCGGCGCAGCAGCAGGGCCCGGTCCGAAGGCCCGGTGTTCCGCCATGTTTCAAACGCACGGGCCGCGGTTGCGATGGCGGCATCCACTGCGTCCAGGTCCAGGGGCGCGACGGTGGTGATGATTTCTTCCGTGGCCGGATTCAGGATGGGGGTGGTCAACTGCGGGCTCCTTCGGAAGTTGAAACCGCAGCCGGTGCGGCGGGACCGGGCGCTGGTTTGCCGCTGCCTTCCGCGGCAGCGACGAACCCGCGGAAGAGACGCAGATCAGCGGGATTCTGTTCAGGGTGGAACTGCACGCCCAGCACCCAGGCGTTGCTGCCGGCCAGCTCAACCGCCTCGATGGTTCCTTCCGGAGCCACCGCGGTGACCTCAAGCCCGTGCCCCAGCTCGGCGATGCCCTGGTGGTGATAGCAGGGGGCACTGGCCGTGGGACCAAGCAGGGAAGAGATCAGGCTGCCGGGTGTAGTGGTGAAGCTGACTTCGCCAAAGACTCCCGGGGCAGGCTGGTAGTTGGCTTCGGACCGGGCATCGGGCAGGTGCTGGATGAGCGTTCCGCCCAGGGCTACGTTGAGGATCTGCGCGCCGCGGCAGATCGCCAGCAGCGGCAGCCCGCGCTCCAGGGCGGCCTTCGTGAGGGCAAGGTCGTGGGCATCACGCTGCGGCTGGCTAATGGTGAGCCGGTGCGGCTGGTGCCCGTACTGTGCCGGGTCCACGTCGGTGCCTCCGGCGGTGACCAGGCCGTCTAGCCGGTCCAGGACGTGCACGCCGGTTCCTACGGGCGGAAGCAGCACCGGAATGCCGCCGGCCGCAGCAACGGCTTCAACGTACGTGCCGGGAATCAGGGCCGCCGTCCCCTTCCAGACACCCCAGGCCGCCTCCTGGTAGTAGGTGGTAATCCCGATTAGCGGCCGGCCGGTGCCGCGGTTATCAGAGGCGCTCAAAGCCACGCTTGCGCTCCCAATCGGTGACCGCGGACTCGAAGGCGGCCAGCTCGACGTCGGCCGCGTGCACGTAGTGGGTGACGACGTCGTCGCCGAAGGCCTTGCGGGCAAGCTCGCTTCCGGCGAGGAGGTCCCTGGCGGCGCGCAGGGTGGTTGGCAGCCGGTCCGCTCCTGTGGTGTAGGCGTTCCCTGCCGTGACCGGTTCCAGCGGCAGCCGGTTTTCCAGCCCGTGAATGGCGGCGGCTACCAGTGCAGCTGCGGCCAGGTACGGGTTCAGGTCCCCGCCGCCCACCCGGTTTTCGCTGCGCATCCCGGCGCCGTGGCCCACTACACGCAGGGCGCAGCTGCGGTTGTCCATGCCCCAGGCGATGGCAGTGGGCGCGAAACTGCCTTCCACGAAGCGCTTGTAGGAATTCACGTTTGGTGCCAGGAAATAGGTCAGTTCCTTCAGTGCTGCCAGCTGGCCGGCGAGGAAGTGTTCCATCACCTCACTGAATCCGTGTTCGCTGTCTCCCGGGAACACGGGCTCACCGTCCAGGTCCCGGAGACTGAAATGGATGTGGCAGGAGTTGCCCTCGCGTTCGTTGAACTTCGCCATGAAGGTAACGCTCTTGCCCTGCTGGTCTGCGATTTCCTTGGCACCGGTCTTGTAGAAAGCGTGGTTGTCGCAGGTCCGCATGGCTTCGTCGAAGCGGAAGGTGACTTCCTGCTGGCCGTAGTTGCATTCGCCCTTGGAGGATTCCACCACCATGCCCGCGCTCTCCATCCCGGTACGGATGGCACGCAGCACCGGTTCCAGCCGGGAGGTGGCCAGCAGCGAGTAGTCCACGTTGTACCTGCTGGCTGCCTGCATTCCGGTGTAGTCGCGGTCCCAGGCATCGGAGTAGCTGTCGTCAAAAAGGATGAACTCTAGCTCGGTGCCGATGTAGGCCCGGTAGCCCAGCTCCTCCAGCCGGTCCAGCTGACGGCGGAGGATCTGCCGCGGAGAAGGCGCCAGCGGAGTGCCGTCGGTATGCAGCACGTCGCACTGGACTATCGCGGTGCCGGGCAGCCACGGCACCAGCCGCAGCGTGTCCATGTCCGGGCGCATCACAAGGTCCCCGTAGCCGTTCTCCCAGGACGATGACTCGTACCCTTCGATCGTGTTCATGTCCACGTCCACCGCCATCAGGTAATTGCAGCCTTCGGCACCGTGGGGATGAACGTCCTCGAGGAAGGACCTGGCGCCGCAGCGTTTGCCCTGAAGCCGCCCCAAATGGTCGGTGATGGCAACGATTACCGTGTCGATGCTGCCGTCTTCGGTGCGTTCGCGCAGTTCTTCGAGATCCAGCCCGTTCGGCGGTAGTTTGCGTTCCTGCTGCTTCATGCCTGTTCACTTCCCACGTTTGGTTCCTAACGGATTTCCGATTCTGCTTCGGTGATCTGGGCGAACTCCTCTTCCGGGGCGCTGGCAACCAGGTGGTGGCGGCTGTAGAACCAGAAGTAGGCCAGGGCTGCCACAAATATGCCTGCGGTGATGGAGGCAGCCAGTACGTCCACCACAAAGGTCGCCACCACTGCCACTACGGCAAGGACCAGCGCGACGCCGGTGGTCACCGCTCCTCCGGGGGTGCGGTAGCCGCGGGGGAGATCGGGCTCCCGCCGGCGGAGCACTATGTGAGAGAGGTTCAGCAGCACGTAGGACACGGTTGCGCCAAAGACTGCGATGTTGATCAGCAGACCGCCGTCGCCGGTGAGCGCTGCGAGCAGGAACCCGATGGTGCCCGGCACGATCAGTGCCATGTACGGGGTGCGCCAGCGTGTGGTCAGGGACATCCAGCGGGGCAGGTAGCCGGCTCGGGAGAGGGCGAAGAGCTGCCGGGAGTACGCGTACATGATCGAGAAGAAGCTGGCTACGAGTCCGGCGAGTCCTGCGTAGTTCACGAAGTCCGCCAGGAAGGTGTTGCCGCCGTAGGCGATGCGCAGAGCTTCAGGGAGGGGATTGTCCGAGGTGCTCATGGCCTCTGCGCCGGCAGCCCCCGGAACGAGTACCAGCATCAGCGCGCCGAAAACCAGCAGGATCGCCATTGCCGCGATGATGCCGCGGGGCATGTCCCGCTTGGGGTCGGAGGTTTCCTCGGCCGCCAGCGGGACGCCCTCGATGGCAAGGAAGAACCAGATGCCGTAGACCAGCGCCGCCAGCACACCGGCAATACCCATCGGCAGGAAGGAACTGGCGCCCGCTGCGTCGGTGGGAACAATGTCAAAGAGGTTCGCGGCGTCGAACTTAGGCACCAGGCCCACCACGGTGGCGATGAGCGCCAGGACAGCGATGGCAGTGATGACGAACATCAGCTTGAGCGCTTCGCCCACGCCGCGGAGGTGGATGCCGATGAAGATGGCGTAGGTGACCAGGTAGACCGGCCAGGAGTTGGTGAGGCCGAACAGCCCCAGGGCTTCTATGTACCCGCCGATGAAGGTGGCGATGGCCGCCGGTGCCACGGCATATTCGATCAGTACGGCCATCCCGGTGGCGAAGCCGCCCAGCGGTCCCAGTGCCCTGCGCGCAAAACCGTAGCCGGCTCCCGCGGTTGGCAGTGTGGAGGAAAGCTCGGCGAGTCCGAAGACCATGCACGTGTACATAATGCCCATCAGCACGAAGGCGATGAGCAGTCCGCCCCAGCCGCCCTGGGCCAGGCCGAGGTTCCAGCCGGAGAAGTCTCCGGAGATGACGTAGGCAACTCCGAGTCCGGCGAGCAGGATCCAGCCCGCCGCACCGCGCTTGAGTTGCCGGTGGCTCATGTAGCTGGCGTCGACCTTTGTGTAATCGACCCGGGATTTAGCCATGCCGTTTTCCTTGTTTGTTGGAATAGGACGCGGTGCAGGAACAATCCACTGGAGCTGGTACCGCACAAAAGGACTGATTTCAGTCCATGGCGGTTGAGGAAGAGTCTGAGGCCGCGCATGGCTGCACGTCAAGGGTTCATGCGAACTTTTATTGGTCTATTTTGAGGGTTTTAGGCATAGAATCCCGGACATGGAGATGCCGCATTTCGATTCCGGAGCGCTTCCGCCGCGGCCGGTGCGCCGGGGGAATGCCTTTGAGGAAACCGTCGAGCGGGTGCTCGAGAATCTCAAACTGGGCATTTACGCCGCCGGGACACGGCTTCCACCCGAGCGGGAGCTGGCCGCGCAGCTGGGTGTTTCGCGCGCTACCCTGCGCGAGGCGCTCGCAGAGCTGCAGGCCGCCGGATACCTTGAATCACGCCGCGGCAGGTACGGCGGGACCTTTGCCGCCCAGATCCTGCCCGGTCCCGCTGCGCAGCCGGACCAGGGCGATGCCCACGACCTCGAAGACGTCCTGCTGTTCCGCAGGGTGGTTGAATCGGCGGCCGCCAGGCTGGCTGCCGAGGCAACGCTCACCCCGGCAGCCAGGGCCCATCTGCGCTCGGCGCTGGAGGAAGTTGACTGCGCCACCACCGAGACATTCCGGCCGAAGGATGCCCGCTTCCACATCGCCGTGGCTGAGCTGTCCGGATCACCGCGCCTGGTCGCTGCGGTGGCAGATGTCCGGGCCCAGGCCAGCGACCTGCTGGACAGGATTCCACTGCTGCAGGCCAACCTTGACCACTCCCAGGCGCAGCACCGGGAACTCACCGAGGCCATCCTGCGCGGGGACGCGGATGCCGCCTCGGCTGCGGCACTGGCCCACTTGGAAGGTACCGAACGGCTGCTGCGTGGGTTCCTGGCCTAGCACTGCATAAAGCACGACGGCGGCACCCGGGCCTTCGCTGCAAAGGCACGTGCCGCCGTCGTACTTTGTTGCTAGTTTTCCCAGGGCGCCTTGATGGGGAAGTACTTTTCCAGGAAGTCCGTCACCCGGTTGGTGCGTTCCTCGGTGGAGACCTCCGGGAAAGAGCCGTCGTTGAGGCAGAACAGATCCTTGTTCCGCTTCGCCAGCAGGCGGTCCATATCCTTCAGCCCGCGGTAGGACGTGGTGTCCACGTACTTCACCTTGGCGGTTTCCTGCGTGACGGCACGGCCCGTGAGCAGCGCGTAGTAGTGGTAAAGCGAGTTGGTGACGGAGATGTTGTCCTTCGCCCGGAACTTGCTCGCCGCCGTGGCCGCGAACTCCTCCGGGAACACTGCTTCCATTTCCACGAGGACGCTCTTACGCAGCGGTGCCGCTGTGTGCTCGAGGTGCCTGGTGGTGATCCGGCCGAACCGTTCCCAGAGAAGGCGGCGGTTCACCCGGGCAGCGTTCTCAAAACCGCTGCGCTCGGGATCATTGGCGCCCAGGCCAATGCGGGTGCTGGCCTCGATGAACTTGGTGATGCCGCCGGGGGAGAAGAACAGGTCCGGGCCCACCGGACGGCCAAAGAACATGTCGTCGTTGGAGTACAGGAAGTGTTCGGAGAGTCCGGGGATGTGCTGCAGCTGGGACTCGACGGCCTGTGAGTTGAACGTGGGCAGCACGGAGGGGTCGCGGAAGTGCTCCACCGCCGGCACGAAGGTGACCGACGGATGATCGGCCAGCCACTCCGGCCGCGGCGAATCGGAGGCGATGAAGATACGCCGGATCCAGGGCGCGAACATGTAGATCGAGCGCAGGGCGTACTTGAGTTCGTTGATCTGCCGGTAGCGGGCTTCGCTGTCATCGCCTTCGCCAACGACGGCGTCCTGCATCAGGGCGGCCCGGCGTGCGCGGTATTCGGGGGAGTTGCCGTCCACCCAGGAGAAGACCAGATCGACGTCGAACCGGATGTCCGTGGCGTGGTCGGCGAACATGTTCTCGATGGTCGGCCAGATCAGGCCGTGCTTGTCCACGCTGCCGCGGACCACCTCGGAGGCGGGGAGGGTGCGGCGGGTCAGGGAGTTCTCCACCGGGAGGGTGATTTCCTTTTCACCCAGTTCCCAGAGCTCCACCTGGACTCCCGCGGAGGCTCCGAAAACGAGGTTGGTTCCGCTTGTCCCGCGGGGCCGGAAGAGCCGGACGATGCGGGTTTTCTGGTGAGGTGAGAGGTCTCCGTCGGCCACCAGCACTGTCCGTGCCTTCTCCGTGTCGACGCTGCGTGAGTAGAACGGTTCGTCCCGGCATGCTTCCACCAGGGCCCGGCGCAGGTCTTCGCGCAGCTGCAGGTCGATTGCGATCACCGGGCGCTGGTCGTTGCCGCGTACCAGCAGGTAGTCGATTCCGGCGTCATCGAGGACCCTGCGCACAAAAAGCAGGTCTTCCACCATTGCCTGGTGCGGGGTGAGGCCGGTGTCCATAAGGGTGAGCCGACCCTTGATCTTGCTGACGTTGGGACGGTGTTCGACCCTCTCGACGACGGCGAGGGAAGCCGTTTGGAGGACTTCTGCCTCTACTCCGTCTTCCGGGGTGCCGTAGTAGACGTCGTGCTCAGCTGTGATGTCGGTAATTGGAGCCTCCGAAGGGGTCGGGCCGGTTGGGCGCGGAAAAAGGGGAAGCGTGCGACACTGCACAGATAGCTGGGCCCCCGGTGCTGCCCGGCCGTTTTTGGTGCCGGACGGGTGCTGTGAAACCGCGGGATGCTATGGGCGGCGCTGGCGGGGCTGCGTAGCATTGATGCTTAGCACGCGGAAACCTCCGGGAGCCGATGTGAGATACCGTAACACCCTGTTCGCGGCCGTAATAACGGCCGGTCTTGCCGCGGCCTCCTGTGCTGCCCCGGAGCCTTCTGAAACCGCTTCTCCTGACTGGTCCGTGTACGAGGTCCAGGCTGCGTCGCTGGAGTTTGAATACCGCTCTGACTGGCAGGTTGAGCAGGTGGAAGCCCTGGCTAATGACCCTGCCGGCGGTGTTTCCCTGCGGGTTCACGACGCCGATGGCGACGTTATTGCCTGGCTGGATACCGGGATCATTACGGATCAGGTGTGCATGGGGATGCAGGAGCCTGTTGCCTATACGGAGTACGACTCCCAGATGATGCCTGACCTGGAATCCGAGCAGGGGACTGAGCAGCGTTTTGTGTACCGCTCTGTTGCTCCTGCTGCCGGTGAAGCATTGGTGACCTATGCGGTAGTGAGCACTCCGCCTCCTTCTGCAGAGGAGGCTGCCTGCGGTTTATTCGATTTCTTTACTTTGACTGAAGCCAGCGGTGGCCGGTTTGCCGGTGTGGTCCGTGCCGATGAAGGTTCGGATATGACTGCGCACTTGGAGAAGGCTTCAGCGTTTGCCGGTTCCGGGGAGTACCGCGATGTCAGGCGAATGCTGGTTTCTTTGCGCAATTCGGACTGATCTTTCTGGGCTTGTTGTGCTTCTTCTGTGGCGTCCTGTGGATAAGTCAGTATGCTGTGCGGCAGTTTGAGTAGGATCTACCGCACGCTGCCTTACTGCCTTGCCTACCACGGGGGTTTTGATGTCCAGTCTTGGTGTTCGCCGCCGGTTTGCTGCGGTATCTCTGGCTCTGGCTGGTTCTTTGATCGCTCTCTCGGCGTGCTCCGGTGCTGAGGATCCTGATGCTGATGCGGCGCAGTCTCCGAGTGGTTCTGTCTCGCCGAGCACTTCTCCCAGCCCGACTCCTACGCCTTCTGCGACGTATAAGCCGGCGTCTGCTGACGGCCCTGCGGAGAATGTTCCTTTGCCTGTGATGCCTGAGGAAGCGAAGGTCGAGTCCAAGGAGGGGCTCATTGCCTTTGCGAGGTATTGGTATGAGTTGGTGAATTACGGGTATGAGACGGGGGATGTGGAGCCCGTTCGGGCTGTCAGTGGGCCGGACTGCACTGACTGTAACCGGTACTTTGACGTCGTCCAGCGCGGGTACCGGGATGAAGACTGGATGGCTGGTGCCATGATCGACTTTAGGAGTGTCCACAGTGACTATGTGCTTACACCTGATGGGCTGTATCAGGTGTTGATTCAGTTCACGCAGGAACCAATCGAGTTCTTCGGACCAGAAGGTGCCGAGTATGGCGTTGACCCCGGGAGCGACGCCCCCGTCGTGCAAATCCTGGAGGCACGCTTCCAAGATGAAAAATGGGTCGTTGCACAATTGTCGAGCATGTAATGAGATCCGCTGCTGTCGATCGATTGACCATCACGATCCTGGTGCTTTCTCTATTCATGCTTTGGGCCCCCATCACGTCGGCTCACTCCAATGAAGATAAGACTGGAGGAGGATCGTCATTCCATGATGGCGATGTCATCGGCGAGTGGTACCAGCACGACTCTGGGGTGTGGACGAATCTACAGGTCGGTCTTCCAGAAGACCCCAATGGATATCGGTTTGAACCGGCCTGCTTCGACGACCGAAATTCCGGGGATATAGCATGCTTGCGACAGGCCGCTACTTGCACCGCGGCTTCAGACGGTCGACTGGTGTGGTGGTTCTCCGGGCTCCGGGTTACCGACCCTGCTACTTGGCCTCGCCTCGGTGCCAACCCGAGTTGCATCTACTCGGAAGACCCTGCAGCTTTTCAGGAGCGACTACGCGAAGCCATACTTACGGCTTTCCAGGAAGCACCTATTACTCCGGGAACCATGACTCTCCAGCCAAGTCCTCACACACTCATTGGTGCCCACACAAACGTGTACGTGGAAGCATCCAGCCAGGTCTTCGAGATGGAGCTCCTTGGCCAATCCATCCGCATCGAGGTGGAGCCTACGGAGTACACCTTCAACTACGGCGACGGCACAAGCTATGGGCCGGTGTCGACGTCCGGAGGACCGTTGCCGGAAGCACGCTGGGGCGAACAGACGCCAACCAGCCACATGTATTCGCAGACTGGTGATTTCACGGTGGGTATCACGACGTTCTTCTCCGGACAGTATTCGGTCAATGGCGGCCCGATGATTCCGATGGATGGACGTGCTGAGGTGGCATCGCCGTCGCAGGTGGTGAGTGTGTGGCGTGCAGAGTCCAGGAATGTTGCAGATAACTGCCTGGTGAATCCGGCCGGTGTGGGTTGTTGAGCCCGGTTAGGTCGAGCGGTCCGGCTGGATGTGCTCCAGTCGGACGTAGCAGGCGTTGATGCGCGTGATCGAGGGCGGTGGGCTGGCGCTGGCCTTTATGCTGGTGGCACTTGTAGTTGCGTCAGCCGGTTGTTCGAGCAACGCGGGGCCTGGTACGGAAGTGGGTCCATCTCACGCTGTGGTGAGTACGCCGGCTTCAGTGGAGCCGTCTGCTTCTGCCACGTATAAGCCTCCTTCAGCTGGGGGTCCTGCGGAGAATGTTCCGATGCCGGCGATGCCAGAGGAAGCGAAGGTCGAGTCGAAGGAGGGGCTTATTGCTTTCGCGCGACACTGGTATGCACTTGCCAACTATGGATACCAAACAGGCGACGTTGAGCCGTTGAGAGAGATCACCGGGCCGGACTGCTATGCGTGCAAGTCCTACTATAAAACAGTGGCCAGCGGGTTCCGGGAGGGGTGGGTTTCAGGCGCCGAGATCGAAATCCTAGATGTTAGTAGTACCTACGCCTTGACCGATAATGGGCGCTATCAGGTCCTCATACAAATAGTTCAGGAACCCCTCGACTTCTATACAGCTGCCAACGGTTTCATCAAGACAGTTCCAGGCAATGACCTGCCGTCTGTTCAAATGATCGAAGCCACATTCGCAAGTAGCTCATGGACTGCCGTGGATGTAGTGACTATTTATCACGCGGGATAGAATTCAGATGCTTCACGTAACAAGTCATTAGGGCCGTGGAAAATTGTGACGGTCGTGTAACTGACGTCGACTCGCAAATTACGGTGTTCATCCTATGTCGGGACCCCGCGCCCAACCGAACGCTTCATTGCGTCCAAGAGTGCCAACCCGTCTGGACGTAGATCTTCTGTGGCGTCCTGTGGATAAGTCAGTATGCTGTGCGGCAGTTTGAGTAGGATCTACCGCACGCTGCCTTACTGCCTTGCCTACCACGGGGGTTTTGATGTCCAGTCTTGGTGTTCGCCGCCGGTTTGCTGCGGTATCTCTGGCTCTGGCTGGTTCTTTGATCGCTCTCTCGGCGTGTTCCGGTGCTGATGATACTGGTGCTGATGCAGCGCAGTCTCCGAGTCCTTCGGTAAGCGAGTCTGTTTCTCCCAGTCCGACTCCTACTCCTTCGGCGACGTATAAGCCGGCGTCTGCTAAGGGCCCTGCGGAGAATGTTCCTTTGCCTGTGATGCCTGAGGAAGCGAAGGCGGAGTCCAAAGAGGGGCTTATTGCTTTTGCGCGGTATTGGTATGAGCTGGTGAATTACGGGTATGAGACCGGGGATGTTGAACCCGTTCGGGCTGTCAGCGGGCCGGACTGCTTCGCTTGCCAGAATTTCTACAGCGGGATGGGCGACGTCTACGGGAGGGGAGGATGGATCCAAGGTGGCGACATTGAAATAGTCACGCTAAATTCCGAGTATCAGTTGACTTCAGAGGGGCGTTACCAGGTTCTTGTCTCAGTGAAGCAACGAGACATGACTTATTGGGATGAAGCCGGGCAGGCAGACCGGCGACCCGGTGATGAAATCTCATTCCTCCAAATAATGGAAGTATCGTTCGAGAATGAGGGCTGGTACATTCATCTTGCCGAGTCCACGGGTGATTGACGTGCGCGTCTGGGCTTCCCCGCCGGAACAGGGAGGGCTTGCAGCAGAGGATCATTCTCTGGGGCCGGCTCGACGCAGGACGTTTCAACTCCTCCGCGGCGGCCATAGCGGAACGACCTCGTCGTGGATTCCTTTACACAAATTTGCTGCGCTTCTGGCATGTGTGGTCATAGTCTCTGCGGGTTGTTCGTCGCCACAAGATCTAGGAACGGCTTCAGGACAGTCGTCTCACCAGGTGACCGAGCAACGTTCTGCAAAACCGCTACCCTCCGCAACCTACAAGCCGGCTTCTGCTAAGGGGCCTGCTGAGAACGTTCCCCTGCCCGACATGCCAGCGGAAGCGAAAGCCGAATCCAAAGAGGGACTGATCGCCTTCGCGCGATACTGGTATGACCTTGTGAATTACGGTTATGAATCGGGTGATCTAATACCCATTGGCTCGCAGACCCTGGGAGACTGCCGGGACTGCTCCCGGTACGAGCAGGTGATTACGGATGGATACGCGAATTCGGACTGGATTTTCGGCGGCCAGATAACTGTTTGGGGGATGGATTCCGAGTACGTTTTGACCGATGCTGGCCGATACCAAGTCTTGGTCCAATTCAGCCAGGATCGGATTGAACTACGCGGCCCCAACGATGTTCTGTACACCGAGCACCCAGGCAGTAAACATCCGGTCGTTCAGATGCTCGAAGCCCGGTGGACGGACGCGGGATGGGTCGTCGAGGAGCTCGTAAGTCTCTAAGGAGGAACTCGTACCGCGGAATTCACCGGATGGCCGGGCTAACCGATGACGCGGATGAACAGATCATCCGGGCCAGACAGTCGGAGTTTCTGTGCCCGGTCCTGCCGTCTAAGGGTGGCCCGGATAAGGCACCGCGAACAGTGTCCGAGGATCCTGCAGCAGAGCGGGATACGCGAAATCTGACCTCAGCACACTGCCCGAAACACGAACCGTCCGCTGGGCAGTGTCATTCGTCAGGGACGCCTCGCCAACGGTTCCCAGCTCCAGGACAGTCCGGTCCGACCCCAGTAAGGCAACCTCATCGCCGTCGTTCATTTCATCCAGGAAGCGCTCAAGCTGGCGGGCTTTCTTCCCCGTCACCGGCGCACCGCGGGCGGACAACATGGGCAGCTCAATCACCTGCCCGTCCTTGCTTGGAACGGAACGGGCAACCCACAGCGCGTCTCCGCCCGGTTCTGCGGGAAGGACCAGTTCTTCGGGATCGGGCCACACGTAGGGCAGATGCGGGGGAGTGCCGGGAAACAGGTCGGCGTAAAAAACGGGATCCTTAGCCAGCAGGTTCGACCGGTGGCTCTCGTGGAGCTGTGCATCGCCGAGCCAGGGCGGCAGCGGTAACTCACCGCCGTCGGCCTCCGGAGCGAACTCAACCAGCTGCGGCCTCACGGTATCTGCGTATCCGCGGCCGGTCCACGCATCGGTCATCGCCAGCCCGTAGGCCACAAGCGCGGGAACATAACCCATCCACATACGGGTGACCGGATGGTTTCGCCAGCCGTAGTCGGGAAGGACGAGTGCGCGCAGAATCTGCAGGGTCTCAACCCTCTGCTTCCCCAGCCTCGGAGAATCCAGCACCCCGGCACTGCGCCGGAAGCTCTCGTAGGGAAGGAACGTCTGCACGGCTCAGAACCTAGTATTCGGCATACAGTTCACCGGCGAGCAGCGGGACATCAAGACGGTTGTCGGGCCCAGGCAGCGGACAGGCCCAACGCTCGTCATAGGCGCACGAAGGGTTGTAGAGGAAATTGAAGTCGAGCAGCAGCGAGTCCCCAGGCCCTTCTCCAAGATGAGCGCCCTTGATGGTGTCCAGCAGATACCGCCCGCCGCCGTACGTTCCGCCATCGGTGCCGGCGAGTCCGTCACGGACCGGCAGGAAAAGCCCGCCGCCGTAGGTCGCCAGCCTCCATACCGCCAGCCTGCCGACCGGCGTCGTAACGGTCCCGAGGCGTTCGAAATAGACCGTCCCGTCCGTTCCGGTGGCCACTTCGAGCTGCTGGCCAGCGCCGTCGTCGTCAATCTCTGCCGAACAGCGCAGCTCAGGATCATAGGGAGCGACGGCGAGCCCTCCGAAACGCTGTTTGGCCTCGCCGCTCAGCGGGGAAGCGGGGTGCGAGGCAAAGAGCGTATCCCGTTCACGGCGCCACGAATCGTGGGCCGACGACGGCGAATCAGCCTCCGCGGTTGCGCGCACCTGGGCGTATATGTCGAACATGCGACGGCGCCAGTCAGCCGTCCGGAGTGCCGAAGCTGGGGAAACCATAGGCCCAGCGTAGTGTGTTTGGGTGACTACGGGACTGTTGATTGTTGTGCTGGCTTCGATCTTTGTCGGGGCGCTGGCCCAGCGGATCGCCGGCCTTGGTTTTGCTCTTCTCATTTCGCCGTTCCTCGTGATTATCCTTGGCGCCCATGCCGGCGTGCTGATGGTCAATGTGTGCGGGTTGGTTTCGTCGCTGCTGATCATGTTCCGGGTCTGGAAGGACGTGGACTGGAGCATGTACCGCTGGCTCGTGATCCCAGCTGTCATTGGCAGCGTTCCGGCGTCAATTGCTGCCGTGTATTTGCCGGCCGCCCCGATGGCAGTGATTGTGGGTGCAATCGTCCTGGTGGCGCTTGGCGCGTCGCTGATCCTGGCGCGCAATTCGGTAGTTGTCACCGGTAATCCGGCGAAGGCGATAGCCGGTTTCGCTTCCGGAGTGACCAACGCTGTGGCTGGTGTGGGCGGCCCTGCGGTAAGCGCCTACGCGGTGATGGCACGGTGGCCGCAGCGTCCGTTCGCCGCGACCCTGCAGCCGTTCTTCGTAACCATCGCGACGGTCACCCTGGCCGTAAAACTGACGATGGAGCCGGGACAGATGCCTCCGTTCAGCGTCGTTGCCTGGGTGCTGATTGGTCTCATGATCGTTGGCGGAATCTACGCGGGGGAGCGCCTGCAGAAGCACATCCGGGACGACCACGTCCGCTTCGCAGTCATCGTAATCGCCTTCCTTGGCGCCGGAGCCGCGATGGTCAAGGGCATCATCGACCTGATGGCGTAATCAGGCTGTCACTGGTGCCCGACGGCGGTGCGGAGCCTGTGCGGTGGGCGCGGTTGGTGTTCTCTCGCACGCAGTAGATCCGGTCCGCGTGCCCGACGGCGGTACGCCAGGAAGGGGCCTAACCCGCCAGCGATAAGGGGCAGTTATTGACTGCCCAAGGTGCCCGTAGGTGCGTTTCACCGTGGTCCGAAAAGCAGGAAAATGACCCGTAATCGGTGGTCCTGAAAAGAGCCAAATTTGGACCCGAAATGTCAGTGGCAGCTGAGAGTGTAGGGGTATGAACCGCTCCTCGGACACCACGTTTTCCCGGTCACCTGACTGGGATGAAAACGGTGCGCCGGGCGCGGAATCGGGTGCCGATTACCCGTCTTCTTTTCGTCCGGATTCCGGGTCGGCTCCTACCGCTGATGCCGTGTTCTATGCGGACTCTGCACTTGTTGCTGACCCCGCATCCGGGGAACCCGCAGTTTTGCCGGCGGGATTTACCGGACGCCTGACGCTGCATGGAGCAGATTCTTTGGGTTACGACGAAACCGTTTCTGCCCTACAACGTCTGGGCATGCTTATCTCTTGGGCCCAGGCACAGCAGGCCCGAGTGGCAGCCCGTTTGGAGGAGCTCTTTGCCCGGGACATCGCCGAAGCTGCAGGACGCGAAGAGCCCGCCCTGGCCATGAGCCTGGCAGCTGCCGAAGCATCCACCGTTCTGAACATTCCGCACATGACGGCAATGCAGCTGATCAGCGAATCATCCCGTCTGTGCACTGAGGCGCCGCAGACCCTGACCCAACTGGCCGAGGGAAAGATCGCGATCCAGCATGCCCGCATCATCCTCGAAGAAACCCACAACCTTCCCACTGACATTCCTGAGGCTACGACTGCGAATTTGGATGGCGGTGACCCGGCGACTGGAGACACCGCAGGCGACCAATCTGCAGGGGAAGCCAGCCAGTTGGATCTCGGTCTCGATGGCATGGGCGCTCCGGCCGGCCGGGATGGGGGCGACAAGAGTGGCGAATCCTCGGACTCTGCCAATACCGGTGTTGCCGGCGGGGAGGACATGAGAACAGGGCAGGACGGGGATCCACGCAGTCCGGGAGGTGGAACCGCAGGAGCCCTGTCCACCGGCGCTGTGCTGAGTGTGCGTGCCGCATTCGAACGGGACCTTCTCGCTGCAGCCGAAGGCCGGACAGCTGCCGGGTTCGGCCGGCGTGCCCGCCGGCTCCGTGAATCAAGGTTTCCGGATCTAATCCCGATCCGTCACCGCCAAGCCAAGGACAGGCGGCGGGTAACCTTCCAGCCGCTGCCCGATGGCATGTCCTGCCTCAGCGCGATCATCGCGGCAGAGAAGGGCCAGGCAATGTTCGCAGCCCTCACAGGCGCCGCCAAAGCCGGCAGACGAGCAGGGGACCCACGGACGATGGACCAACTCCGTGCCGACACCCTTACTGAGCTTCTCCTGGAAGGTGATTCCAGGGACATAAACCCCGATGGTCCCAGCGACGGAGCGGGCACCGTGATTGAGCATCACACCGGTACAGTCTCTGGGACTGGGACTGGGACTGGGACTGGGACTGGGACTGGGACTGGGACTGGGACTGGGACTGGGACTGGGACTGGGACTGGGACTGGGACTGGGACTGGGACTGGGACTGGGACTGGGACTGGGGCTCAGACCGAGACCGGCACCGCGACCAGTGCCCGTAAACGTCCGAGACGGGCCGAACGGCACCGGAACCAGAACCGCTCCAAAGTCCGCACCGAGGTTATGGTCCTCATCAGCGCAGACACTCTCGCCGGCGTAGACGAGCATCCGGCGGAGCTGAACGGGTATGGACCGGTCAGTGCCGAGACCGCACGCGCCATGATCCTCGAAGCACTGCACTGGACGCCTCTGCTCCAAGACCCAAACACGGGGGAAATCCTCAACGTTGGACGAACACGGCGGATCCCTGCCGGGCTCAAACGCTGGCTTCAGGCCCGGGATGGAACGTGCAGATTCCCTGGCTGTTCAGTGAACGTCACCCACGCGGAGATCGATCACACGACGCCCTTCTCCCACGGCGGACCAACCGATCATGGGAACCTGGAACACCTCTGCCCCAAGCACCACAGGTTCAAGACCCTTGGCCACTGGAAGGCCCGGCAACCAGAAGCCGGAACCTTGGTGTGGAGCTCACCCACCGGGCGTACCTACGTCACCGATCCGGCTTTGGATTATCTCTCTCAGGGGCCAGCCCCAATGCGGCGGGACGTTGTGGGGCCAGCCCCAATGCGGCGGGACGTTGTGGGGCCAGCCCCAATGCGGCGGGACGTTGTGGGGCCAGATCCAGTGCGGCGGGACGTTGTGGGGCCAGACCCAGTGCGGCGGGACCCTCTGCAGCAGAGCCAACAACCGAGTGACGATCCACCTCCCTTCTAGGCAAGGGCAACTGCGTTCCAGATCAAGGGCAACTGCGTTCTAGACCAAGGGCACCACGTCCTTTCTCAGGGGCAACCGCCTTTCCGGGGCGCAATGCTCAAGCCCAGCCTCGACTCACGCCCACACCCTCAGCAACAGGACCGGCGGTGAATGGCACGATAGAAAGCGATGAAACTCTTGAAACGCCCGAAGAAACCGGGTGTGCTGCCCATGCCGCTCTGGCTGCAGGGAATGTTTGAACTGGGGCAGGCGGCAGTGCTGTCGGCCCTGGTCGTCATCCTGCCTCTCACAGGGGTCTGGGCAACCAACGGGTTTTCAGACCGGGACTACGCCTCACTGGCACGCCTGAGTGGACAAGCCTGGCTGCTCCTCCACGGAGTACCACTGTCACTGAGCTACCCGGCAGGAACGGTCGGCCCTGAACCCTCCGGGGGACTGCTTTCCCTCATTCCGCTGGGCCTGACAATGATCCCGTTCTTCCTCTGCTGGCGAGCCGGACGCCGACTGGCCAGAGCCTCCTACACGGACCAGCTCTGGCAGGCACTGCTCGGAGCGCTCGGTACATATGCCATTCTGGGAATATGTGCAGCGTACTTCTCCGCAAATGAGGATGTCAGTATCTCCCTCGTGGCCGGAGCCCTCATCCCCCTCATCTCGGCCGGACTAGGGGTGATCATTGGTGCCAGGGTGGAAGCCGGCTCATGGGTCCGGCTCATAGGCGTAGACCTGACCGACTGGATTGCCCGGACAAGCCAGCACTCACGCTGGGCAGGATCATATCTTTGGGCCGCTATCCGGGCTGGAGTCGTGGGGATTACCGCTGCAGTTGGGCTGTCAGCAGTCCTCCTAGTGGTGGCACTGACCATTAGCTGGGCGGAAATCGTTACTGTCTACGAAAAGCTCGACGCCGGAATCATCGGCGGCATTGTGCTCACGGTGGCACAGCTTGGGCTCCTGCCGAATCTCGTCGTCTGGACCCTGGCGTGGGCATCCGGCGCGGGTTTCAGCATCGGAACTGGAAGCATGATCAGCCCGCTGGAAACAACCGTCGGGCCGCTGCCCGCTGTCCCGGTCCTGGCTGCCCTCCCCACAGGGCAGCTCGAGTTCGCCTATGCCGCTCTCCTCATCCCTGTGGCCGCCGGAGTCCTGGCCGGGTGGTGGTTCCTGCGTGAGGGAGAGAACCACTTTGACGAATGGCTTTCCATCAAGATCCGTGCCCGATGGTTCACGGCATCCGCCTCGACGGTTTGTCTGGGGGTTGTAATCGGTGTTGTCTCCGGACTCCTGGCCGCCGCGATCGCCCTGATTGCCCGCGGATCCCTTGGCATCGGCAGGTTCGTGGAGATCGGACCGGATCCGCTCTGGACTGGAATCTGGGTTGCAGCTGAAGTGGCTGTCGGAGCGGTTATCGGCTATGCCGCAGGGCCATGGCTGGAGCGCGAGAAAACACGGCGTCCTTCGGTTGGTGCAACAGGGGTGAACAGCTAGTTCCCGGTACTAAAGGGTCGAGTACATACCCGAGGACACCGCTCGTTACCAGCAGAAGCAGTCCGATAAACAGAACACCGAAACCACCGCAGATGAACCACATAAACCGCCGTTCACTGGGTGTCATGCGCCGATACTAGCCAGGAAACGTGGAAGGCTGTCGGAGTAGGCGGGGAAAGGGGCCAGGGTTCTGAGCATGCAGCCCCGATTGCAGAGCCCCCGAAAGCAAAGCCCCGGTCACACGGAACCGGACAAGCTACGGCTGCGAGATCATCCCGCCGAAGCTCAGGTAATCCTTGGTGCAGGTTTCCGTGGCCTGCACCGTCAGCGCCGACTGCATGCAGGTCTCGTACTTCTCGGTCATCGGCCACAGTGCAACCATTGCCGCAAGACCAATGGTCATGAACGCCGTAGCGGCAATACCCATGGAGACCACAATGCGCATGAATCCGCCCATGCCAAACCGGACAACCTTCACAAGGGTCATGATTCCGACCACCAGGGCGGCAATACCCAGGATGAGCGGCAGCAGCTTCCAAGGCAGGGCCAGATCTGAGCTGATCAGCATTCCCAGCAGCAGGGCGATAAACACCCACATGTAGGACCGGGCTTCCTTGGACTGTGCCTCAGTGGGCTCCGGTTTGCGGGTTGCCGGGGGAAACGGCGGTCGCGGGCGTACATCAGGGCCGTCGTTATTCATGGATTAAGCCTAGGCGACGCTTCGACCTAAGGTTGACACATGCGAATTGTTGTTCTCGTTTCAGGCACCGGCTCCAACCTCCAGGCAGTGCTCGACGCCGTTGCGGCAGGGGAGCTCGACGTCGAAATTGCTGCGGTTGGCGCGGACAGAAACGCAACCTACGGCATTGAGCGTGCAGCCGCAGCCGGGTATGAAACCTTCGTGGTGAACTTCAAGGACTACCCGGTGCGAGCAGACTGGAACCGCGCGCTGACCGAGAAAGTCGCCTCGTATGATCCCGACGTCGTCCTCTCCTCCGGATTCATGCGGATTGTTGACGAGCACTTCATCAACACGTTCGAAGGACGCTACGTCAATACACATCCCGCACTGCTGCCTTCATTCCCAGGCGCCCACGGCGTGCGGGACGCACTCGCGTACGGAGTGAAGGTCACCGGATGCACGGTGCATATTGCCGACGCCGGAGTGGACACCGGCCCGATCCTGGCCCAGGCAGCGGTAGAGGTACTCGACGGAGATACCGAGGAGACCCTGCACGAGCGCATCAAGGTGCAGGAACGCCGGCTGCTGATCGAGACCCTGAGCAAAATCAGCAAAGAAGGACTCCCGGCACTCTGATACGGCATCCGGACGGCCCGGCGCCGGAGCCGCTTCGAGTCCCCGGTGCCGGAGCCGCTTCGAGGCACCCGCCGCCCGCCTCAGCCACGGCCCCGGGAACCCTAGTCCAGTGCAGCACCCCGAGTCTCGGGCGAGAACCTGGCCATCCACAGCACAGCAGCCAGCACCAGAAGTCCGGCCACGGCAAATGACAGCGGCAGGCCTAGATACGGCCAGAGCACGGATACAAAAAGCAGCGGTCCGAAACCTGCACCAACCCGCGATGCGGTGGATGCCCAGCCAAATCCGCTGGCACGCAGCCGGGTGGGGTAGAGCTCCGAAACATAGGTGTAGAGCACCGGTATGGCCACCTGCACCACAAAGCCGTAGATCAGCAGCCACGTCGTTGCGGCAGCCGGAACATCAACCACCAGGGCAACCACCACCAGCGACGCCGCGGCAGCAGGACCTGTAATGCCCAGCAGCCACTTCCGGCCGACCCGCTCCACCAGCAGGGCCGCAGCAACAACACCCAGCAGGCCCACCGCCGCCATGCCCGACGTCGTGAGGAACGCCTTGTACTCGGCGTAGCCCGCATCCACGAGAATCTTCGGCATCCACTGCAGGGCCAGGTAGTAGACCAGCAGGATGGTCACAAACAGTGACCAGGCTGTCACCGTGGACTTCGGATTGGACCGCCACAGCTCGGCAAGCTGGCTGCCCGTGGTCTTCAGGGAGAACTTCTGCGCAGGCTCCGGCTCCGGAAGCCGCCACTCGGTCTGGGTTCCTCCCGTACGGCGGATCAGATCATTGATGACGGCGCTGGCCTCCTCGGTGCGGCCCTTGCGGACCAGGAACAGCGGGGATTCCGGAACGGACCTGCGAACCCAGAAGACCAGCAGCGCCGGGATGACCATAACCAGCATGGTCCAGCGCCAGTCCGCGACGGTCGCCATGATGACCGCGGAAGTAACGCCGCAGAGCGCTGCACCTACGGGCCACCATCCGTCCATTGCGGTCAGCACCCGGCCGCGCTGTTTACGCGGGGTGAACTCTCCAACCAGGGCATAGTCCACCGGAACGCACCCGCCCAGCCCCACGCCGGCCAGGAACCTAAAGACACAGAACCAGGCGATGTCCGGAGCGAAGGCGCCGGCCACCGTGAAGATCGAGAAAATCAGCAGCGTGGCGGTAAAGGCCTGCTTGCGTCCAATCGCATCAGCAATTGAGCCCCACAAAAACGCGCCGATCGCCATGCCCAGCAGGTTTGCCGTGCCAATCCAGGCAGCCTGCGCTGGAACCAGGTTCCACTCTTCCGAGAGCAGCGGGATCAGGACGCCGTTCAGGGTGACATCCCAGGCATCGAACATAAAGCCCAGCCCGCCGATGAGAAAGATCCTGCCCTGGACACGCCACCGCCACGGCAGGTTCTGTACCACCTCGTCGCCCGCGGGCAGGGAATGGGTCGTCGTCATTGAGGGAGGGCCTTCCGCCGGTAGTTATAGTCAAAAATGCACTAACTGCTGGACACTCTACAACGCCCGGCCGTGGGAAGGATCCGCGGCGCGTAACGTACCGGAATTCAAGCTGGCTAAGCCACCAGCAAGCCTGGGTCAAAAAGGGTGACGCAGAGTTCGCCGAGTATTACCCGCTGCACCTCCCTCGGGAGGGGCCAAGGCATAAACTCGACCATGGGCCCGCCGATGGCCCGCGTGCATCGTTCGCCGATACCCACTTGGAGTGACTTCCCGTGAGCAACACCCCCCTTGACCGTGTACCCATCCGCCGGGCCCTCATCTCGGTCTACGACAAGACCGGCCTGACGGAACTGGCTCAGGGCCTCTCCGCAGCAGGTGTCAGCATTGTCTCCACAGGCTCCACCGCCAAGCAGATCGCCGCGGCCGGCGTCGAAGTTACCGAGGTTGCTGAAGTCACTGGCTTCGCCGAGTGCCTTGACGGCCGCGTCAAAACCCTCCACCCGCGCGTGCACGCCGGCATTCTGGCCGACCGCCGCCGCCAGGATCACCGCGACCAGCTGGATGAACTCGGCATCGAACCCTTTGACCTGGTGGTCGTGAACCTTTACCCGTTCGTCGAGACCGTGAAGTCCGGGGCCGCGCAGGACGACGTCGTCGAGCAGATCGACATTGGCGGGCCCTCCATGGTCCGTGCCGCCGCCAAGAACCACCCCTCTGTCGCCGTCGTCGTTGACCCGGCCAAGTACTCCGCTGTCACCGCGGCCGCCGCTGAAGGCGGCTTTGACCTAAACGCCCGACGCCGCCTGGCCGCCGAAGCGTTCGCGCACACCGCCGCCTATGACACAGCCGTAGCCAAGTGGACTGCCGCGCAGTTCGGCGACGGCACCGAAGAAGGAGCCACCTGGCCCGCCTATACCGGCATGGCGCTGGAACGTTCCGAGGTGCTGCGCTACGGCGAAAACCCGCACCAGGCTGCCGCGCTCTATGCGGACCAGGACTCGATGCCCGGCGTCGCCCAGGCAGACCAGCTGCACGGCAAGGCCATGTCCTACAACAACTACGTCGACGCCGATGCCGCCCTGCGCGCCGCTTTCGACTTCGATGAGCCGGCAGTCGCCGTCGTCAAGCACGCCAACCCGTGCGGTGTGGCCGTAGCCTCCCCGGGGGCCGCAGATCCGATCGCCAACGCCCACCTGAAGGCGCACGCCTGCGACCCGGTTTCTGCCTACGGCGGCGTGATTGCGGCGAACCGCACGGTTACCGCCGGCATGGCTGAGACCGTCAAGGACATCTTCACTGAGGTTGTCATCGCGCCGGACTTCGAGCCGGAGGCCGTGGAGATCCTCTCCCGGAAGAAGAACATCCGCCTGCTCACTCTCCCGGACGGCTACGGCCGCAACCCGCTGGAGTTCCGCCAGGTCTCCGGCGGCGTGCTGATGCAGCAGCCGGACACGGTTGAAGCCGAAGGCGATGATCCGGCGAACTGGACCCTGGCAGCGGGGGAGCCCGCTGACGAAAAGACCCTCGCGGACCTTGTTTTCGCCTGGCGGGCAGTCCGTGCCGCCAAGTCGAATGCCATCCTGCTGGCCCGCGACGGTGCCTCGGTGGGCGTGGGCATGGGCCAAGTGAACCGCGTCGATTCCTGCAAGCTGGCCGTCGAGCGTGCCAACACGCTGGCAGGCTCAGACGACGAGCGCGCCCGGGGCGCCGTAGCGGCGTCGGACGCTTTCTTCCCGTTCGCCGACGGGCTCGAGATCCTGCTGAACGCCGGCGTCCGCGCCGTTGTCCAGCCGGGCGGATCCGTGCGCGACGAAGAAGTCATCGCCGCAGCCAATGCGGCAGGTGTGCCGATGTACTTCACCGGCGCACGCCACTTCTTCCACTAGGAACACTCCAGCCACGCCCGGCCGCGGGCCGCACGGATCATGTCCGCATGCGGCCCGCGGTTTAGGGAGCGCATCTGCGCTGTGGCATAGTTGGACACAGAAACCAGACCCAAAAGCCGGGTCCCCGCATGTCTAAAGCCATGTCCGGACCCCCATTCCACAAGGAGACCGTGTGGCTGACAAAATCAAGGTTGTGGGCTCTGTCGTAGAGCTCGACGGCGACGAGATGACGCGGATCATCTGGCAGTTCATCAAGGACCGCCTGATCAACCCGTACCTGGACGTAGACCTGAAGTACTACGACCTCTCGATCCAGAACCGTGACGCCACGGACGACCAGGTCACCATCGACGCAGCCAACGCCATCAAGGAACACGGCGTGGGCGTCAAGTGCGCAACCATCACCCCCGATGAGGCCCGCGTTGAAGAATTCGGCCTGAAGAAGATGTGGGTTTCCCCGAACGGAACTATCCGCAACATCCTCGGCGGCGTCGTCTTCCGCGAACCGATCATCATCTCCAACATCCCGCGCCTGGTTCCGGGCTGGAACAAGCCGATCATCATTGGCCGCCACGCCCACGGCGACCAGTACAAGGCCACCAACTTCAAGGTTCCGGGTGCCGGCACCCTGACCCTGACCTACACCCCGGCTGACGGCGGCGAAGAAATCAAGCAGACCGTTGTTACGTACCCCGAAGAGGGCGGCGTGGCCATGGGCATGTACAACTTCAACGAGTCCATCAAGGACTTCGCGCGGGCATCCTTCGCCTACGGCCTGCAGCGCAACTACCCGGTGTACCTCTCCACCAAGAACACGATCCTGAAGGCCTACGACGGCCAGTTCAAGGATCTGTTCCAGGAAGTCTTCGACGCCGAGTTCAAGGACCAGTTCGAAGCGGCCGGCCTCACCTACGAGCACCGCCTGATCGATGACATGGTTGCCTCCGCAATGAAGTGGGAAGGCGGCTACGTCTGGGCCTGCAAGAACTACGACGGCGACGTCCAGTCGGACACGGTTGCCCAGGGCTTCGGCTCGCTGGGCCTCATGACCTCCGTGCTGATGACCCCGGACGGCAAGACCGTTGAGGCCGAAGCTGCACACGGTACCGTGACCCGTCACTACCGCCAGCACCAGCAGGGCAAGCCCACCTCCACCAACCCGATCGCTTCGATCTTCGCGTGGACCCGTGGCCTGATGCACCGCGGCAAGCTGGACAACACCCCCGAGGTCATCAACTTCGCGCAGACCCTTGAAGACGTCGTCGTCAAGACTGTGGAATCCGGCAAGATGACCAAGGACCTGGCGCTGCTGGTCGGACCCGACCAGCCGTACCTGACCACCGAAGAGTTCCTCGCCGCACTGGACGAGAACCTCAAGGTGCGCCTGGGCTAAGACCCAAGCTATAGCGCAGTAAACAGCAGCCAGCCCCGGTCCGGAAAGGACCGGGGCTGGCTGCTGTTTTGGTGAGGGCGTTCCGGGCCCGCCGGGCGGGCCGGGCGGGCCCGAACGGCGGCAACGAAACTCCTTCGCCCGCAGAGCTCGCTTGGAGTATTAAAGCCGCCTAACCCGGCCCGACCGGCGTACTCACTCAGGCGCCTCGTGAGCTCACTGCACTGCCTGCGAGCTCACTGTGGCACGTCAGGAGCGGGTTGAGGACTAGGAACCCGAGCTCCCGGAGCCTGAGTCCATACCGCCTGAACCTGAGGATCCGGAACCGCCGGAACCCATGCCGGAGCCGGAGCCGCCGGAACTCCCGGAACCGCCCATGCCGGATCCCGAGCCGCTGCCGGACCCGCTGGAGCCGGAACTGGATCCGGAGACCGAGGAGCTGACCGTCTCGGATTCTCCGCTGATGACATTGCTGTCACCCGTGTAGGAGGAGGAAACCTGGATCTTGCGCGGCTTTGACCGTTCGCTCACGGGGATGAAGACGCTCAGGACACCGTTCTCGTACTTGGCCGAAATGCCTTCAATATTGATGCCCTGGCCAAGATTCAGCTGGCGCAGGAACGTGCCGGATTCACGCTCGCGGGTCAGCCAGGTGGCACCCTCCGGCACATGGATGGTTCGCTCAGCCCGAATCGTGAGCAGCTGGCCGTCCACATCAACGTCGACCGATCCCGGATCAATACCAGGCAGGTCTGCATTCAGGATGTAGTGGTCGCCTTCACGGTAAAGATCGATCGGCATCAGCCGCAGCCGCTGCCGGGGATCCAGAAGGGCGCCTGCCATGCGGTCCAGTTCGCGGAAAGGATCGAATTTCATGGCCATTCTCATCAACTCCTTTTCACCCGTCCCGCCAGGACGGGTGGATGTGTTCTTCACTGACAGGAATAACGAAGGGTCGACAACTTGAGTCTTGTACGCTCAAGAATGGTTCAAGATTAGCAGTCGGCATTTGCGAGTGCTAGAGGTCACCACCGAAAACGGCGGCGTTTGAGGAAGATCGATTTCCCCGCAGGCCGCGGCACGTTTAGTCCACCGGCCAGAGATGAACGGGTTCATTGCTGTGCATATGGTGCCAGTAACGACGGGTCATCTCAGCCAGTGCAGAAGCCCTGTCGTATCCCTCGGCTTCCAGCTTTCCCAGGACCGAGATCTGCCACGCAGAACCGTTCTGCTCTGTCCGGGCCCTCTCCCGGATCACCGTCAGGTAGCGCTCGATCAGCGCGTCCTCAACACCGAGCTCACGCAGCCCCTCAGCAGCCACGGGCACCAGATGCCGTACCACCAGCTCCGCCACCGGGATGTCGCCAATACCGGGCCAGTACACGGATGCATCCACTCCCAGCCGGGAGCAGGCCAGGAAATTGTCCGCGGCGGTCTTGAAAGCGGTCCGGGTCCACAGCGGACGGTCCGCGGTCCGCAGTTTCTGGACCAGTCCGTAGAAGAACGCAGCGTTTGCGGTCACATCCAGCACCGTGGGCCCGGCGGGGAGCACCCGGTTTTCCAGCCGCAGGTTCGGGGTGTCGGCTCCGGGATCGTAGATGGGCCGGTTCCAGCGGTACACGGTGCCGTTGTGCAGCCGGAGTTCGGGCAGCAGCGGTGCCCCCGCTTCCGTGGAACCGGAGCTGGCTGCGGACAGTTCGGGCAGCAGCGCGGGGAAGTAGCGGACGTTCTCCTCGAAGAGGTCGAAGATCGAGGTGATCCACCGTTCGCCAAACCAAACGCGGGGCCGGACACCCTGGTTGCGCATCTCCGGCGGACGGGTGTCTATAGCCTGCTTGAACAGTTCAATCCGGGTCTCCTGCCACAGCACGTGCTCAAGGAAAATGGGTGAGTTGGCTGCCAGGGCCACCTGCGGGCCGGCGATAAGCTGCGCGGCGTTCCAGGCCGGTGCGAATTCTGCCGGGCTCACCTCCAGATGAAGCTGCAGGGAGGTGCAGGCGGCTTCCGGGGCTATGTTCTTGGCATACTGCGTCAGGGATTCAAGTCCGTTCAGCGACAGGTACACGTCCTCACCGCGGGCCTGAAGTACGGAGGTGTTCAGGGCTGCGTAGCGCGCCCCGGCGCTGATCCAGGCATCGCCGTCGAGCACTGAATTGCTGAGCGTGGGAAGAATGCCGACCATCAGGATATTCGCTTCGGCCTTTGCAGCCAGTTCATCGGCCCGGTTGAGCTGCCGGCGCAGGCTTTTCTCCAGGTCCAGCAGCCCCCGCCCTCCGATGGAAAGGGCAGGGTGGTTCATTTCGATGTTGAAGGCACCCATTTCCGTTTGGAACGCCGGATCTGCAATCTCATCAAGCACTGAGGAGTTCCGGAGGGCAGGGGAGAAGTCGTCATTGGTCAGGTTGAGTTCTAGTTCGACGCCGATGCTGCCGGTGTCCGCGAACTCAGCAGTTCCCAGAAAACCCGCAAAACGGTCGAGATTCTCCAGCAGGCGCGCCCGGTACCGGGTCCGCTCTTCTCGCGTGAAAGACCTGGCATTGACCTCTGTTCCCATGGATGAAGGTAACCACGGCACAGTGGCTGTGTATAGCGTCTGGAAGGGCCGCATTTAGAAAAGTGGCTGCACGCTCCGGAACGTCCAGTTCCGGACCGTGCAGCCTATCGTGCAGCCTATCTTGCACCCCGACGGCGCGGCCCGCCGTCGCACCCCGACGGCGCGGCCCGCCGTCGCACCCCGACGGCGCGACCCCACGGCGCACCCCGACGGCGCGAGCCGCCGTCGCAGCCCGGCAGCCGGCGGGCGGGACGCGGCGCCCCTTCACACTTGGTTGCGAAATGAGTTGCCGATCCTGCGCGGGACTAACCGATCCTGCGCGGGACTAAACGGAGTCCGAGAGTTTGCTGAGCGGCTCCAGCGAAGCGAGCCTGCGGTCGTCATTCGGATACCGGACGCCCAGCTGTGCCCGGACTTCGTCGAAGAGCTGCATGGTCTGCAGCGAATCGTCCCACGGCATGGTCGGGCTCTCCGTCAGGCCTTCCTGGATGCAGCGGGTTACTTCCCGAAGCTCATAGGTGTACCCGTTGCCCACCTGCTGGAAACGCTCCACACGGGAGGGACCCATGTGCTGCTGGATGTGCAGTTCCACGGGATTGTGCAGGGGAGCTCCCGTGCGGATCCAGCCTTCCGACCCGGAGATGGTCGCCGTGCGCGGACCTGAAGAGAGCAGGGAGGAGGTGAGCTGGGCCAGAGCACCCGAATCGTAGCCCAGGGTAATGGCGTTCTGCGTATCAACACCGTCGCCGTTCAAAGACCCGGTGGCCTGGATCCGCTGCGGGAACCCGAGCGCACCCACAGCCATGGTCAGCGGGTAGATCGTAAGGTCCAGCAGTGCGCCGCCGCCGGCAGCCGGGTCCCACAGCCTGCTGGCGGGGTCATACGGAGCCGGGAAGCCAAGATCGGCCTGGACCCAGTGGATCTGGCCCAGCTCCCCGCTGGAGAGGATCTCCCAGAGCCGGTTGATGCAGGGCAGGAAGCGGCTCCAGGCGGCCTCCATCAGGAATACTCCGCGCCGGGAAGCGACCTCCATCAGGTCCGCCATTTCCGCAGCATTGATGGTGATCGACTTTTCGCAGAGCACATGCTTGCCGGCCTCGAGAGCCTCGCGGGTCAGCTCGTAATGCTGGGCATGCGGAGACGCAATGTAGACAACGTCAACCTCCGGATCGGCGAAGAGCTGTGTGTACCCCGGGCCCCGGAGCTCGTCGTCGCAGTAGCTGGTCGCGAAGCCGAACCGGTCAGCGAATTCCACCGCAGTGACCTCGGAACGTGAGCTGACGGCTTGCAGGACGGCGTCCTCGAGCCGGGCGATGTCTTCAGTGACCCGGGCCGCGATACGGCCGGTGGCAACCACTCCCCACCGCAGGGTACGGCCGGTGGCCTGTACCGGGCTGGGAGCTCCTTGAAGGACGCACGGCGGTGTGCGAATAAACTGCGGGGCGCTCATATTCCTCGGCTCTCGGTCAGTGGCTTGGCCAGCTAGTGTCTCGGCAATAGAACTACCTTATTGTCCGGGCCGTAAACTGCCCAGTCCCAAGGCTCACCTGCCGACGGTTTGATTGATTGTGCGGCACGGAAAAGCCCGGGCTGCCTTCCGCAAAGAAGACAGCCCGGGCCGTACGCGTCAGCGCTGTGGACTACTTGACCAGTTCGGCCAGAGTCGGATCGTTGGCGTAAGCCTCGGCAGCGTTGTCCTTGGTGACGATCTGCGGTTCCAGCAGGTATGCCGGAACAACCTTCACGCCGTTGTCGTAGGACTCGTCGTCGTTGATTTCCAGCTCTTCGCCGGCACCGAGACCCTTGACCATGTCGATGGTGTGGTTCACCAGGGCACGGGTGTCCTTGTTGATGGTGGAGTACTGGACGCCTTCCATGATGGACTTCACGGATTCAACCTCGGAGTCCTGGCCGGTGACAACCGGAACCGGCTTGCCGGCAGCTGCAACGGAGGTCAGGATGGCGCGGGCCAGGGTGTCATTGGGGGAGAGGACGCCGTCCAGCTCTTCCGAACCGTAGGAACCCGAGAGCAGGGTGTCCATGCGCTTCTGGGCGTTCTCGGCCTTCCAGCCCTGGGTAACAGCCTGGTTGAATTCGGTCTGGCCGGAAACAACGTTAAGGTTGCCGGCTTCGATTTCCGGCTTCAGTACGTCCATTGCGCCGTCGAAGAAGACCTGTGCGTTGGCATCATCGGGGGAGCCGGCGAACAGTTCGATGTTCCACGGGCCTTCGGGCTTGTTGGCCTTCATTCCATCCAGCAGGGCCTGGCCCTGCAGCTGGCCGACCTGGAAGTTGTCGTAGGCGACGTAGTAGTCGACGTTCTCGGTGTTGGTCAGCAGGCGGTCATAGGCGATGACGGTGATGCCGGCATCCTTGGCTTCCTGCAGCTGGGAACCGAGCTGGGCGCCGTCGATGGCACCGACAACCAGGACCTTGACACCGTTGGTGATCATGGAGCTGATCTGGTTCTGCTGCTCGGAGACGCCGCCGTTGGCGAACTGGACCTGCGGCTCATAGCCGGCTTCCTTCAGGCCGTCGTTGAACAGGCCTTCTGCGAGGACCCAGTTTTCCGAGGTCTTCTGGGGCAGCGCGACGCCGATTGCCGAACCTTCTTCGAAACCGGCTGCTTCGCCGGAAGCGGACTCGTCGGCACGGCCGCAGGCGGACAGCGACAGTGCTGCCACCGTGGCGACGACGGCAAATGACTTTGCGAACTTGCGCATGGTGTTCCTTCTCTTGATTGGTGGAGCGGTGGTATTTCGTGGTGCGGATTAATGGGCCCGGTGGGGCTTAGGCATCCGTTCCGATGGTGGACTTGGTGCCGGTGGGCATTTCAGGCTTGGGGTTCACGGGAGCCGGAACGGTCAGCTTGTCCTTGGAACCGAAGTTCTTCATCATCATGCCGATGATGGACGGCTTGCCCTGGCTCTTGTTGTAGACGTCCAGTGCGACGGCGATCAGCAGGACCAGGCCCTTGATGATCGAGGTCAGGTCGGCGCCAATACCCAGGAGCTGCAGGCCGTTGTTCAGGACTGCCATGACCAGGCCGCCGACGATCGAGCCAACCACGGTGCCGACACCGCCGGACACTGCGGCGCCGCCGATGAACACGGCCGCAATTGCGTCCAGTTCCCAGCCGGTGCCGTCGAAGGGACCGGAGGCGGTGGAGCGGGCAACGAAGATCATTCCGGCCAGCGCGGCCAGGATGGACATGTTCATCATGACCAGGAAGTTGACCTTCTTGCTCTGCACGCCGGAGAGCTCAGCGGCGTGCAGGTTGCCGCCCACCGCGTAGACATGGCGGCCGATCACGGTCTTCGTGGAGATGAACACGTACAGGATCACCAGGATGGCCAAAATGATGCCCGAGACCGGGAAGGAGGTGCCCGGACGGCCGGTGGAGAACAGGTACGTTGCGTAGAGGATGGCAGCAACCAGCAGGCCGGTCTTGGTCACAGCGACCCAGGCCGGGGGATTGACGGAGCCAATCTTCACAGTCTTGGCGCGGCGGCGCAGCTCGCCCACGACTACGAAGGCGGCGAGGAGCAGGCCCAGCAGGAGGGTCAGGTTGTTGAAGCCCGTGTTGGGGCCAACTTCAGGCAGGTAGCCGGCACCAATGAACTGGAATTCCTGCGGTACGGGAACGGTGTTGGACTTGCCGACCCACTGGTTGGCGCCCCGGAAGATCAGCATGCCGGCCAGCGTCACGATGAACGCCGGAATTCCCACATATGCCACCCAGAAGCCCTGCCAGGCTCCGATGGCGGCACCGATGACCAGGCCGAGCAGGATGCCGCCCCACCAGGGAATGCCCCAGTCCCGCATGGCCAGGGCCACCAGGATTCCGGTGAACGCCGCCACGGAACCGACCGAGAGGTCGATGTGCCCGGCAATGATCACGAAGACCATGCCAACGGCCAGGATCAGGATGTAGGAGTTGCCGTTGAACAGGTTGATCATGTTCGTGGGCGTCAGGGTCTTGCCGCCGGTCAGCCACTGGAAGAGGCCGATCAGGACAACGAGGGCAAAGATCATGCCGAGCTGGCGGCCGTTGCCGCTCAGGAGCTGTTTGACTGCTTTCATGAGAGGGGTCCTTGAGTGGCGTAGTCGGAGGTTTGCTTGCCGGCGGAGGTCATGAGCCTCATGAGGTTTTCCTGGCTGGCTTCAGCCTTGGCAACCTCGCCGGTGATGGCGCCTTCGAAAATGGTGTAGATGCGGTCGGAGAGACCAAGGAGTTCGGGGAGTTCGGAAGAAATCACGATCACGCCTTTGCCCTGGTTGGCGAGCTGCTGGATGATCCCGTAGATCTCGTACTTCGCGCCGACGTCGATGCCGCGGGTGGGCTCATCCAGGATCAGCAGGTCCGGGTCGGTGAACATCCACTTGGCCAGGACAACCTTTTGCTGGTTGCCGCCGGAGAGCTTGGAAACGCCTTCATCCACCGTGGGAGCCTTGGTCCGCAGGCTGCGGCGGTATTCCTCGGCGTAACGGTATTCTTCGTCCTTGTCGACGACGACGCCCCTGGTGATTTTCTTCAGGTTTGAGGCGACGGTGGTGGCCTTGATGTCATCGAGCAGGTTCAGCCCCAGCGTCTTGCGGTCCTCAGTAACGTAGGCCAAGCCGTGGTTGATTGCCTGCGGAACGGTCTTGAGGACGATTTCCTTGCCGTCCTTGATGATTTGGCCGCTGATGAAGTTTCCGTAGGACCGGCCGAACAGCGAACGTGCAAGTTCGGTGCGCCCGGCGCCCATAAGTCCGGCAAAGCCCACAATCTCGCCGCGGCGGACGTGGAAATTGGAGCCCTTGCAGACCAGGCGGTCCGCCACCGTGGGGTGCCCAACGGTCCAGTCCCGGACCTCGAAGAACACCTCGCCGATGCTGGGGGTGTGGTCGGGGAAGCGGGATTCCAGCGACCGGCCGACCATGCCCTTGATGATGCGGTCTTCGTCCGCGCCGTCAGCTGCGACGTCGATGGTCTCGATGGACTTGCCGTCGCGGATGATGGTGATCGAATCCGCGATCTGCTCAATTTCGTTGAGCTTGTGGGAGATCATGATGCAGCTGATGCCCTTGGAACGAAGCCCTGCCATCAGGTCCAGCAGGTGCTGGGAATCCGTCTCATTCAGCGCAGCCGTCGGCTCGTCGAGGATGAGCAGCTTAACCCGCTTGCTCAGGGCCTTGGCGATTTCCACCAGCTGCTGCTTGCCGACGCCGATGTCCTTGATGGGCGTGGTGGGATCCTCGTCCAGGCCTACGCGGGCCATGAGCTCGGAAGCTTCGAGGTTCGCCTTGTCCCAGTCGATGATGCCGAACCGGCGGGGTTCGTTGCCCAGGAAGATGTTCTCCGCGATGGAGAGCTCCGGGATCAGTGCCAGTTCCTGGTGGATGATGACAATGCCTGCGGCTTCGGAGGAACGGATGTCCTTGAACTGGACTTCCTCGCCCTGGTAGATGATCTCGCCCGTGTAGGTCCCGTACGGGTAGACCCCGGAGAGAACCTTCATGAGGGTGGATTTGCCGGCCCCGTTTTCACCGCAAATGGCGTGGATCTCGCCCGCCTTTACGGTAATGGAGACCTCTGAAAGCGCCTTGACGCCGGGAAATTCCTTGGTGATGGAACGCATTTCCAGGAGGGTGTGGTTATGCGGCATGTGTGATTTCCCTGCCGTAGGGGCACTGGGCGCTGAGCGCTCCAGTTGCCCGAGCTGCGACTGCTGCTCGCATAAGTGCCTCCCGTTGTGACTTCTTTGTCGTGCCAAAACCCAAAATGAGGGTCGATAGAGAAGTAAACTCGTAATCCGTACTTGTCGTCGAGTCTTGAACACAAGCGTCGAAACTTCATGAAAAAACATAGATTCTAAATAAATAGACTGCTTGAAGAACCGGCAGGTCAGAGCACCGCATCGGCCTGGGCCAGCACCAGGGCAGCTGCGCCGAGCGCTTCGGCGCGGTCGCCAAGTGAAGACATCGTTACGGTGGTCGTTTCGCCGATCAGGGGTACGGCGTGGCGGAGCAGTCCGCGCTCGATCGGGTTCAGGAAAGCGTCACCGAGACCGGTGAGGGAACCTCCGACCACAATCACTTCGGGGTTCAGTGCGTTGGCGATTCCGGCCATCGCGCGGCCCACTGCCATCCCGGCGTCGTCCACCACCCTCAGTGTCGCCGGATCTCCGGCAGAGGCCTGCCGGATGATGTCAGCGGTGGTGACCGGCTCTGCGGCTGCCCTGCTGAGCAGGTCGATCATGGTGGCAGTGGAGGCTACGGTCTCCAGGCAGCCCCGGTTGCCGCACCGGCAGATGAGTCCCTGGTCAGAGATGGTGGCGTGGCCGATTTCCCCGGTGATTCCCACGTGTCCGTAGAACAGGGATCCGTTGATGACCAGCCCGGCACCGATGCCCGTGGCCACCTTCACGAAGATGAGGTTCTCACAGCCGCCGTGCGGCCCCCAGGTCACCTGCGCCAGGGCCCCTAGGTTTGCATCGTTGTCGATGTGGATGGGCACCCGCAGCCGACCGGCAAGGTCCTCACGCATGTTGATGCCCACCCACTCAGGCAGGATCGCGCCGCGGACCACGGTGCCGCTGCGGCGGTCAATCGGGCCGGGGATTCCGACGCCGGCGCCCAGTACTCGGTCACGGTCCACACCGGCGTCCCGGAGGACTGAATCAAAGAGCTCGGCCGCGGCGTCCATGCCCTCGTCGGCACTGTGGCCGGCGGGAAGGGAGATCGCATCCTCACCGATGATCCGGTAGCCGAGTGTTGCCAGCACCACGCGCACGTGGCGGCGGCCGATGTCAATCCCGGCTGCGACCGCTCCGTTGTCGTTCAGCCGCACTGACAGGGCACGGCGGCCGGAGCTGGTGGTGGGTTCAGTCATGACAAGTCCGGCCTCAGACAGCTGCCGGACTATGTTGGACACCGTAGCGCTGGAAAGGCCGGTGGAACGCGAAAGCTCTGCCTGGGTCTGCGGTCCGGCGGCCAGCAGGGCCTCCTGGATGCGCAGCTGGTTGCGGGCCCGGAGCGCAGACTGGGAGCCGGGTTTGGTGCGCCGGCGGCCGGCGGGGAGTGCCCTCATCGTCGAGGGTGATTCGGCAGACATAAAGTTCAGCGTCCTATATGAAATGCTTGTCGTCAAGAAATGAACACAAGCTATATTCCCGGCGGAACGAATTGAATCCGCCGGGGGAGTATTCGCCCGCTTGCAGGCAAAAGGTCAGCGCCCGGCCAGAGCCTCGCGGTGCTCTGCTGCCATCTCCAGATAATGGGCGGCGTTGCGCTGGACCGACGCGAATTCCTCATCTGTCAGGGTGCGCCGCACCTTGGCCGGTACACCGGCCACCAGGGAGCGGGGCGGGACCTGAGTCCCCTCGAGTACCAGGGCACCTGCTGCCACGAGCGAACCTGCGCCGATCACCGCACCGTTCATGATGGTGGCACTCATGCCCACCAGACAGTCATCCTCCACGGTGCACCCGTGTACGACGGCGTTGTGTCCAACGCTGACCCGTTCACCGACACTGGTGGGGAAGCCCGGATCAGCGTGCAGCACCACGTTGTCCTGCAGGTTGGTTCCTGCCCCGACCCGGATCGAGTTTGAATCCCCGCGCACGCAGACGCCGTAAAAGGCGCTGGCACCCGGGCCCAGTTCGACGTCGCCAATCAGCGACGCGGTTGGGGCCAGGAAGACGGAGGGGTCGGTGACGGGCGTCTTGCCGCGGAGCGTAACGATGTGAGCCATGCGACAACTCTAACGGGATGCGGCGGCTGGCAGGCTGACCGTGGTGCCCGCCCGCCGCCGGCCCCGCTGGGCTGATTGACCCGTCTGGCGGATTGAACTGCCTAGTTGAAAACGATTGTCCGGCGGCCGTCCAGAAGCACGCGGTGTTCAGCGTGCCACTGCACTGCCTTGGAAAGCGTGCGGCCCTCCACCCCGGCGCCAAGGGCAGCAAGGCGCGAGGCAGTCCGGGAGTGATCCACCCGGATGACTTCCTGCTCGATGATCGGGCCCTCGTCCAGATCCGAGGTGACGTAGTGGGCCGTTGCCCCGATCAGCTTTACGCCGCGGGCGTGTGCCTGGTGGTAGGGGCGGGCACCCTTGAAGGACGGCAGGAACGAATGGTGGATGTTGATCGCCCGGCCGGAGAGGTCCTGGCACAGCTCATTGCTGAGGATCTGCATGTAGCGGGCCAGTACCACCAGCTCAATGTCCAGTTCAGCCATCAGGGCACGCAGCCGGTCCTCGGCTTCCTGCTTGGTGTCCGGGGTGACCGGAATGTGGTGGAACGGCACCCCGTAGAACTCTGCGAGGCCGGCCAGGTCCCGGTGGTTGGAAACGATTGCGGGAATTTCAATGGGAAGGTCGCCCGCGCGCTGCTGGAAAAGCAGGTCGTTGAGGCAGTGCCCGTCCTTGGAAGCCATGATCAGGGTGCGTACCGGAACCCCGGCGCGGTGCAGTTCCCAGTCCATGCCGAACTGTTCGGCGACAACGGAAATCCGTGCGCGGACATCGTCATAGCCGCCCGGCGCCGTGAAATCCACACGCATAAAGAAGGTGCCCGAATCCGGGCTGCCGTACTGCTGGGACTCGGTGATGTTCCCGCCCACCCCGGCGAGGGCGCCGGAGACCGCATGGACAATCCCCGGACGGTCGGCGCAGGAAAGGGTCAGCGTGTAGGGGCTGGACACTGCCGCCGAACCTTCGGCGGGTACACCCGCAGCGGAGTCGGTGGCCGGTGTGGTGGAAACGGGGGACGCCGGCAGCCCGGCGGAGGCATTTTCTCTCACCTTCCCAAGGTTACCGCCCGGCGTCCAACGGCCTAGGCTGGGTGAATGGACGTTACTTTCGCCCCGCTCATGGATAAGGACGAAGAAGAGCTGGTCAAGTTCCTGACCACCAACGCCTTCCCGTTCCACCGCATCACCGCACCGTCGGAAGAGCTGGTGCGCAGGCTGCTGCTGGAAGGCAGATTTGAATCCGACGGCGTCCGCACCTTCTGGGTCTTCGGGGGCAACCACCGCCTGGGCCTGGTGATCCTCGAGGACCTCGGTGAAGAATGCGCCTACTTCGACCTTCGCCTTGTGGAGGAGCACCGCGGGGAAGGCAAGGGCGTTCCGGTCCTGAGGGCCCTCACCGACGAGGTGTTCCGGACTTATCCGAACCTGCGCCGGTTCGCCGGACGAATGCGCGAGGACAACATTGCAATGCGCAAGACGCTCCTGCGCTCCGGCTTCGTGAAGGAAGCGCACCTGCGTGAACAATGGCCGCTGGAAAACGGGCGCCGCCTGGCAGAAGTGACCTACGGCTGTCTCCGGTCGGATTGGGAAGCGGGGAACGTTACCGGGTTCGAGTGGGAAGAGCTCACTGCGGGCTAAGATGTAAGCGTCGCAACTGGCGTTGGGTGGGTAACCACCAGGAAGCGGCACAAGCAAGTCAAACCACGGATCGCACGCCTGGGCCATGGTCACGTCGTCATCTGTTTGTCATGCCCGGAACCCGGGGGTGCCCGGCAGGTAGCCTGACCTATAGAACACCCTTTCCCAGGAGATCCACGTGAGACTATCCACCCAGCCCGTCACCAATGCTCCCCTCTCCGAGGTCGACCCGGAGATTGCAGCCGTCCTCAACGGGGAACTGGCCCGCCAGCGCAATACGCTGGAAATGATCGCATCAGAGAACTTCGCGCCGCGTGCCGTCCTTGAAGCGCAGGGCTCCGTCCTGACCAACAAGTACGCCGAGGGCTACCCCGGACGCCGCTACTACGGCGGCTGTGAACAGGTTGATGTTGCCGAGAACCTGGCGATCGAGCGGGTCAAGGCCCTGTTCGGTGCCGAGTTCGCCAACGTGCAGCCCCACTCCGGAGCACAGGCAAACGCTGCCGCCCTGGCCGCGCTGATCAAGCCCGGGGACAAGATCATGGGCCTGAACCTGGCACACGGCGGCCACCTCACCCACGGCATGAAGCTGAACTTCTCAGGAAAGCTGTATGAAGTCGCAGCCTACGGCGTGGACGAGCACACCTACCGCGTGGACATGGACAAGGTCCGCGAACAGGCGCTCGCCGAAAAGCCCCAGGTCATCATCGCCGGCTGGTCCGCGTACCCCCGCCAGCTGGACTTCGCGGCCTTCCGCTCGATCGCCGACGAGGTTGGCGCCTACCTGTGGACGGACATGGCCCACTTCGCCGGCCTGGTGGCAGCAGGCCTGCACCCGAGCCCGGTGCCGTACTCCGACGTCGTGACCTCCACCGTGCACAAGACCCTCGCCGGTCCGCGTTCCGGAATGATCCTGGCCAAGGAAGAATTCGGCAAGAAGATCAACTCCAGCGTCTTCCCGGGACAGCAGGGCGGTCCCCTCATGCACGTCATCGCTGCCAAGGCCGTGGCGTTCAAGGTTGCCGGCTCCGAAGAATTCCGGGAGCGGCAGGAACGCGTGCTCGAAGGCGCGCGCATCATTGCCGACCGCCTGACCGCCGCTGATGTAGCTGAACACGGAGTTTCCGTGCTCACCGGCGGCACCGATGTCCACCTGATCCTGGTGGACCTGCGGAACTCGGAGCTGGACGGCAAGCAGGCCGAAGACCTGCTGCACTCTGTGGGCATTACCGTGAACCGCAACTCGATTCCGTTCGACCCGCGCCCGCCGATGGTTACCTCCGGCCTGCGCATCGGCACTCCTGCCCTCGCCACCCGCGGCTTCGGCGCGAAAGAATTCACCGAGGTCGCAGAAATCATCGCCGAGGCACTGAAGCCCGCGCCGGACACCGATGCCCTCCGCCGCCGCGTCACCGCGCTGGCCGAGGATTTCCCGCTCTACCCGGGCCAGGAGGAATGGTAAACGTGGAAAAAGGCACGAACATGGAAGGCACCGTGGATAACGCGGAAACAGCCCAGGCGCCCGCAACGGCCCAGATCCTGGACGGGATCAAGGCCGCGAAGGAAATCAAGACCGAGCTGGCAGGCCGTATCCAGGTCCTTAAAGACGAGCACGGCATTACCCCCGGGCTTGCCACCGTCCTGGTAGGCGACGACCCGGCCAGCCACTCCTACGTAGGCGGCAAGCACAAGGACTGCGCGCAGGTGGGGATCAACTCGATCCGCCGTGACCTGCCGGAAGACATCACCCAGGAAGAGCTGGAAAAGGCCATCGATGAGCTGAACGAGGATCCGGCAGTCACCGGCTACATCGTCCAGCTCCCGCTGCCCAAGCACCTGGACACCAACGCGATCCTGGAGCGCATCGCGCCGGAGAAGGATGCCGACGGGCTCCACCCGGTGAACCTGGGCCGGCTGGTGCTCAATGTTTCTGATCCGATGACCTCGCCGCTGCCGTGTACCCCGCACGGGATCGTGCAGCTGCTGGTCCGGAACGGTCTGGTCCTGACCGGCAAGAACGTGCTGGTGATCGGCCGGGGCGTCACAGTTGGCCGGCCGCTGGGGCTGCTGCTGACCCGCCGCCAGATCAATGCCACGGTCACCCTCGCCCACACCGGCACCGTCAACCTGCCCGAGCTGCTCGCGGATGCCGACGTTGTAGTGGCTGCCGCCGGCTTCCCGGGAATGGTCAAGGCCGCCGAGCTCAAGCCCGGCGCAATCGTCCTGGACGTCGGCGTCACCCGCGTCACGGATCCTGAATCCGGCAAGACCACCCTGAGCGGCGACGTCGAAAAGGATGCCATGAGCGTCGCTTCCTGGATGTCGCCGAACCCCGGCGGTGTGGGGCCCATGACCCGCGCCATGCTGCTGGCCAACGTGGTTGAAGCTGCGGAACGCAGTGTAGGAATCCTACCGGCCGCATAGCACACACACCGTACGAAACATGGAGCGGAACCGGACGCACGGCGCGTCGGGTTCCGCTCCATGGGTTCTTAAGTCGTTCGGGGACCAGCCGTTGGCGTGGCGCGTCACGGATAGATAATGGACTGAGTCCAAGTTATAAATGGACTATGTCCAAATTTAGGCTTCCGTCGCGCACTGCTCGCCGCGCCGGCGCTGCCGCGGTGGCGTGCGCACTCATCGCCACGGGTATGACCCTCACCGCTCCGGCCGCAGCACGGGCCGCCCCGTTGCTAGAGCACGAGTTCACCTTCAGCGACCCCAAAGGCAGCGACTGGGTCGTCCCCGAAGGGGTGACAGATGTGCTCGTTGCCCTCCGCGGCGGCGACGGCGGCTGCGTCAACTGCTCACAACCCGGTGGCCGTGGTCAGAGCTACCTGCTGCAGCTTGCCGTCACCCCCGGGGACACCCTGACACTGTACGCAGGGCAATCGGGCGACGTGTTCCGCACGGCCGGTCAGGGCTTCGTCGACGGCGGCAAGGGCGGCGACAAGAGCAGGAGTGGGAGTGTCGGCAACGGCGGAGGCGGCGCCTCCGCGTTGAAGCTCAACGGTGAACTGCTTGCGGTAGCAGGCGGCGGCGGAGGGGGTGGTGGTCACGGCGGCGACCGCGATTTCCGCCCCTTCAAAATCGACGTGGACTTCGGCGGCGCAGGCGGCGACGCAGCGACCGGCGAGCAACCCGGGTGGGGCTGGGGCAAGCATGCCGGCAACCCCGGGAAGAACGCGGAGGACAATCCCTCATTCGCGCGCTACGGCAAGGAGGGGGAGAACGGCAAGAGCGCCGGCTTCATGACGTCCGGCGGAGGCGGCGGTGCCGGAGGCGGCGGCTACCCTGCCAGCGGTACGGCGGGAGGCGCCGGCAAGAAGCGCCTGGGCTTTGGTGCCGGCAGCGGCGGCGGGGCCGGCATGAGCTGGATCGCCCCCGATGCACCGCAGCTCACCGTGCTGGAGGAAGCATGCCCCAACCTGGATTTCACCTGCTGGGGTCTGCAGAGGGTTGACAGCACCGTGAAGGTCACCATCCCGCTTCAGGTGGACGCCGTCCTATACGGGCCCGCGGAAGTGGCTGCAGGCTCGCCGTTCGAAGTGCGCGGGATCGCGCAGGACAGCATCCTTGGCGGCAGCCCGGTCGACGGCACGTACACGCTCGAACTCGACGGCGAGCCTATCGCCACCGGTACGACCGACGGCGACATCACATTGCCCGTTGAGGGCATCGCTGAGGGTACCCACACTCTCACCTACACGTTTACGGCGAAGCACCGAATGGGCGCGTACTGGAACGACTCTGCGGTGACGCGGGCGGAACTGACGCTCGCAGCGACTCCCACGCCGCCGGCTGAATCCATAGATGACTACGTTGACCTCCCGCCGGACACCCGGAATGGCGGCACTCCGGACAAGGACACGAAGGGGAAGGACACGAAGGCGAAGGGCACGGAGGGTAAGGACGCAGATGCACAGGACGAGGACGCAGAGGATGAGTCGGACGAGCCGCTGAGTCCGGCGGAGGAACGGCTGCGTGAAGCCAATAAACCGCTTACGGACACCATCGAAAGGCCCTAGAAGGCTCCGAGGGCAGCAACGGTCCGTGCCGTGGCTCCTTAGCGAAACGCTGCCGCAGGCCCGTCCTCCCGCAATGGAGGGCGGGCCTGCGTGTGTCCCCGGGCACCCTGCACTATGATTGCCGGGTGCCGCAGATCACAACCTCCAAAACTCCCGCCGTGCGCGGCTTCCAGGGACCGGTAATTGCCGCGTCGAACCTCACTAAGTCCTACGGCGACTTCACCGCCGTTGACGGAATCAGCTTCGAAGTACCGGCAGGGGAGTCCTTCGGACTTCTTGGGCCCAACGGCGCCGGCAAGTCCACCACGATGAAGATGATCGGCGGTGTCTCCCGGCGAACCTCCGGTGACTTGGCGATCATGGGCCTTGACCCGAACACCAACGGACCGGAAGTCCGGGCGCACCTGGGAGTGGTCCCGCAGCAGGACAACCTGGATGAGGAACTCCGTGTCCGTGACAACCTGCTTGCCTATGGGCGCTACTTCGGGCTGCCCAAGAGCTACCTGCAGCCCAAGGCAGACGAACTCCTCGAATTCGCACAGCTCACTGACAAGGCCAAGGCACGCGTGGACGACCTCTCCGGGGGTATGAAGCGCCGGCTGACCATTGCACGCTCGCTCATCAGCGATCCGCAGATCCTTCTCCTGGATGAGCCGACCACCGGCCTGGACCCGCAGGCCCGCCACATCCTCTGGGACCGTCTGTTCCGGCTCAAGGAAGCCGGCGTGACGCTGATCCTCACCACCCACTACATGGACGAGGCAGAACAGCTTTGCGACCGCCTGATTGTGGTGGACAAAGGCACCATCATGGCCGAAGGTTCCCCGTCCGCCCTGATCCGCACACATTCATCCCGCGAAGTTGTGGAACTGCGCTTCGGGTCGGAACGGAACACCACGGTCGCGGCCGAACTCGAAGGCATCGGAGAGCGGATCGAGACACTGCCGGACAGGGTGCTGATCTACGCCAACGACGGCGAAGCGGCGCTGGAAGCGGTCAGCGCCAGGGGCCTGCGGCCAATCACCTCGCTGGTGCGGCGCTCCTCGCTGGAGGACGTGTTCCTCCGGCTCACCGGAAGGAGCCTCGTTGACTGAGCAGCGCACCCACGCAGTGCTCGGGCTGCGCTCTCCGCTCACACCTGAACAAACAGCCAGCCGGGCCCGTCGCTTCGGCGCGGTCTACTATGCGGAGCACTGGCTGCGCCGGATGCGCGGTTACGGCGTTACGGTGCTGGTCACCGCCGTCGGAACCCCGCTTGTGTACCTGTTTGGAATGGGCATTGGACTGGCCTCCCTGGTGGACACCGGCACTAACGCAGCATTCGAAACCGGAAACGGGAACTCTGTCTCGTACCTGATGTTCGTGGCGCCGGCACTGCTGGCGACGGCGGCGATCATGGTCTCCAGCGAAGAAAACACCTACACCGTGATGTCCGGATTCAAATGGCGCCGGACGTACTACGGCCCCAACGCCTCGCCGCTAAGCAGCGGCCAGCTCGTGGACGGGCACGTGCTTGGACTGGGAGTCCGCCTGCTCATCACCTGCGGTGCGTACTTCGCCTTCCTGCTGCTGTTCGGCGCGGCGGGCAACCCGGCAACAGCCTGGCTGATGATCTTCACCGCCATCCTGGGCGGATTGGCGTTCGGCCTCCCGCTGATGGCCTACAGCGCCTCCATCACCGAAGACCGCGGCCAGTTCGCCATGGTCCAGCGCTTTATTGTTATGCCGCTGTTCCTGTTCTCCGGCACGTTCTTCCCGCTGGATACGCTGCCGATGATCATCCGCTGGATTGGCTGGATTTCGCCTCTCTGGCATGCCACTGAACTTGGCCGTCTTTTCAGCTACGGACTTGGCGAGCCCGCAGCCCTGACCGTGGTGCATGTGGCCTACCTGCTGGTGCTCGCCGCCGGGGGATGGCTGCTGGCACGGCGGACCTTCACCAGGAGGCTGGGCAAATGAGCACCGGACAGCGCAGCGGCGGAACCCTGTCAGCGCAGGACGCCGTCGATTCAAACTCACCGGGACAGGCAGGCAGCCGGTTCCTGGGATCGCTCTACGCCCGGAACATCCGGGCTGTCTTTGCCCGCGGACTCAAAGCGACGTGGGGAACCAACTGGTCCATCATGATCAGCGGGTTCGTCGAACCGGTCCTGTACCTGATCGCCATGGGAATCGGCCTGGGCGCCCTCATCGGCACCGTCACCGGTCCCGGCGGGGAGCAGATCAGCTACGCCGCGTACATTGCTCCTGCGCTGCTGGCCGTTTCGGCCATGAACGGTGCCGTCTACGACTCCACCATGAACGTGTTCTTCAAACTGAACTACGCCAAGCTTTATGAGGGGATGCTGGCCACCTCGCTGGGGCCGCTCGACGTCGCCCTTGGGGAGATCCTGCTGGCGCTGCTGCGCGGGGCCATGTACGCCACCGGTTTTACCGCCGTCATGGCGGCCATGGGGCTGGTGACCTCTCCGGTTGCGCTCCTGATGATCCCCGCAGCGGTAGTGGTCGCGTTTGGGTTTGCGTCCTTCGGCATGGCGATCACCAGCTACATGAAGACTTTCCAGCAGCTGGACTGGGTCAACTTCGTCATGCTGCCGATGTTCCTGTTCTCCGCTACTTTCTACCCGCTGAGCGTGTACCCGCAGGCAGTGCAGTGGATCATCCAGGCGCTGCCGCTGTGGCACGGCGTGGAGATGCTGCGCCAGATCAGTGCCGGAGCGTTTAGCATGGCCACGGCGGGGCACCTGCTGTACTTCGTGGTGATGATCGCGATCGGACTGATCGTGACCACCCGGCGCCTGGAGGCTCTGTTCCAGAAGTAGCCGGGCACCGGGAACCAGCGGCCGTGCCGGGGGAGGGCTCCAGCCTCAGGAGGCCCGAACCCGGGCCACGAGGGCGGCCTGCAGCCGGGATTCAACACCGAGCTTGCTGAGCACCCGGGAAACATGGGTCTTGACGGTGGTTTCGGAGATTCCCAGTTTCCTGGCAATCCGCATGTTGCTAAGGCCCTCGGCCAGACAATCCAGGACTTCCTCTTCCCGGGCCGTCAGCTCGAGTTCCGGCGCAGGGGCAGCGGGAGACGCCGGGGTCTGCTGGGCTGCACGTTCCCGTCCGGCCACGAACGCCGTCACCAGCCGGCCGGCAACTTCCGGGGCAATCACCGTGCCGCCGTCGTGGACCCGGCGCAGCGCCGTCGTGATTTCCACCGGCTCTGCAGTTTTCAGCAGGAAACCCGAGGCTCCTGCTGAGAGAACTCCGAACAGATAGGAGTCGTGGTCGAACGTGGTGAGGGCAACGACTTTTGCCAGTCCGGCGCCAACAATCTCCCCGGTGGCCTGCACCCCGTCCACCACGGGCATACGCAGGTCCATCAGCACCACATCCGGGCGAAGGGTCCGGGCCATGGAGAGGGCTGTGGCGCCGTCGGCCGCTTCGCCCACCACCTGGAAGCCGGGCTCGGTTTCCAGGACCATGCGCATGCCCAGGCGAATGGCGGCGTGATCATCCGCGAGCAAAACCCTGATGTCCGTGCTCATGCGACGTTCCCCCGCAAGATGTCCCCTGGCATCATTGGGCGCTGGCTGACCCGGGTGTTGGCAGGTGCTGGATCACATTGAACGTCTTCGGCCGGGGCCTCCTGGCTGCCGTCGGGAAGGAACGCCTCCACCCGCCAGCCGGTTCCGTCCGCCGGATCGAACTGGGCTGCAGGGCCTGACTGTGCCGCCGGGCCTGCCTGCGTCACCGGGCCTGCCTGTGTTGTCGGGCCTGCCCAGGCCTGACCTCCCAGCTGTTCGGCCCGTGCCAGCATGCTGGGCAGTCCGGTGCCCGTTCCGGGGACCGACACCGCCCGCCCTGCTGTGCCGCCGTCGTCCTCCACCACCAGCCGGACACCGCCGGGAACAGGCTCCAGGCTCATATCGACCCGCGCACCCTCGGCGTGGCGGGCAGCATTCACCAGTGCCTCTACGGCGATCCGGTATACCGCTGCCTGCACGGGTCCGGGGAGCGCCTTATCCGGATCCAGAAGGTTGTTCCACGTGATCTGCAGGCCTGCTGAACGGTGGCCGTCGACTACGGCGTCGAGGTCCCTGACACTTCCGGCAAGGGGCCGGGGAACGCCGCTGCTCAGTGTGCGGATCATGCCGTTGAGCTCTTCCAGTCCCTGGACACTTTCCCGGCGGGCATGGGCCAGTACCTCGGCGTGCAGGGTGCTGCCTGCCGGAGCGCGCAGCGCTGCCCCGGACTGCAGGGCAATGGCGGAAAGGCGGGAGGAGAGGACGTCGTGAAGCTCCCGGGCCATGTCCTGGCGTTCGGCGGCCAGCGCCAGTTCGTGTTCCCGGGCTGCCAGGCGTTCCTGGTCCCTGGCGGCTGCGCGGATCGCGGCGGCCCTCGCACCCTCACTCTCGGCCAGCTGGGCCGCTTTGCGGAGATTGGAGGCCCATTCCGCCGGGAGCAGCAGCACCATGCCGGTCAGCAGGATGACCGTGACGGCGTCGCGCAGGTCCCCGGTCAATGACCATACGGCTGTACCTGAGGCCAGGCACAGGGCAAGGACGCTGACCTCAGCCCGCCTGGCCGCCCGGTCCGAGCCGAAGAGGACCAGGGAGAAGACGGCTTCGAAGGCGAGGAACAGCCCGGCGCTGCTGTTTGCCAGGACCAGAGCAACTGCCATGGTGCCGCAGACAGCCACCATAACGGCGGTATGGTGCCGGCGGAGCAGGACGGCTCCGCAGCCGACCACAGTGAGAACGGGCCACCAGGGTTCCAGCGACGGGACTGCCGGGTTCCCGGTGGCGGTCAGGTCCAGTGAGTGCAGCAGCCACGCCAGCGCGGCGTATCCGGGAGCAAGCAGGATGTCTTCGCGCCGGATCCGGCGGGCCGGGGCATCCGGACCGGGGGAGAAGTTCATGTCTCCATCCTGACCTCGGCTTTGCCTTCCGCCAAGTAGGTTGAAGCGGCATGGCACTAAAGGACGACGCCGCGTCCAACCAACGCCGGATTCGCGCGGACAGTGAAACCGGGAGGCTGGGTTTATGACTTTGGAAACCGTTCTGCAGCTCGGTGTGCTGGCCCTGGTAGACAGCACCAGTATCGGCACCCTGGTGATCCCGCTCTGGTTATTGATGCGCCGGGACGCTGGCCGCACCACGGGCAAGGTAGCCACCTATCTGGGCGCCGTCGGGCTGTTCTACTTCCTCGTGGGACTGCTCCTTCTCTCGGGAGCAGCAGGACTGGGACGGATGCTCGGCGGGGGTATCGGAGCGGTTCTTGAACTGCCCGCCGTGCAGGTCGTCATGCTCGTGGCCGGTGCCGGCATGCTGGTGTGGTCCTTCAAGGACACCGGCAGGAACCGGGCGGCGGCCACGGCGACGGCCGCTGGGGCTGCACCAGCCGCCGGCGACCTTCGGGCAGCGGGCGCAGCACACGCTGTTCCGGGCAGCGTGACCGGCGGACAAGCTGGCAGCGATCTTCCGGGCAGCACTGCACCCGGCACCTCCGCTTCGGCGCATGGCACACCAACGTCAGCCGCACTGCAGCGCTCGCAGGCGACAGAACACCGGTGGCAGTCACGGATCGGGAAGGCTCTGGACACCCGGGGAGGGCTGCTGGGGCTGGCACTGCTTGCCGGGGTGCTGGAGCTGCCAACCATGCTCCCGTACCTGGCCGCCGTCGGGCTCCTCACTGCCTCCGGTGTTGGCTGGAGCGCATCAGCGGGCATCCTGGTGCTGTACTGCCTGGTCATGCTGCTGCCGGCGGCACTGCTGCTGCTGTCCCGGTGGCTGCTCGGCAGGCGCCTGGACGGCCCGCTGGAGCGCTTGCGTGCCTGGGTCTCGAAGGCCTCCGGGGAAGCGGTGCTCTGGATCGTGGGAATCGTCGGGTTCCTGCTGCTTCGCGCGGGGCTGGCAGGACTGTTCCCCGGAGCGTCCTGGAACCCGTTCGGCGGCTAGTTGCGCTGTCTCACTACGGCTAGTCCCGGGATTCAAGCGCGGTACGGAATGCCTGCGCCACCGGTTCGCTGAAGAGGACGAACTCCACCCTCTCGATGCCCGTTCCGGGATGGTTCCGGACCGCCTGAACCGCGGTGCGCGCGACGTCGTCCGCGTCCCAGCCGTAAACGCCGGCGCTGATCGCAGGGAAAGCCACCGTCGACGCGCCCAGCTGCACGGCCACGTCAAGGCTGTTGGTGAACGCCTGCCGCAGCAGCTCCGGGTCGGTCTCCCCAGCCAGTGCATTGGGACCCACTGTGTGGATGACCCAGCGGGCCGGAAGGTTGAACCCCTCCGTGGCAGCGGCCTGGCCCACCGGGAGGCCGTCCGGATAATCGGTCCGGCGGAGCGCGCGGCAGGCCTGAAGCAGTTCCGGTCCGGCCGCCCGGTGGATTGCTCCGTCCACCCCGCCTCCACCCAGCAGCGATGAGTTGGCGGCGTTGACCACAGCATCAACATTCCGCGTTGTAATGTCCCCCTCCAGCAGCACAATGTCCATCGGCCCAGCCTTCCAGCCGCAGCCGCGCTCCGGCAACCCCTGCCCCCTTCCCCCATCGAGATGACAGTTACGGCTCTTTTCAGGCCTCAAAAGGGCCGTAACTGTCATCTCGTTTCGCCGAGGGGGTAAGACGGAAAGATACGCCCTGAAAATTTGAGAGAATGGGGCCATGCAGTCGATCCGTAACGGCAAGACGCCGTCAGCAACTAATCCCGGCCGGGGAATCAGCCGCCAGATGGCCACGATCGGGACCACCGTAATGGTCTTCGTGTTCATTGTTGCCGTGCTCTTCGCCGCCAATGAGAACGACGTCGTTGGCTGGCTGGTGGTGATCATCTCCCTGGGCTGGCTGCTGCTGTTCGCCTTTGTTGTCTTCAGCATCCGCGGCGCCGCCCGCAAGGCCGGAGCCAAACTGGCCCAGGCTCAGGATTCACTGAACCGCGCCGCCGGCGGAGCTCCGTCCGTGGAGGTCATGGATGAGGCCACCCTCATCCGGGACCAGAAGCTGGATCACAGCTTCAAGATCATCCAGGTGCAGTCCAAGGTGATCCGCGACAACCTCGGCACCGACGCCGACCAGGTTTCCCGCGCGATCGAGACCATTGAGATCACCGCGCACAATGCCCGCGGCATGATGAAGAAAGACGAGGGCGGCCCGGTTGAGGGCACCGTAGTCGACTAGGGCACGGCACCGGACAGCGCTGTACAGCGCCGTCCGGGCACACAGCTACTGAGGGGTAAGGTATTTCGCGTGAGCATGGCATCGACAGGGGAGTCCGGAACGGAACCGGCAGCGGGATCTTCCGCCTTGAGGATCGCAACCGTCAACGTCAACGGCATCCGTGCCGCCTACAAGCGGGGCATGGCCGACTGGCTGGCCGAACGCGGCGTGGACATCCTGTGCCTGCAGGAAGTGCGGGCTCCGGACGCAATTGTCCGGGAACTGCTGGGCAGCGACTGGCACATCCTGCATGCCGAGGCTGAGGCCAAGGGCCGCGCCGGCGTTGCCATCGTTTCCCGCTCCGAACCCGTTGCCGTCCGCGAACACATTGGCGAGGATTACTTCGCCCTGTCCGGCCGCTGGGTCGAAGCTGACTTCAAGGTAACCGTGGAGGGCGAGGAGAAGATCCTCACCGTGGTCAGCGCCTACGTGCATTCCGGTGAAGCCGGAACTCAGAAGCAGGAGGACAAGTACCGGTTCCTGGACGTCATGGCCGCCCGGCTGCCTGTCCTTGCCGCTACCAGCGACTACGCCCTGATCGTTGGAGACCTCAACGTCGGCCACACCACGCTGGACATCAAGAACTGGAAGGGCAATGTAAAGCGCGCCGGTTTCCTGCCCGAGGAACGTGCCTACTTCGACCGGTTCTTCAGCGACGAGATCGGCTACGTCGACGTGGCCCGCAAACTCGCCGGTGAGGTGCCCGGCCCATACACCTGGTGGTCCTGGCGAGGCCAGGCATTCGATAACGACGCCGGTTGGCGCATCGATTACCACATGGCCACTCCCGCCCTCGCCGAACGTGCCGTCAGCGCCGTCGTCGACCGCGCAGCCACGTACGACTCCCGTTTCAGCGACCACGCCCCCGTGGTTGTCGATTACAAGTTCTGAGGCAAAAAGATCATGACGCAGACCCCCGCCCGCCAGCGCATTCTCTCCGGAATGCAGCCCTCCGCGGATTCCCTCCACCTGGGCAATTACCTTGGTGCCCTGGTGAACTGGGTGCGCCTGCAGGAGCAGTACGACGCGTACTTCTTCATCCCCGACCTGCACGCCATCACGGTGCCGCAGGACCCGGCGGACCTGCGCCAGCGCACCCGCGTCACCGCAGCCCAGTACATTGCCGGCGGCGTGGACGTGGACAACGCCACCCTGTTCGTCCAGTCCCAGGTTCCCGAACACGCCCAGCTGGCGTGGGTGCTCAACTGCCTCACGGGTTTCGGCGAAGCGTCGCGGATGACGCAGTTCAAGGACAAGCAGCAGCGCTTCGGAGCTGACGCCGCCAGCGTAGGCCTGTTCACCTACCCCATCCTGCAGGTTGCGGACATCCTGCTGTACCAGCCCCACGGTGTGCCCGTGGGCGAGGACCAGCGCCAGCATGTTGAGCTCAGCCGGGACCTGGCCAAGCGGTTCAACACCCGCTACGGAGACACGTTTACGGTTCCTGAAGCGTTTATCCAGAAGGAATCCGCAAAGATCTACGACCTGCAGAACCCTGCGGCAAAGATGTCGAAGTCAGCTGAATCTCCGGCAGGCCTGATTAACCTGCTGGATCCGGACAAGGTGATTGCCAAGCGCATCAAGTCCGCCGTGACTGACGACGGCACGGAGATCCGGTTCGACCGGGACACCAAGCCCGGCATCTCCAACCTGCTCTCCATCTACTCACTGATCAGCGGCCGAAGCATCGACACACTGGTGAAGGAGTACGAAGGCAAGATGTACGGACACCTGAAGGTTGACCTGGCAGAAGTTGTTACCGAGCACATCCGTCCTATCCGCGAGCGGGCCCTGGCGCTGCTGGATGATCCGGCAGAGCTGGACCGGCTGCTGGCAAAGGGAGCGCTGAAAGCGCGGGAGACGGCGTCGGCTACACTTGCCGATGTGTACGAGAAGATCGGTTTCCTTCCACTGGGTTCAACCGCCCGCTAAGCATCCATGGGCTACACGAACTCCACCGTCCAGACCTCAACCGGCGCAGCCCGCGGCGGCGGTGGCCGGATGCCCGAAAGTCCTTGCTGGGTGGGGATTGTGATCCCCGTTCCAGAGCCCATGGCGTCGGAGCTGCGGCTTGCACGCGCTTCATTCGGTGACCCGATGGCCTCCGTCATCCCGGCGCACATCACCCTGGTCACCACCACGCCGGCTCCGGACTGGGACTCCGCCCTGCAGCATGTGCGGGAGGTGACTTCCGCCCAGGCGCCCTTCACTGTCACCCTGCGCGGTGCGGCATCCTTCCGGCCGGTCACACCAGTGGTGTACGTGCAGGTTGAGGACGGTTTCTCTGAGTGCGCGCAGCTGCATGAACAGCTGCAGTCGGGGCCGCTGGACCACCAGATCCCGTACCCGTATCACCCGCACGTAACCGTGGCCCACGACGTCTCGGAAGCCAGCATGGACAATGCCGTGGACACCCTGCGGGATTACCAAGCGAGCTTCACCGTGGACCGGATCGGCGTGTTTGAACACGATCCGCACGGTCTGTGGGTCCTGCGTGAGGAAATGGCGCTAAAGGGCTAGGGAACCTGCTCCCGGGCCTGCCGCAGGTAGATTCCGGACCATGCTGCGATGATTTCCGCTGCACGGGTGGTCTGTTCCCTGTCCGGCATCAGGTGGCTGGAGCCTTCCAGGGAGACGAAACTGCGCGGATGCCGTGCGGCGTTGAAGATCTCCGAGGCATTGTCGATTCCCACTGTCTCATCGGTGGGGGAGTGCATCACCAGCAGCGGCAGGTCCAGGGACTTGATGCATTCCCGCAGATCGTGGCCGTTGAGGTCCTCGACCAGTTCCTGGCGGATCGTCAGCGTGCGTCCGCCCAGCTCGACGTCGGCCTCTCCCCGGGCAGCAATGGTCTCCAGTTCGTCCTCGAACAGGTGGGCCACGTGGGAGGGCCGGAACGGGGCGCCTATCGTTACCAGGGCCGCCAGTGAGTCTTCACTGGCCGCTGCTGCCAGGGCAGCAGCCCCGCCCAGCGAGTGGCCAATCAGCAAGGTTGCCGGACGGCCCGAGGAACGCAGGAAGTCCATTGCATTGTGCAGGTCGGTGACCTTGGTGGTGAATGATCCGTCTTCCCAGGAGCCGGTCGAACGGCCCAGCCCGGCGGCGTCGTAGCGAAGCACTCCGATGCCCCGCTCCGCCAGCGCCTTTGAGATGCGTGAGGCGGCAGCACTGTTCTTGCCCAGCGCGAAGCCATGGCAGAACACGGCCCAGCCCAGGGGGTCCCCGTCCGGCACGTCCAGGGTGCCGGCCAGGGTGGTGCCGTTGACACCGGGAAAGGTAACTGATTCAAACTCTGGCATGGTCCCAACCCTATCTGCTGCCCGGCTGGGCCCCTGAGCGGGAACGGCCTGCTCCGGGTACGCAAAAGGCGGAGGAACCGGATCGGTTCCTCCGCCTTCGAAAGCGGGTTGGGCCCTGAACTAGATGGAGCGGTTCAGGATGGCCTGCTTGACCTCGGAGATGGCCTTGGTGACCTGGATGCCGCGGGGGCATGCTTCCGAGCAGTTGAAGGTGGTGCGGCAGCGCCACACGCCTTCCTTGTCGTTCAGGATTTCCAGACGCATGTCACCTGCATCGTCGCGGGAATCGAAGATGAAGCGGTGCGCGTTCACGATTGCTGCCGGACCGAAGTACTGTCCGTCAGTCCAGAACACCGGGCACGAGGACGTGCACGCAGCGCAGAGGATGCACTTGGTGGTGTCGTCGAAACGCTCGCGGTCCTCAGCGGACTGCAGGCGCTCCTTGGTGGGCTCGTGGCCCTTGGAGATCAGGAAGGGCATGATCTCGCGGTAGGACTGGAAGAACGGCTCCATGTCCACGATCAGGTCCTTCTCCACCGGCAGGCCCTTGATGGGCTCGACGAGGATCGGCTTGGACGTGTCCAGGTCCTTCAGCAGGGTCTTGCAGGCCAGGCGGTTACGGCCGTTGATGCGCATTGCATCAGAACCGCAGACACCGTGGGCGCAGGAACGGCGGAAGGAGACAGTGCCGTCGTGCTCCCACTTGACCTTGTGCAGGGCGTCCAGCACACGGTCCGTGCCGTACATGGTCAGCGTCCACTCATCCCAGTGGGCTTCGTCGGAGATCTCGGGGTTGTAGCGGCGCACCTTCAGCGTGATGTCGAAGGAGGGGATTTCACTGGCGCTTGATTCAGCCAGATCGATCTTCGAGGCCGGCTCAGCGACTTCCGTTGTCATTAGTACTTCCTCACCATCGGCTCGTAGCGCGTGAAAATGACCGGCTTGGTATCGAGCCGGATGCCTGCCGTGTGCTCGGCGTTTTCTGCCTCGTCGACCTTGTAGGCCATGGAGTGCAGCATGAACTTCTCGTCATCGCGGTCCGGGAAGTCCTCGCGGAAGTGCCCTCCGCGCGATTCCTCGCGGTGAAGGGCTGCGACCGACATGACCTTTGCCAGTTCCAGCAGGAAGCCGAGTTCAACGGCTTCCAGCAGGTCAAGGTTGAAGCGCTTGCCCTTGTCCTGGACGTTGATCTTCTTGTAGCGCTCTTCCAGGTCCGCAATGTCGGAGAGCGTCTTGTTGATCGTCTCGGCCGTGCGGAACACCTGCATGTTGGCATCCATGGTGTTCTGCAGGTCGCGGCGGATCTCGGCAACGCGCTCGGTGCCTTCGGAGTTGCGCACCGTGTCCAGCAGGGCAATGGTGTCTGCTTCCGGATCCTCCGGCAGGTCGACGAAGTCAGCCTGGAGGGCGTACTCGGCGGCGTAGATGCCGGCACGCTTGCCGAAGACGTTGATGTCCAGCAGCGAGTTGGTGCCAAGGCGGTTGGAACCGTGGACGGAGACGCAGGCAACCTCACCGGCAGCGTAGAGGCCGGGGATGACGGTGTCGTTGTCCTGCAGCACCTCCGCCTTGATGTTGGTGGGGATGCCGCCCATGACGTAGTGCGCCGTCGGGAACACGGGAACCGGTTCGGTGTACGGCTCAACACCAAGGTAGGTGCGGGCGAACTCGGTGATGTCCGGGAGCTTGGCATCGATGTGAGCCGGTTCCAGGTGCGTCAGGTCCAGGAGGACGTAATCCTTGTTCGGGCCGCAGCCGCGGCCTTCACGGACTTCGTTGGCCATGGAACGGGCAACGATGTCACGCGGAGCGAGGTCCTTGATGGTCGGTGCGTAGCGCTCCATGAAGCGCTCACCCTCGGAGTTGCGCAGGATCGCGCCTTCGCCGCGGGCAGCTTCGGAAAGCAGGATGCCCAGGCCGGCGAGGCCGGTCGGGTGGAACTGGATGAACTCCATGTCTTCCAGGGGGATTCCCTTGCGGAAGGCAATGCCCATGCCGTCGCCGGTCAGGGTGTGGGCGTTGGAAGTGGTCTTGAAGACCTTGCCTGCACCGCCGGAGGCGAAGACCACGGACTTCGCCTGGAACACGTGCAGTTCACCGGTAGCGAGGTCGTAGGAGACGACGCCGGCAACGCGCTTCTGGCCGAAGCTGTCCTGCACGGTCAGGAGATCCAGGACGTAGTACTCGTTGTAGAACTCAACGTTGTGCTTGACGCAGTTTTGGTAGAGCGTCTGGAGGATCATGTGGCCGGTGCGGTCAGCGGCGTAGCAGGCGCGGCGGACCGGAGCCTTGCCGTGGTCACGGGTGTGACCGCCGAAACGGCGCTGGTCAATGCGGCCTTCGGGCGTGCGGTTGAAGGGCAGGCCCATCTTTTCCAGGTCCAGCACGGCGTCGATGGCTTCCTTTGCCATGACCTCGGCGGCATCCTGGTCTACCAGGTAGTCGCCGCCCTTGACGGTGTCAAAGGTGTGCCATTCCCAGTTGTCTTCTTCTACGTTGGCCAGTGCTGCGCACATGCCGCCCTGAGCGGCCCCGGTGTGGGAACGCGTGGGGTACAGCTTGGTCAGTACCGCCGTCCGCGCGCGCTGTCCGGATTCGATGGCGGCACGCATACCGGCGCCGCCGGCGCCGACAATGACGACGTCGTACTTATGGACCTGCATACCAGATGCTCTTTCTGTTGAAACTGTGTGTAGCTCTAAGGGAGTGCTGCGGTGTCTGCCGGGCTAAGGAGCGGGGCAGAAGGACGGCAGCTGGTCCAGGGTGGCGTTGGCAGGGCAGGGATCGAAGGTGAAGATCACCAGGGTGCCAAGGACGATGATGACGACGGTGGCCGCGTAAAGGACCGTCTTGAGCCACATGCGGGTTGAGTTCTTGTCCGCGTAGTCATTGATGATCGTGCGGACACCGTTGGTGCCGTGCAGCATTGCGAGCCACAGCATGACCAGGTCCCAGACCTGCCAGAGCGGGGAAGCCCACTTGCCGGCTACGAAACCGAAGTCGACGGCGTGGATGCCGTCGCCAACCATGAGGTTCACGAAGAGGTGCGTAAAGATCAGGATGACGAGCAGTGCGCCGGAGATGCGCATGAACAGCCATGCAATCATCTCGAAGTTGCCCTTGCCCGACCCGCTGCGGGTGTACTTGGGGGAGATGCGTCCGGCCCGGGGGGCCTCAACTGAAGGAGTGCTCATGGCTTAGTGACCCCCGAAGACGATGGGAAGGTGGCGGATGGAGAAGCCGATCATGGTCACGACCCAGAGGCCGACCACGCCCCAGAGCATCTGGCGCTGGTACTTGGGCCCCTTCTTCCAGAAGTCGATAAGAATCACCCGGAGGCCGTTGAAGGCGTGGAACACGATGGCGGCTACGAGGCCGAGCTCACCGAGGCCCATGATGGGGTTCTTGTACGCTCCGATGACCACGTTGTAGGCCTCGGGTGACACGCGCACCAGCGAGGTATCCAGAACATGGACCAAAAGGAAGAAGAAGATCACCACGCCAGTAATTCGATGGGCCACCCATGACCACTGGCCTTCGCGGCCGCGGTAAAGCGTGCCTGCTGGTAACTTCGACACTGAATTTTCCTCCCTGCATCGCAGCGGCGCTAGCGCGTGTTCCACGCAGTGATGACGCCGATGCGAGAGCACTTATAAGCTCAAGCATAATCTAGGTCCCGGTTGCAGCGGGATCAATTTAGGTTCCCCTATTGTGTGACCTGGCTTACACTGCAGGCTTCCGGCGGCGGTGCCGGGCCCGTGTCTGCACCCCGGCCACGGGTATCTCTCAGCTAACCTTGGCACTGATGAGTACTGAAACTGCAAATGTGAACCCGGGTCCGGCTTCGAACGCCGAAATATTCGAACGCTTCTACGGCGTGATCCCGGCCGGTGGAGTGGGGACCCGGCTGTGGCCGCTCTCGCGTGCCGCCGCCCCCAAGTTCCTGCACGACCTGACAGGTTCCGGGTCCACGCTTATCCGCGCCACCTACGACCGCCTGGCGCCGCTGAGCGATGACCGGGTGATGGTGGTGACGGGCCAGCTGCACCGGACAGCCGTCCTGGCGCAGCTGCCTGAAATCCAGCATGAGAACCTTGTGCTGGAGTCCGAGCCGAAGGACTCCGGAGCCGCCATTGGCCTGGCTGCCGCGATCCTCTACCGACGTGATCCGTCGATCATCATGGGGTCCTTCGCCGCCGACCAGGTGATTACTCCGGTGGAAGTGTTCCAGGAGACCGTGCGTGAGGCGATCCACACCGCGGCACAGGGTTACATCGTCACCATTGGCATCCACCCGACGCATCCCTCCACCGGCTTTGGCTATATCAAGGCAGGTGAGGCGCTGGAGGTCGACGGCGCCCCGAGTGCACACGCAGTCCTCGAGTTTGTGGAGAAGCCTTCCGAAGACACCGCCCGGGGTTACCTGCGCAGCGGCAACTACAGCTGGAACGCCGGTATGTTCGTGGCACCTGTGGCACTGATGCTGAAGCACCTGCAGGCCAACGAGCCGGAGCTGCACGCCGGCCTCATGGAGATCGCAGACGCCTGGGACACTGAGAACCGCCGGGAGGTTGTGCTGCGGGTCTGGCCGACCCTCCCGAAGATCGCCATTGACTACGCAGTTGCGGAGCCCGCTGCCGCGGCCGGCGACGTCGCCATGATCCCGGGCATCTTCAGCTGGGACGACGTCGGGGACTTCGCCGCGATTGGACGGCTTAACCCCGCGGCCGAGAACAGTGAACTGACCGTGATGGGGGAGGGTGCCCGGGTCTATTCCGAGGACGCCTCGGGGATCGTTGTGTCCGATACCAAACGCGTGATTGCACTGATTGGCATCGAGGATGTAGTGATTGTCGACACCCCCGACGCCCTGCTCGTCACCACAAAGGATCACGCCCAGGAAGTCAAGAAGGCCGTGGAGCACCTCAAAGCCAGCGGGGACACGGACGTCCTTTAGGCCGTACCGCGTTGCCGAGGGCCGCCGCAGGACGCGCAGCCGGCTGGGTTCCCTATATAAGGGAACCCAGTTTATAAGGGAGCCCGGTTGAGCGTCCTTCGTCACGCAATCGGGATGTGGGAAGTCTTAAAGTCATCCAGTTCCCGCAAGCAAGCTGAGGTTGGCTAACCTTGAATACGTGCAGACAACCCCACTTAGCAGCTCACCGGTACCTTCTATACGGGGCAGTGTTGCTCCCATTTTGGGTGAGCTGATTGACTTCCGGCGGGACCTGCACTCCCACCCTGAGCTCTCCCACAAGGAATTCCGCACCACCGACCGGATCGTTGAGGCGCTCGAAGCGGCCGGTCTCCAGCCCAAGCGGCTTGAAAACACCGGCGCGTACGTGGACATTGGCGACGGCCCCATCGCGCTGGCGCTGCGCGCAGACATCGACGCACTGCCCGTCCTGGAAGAAACCGGCCTGCCCTACGCCTCGGTGAACACCGGGATCGCGCACTCGTGCGGCCACGACATCCACACCACCGTCATGCTTGGCGCGGCCCGGGTACTGGCCAGGCTCGACGCCGAGGGAACACTTGGCGGACGGATCCGGGTAATTTTCCAGCCGGCCGAAGAAGTGATGCCCGGCGGTGCACTGTCGGTGATCGAGCAGGGTGTCCTTTCCGGCGTCCCGCGGATCCTTGCGCTGCACTGTGACCCGCGCGTCGACGTCGGACAGGTAGGCACCCGCATCGGTGCGATTACCTCCGCCTCGGACACCATCCGGATTGAACTCTCCGGGCAGGGCGGGCACACCTCCCGGCCGCACCTGACCCAGGACCTCGTCTTTGCCCTGAGCCAGATTGCCGTCAGCGTTCCGGCCATCCTCTCCCGCCGGATTGATGTCCGCAGCGGCGTCTCAGTGGTCTGGGGACAGATCCACGCCGGATCCGCACCCAACGCGATTCCGGGCCACGGTTTTATGGCGGGAACGATGCGCTGCCTCGATGCCGAGGCATGGCACGCCGCCGGTGAGCTGCTCGACGACGTGGTGCGGGAAGTCGCTGCGCCCTACGGCGTGAAAGTGGCACTTGAACATACCCGGGGCGTTCCTCCCGTCATCAACTCTGAAGCCGAGACCGGACTCATTGAGGCCTCGGCCCGCGCGGAGCTGGGGGAGGAGTCCGTAGTCCTCACGCCGCAGTCCATGGGCGGGGAGGACTTTGCCTGGATGACCCAGGCCATCCCCGGAGCAATGATGCGTCTGGGAACCCGCACGCCGGGCGGGGAGACCTTCGACCTGCACCGGGGGGATTACAACCCGGACGAGCTGGCGATCAGCTGCGGCGTTTCGGTTATGGCGGCCGCAGCGCTCCGTGCTGCGCGCGGTCTGCGGCGCTGACTCCACTACCCCATTAAGACGCGCCTACCGGCCGGTATTGATAACAACATGTAAACAATGTTCCCTAGGTCACCTGTTTGTGCCATGGATAGTGCTCCGTGCCACTAAGGTTAGGTCTGCTGCGCTCCATGAGGGAAGGAGCGCGCACCACACGCGCCTGAGCGAAAGGCCCACCCGTCCGGAGGGCCACGCGGCAGACATCATGCGGTGGAACCCATTTCTTTTCTGGAGGAACATTGAAGAATTTCCCGCGCGGCTTCAAGCGCAATGCCGGTGTATCCGCCGCCATGCTGGGCGCATCGGCGCTTCTGCTGGCCGGCTGCGGTGCCGCCCCGGAAGAAGATTCCGCATCCAGCGGCGAGGCAAGCGCCAACGGCGACTTCCTGGCCTGCATGGTTTCGGACTCCGGCGGATTCGATGACCGCTCGTTCAACCAGTCCGGCTTCGAAGGCCTGAAGGCCGCGGAAACCGATCTGGGCATCGAGATCAAGACCGCTGAGTCCCAGTCCGAGACGGACTTCGGCCCGAACCTGGACTCCATGGTTGTCCAGAACGGCTGCAACATCACCGTCACCGTCGGCTTCCTCCTGGCCGATGCAACCCAGGAAGTGGCCGAGGCGAACCCGGAGAGCCACTTCGCCATCATTGATGACAACTCCATTGAGCTGGACAACGTCAAGCCCATCATCTACGACACGGCCCAGGCTGCATTCCTGGCCGGCTACGTAGCTGCAGGCACGTCCGAGACCGGCAAGGTTGCCACCTACGGCGGCATCAACATCCCCACCGTCACCATCTTCATGGACGGCTTCGCCGACGGCGTTGCCTACTACAACGAAGAGAACGGCGCCGACGTCGAGGTCCTGGGCTGGAACAAGGCTGACCAGACCGGTTCCTTCATCGGCAACTTCACCGACACCGGTGCAGGCAAGACCACTACTGAAAACTTCATCAACGAAGGCGCCGACATCATCATGCCGGTCGCCGGTCCGGTTGGCACCGGCACCCTCGACGCTGTTGTAGAGGCGAATGCCGGCGGCGGCACCAACAAGGTCATCTGGGTTGACTCCGATGGCTTTGAGACCGCAGGCAACGGCAAGGAATACATCCTGACCTCCGTCATGAAGCTCATGGGCGAAGCCGTTGAAGAAGTTATCTCCGAGGACGTCGACGGCAACTTCGACGCCAGCCCGTACATCGGCACCCTGGAGAACGGCGGCGTAACCCTGGCTCCGTACCACGACCAGGAAGACGCTGTTCCGGCCGACGTGAAGACCGCCGTGGATGAGATCAAGGCCAAGATCATCTCCGGTGAAATCACCGTAGAATCCGCTGCCAGCCCCAAGTAAGCAGGGCAAGCAGCAACCCTGAACCGTCGTCCGTCCGGATGCACTACCACCGGGCGGACGGCGGTTCGTTCTGTTCCGGGTAATCTTCCTTTGGGAGTACCCAAACACTCAGACACAAACAGATTGGTTGGGGTTGTGAAACTCGAACTCAAAGGCATCACTAAGCGCTTCGGCACTCTGGTAGCCAACGACCACATAGACCTGGTGATCGAACCGGGACAGGTGCACAGCCTTCTCGGGGAGAACGGGGCGGGCAAGTCAACGCTGATGAACGTCCTGTACGGCCTCTACGAACCCACAGAGGGCCAAATCCTGATCAACGGCAAACCCGTTGTCTTCTCAGGTCCCGGTGATGCCATGGCAGCAGGAATCGGCATGGTGCACCAGCACTTCATGCTGGTTCCCGTGTTCACCGTTGCGGAGAACGTGGCGCTGGGCAACGAAACGACCCGCGCCGGCGGATCCCTGAACCTTGAGACGACACGGGCACGCATCCGGCAGATCTCCGAACAGTACGGGTTCGACGTCGATCCCGACGCCGTCGTGGAAGATCTTCCGGTTGGCGTGCAGCAGCGGGTGGAAATCATCAAGGCCCTGATCCGGGACGCTGAAGTCCTGATCCTGGATGAGCCCACTGCCGTGCTGACTCCAAGGGAGACCGATGAGCTGCTGGCGATCATGCGCCAGCTGTGTGACGACGGCAAATCCGTCGTCTTCATCTCCCACAAGCTGCGCGAGGTCAAGGCCGTCTCCGACGTCATTACCGTGATCCGCCGCGGCAAGGTGGTGGGAGATGCACCGCCGAGCGCTTCGACCACTGAGCTTGCTTCCATGATGGTGGGCCGTTCGGTCAGCCTGAACCTGCAGAAGGAACCGGCCAAGCTCGGCGAGGCCACCTTCCAGGTCCGCGACCTGGTGGTGCTCTCCGACACCGGCCAGGCCGTTGTGGACCACATCAGCTTCGAAATCGCCAAGGGCGAGATCCTCGCCGTCGCCGGTGTCCAGGGCAACGGCCAGACTGAACTGACTGAGGCCATCATGGGCCTGCAGGAACACGTCACGGGATCGATCAAGCTCGACGGCGAAGAACTGATCGGGAAGCGCGTGGCCCAGATCATCGACGCAGGTGTGGGCTTTGTGCCCGAAGACCGCAGTGTGGACGGGCTCGTGGGTACGTTCACCGTCGCGGAGAACCTGGTCCTGAACCGCTACAACAAGACGCCGTTCGCCAAGGGCCTGTCCATGCGTCCGGCCGTGGTTGCAGCCAACGCCGCGGAGAAGATTGACGAGTTCGACATCCGCACGCAGTCGGCCGAAGCCGCAGCCGGCACCCTGTCCGGCGGCAACCAGCAGAAGGTCGTTATGGCCCGGGAACTCTCCCGGCCCCTGTCCCTGTTCATTGCCTCGCAGCCCACCCGCGGCGTCGACGTCGGCTCCATTGAGTTCCTGCACAGGCGGATCGTTGCAGAACGCGACGGCGGAACCCCGGTGATGATCGTGTCCACGGAACTGGACGAGGTCCTGGAACTGGCAGACCGGATAGCCGTGCTGTACAGCGGCAGGGTCATGGGCATTGTCCCGGGCAACACCTCGCGCGATGTGCTGGGCCTGATGATGGCCGGCATGAGCGCTGAAGATGCACTTTCGCACCAGAGCGAGAACGAGGGAGGGGCGCAGTGAGCCCGGAGGAAGCAAACAGGCAGCAGGGCGATCCAGCCCACCGGAAAGAGGAGGGGGCCGCTGACGAAACGCGGCTGCTGTCCGCTGCCGAAACCGCAGGCGGGGCACTTCCGCCGCCGGCCGTACCCGTGCCGGAATCCGAACTCCACCCGGAGACCGGCAACGAGTCCGTGCTGCGCCGCATCGTCACCGGCAACGCGCTGGTTTCAGTGCTGTCCGTGCTGATGGCCCTGGTTGTCGGCGGGCTGCTCATTGCCCTGACAGACGAAGAGGTTGCGGACGCCGCGGGCTACTTCTTCAACAAGCCCGGGGACATGCTGGGCGCTGCCTGGTCCGCGGCATCGGGTGCCTACGTGGCCCTCTTCCAGGGCTCGGTCTTCAACTTCGAGGCCGACACCTTCTCCCGGATGATCTACCCGCTGACCCAGACCCTGACAGTGGCGACCCCGCTGATCTGTGCCGGCCTCGGCGTCGCCCTCGCTTTCCGCGCCGGCCTGTTCAACATCGGTGCGCAGGGCCAGATCCTGATCGGCGCCACACTGGCAGCCTGGGTCGGCTTCAGCTGGCACCTGCCCGTGGGCCTGCACCTGCTGATCGTGATTATTGCCGGTGCTGTCGGCGGTGCGCTCTGGGGCGGCATTGCCGGCCTGCTGAAGGCACGGACCGGCGCGCATGAAGTGATCGTCACGATCATGCTGAACTACATCGCGATCCAGCTGGTGCTATTCCTGCTCACCACGCCCGGATTCCAGCGCCCGGGTTCCACCAACCCAATCAGCCCGCAGCTGGATGAAACTGCCATGTTCCCGCCGCTGTTCGGCTCCGGGTTCCGCCTGCACTGGGGATTCATCATGGCGATTGCCGCCACGGTGTTCATCTGGTGGCTGCTGAACCGGTCCACAGTTGGCTTTGAGCTCCGCGCAGTCGGCGCCAACCCCGCGGCTGCCCGCAACGCCGGCATCAACACCACCAAGGGCTACGTCATCGTGATGCTCATCGCCGGTGCACTGGCCGGCCTGGCCGGCGTGGCGCAGGTATCGGGTACCGAAAAGGTACTCACCTCCGGTGTCGCTGCCAGCTTCGGCTTTGACGCCATCACCGTGGCGCTGCTGGGCCGCTCCTCACCCTGGGGAACCTTCGCAGCCGGTCTGCTCTTCGGTGCGTTCCGCGCAGGCGGCGTCACCATGCAGACCAGCACCGGAACCAACATCGACATTGTGCTGGTTGTCCAGTCGCTGATCGTCCTGTTCATCGCCGCACCTCCGCTGGTCCGGTCCCTGTTCCGGATTCCGCCGCCCGGAGCGTTCAAGACCTCCGGCAAGCGCACCACCAAAAAAGCCGATGCAGCGCAAGGAGCAGCATGAGCACCGCAACAACTCTCGCCTCCAAGGGCCAGCCGGCAGATGTGAAAGCCATCCGCAGCTGGAAAACTCCGGTGATCCTGGGTGTCCTGGCAATCCTTGGCTTCATCATGTTCGGACTGGGCTCGCCGTCCAGCGAGGTGACGTTCCGCCTGACGGACGCCGACGCAGCCATCCAGCTGCCCAACATCGTGGTGTCAGCGCCCGTCCTGGGCTGGATCGCCAGCGTTGTGCTGCTGGCCTCCGCCGCCTACGCCTTCATCCTGGTCAACCGCTACCAGCATGTGCCGGGATGGCTGATCGCCATCTTCGCGGTGTTCTTCATTGCCGCTTTCCTGACCTGGGCGGTGGGCAGCGCCCGCAGCCCCAGCGTGGCTCTGTACGGCCTGCTGGCAGGATCGTTCACGCTGGCGTTCCCGCTGATCTTCGGCTCGCTCTCGGGCGTGCTGTGTGAACGCTCCGGCGTCGTCAACATTGCCATCGAAGGGCAGCTGCTCTTCGGCGCCTTCGCCGCAGCCGTGGCGGGTTCCCTGTCCGGCAACGCCTTCGTGGGCCTGTTCGCAGCGGCCATCGCCGGTGTACTGGTCTCTCTCGTGCTTGCCGTGTTCAGCATCAAGTACATCGTGAACCAGGTGATCGTCGGCGTCGTGCTGAACGTGCTGGTCTCCGGCCTGACCGGATTCCTCTTCTCCACCGTGCTTAGCGCGGACTCGGCGAAGTGGAACTCGCCCCCGCGCCTGGACAAGATCGCTATCCCGCTGCTCTCTGACATTCCGATCCTGGGCCCGATCCTGTTTGACCAGTCGGTGATCGGCTACCTGATGTACATCGCCGTAGCCGCGATCTACTTCGGGCTCTTCCACACCAAGTGGGGCCTGCGTACCCGTGCCGTGGGCGAGCACCCGAAGGCCGCGGACACCGTGGGCATCAATGTGAACCGCATGCGGTTCTGGAACGTCCTGCTCGCCGGTGCCGTTGCCGGCGTCGGCGGCGCGTTCTTCACCCTGGTCGCAGTGTCCTCCTTCAACCGGGACATGACATCCGGCCAGGGCTACATTGCCCTCGCAGCGCTCATCCTGGGCCGCTGGAACCCGATTGGTGCGCTGTTCGCAGCACTGCTGTTCGGCTTCGCGTCCAACCTGCAGTCCGTGCTCAGCCTGCTCGGCACCCCGGTGCCGAACCAGTTCCTGGCCATGCTGCCCTACGTGGTGACCATCTTCGCCGTCGCCGGTGTAGTAGGTAAGTCCCGCGGGCCGGCAGCCAGCGGCATTCCATACATCAAGAGCTGATCCCCTTCCCGACCAGGACAAAAAAGGACAGAAGATGAACGCAGTTACCCCTGCGCACGAAATCGACTGGGACGCTTTGCAGGACGCGGCCCGGGCTGCCATGGCCCACGCTTACGTTCCCTACTCCCGGTACCCCGTGGGAGCAGCCGCACTGACCGATGACGGCCGGATTGTCTCCGGCTGCAACATCGAGAACGCCAGCTACGGACTGACCCTGTGCGCCGAGTGCTCCATGATCAGCCAGCTGAACATGACCGGCGGCGGACACCTGGTCGCCTTCACCTGCGTGGACGGTGAGGGCGAAATCCTCATGCCGTGCGGGCGCTGCCGCCAGCTGCTCTACGAATTCCGGGCACCGGGCATGCAGCTGCTGACCGTCAGCGGAATCCGGACCATGGACGAAGTGCTGCCCGATGCTTTCGGACCGCAGCACCTGGAAGGACAGGCAGGCAAATGAGCGAGCGTTTTGACACCGTTGACATCATCCGCGTGAAGCGGGACCGCGGCACACTGAGCCCGGAGCAGATCGACTGGACGATCGACGCCTATACCCGCGGCGTGATTGCCGACGAGCAGATGGCGGCCCTGAACATGGCGATCCTGCTCAACGGCATGAACCGGGAGGAAATCTCCCGCTGGACCGCAGCGATGATCGCCTCCGGCGAGCGGATGGACTTTTCCTCCCTGGGCAAGCCGACGTCGGACAAGCACTCCACCGGCGGCGTGGGGGACAAGATCACCCTGCCGCTGGCTCCGCTGGTTGCCGTTTTCGGCGTCGCCGTGCCGCAGCTCTCCGGACGCGGCCTGGGCCACACCGGCGGCACCCTGGACAAGCTCGAGGCCATTCCCGGCTGGCGCGCTGCGCTCAGCAACGATGAGATGATGGCGCAGCTCGCCGACGTCGGAGCAGTTATCTGCGCTGCCGGCGCCGGCCTGGCCCCGGCGGACAAGAAGCTCTACGCCCTGCGCGACGTGACCGCCACCGTGGAAGCCATCCCGCTGATCGCCTCCTCCATCATGAGCAAGAAGATTGCGGAGGGAACCGGCTCGCTGGTCCTGGACGTGAAGGTGGGCTCCGGTGCGTTCATGAAGAACGTGGACGACGCCCGCGAGCTGGCCCGGACCATGGTCACACTTGGTAAAGACGCAGGCGTGAACACTGTGGCGTTCCTCACGAACATGTCCACTCCGCTGGGCCTCACTGCCGGCAACGCCATTGAAGTTCAGGAATCCGTCGAGGTACTCGCCGGCGGCGGCCCGTCCGACGTCGTTGAACTGACCGTGGCCCTGGCCAAGGAGATGCTCGCCGCGGCGGGCCAGCCCGACGCCGATCCCGCGGCAGCGCTGAAGGACGGCCGCGCGATGGATGTCTGGCGCCGGATGATTTCCGCCCAGGGCGGAGATCCCGACGCCGAGCTGCCCGTGGCGAAGGAATCGGAGACCATCGTGGCCTCCGCCGACGGAGTGCTCACTGAGCTGGACGCCCTTTCCGTTGGCGTCGCTGCCTGGCGGCTCGGCGCCGGACGGGCGCGCAAGGAAGACGCAGTGCAGGCCGGTGCGGGCGTACGCCTGCACGCCAAACCGGGAGACACGGTCAAGGCCGGCCAGCCGCTGATGACGCTGCTGACCGATACCCCGGAGAAGTTCGACCGCGCCAAGGAGGCGCTGGAAGGCGCTGCCGTGGTTTCCCCGGAAGCCACGGCAATCCAGCCGCTGATCATCGACCGGATCAGCTAGCCGCCCATATCTTCACCGAGATGACAGAAACTGCCCGTATGAGCCTTCATACGGGCAGTTTCTGCTATCTCGATGGGGGAGGACGCCGGGGAAGGGCCTGGGACTCAGGGTCGCCGGAGGGCTCACTCAGGGTGTTTTGGGGGACTTGCCCGGTGACGGGCACTGATGCGGAAGTGGCATCGTTGTAGATACAGATACCGACCCAAGGAGTGCCGCCCATTGGACGTGCTAAACGCCGTAATGGACACCATCAACGACTTCGTCCTTACCTACTCAGGCGCCCCCTGGGTTTACCTGGTCCTCTTCGCCTGTTGCCTGCTGGACGGCTTCTTTCCCCCGATCCCGAGTGAATCGCTGGTAGTTGGCCTTTCGGCACTGGTGTTCCTGGACGGCGGCCCCAACGTCTGGCTCATCGCCGTCTCAGCTGCGGCGGGTGCCTTCATCGGGGACAACATCGCCTACGCCCTGGGCCGGACCCTGCGCACTGACCGGTACCGGTGGATGCGCGGACCACGGATGCAGCGCGGATTCGTCTGGGCCGGGCGTGAACTCGAGAAGCGTGCCGTGTCCCTGATCCTGATTGCACGGTTCATTCCGGTAGGCAGGGTGGTAGTCAACCTGACCGCCGGGGCCACTAGGTTCCCGCGGCGGATGTTTGTCGCGCTGACGGGCATGTCGGCCCTGCTGTGGGCTGCCTACTCGGTGGCCATCGGGGCCCTGGCCGGCGCCTGGTTCAAGGAAAACCACCTGCTCGCCGTTGTAGTGGCTATCGCTGTTGCACTGGTCCTGGGCCTGATCATCGACCGGATCATCGCAAAACTGCGCGGACCAACCCCCATCCGCACCCGCCTGCCGCTGGAGGAACGGGTCGACTCCGAGCCTTAAGCGCTCCGGCTAGGCCTCACGTAGAGTTGGCATGTGACTGAGCCGATAACGATTCCCGCTGCCCTTTCCAGCTTCGACGTCCGCGTCCTGCCCAAGGTTTCGCTGCACGACCACCTTGACGGCGGCCTTCGCCCGTCCACCATCGTGGAACTTGCCGAAGCCGTGGGTCATACGCTGCCTTCCACCGATCCCGTAGCGCTGGGGGAGTGGTTCCGTGAGTCAGCAAACTCCGGTTCGCTCGTGCGTTACCTTGAAACCTTCGACCACACCATCGCAGTCATGCAGACGCGCGAAGGCCTGAGCCGGGTTGCCCGCGAGTTCGTTGAGGACCTCGTTGAAGACGGAGTGGTCTACGCAGAAATCCGCTGGGCGCCGGAACAGCACCTTGCCGGCGGCCTCAGCCTGGACGAAGCCGTTGAGGCCGTGCAGGCAGGACTGGAGGCAGGCGTTGCTGACGCCGAAGCCAACGGCCGCCTGATCCAGGTCGGCCAGCTGATCACCGCCATGCGCCACGGCGACCGCGGTATGGAAATCGCCGAACTGGCCGTCCGGCACCGGGACCGCGGAGCCGTGGGCTTCGACATTGCCGGGGCCGAAGACGGATTCCCGCCCTCGCGTTTCAAGGACGCCTTCACCTACCTTGCCGAGCAGATGTTCCCCGTCACCGTCCACGCCGGCGAAGCTGCCGGCGTTGAGAGCATCACCGATGCCCTGGTCCACGGCCGCGCGCTGCGCCTGGGCCACGGCGTGCGGATTGCCGAGGACATTGAGGTTGACTTCGAAGATGAAGAAGCGCCCGACGCCGGCGAAGACACTTCCGTAGGCATGGTCACCCTGGGCGACGTTGCCGCCTGGGTCCGCGACCGGGGCATCGCCCTTGAAATCTGCCCGTCCTCGAACCTGCAGACCGGAGCAGTGGAGTCCTTCGGCGGCGACATCGAGTCCCACCCGATTGACCTGCTGTTCCAGACCGGCTTTGTGGTGACCGTGAACACCGACAACCGGCTGATGAGCGGCGTCAGCCTCACTGATGAGCTGGAGCTGCTGGTGGAGACCTTCGGCTACGACCTGGACGACCTGCTGGAACTGACGCTCAACGCCGCGAACGCAGCGTTCCTGCCGCTGGAAGAGCGTGCGGTGCTGGCCGAGTACATCACCGAAGGGTTCAGCAACGCACGTGGCTGATCCCCAGCCCGGCAGCAGCGACCTGGGCCCGGCTTTTGTCCGTCTGGCCCAGGTTGTTGCGCAGCTGCGTGAACGCTGCCCCTGGACACGTGCCCTCACCCACGAATCCCTCCTCGAATACCTGCTGGAGGAAAGCTACGAGGTGATCGAGGCGGTCGAAGCGGGCCATACCGGTGCCGAAGACTCCCGTGAGCTCAGCGGCGAACTGGGGGACCTGCTCTTTCAGGTTCTGCTGCACGCCCGGCTCCAGGAAGAGACCGGCAATTTCTCGATCAACGACGTCGTTTCCGGCCTCACCGCGAAAATGATCCGGCGCAACCCGCACGTTTTCCGCCCGGACGGATCGCTGACCAAGGACACCACCCAGGACACAGCGGAGATCGAGCGGGCGTGGGATGCTGCCAAGAAGACCGAAGACCCCCGGCGCAGCAACCCGTTCGAAGGCATTCCCGCTTCCCTTCCGGCGCTGGCACTTGCCGCCAAGACGCAGGAGCGGGCCCGCCGGGCAGGCCTGCCGGTCCCGGCAAAGCCGGAAACCCTGCCGGCATTCGACGGCGGGGATGAGCTGGGGGACCTGCTCTTCGAAGCCGTGCGCCAGGCCGCTGAACGGGGCATCGATGCGGAAGCAGCCCTGCGCGGAGCGGTGCGCCGTTTTACGGCACAAGGCCCCGGTACTGCCGTTTGACGCCCTAAGTCCTTACTCCGAAGCCGGATTCCACTAGGCTTGGAGCAGACAGCGTGGTCCCCGTCATAGGCCTGGCTGTAGTTACCAACCCAAGTTCCAATGAACAGGAGCATTCCATGGCCATCATTGATGCCATTCACGCCCGCGAGATCCTCGATTCCCGCGGAAATCCGACCGTAGAGGTCGAGGTACTGCTCGACGACGACACCTTCGGCCGGGCCGCTGTACCCTCCGGTGCTTCCACCGGCGCCTTTGAGGCCAACGAACGCCGTGACGGGGAGAAGGACCGCTACCAGGGCAAGGGCGTGCTCCAGGCCGTCGAAGCAGTGATCGACCAGATCCAGCCCGCCCTGCTCGGCTTCGACGCCGCTGACCAGCGTGCCATCGACCAGGCCATGATCGATCTGGACGGCACCGAGAATAAGTCCGGGCTGGGCGCCAACGCCATCCTGGGCGTCTCCCTCGCAGTCGCCCGCGCAGCCGCGGAATCCGCTGCCCTGCCGCTCTACCGTTACCTCGGCGGCCCGAACGCACACATCCTGCCGGTCCCGCTGATGAACATCCTCAACGGCGGCTCGCACGCAGACTCCGACGTCGACATCCAGGAATTCATGATCGTTCCCCTGGGCGCCGAAACCTACTCGGAAGGCCTGCGCTGGGGCGTCGAGGTCTACCACAACCTCAAGTCCGTGCTGAAGGAACAGGGTCTGTCCACCGGCCTCGGCGACGAGGGCGGTTTCGCCCCGAACCTGCCCTCCAACCGCGCAGCCCTTGACCTGATCCTGGAAGCGATCCAGCGTGCGGGCTACGAGCCCGGCTGCGACATTGCCCTGGCCCTGGACGTTGCTTCCTCCGAGTTCTTCAAGGACGGCGCGTACGTCTTCGAAGGCCAGAACCGCAGCGCCGAGGAAATGTCCGCATACTACGAGGAACTGGTGCGCGACTACCCGCTGGTTTCCATCGAGGATCCGCTGGACGAGAACGACTGGGATGGCTGGAGCGCACTCACCGCCCGCCTCGGTGACAAGGTCCAGCTGGTTGGCGATGACCTGTTCGTCACCAACCCGGCCCGCCTGGAGACCGGCATCAAGCAGAACGCCGCCAACTCCCTGCTGGTGAAGGTCAACCAGATCGGCACCCTGTCCGAAACGCTGGACGCCATCACCATGGCCCAGCGTGCCGGCTACACCACCATCACCTCGCACCGTTCCGGTGAAACCGAGGACACCACCATCGCCGACATCTGCGTTGCCACCAACGCGGGCCAGATCAAGACCGGTGCCCCGGCCCGCTCCGAGCGCGTCGCGAAGTACAACCAGCTGCTGCGCATCGAAGAAGAGCTCGACGACGCCGCACGCTACGCAGGCCGCAGCGCTTTCCCGCGTTTCACGGCCTAGCAACTCCGCCGCCGGTGGGTACCCTCGACTAAGAGGGTGCCCACCGGTGCTGTTTCCGCCGCAGGGCGTAAGCATGGCCGCCGGCGCCGAATGAACCAGCCAGATGAGGAGCAGCATGTCCACCCGTCGCCCGAAGGTCCCCAAACCCTCAGGCCTGCCCGGCGGGACACAACGGCGTGCTTCCAGCGCCCCGCACACCCGACCGGCATCCGGCCACCCGGGCGCGGAAGAACAGCAGGCCAGGGTCGCCCGGCCGCGCACCGCAGGAGCCGGGAAGCCAGAATCCGGCAAGCCGGAATCCGGTAAGCCGGAATCCGGCAGGACCGGATCTGCCAGGACTGCGTCTGACACGGGCGGATCCGGCACGGCCGGTATCGGCAGTGCAGGGCGCAAGCCCTCCCAGCCGAAGCCTGCCGGCGGCGGCAAAAGCGCCAGGCCGGCCAAAACCAAACCGGCAAAGCCTGCGAAGCCGGCAGATCCGTCGGCTGCCCGGGCGGCGGCCCGGCAGGAGCTCGCGGCAGAAATCCGCAGGGATGTTCCCCAGACAGAGGCCGGTGCCGAAGACAAACCCCGCACCGAACCGGCGCTCAAGCCTGTCCCCGCCAAGTCATTCTCCGGACGGCTGCTGGCCCTTGGCATCGTGATGGTGGTGATCACTGTGCTGCTTGCGCCTTCCGTCCGGACGTTCCTGCAGCAGCGCTCCGAGATTGCTGCACTGGAAGCGGAGATCGCCGAAGAGCGAAAGACAGGCCAGGAACTTGAACAGACGCTGGACCGCTGGGAAGACCCCGCTTACATCAAGGCCCAGGCCCGGGAGCGCATCTTTCTGGTGATGCCCGGCGAAACCCGCTACCTGGTGAAGGGTGAAAACGGCGTAAACGACGTCGAGGAAGAGGCGGCGGCCGACGTTCCCGCCGACCTTGAATGGGTTGACGCGCTCTGGGATTCAGTAGTGCGGTCCGCCACAGCACATTAACCCTGCTCCGGGGCACAGTAGGCTGGTGCATTGAGACATCATCAGTTCGGGTCCGTTACGGGCCCCCAGGAAGGACCCTCCGGCATGACCCCAGAGCAGCTCACCCCGACCCAGGAAGACCTGGAGACCCTGAGCCGCCAGCTCGGACGGCCGGTCCGCGACGTCGTCGAAATCGGCGCCCGCTGCGTCTGCGGCAACCCGCTGGTCGCCACTACCGCGCCGCGGCTCGGAAACGGAATTCCGTTCCCGACCACGTATTACCTGACGCATCCGGTCATCACTGCTGCCGTCTCCCGGCTCGAAGCCGCCGGGCTCATGGCAGAGATGACCACCCGCCTCGAGCAGGATCCCGAACTGGCCGACCGCTACCGGCAGGCGCACGAAGCCTACCTTCAGGTACGCAACGAAATTGGTGAGCGCACGGGGACGGGCCCCGTCCCCGAGATCGACGGCGTTTCCGCCGGGGGCATGCCCACCCGCGTTAAATGCCTTCACGTCCTGGTGGGACATTCCCTCGCGGCCGGCCCCGGGGTCAACCCCCTGGGGGACGAGGCACTTGACGCGATTGCCGAGTGGTGGACCCGTGACCGCTGCTATTGTGAGGGCGCATGGGACACAGACAGTCCTGCACCCGACCGTGACCTGAGCCGCCACACCAAGACCCAGGGCCTCTCGGCAGAGGAACTGGACCGGAAAAGGGCTGCCCGGCGTGCGGCGCTGCAGGCTGAGGAACAGCAGGCGCGCGAGCAGGAGGGCACCATGGAAGAACAGACCGAAGGCACTGCAGGCGACACTGTCCGGGTGGCTGCCGTGGACTGCGGCACCAATTCAATCCGCCTCCTGATCGCCGATGCACGGACGGAGAACGGCGTAACCCGCCTCACCGACGTCGTACGGCTGATGCGCATTGTCCGTCTGGGGGAGGGCGTGGACGCCACCGGGCGCCTGTCCGACGCCGCATTGGAACGGACATTCGAAGCCACTGACGAATACGCTGCGCTGATCAAGGAACACGGGGCACAGAAGGTCCGCTTCGTGGCGACATCCGCAACCCGTGATGCCGAGAACCGCAAAGACTTCACCAAGGGCATCCGTGCCCGGCTTGGCGTGGAACCGGAAGTCATCTCCGGGGACGAAGAAGCAGGGCTTTCCTTCGCAGGAGCCTCCAGCGTCCTGGCCGGTGAAAAGGGTGCGCGCACCCTCGTGGTGGATCTGGGCGGCGGCTCGACTGAGTTCGTCCTGGGCATCAACTCCGAGGTCCTGGCCGCCAGGAGCACGGACATGGGCTGTGTCCGGTTCACCGAGCGCCACCTGGTTTCCGATCCCCCCACCGATGCAGAGATTGCCATGGCCCGCGGGGACATCCTGGACATGATTGCCCAGGTTCTCCAGACTGTCCCGCTGGCCACCGCCGACCGGCTCGTAGGCGTTGCCGGAACCATCACCACAGTTACGGCACACGCACTGAAACTGCCGGAGTACTCCTCCGAAGCCATCCACGGCACCGAACTGAGCGTTGAAGCAGTGGACCACGCGTCGTCGTCCCTGATCCACATGAGCCGGAGCGAGCGCGCAGCACTGCCGTACATGCATCCCGGACGCGTGGACGTGATCGGTGCAGGTGCCCTGATCTGGCAGACGATCGTGGACCGGATGACGGAGCTGACCGACGGGCGCGTGGAAACCGCCATCACCTCGGAGCACGACATCCTTGACGGCATAGCCCTGAGCACGCTGCGGTGAGCCCGGAAGCAAAGCGGCGCCGGAAGGGCGCCGCGTTCAAACGTGCCGCCGTCAGCGGTGCCTTCTCACTCACTGCCGTGATGCTCTTCCAGCTATCCGCACCGGCGGCAGCCCATGCCGACGAATGGCGGGAGCGGGAATACTGGCTCGGCGACTACGGCATTACCGAAGCCTGGAAGAAGTCCCAGGGCGAAGGTGTCAAGGTGGCGGTTATCGACACCGGCATCGACTCCTCCCATCCGGACCTGGCAGGCGCAGTAACCGGAGGCACCGACGTCTCCGGTGCCGGGGACCCTGCGGGTACCCGGGGAATCGGCGTCAACCCTTCACACGGAACCCTGGTCGCCACGCTGCTGGCCGGCCGGGGCCACACCGCAGAAAGCAAAGACAAAGACTCCAAGGACGAAGACGCCAAGGATGATGACAAAGACAAGGACGCCAAGAAGTACGACGGCCCCGGAAACGGGCCGGACGGCATCATTGGCGTAGCGCCCAAAGCCGAACTGCTGGCCGTATCCGCCTGGATCGGCGAGGCGAACCCCGGCGGCATCCCGATTGACGAGCAGCTGCCCAACGCCGTGCGGTGGGCTGTGGACAGCGGCGCCAAGGTCATCAACATGTCCCTCGGCTCATCTTCGACTTCCTGGCCCGAGAGCTGGGACGAAGCCTTCCTGTACGCGGAACAGAACGACGTCGTGGTTGTGGCTGCAGCCGGGAACCGCGGCGTTGGGATGACGCAGGTCGGCGCACCCGCCACGATTCCCGGAGTCCTGACTGTCGCCGGGCTGGACCGTGACGGCCGCGCCAGCTGGGACTCATCCTCGGAAGGCATCAGCATTGGAGTTGCGGCTCCCGCGGAAGAGCTCCTGGGCGGACTGCCCGAGGGCGACGCCTCACGCTATGCCAGATGGTCCGGCACCTCCGGCGCTGCACCGCTGGTATCCGGCGTCGCGGCACTGATCCGGTCTGCCTATCCGGAACTCACTGCTGCGCAGGTCATTAACCGGATCATCACCACGGCCAGGGACAGCGGGGCCCCCGGGCGGGACACCCTGTACGGCTACGGAATCCTGGATGCCAACGCTGCGCTGAACGCCGATGTCCCGGCGGTCGCGGGCAACCCGCTTGGCACCATCGAAGAATGGATCCGCATCCACCGCCGCGGAGAAACTCCGGCCAGCGAAACCATCGCTCCTGCACCGGGACAGTCCCTTCCGGATATCCCGGAACCGCAGGTGCCCGAAGCTGCCGATCCCCGCACCGGGGACGATCCGCTTCCGGCGATGCTGGTGTTTGGGTTCGGGGGACTGATTCTGCTTGTGGGCGCGGGCGGGGCATTTGCCGTACGCCGTGTCAGGCGTTCCACCCAAACCGAAGATGCTGAAACCGCGGGTCCGGAAACCGCCGCTGACGAGGAACTCGAGCGGGCTCCGCAGCCCTAGGCGGGGACGATATGTGACGTGCCGGCGCCCCGCCGCGGGCTGCGTCAACCTTGGCCGTGAAATCAAAGACATTTAGATTGCGTGACTTAGTGAAGACTTTCACAAGTCAGGTACGATGTTGCCTATGGCATCGCAAACACAATTCTCTGATCGTCCCCGCGTTCTGGTGGTTGGCGGTGGCTACGTCGGTCTGTACGTAGCCAAGAACCTCCAAAAGCAGGTTAAGGCCAACGGCGGGATCGTTACGGTGGTGGATCCGCTGCCGTACATGACCTACCAGCCCTTCCTCCCCGAGGTCGCAGCCGGAACCATCAACGCGCGCAACGCCGTTGTTTCACACCGGATGCACCTGAAGGACACCGAGCTGATCTCCGGCAAGGTAGTGGGCATCAACCACGCTACGCACACCGCAACGGTGGAGCCCGCAGACGGCGGCGCCCCCTTCGAACTGAGCTACCGCGACGTCGTCGTGTCCGCCGGTTCGGTTACCCGCACCTTCCCGATCCCGGGCCTCGCAGAGGTCGGCATCGGCATGAAGACCATTGAAGAAGCCGTTGAAATGCGGAACAAGGTACTCGAGCGCATCGAGACAGCTTCCCTGATGACCGACCAGGCTGCACGTGCCCGCGCACTGACCTTCGTCGTCGTCGGCGGCGGCTTCGCCGGCATCGAGACCATCACCGAAATCGAAGACATGGCCCGCGGCGCCGTGCGCGAGAACAACCGCCTGAAGCGGGAAGACCTGCGCTTCGTCATGATCGAAGCCATGGGCCGCGTTATGCCCGAGGTTAAGCCGGACCAGGCCGAGTGGGTTGTCTCCTCCATGCGTGAGCGCGGCATTGAAGTCCTGCTGAACACCTCGCTGGCCAGCGCCGAAGGCGGCCTGCTGAAGCTGATCAACATGGCTGACAAGTCCCCGGCCGGCGAATTCGAAGCTGACACGCTCATCTGGACTGCCGGTGTGCAGGCCAACCCCATGGTCCGTGCCACCGACTTCCCGATCGACGACCGCGGCCGTGTCCGCGCCAACGCCGAACTGCGGATCACCGGCGACGACGGCCCCCTCGAAGGTGCCTGGGCTGCCGGCGACGTGTCTGCTGTTCCCGACCTCACCGGCGGCGGCGTCGGCGGGTTCTGCGTTCCGAACGCACAGCACGCTGTCCGCCAGGCCAAGCGCCTCGCCAAGAACCTGCTCGCTGATCGCTACGGCATCGGCCAGGTGGAGGAGTACCGCCACAAGAACCTCGGTGCAGTTGCCGGTATGGGCCAGTACAAGGGTGTTGCGAACATCATGGGCTTCGGCATGAAGGGCCTTCCGGCCTGGCTGGCCCACCGCGGCTACCACGGCATGGCCATGCCGATGTTCGAGCGCAAGTTCCGCGTGGTCTCCGGCTGGGCTGCCAACTTCTGGTTCGGCCGCGACTTCACGCAGCTGCTGCACCTGAAGAACCCGCGCCAGGCATTCGTGGAGGCTGCAACGCCGGCCAAGAAGCCTGCCGGCAAGTAAATACAGCGACCTGCCATACAACGGCGGCCACCGGAATCCTTCCGGGGGCCGCCGTTGGCGGTTAGTTGGCGGTTAGTTGGCAGTTAGTTGGCAGTTAACCGTGTTTCCTGCCGCCCCGGCGGCTCAAGTAGGCTTGTCTATGCGCTTCGAACCCGGCTTGCCGCCGTCGTTGGTGTGCGCGGGCCCCAGTAGCCCAATGGCAGAGGCAGCGGACTTAAAATCTGTGTGTTGTGGGTTCGAGTCCCACCTGGGGTACAAAGTGAGCGGTTCGAAAGCATGCTTCTGCGCATCCTGCAACACTGGTCACAGAGGTGTGACGAGTGTTACAAGGCTGTAACCGGAACCTCTTATCTTCGACACATTATTCAACTAGCTTTTCTTCTAATCAGGAACACCTGATAACAGCATCAAAGGCACCCGCCTTTCGATCGGGGAGAAAAACTACATGACTGCACTTCGCAAGACCGGGCCGCTTGGCCTCGGGGACGGGTACGGCCGCGCAGCAAAGATGGCAGCACTGGGCGTGGGCATAGCCCTCTTCGCTTCAGCCTGCGCCAGCGGCGGCGACTCCGGAACCGACTCCTCACCGTCCGAGGATTCTTCTTCGCCCGCAGCTAACAGTTCGGTCCTGGCCTGCCCGCCCAGCCAAGGCGGCACAGGCGAGGACCCCGGAGAGAAGGGCGACGCCTCAGCGGTTCCGGCCTCCACCGGAACCACGGACGCCCCGCTCAAGCTCGGCACCCTGCTGCCGACCACCGGCGCACTTGCCTTCCTCGGCCCGCCGGAAATTGCCGGCGTGGATCTGGCCGCGCAGGAAGTCAACGACGCCGGCGGCGTCCTGGGACAGCCCATTGAGATTGTCCACCGGGACTCCGGAGACACCACCACCGACATCGCCACGCAGTCCGTGACGGACCTGCTCGGACAGGACGTCAGCGCCGTCATCGGTGCCGCTTCCTCGGGTGTCTCCAAGACGGTCATCAACCAGATCACCGGCGCCGGCGTGATTCAGTTCTCCCCGGCCAACACGTCCCCGGACTTCACTGACTGGGACGACAACGGACTCTACTGGCGTACTGCTCCCTCCGATGTACTCCAGGGCCGCACCCTGGGCAACTACATCATGGAGTGCGGTGCCCAGACCGTCGGCATGATCGTCCTTAACGACGCCTACGGCACCGGCCTGCAGCAGAACATCAAGAGCTCCGTAGAGGCCGCGGGCGGCCAGGTTGTTGCTGAGCCGATGTTCAACGAAGGCGATTCCCAGTTCAGCAGCCAGGTCGACGCCGTTACCAGCGCCAACCCGGATGCCATTGTGGTGATCAGCTTCGACCAGGCCAAGAGCATCGCACCGCTGCTGACCGGCAAGGGCGTTGACCCGTCGCAGATCTTCTTCGTTGACGGCAACACCTCCGACTACAGCGGCGATCTTGAAGCCGGAACACTCGAAGGCGCCCAGGGAACAATCCCCGGTCCGTTCGCTTCGGAGAACTTCAAGAACGCGCTGCTGGAAATCGACCCGGCCCTGAAGGACTGGGCCTACGCCGGTGAAAGCTACGACGCAGTGACCTTGCTGGCCCTGGCCGCTGAGGCAGCCGGCAGCACCGACGGCGCAGCAATGGCCGCGGAACTGCAGGGAGTCTCCAGCGACGGCGAGAAGTGCTTCGACTACGCAGGCTGCGTGACCATCCTGCGTGAAGGCGGAGACATCGACTACGACGGCTACTCCGGACCGATCACCTTTGATGAAAACGGTGACCCGACCGAAGCCTTCATCGGTATCTACCAGTTCGACGCCGACAACAAGCCGGTTCCGAGCCGCTCCGAGGTGGGCAAGCTCTAACCGCTGTTCATCACCACCGCACCACTCGAAGGGCCCCCGCCATGGCAGGGGCCCTTTGGTGTTGCCAGGGCATCGGACTGCCTGCGGCTGCAGAACCCGGGCCCGACTGACGAGTCCCTGCTGCATCGCTGAGCCCCGAGCACATGGATTATCGTTCCCGCGTGCGCGGGGCGCCTTACGGGTGCGGGGCGCTGTACGGGTGCGTGCCGCGGCCGGGGGACGTCCCCGCACGGGCCCTTTCGAACACACCGCTAAACGGCGCCGGCGGGTGACAGGCGGCGCCGTCGTTCGGCGCTTAGAAACTGCCGCCCGCCGCTTAAAAGCCAGTGCCGTCCGGATCGGAATCCGGACGGCACCTGTTCGGCCAGCGCGGGGAAGCCCCGGGACAGTTACGCCGTATCGGCGAGTGTGCCCAGGTACAGCTGGATGACCTTGGGATCCTTCATCAGCTCACGCCCGGTCCCGGTGTACGCGTCCTTGCCCTGGTCCAGGACGTAGGCGCGGTCGCAGATCTGCAGGCAGCGGCGGGCGTTCTGCTCCACCATGATCACCGAGACACCCGCCCGGTTGATCTCATGGACGCGCAGGAAGGTCTCGTCCTGCTTCACGGGGGAGAGGCCTGCCGAAGGTTCATCCAGCAGCAGCACAGCCGGCTCCATCATCAGGGCCCGGCCCATCGCCACCATCTGGCGCTCACCGCCGGAGAGGGAACCTGCGCGCTGGCTGCGGCGCTTCTTGAGCTCCGGAAAGAGGTCCGCCACGAACTCGAAGCGTTCCTTGAAGTGCTTTGGCTGCTGGTAGAGCCCCATCTGCAGGTTCTCTTCAATGGTGAGCGTGGAGAACACGTTGTTGTTCTGCGGAACGAATCCCACGCCACGGGTCACCAGCTTGTTGGCCTTCAGGCCGGTAAGGTCCTGGCCGCGCACCATGACGGTGCCGGAATGGACCTTGACCAGCCCGAACATGGCCTTGAGCAGCGTTGACTTGCCCGCGCCGTTGGGACCGATGATGCCGATCAGTTCGCCCCGGCGGGCCTCAATCGAACAGCCGTTGAGGATGTTCACGCCGGGGATGTAGCCGGCCACCAGATCGGTGACCTTGACGACCGAGTCGCCCTCAAAATTCTCAGCGGTCATGCCGTGTCCTTACGTTCTTCGATGATCACGGGGGCAAGGCTCTCGCCGCCCTGAATATCTGATTCCGGATCCTTCTCCAGAACCGCCTCGAGCTTCTCGAAGCCCTCGGAGTCGCCGAGATCGACGTCGTGATGGGCACCAAGGTACGCATCGATCACCGCCTGGTCCTTCATCACCTCGCCCGGGGGACCTTCAGCCACAACCTTGCCCTCGGCCATCACGATCACCCAGTCGGCGATGTGCCGCACCATATGCATGTCGTGTTCCACGAACAGGACGGTCATGCCCTCGGCCTTCAGGTTCTTGATGTGGTCCAGCAGGGACTGGGTCAGCGCGGGGTTGACACCGGCCATCGGTTCGTCGAGCATGACCAGCTTTGGATTGACCATCAGTGCCCGGGCCATTTCCAGGAGCTTGCGCTGGCCGCCGGAAAGCGACGCCGCGTAGTCACTGCGCTTGGTATCCAGCTTGAACTTGGCCAGAAGGGCATCGGCCTGTTCAGTAATTTCGTTTTCACGCTTCTTCCACAGCGGACGGAACAGTGCCCGCCGCAGCGCTTCACCCGGCTGCTCATTGGCACCCAGCCGCATGTTCTCCAGTACCGTCAGCTTGCCCATTACCTTGGTGAGCTGGAACGTCCGGACCATGCCCAGACGAGCCACCTTGTAGGCAGAAACGCCTGCCAGGTCACGGTCTTCGAACCTCCATTCTCCGGACTGCGGAGTATCGAAGCCCGTGAGGAGATTGAACAGCGTGGTCTTGCCGGCACCGTTCGGGCCGATGAGCGCCGTGATCTTGTTGCGCGGGATCTCCACATGCTCGACGTCGACGGCGTTGATTCCGCCGTAGGTGCGCGTCACATTGGAGGCGATCAGGATTGGATCCCGTTTCCTGCAGCCGGGAGCAGCCGTATCTGCTGCAATCGGCCGGTCGTCGGTCATGTACTTGTTCGCGGCCCAGCTCTCTTCGTGGCTGGAAGGAACGCTCTCAACAGCTGTTTCCGGTGCCGGTTCAGCCGCGTGGGCACCGGGACGGCGCGGCGGCTGCGGGCTTTCTGCTTGATGGCTCATGCGAATGACAGCTCCTTCTTATTGCCCAGCACGCCCTGCGGCCGGAAAATCATCAGCAGCATGAGGGCTACACCTACAAGGATGTAACGCAGCTGCCCGGCCTGGGTAGTGTTCAGGAAGGTGATGGCCCCGGACTCGATTGCCCCGTAGAGCAGGCCCTGGGTCAGGGAGAGCACAGCCCAGAAGATCATGGCGCCGATCACCGGACCGAGCACCGTGGACATTCCGCCGAGCAGCAGCGCCGTGTACAGGAAGAACGTCAGCTCAGTGCCGTAGTTCGCCGGCTGCACCGCACCGCGGGGAAGCGTGAAGATGATGCCTGCCAGCGAACCGAGCATGCCACCGATGATCAGTGCCTGCATCTTGTAGGCGTACACGTTCTTGCCCAGCGAGCGGACGGCGTTTTCATCCTCGCGGATGCCCTTGACCACGCGGCCCCAGGGGCTGCGGACCAGCAGCCAGATCACCAGGCAGGCCAGCGCGACGACGCTCCAGGCAACGACGCGGATCCAGAGATCCCGTTCGTTAAGGCTGAACGGGCCCAGGTTGTACTGCCCGGGCGCGAACGGGTTGAGCGAGTAGAAGCCGCCCTCGAAAGCCGCCAGGCCGTTGGCCGACCCGGTGACTTCCGTCAGGCCGTTGGTGGTCACCACGTAGCGGATGATTTCCGCGGCGGCGATGGTCACGATTGCCAGGTAGTCCGCCCGCAGGCGCAGGGTTGGCAGGCCCAGGAGCACCGCAAACGCGACGGATGCAAGCATCGCGATCAGCAGGGCAACGGGGAGGGGGGCGTTGAAGCTCAGGGTGGGAATGGCGAAGCCGTAGGCGCCAATCGCCATGAAGCCGGCCTGGCCGAAGTTCAACAGGCCGGTGTAGCCGAAGTGCACGGCGAGCCCGAGGGCTGCCAGGGCATAGGCCGCGGTGGTGGGTGTGAAGAATTCGTTGACTGCACCCAGCAGGATGTTTCCAAAGTCCATGTCGAGGCCCCTAACCTATGCGCTCTCGGCGGCCGAGGATACCCTGCGGCCGAACCAGGAGGACGAGAATCATGATGAGCAGCGCGCCGACGTACTTCAGGTCCGCCTCGAGCCAGAGCGTGGAGATTTCCACGAAGAGTCCCACAATGATTGAGCCGATCAAGGCGCCGAAGACCGTGCCGAGTCCGCCCAGGGTCACGGAGGCGAAGATCAGCAGGAGAATCTGCTGGCCCATGTTGAAGGAGACACCCGGCCTGTAGTACGCCCACAGGATGCCGCCCAGGGCGGCCAGTGCGCCGCCAGCCATCCAGACAATGCGGATCACGCGGTCGACGTCGATGCCCGAGGCCGCTGCCAGCGGCGGATTGTCCGCGACTGCGCGGGTGGCCTTGCCGATCCGGGTCCGCAGCAGGAGGGCAGCCACGATCAGGATGACGACCAGCGAAACTGCCAGGGATACCAGGTTGTTCCGCGAGATCGAGATAGGTCCCAGCTCCAGCATGGGACTCTGCGAGTTAGGGAGCTGCTGCGTTGCCCCGCCGAAGAAGAAGAGGATGGTGTAGCGGAGGGCAAGTGCCAGGCCGATGCTCACGATCATCATGGGGACCAGTCCGGTTCCACGCATCCGCAGCGGTTTCCAAAGCCCCGCGTCCTGCACATAGCCAAGGCCGGCGCCGCCGACCACCGCCAGTATCAGTGCCAGCCACAGGGGCAGGCCCAGCGAGGCGAAACCAAAGGCCAGCACGGCTCCGAAGGTGACCATCTCACCGTGGGCGAAGTTGGTCAGCCCCGTGGTGCCGAAGATCAGGGAAAGCCCGACGGCGCTGAGCGCCAGCAGCAGCCCGAAGCTGAGGCCTGCAACGGCACGTTCGATGAGCTTGGTGCCGAAGCTGTCCCCCTGGAGCACAATGCCTTCACCCAGGAGGAAGAGAGTGGTGATGTTCGAGGTTCCGGCGAAAGTCACGGTGCGCGGGTTCTGCTGGCCCTCGGCCAGGGCTACGCCTTCGGGCAGGGAGGACTCATCCAGCTCAACCTCATAAGCGCCCTGCTCGGGAACTCCGATGGACCAGGATCCGTTCTCGGCGGTTTCCGTTTCGGCTTCGTAGCCGTTGGCGCTCGCCTTGATTCTCACGCCCGAAACCGGGGAGCCGGCGTTCCGCAGGACGCCGCTGATGCGGTCCTGGTACTCCGCGCCGTCGGTCACTTCGCCCTCTCCGGCACTGCCGGAGTCCTGCGCTGTTGCTTCGGTACTGCTCTCCGGTGCCGGGGACTCCGACGCCGGGGGTGGAGCTGTCGTTGCATGCACGGCTGGGGCGGCAAGCAGCAGGCCGGCAAATATGCCAGCCACCGCCACGAGCATCCCCATATACCGGGCGAGTGCCGATATTCTTCCCAAAGTGAATTACCTCCGCCGGGGGTATATATGCGCCGGGTGTCGGCGCGTTTTATATGTGACCTTGTGATGTCCGTCACGAATGGTGATCATGCTACCCGGCGTTTGTTTCGGTGGGGTGACACAATGTGCGAGGTTGTGTCGCGATCAGGTAACGACTCCGCCGGGTGCTTCATTATGGAAGTCCGGAGGCGGATTTGGACCCCCTGGGTACCAAACCGTTACCAAACCCATGGGCCCGGGCGGAATCATCCGCCCCGCCCGAACGTTCCCATTGGTAGGCTGAACTTTAAACCAAGCCCCCAAGACGGAGGACACTTTCATGGCACTAGGCGGCAACCCGGTTTTCAACGGAAAGAATTTCCGTTCCCAGACCCGCGGCGGAGCGCCCACCGTTCCTGCAGGCGGCCCCTTTGCGGGTCAGGATCCAATGAGCCCGCAGGATCTGCAGAACCTCTACTCAGCACCGGCGGCCGGCCCGCGCGAGACCGGCCGGATGACGTATGACGACGTCATTATGAAGACGCTCGGCTGCCTGGCAGTCGTGCTTCTGGGTGCTGCCATCCCCGTCTTCGTGCTTCCGGGCGCAGCCGGACTGCTGATGATTGTCGGTGCCCTGGGCGGTTTCGTCCTTGGCCTCGTCAACTCCTTCAAGCGTGAGCCGGTTCCGGCACTGATCCTTGGCTACGCGCTTCTTGAGGGTATGTTCCTTGGCGCACTGACGGCTGTACTTGATGCCATGTACCCGGGCATCGGCCTGCAGGCCGTGGTCGGTACCCTGGCCGTGTTCGCTGTCACCCTGGTTCTGTTCAAGAGCGGCAAGGTCCGTGCGACGCCGAAGGCAATGCGCTTCTTTATGATCGCAATCATCGGCTACGCGGTGTTCTCGCTGGTCAACGTAGGCCTGATGATCTTCGGTGTCGTCGATGACCCGTGGGGCGTGCGTGGCATCGAGATCGCCGGCATTCCGCTGGGCATCATCATTGGCCTGCTGGCCGTGGGCCTCGCAGCCTTCTCCCTGATCATGGACTTCACCTCCATCGAGCAGGGCGTCAAGGCCGGTGCGCCGCAGCGTTACTCCTGGACTGCAGCCTTCGGCCTGACCGTAACGCTGGTCTGGCTCTACGTGGAAATCATCCGTATCCTCGCCATCCTGCGCGGCGACGACTAGGGACAAAACGGCATGGGCCCCGGGCCCGTAGCCACAGGCGGGACCGCAGCTGCGAAGCTGCGGTCCCGCCGTTCTTTAAGCCGTGCCCCCTTATGCCATTCACGGACCACCCGTAGCATCGTGCTTTCACAGATCTAGGGGGAATTGTGACCGAGGTACATCCCGAGCCAGCTGCCGTCTTCCAGGACCTTTTACTGGGCGCGGAGGAACTGCAGCCGTATTTGTCCGAGCTGGCCGTACTGGCGGTCACCCTCCTTGACGCGAGCCAGGTGCTGGGCTGTTCGATCCTCATTGACCGTCCCAGGCGGACCCGTGCCGAGGCCCACAGTGATGCCCGCACTGCCCGAATGGCAAAGGCTGTCTTCGCCCCGGAGGGACCCGGTGCCGTTGGCCTCTCCGGCGGAGAATCCGTGGTGGTAACGGATGCCTGGAACGAGCGGCGCTGGCATGGTTTCCCGGGCGCCGCCGCAGCGGAAGGTATCCGGTCCCTTGCGTCCGTGCCGCTGAGCCTGGAGGGGACGGCACGCGGAGCGCTGTGCGCCTTCTCGCCAAGGCCGCATCTGTTCCAGCCCCGGGTACTGCGGCTGGTGGAGCGGACAGCGGCGGAAGCGTCCAGCACGCTGCGCCTGGCCCTTCGGATAGACAACCACATGAACCGGGCACACAACCTGCAGGCGGCACTTGAATCCCGGACAGTGGTGGACATAGCGGTGGGGATCATCATGGCGCAGAACAGCTGCAGCCAGGAGGCGGCCGTAGAGATCCTCCGCAGTGTCTCCAACACGCGGAACATCAAGATCCGGACGGTCGCAGCCGGAGTGGTAGCCGCGGTCAGCGACCGGGTCAGTACACACTTCGAGGAATGACAGCGGCGGCCGCCCAGCCGGAGGCATCCCGGGTCTACGCTTAGAGGATGACTTCTGGGACCAAGGACGCGGCCATGCCGGCAACCGGGCGGCAATACCGCCTCTCACGTGGGAACTCTTCCGCCGTCATCGCTTCGCTGGGTGGAGCCCTGCGCAGCTACACGGTGGGCGGGACCGAACTCGTTGAGACCTACCCTGACAGCAGTATCCCGCCGTCGGCTTCGGGCATTCTGCTGGCACCGTGGGCCAACCGGATTGCCGGCGGGCAGTGGACCCTGGACGGCACCAAACAGCAGCTCGATATCACCGAGCCCCAGCTAGGCAATGCCATCCACGGGCTGCTGAGGAACACCGGGTATACCGCGCGGGAAAGCTCTGCGGCCTCGGTAACCCTGGCAGCGGAGATTTTTCCGCAGCACGGCTATCCCTTCCACCTTGTGCACGAGGTCCGTTACAGCCTGGACAATGACGGCGGACTGCGGGTGCGCCAGGAACTGGCCAACCTCTCCGCCCGAAGGGCACCCTTCGCGCTCGGAGCACACCCGTTCCTTCGCCTCGGCGAGGTGCCCAGCGAGGACCTGGTCCTCCGGGTCGACGCCGCGGAGAAGCTGACTACGGATGGGGCAATGATTCCGAACGGACGCGTGCCCGCTGAAGGCGCTGACGACCTGAGTTCCGGGAAACGGGTGGGCGGACTGGACCTGGATGCAGCCTTTACCGGCCTCACTGTGCGGGACGGTGCCTACCGGCACGTCCTCACGGCGGCAGACGGCCGCAGGGTGCAGCTTTGGGCGGAGCCCGGCTTCGAATATGTGCACGTCTTCGTCACTGACAAGTTCCCCGGCCGGAGCTGTGCCGTGGCCCTTGAACCCATGACCGCGCCGGCGGACTGCTTCAATTCAGGGGAAGGGCTTCGCTGGCTCGAACCGGGCGGGAAGTTCGGCGCCGAATGGGGCATCCTCGCGGACCTCTAATGTCCTTGGCCGGCAGGTTACCGAGCGGCGTAAAGGTCAGGGAACGACCAGCAGAATATGGAAAGATGAGGCCATGAGACCACATGCCCGTAATGTCGCCGCGCCCAAAGCGATGCAGGCAGCTGCGGTACGATCCAGCCGGGCCGGCGATGACGTTCCCTATGCCCTGAGGGTGAGCGCCTCCTGGGCCTGGCGGCTGGGAATCGTCCTGGTGGTCGGCGGCGGACTGGTGTGGCTGCTGGGACACTTCTCCCTGCTGATCATTCCGCTGATGGTCGCTGCCCTGCTGGCCGGGCTGCTCGCTCCGGTCAGCTCCTGGCTCCGCCGGAACAAGGTGCCGTCCGGACTGGCCGTCGCCGTCACAATCGTCTCTTTCCTCGGCCTGATTGTCGCTGCACTGACCCTGGTCGGCAGACAGCTTGCACTGGGCTTCCGCGACCTGTGGGACGAGGTCATCAGCGGCTTCGACCAGGTCCAGGGCTGGCTGGCTGACGGCCCGCTCCGGGTGACCTCCACCCAGATCGACAGCCTCCTCAACGAAGCCACCTCCGCGCTTCAGAACAATTCCGCCAGCATCCTCTCCGGCGCAGTCAGCGTTGGCACCAGCGCCGGGCATTTCGCCGCGGGCGTCCTGCTGGCACTGTTCGCCCTGGTCTTTTTCCTGCTCGACGGGCGCAGGATCTGGCGCTTCACCGTAGGGCTGATGCCCCAGCGTGCCCGGGCCGCAGCCTTTGGCGCCGGCATCCGCGGCTGGGAGTCCATGACCAACTACGTCCGGGTGCAGCTGGTGGTGGCCTTCATCGACGCCGTCGGTATCGGCGGCGGCGCTGCGATCATCGGTGTGCCGCTGGCCCTGCCGCTCTCCGTCCTGGTGTTCCTGGGCTCCTTCATTCCGCTCATTGGCGCCTTTGTCACGGGCGGGATCGCGGTGCTGCTGGCGCTTGTCGCCAACGGCTGGATCAACGCCGTCGTCATGCTCGGAATCGTCCTGGCGGTCCAACAGATCGAATCCCACATTCTCCAGCCCCTCATCATGGGCAAGGCCGTCTCCCTGCATCCGCTCGCGGTGATCCTGGGCGTCACCGGCGGCACCCTGGTGGCAGGTATTGCCGGGGCACTGTTCGCTGTTCCGCTGATGGCAATCCTGAACGCGACCGTCCGGTATATAGCCGGAAGGAAATGGGAACAGGACCCGATGCTCAGCCGGGACAGCGAGTTCGGTCCGCCGGGCGCCCCGCCGCCGGACCCGGATGACGGGGACGATGCCGAAGACCTTGAAACCATCCGTGCGGGCGCAGGCCCGGACGGCGACACCGACACCACAGAAGAGAACCCACGTTGACCGATCTGCCCCACCTGCCAGTAACCCTTGACGACATCCAGGCAGCTGCGAAGCTGCTGGACGGGGTAATTGCACACACGCCCATTGAGCAGTCCAGGGCACTGGGCCGGCTCACCGGGTCCAACGTCTACCTCAAGTGCGAGAACCTGCAGCGGGCCGGTTCCTTCAAGGTCCGGGGCGCCTACGTGCGGATGGCCAAACTGAGCGAGGAGCAGAAGGCCCGCGGCGTAGTGGCAGCTTCGGCTGGAAACCATGCCCAGGGCGTGGCCGTCGCGGCTGCCCGGCTGGGAATCAAGGCCCGGATCTTCATGCCCCTGGGTGTGGCACTGCCGAAGCTGGCCGCCACCCAGGGCCACGGCGCGGAAGTGGTTCTCCACGGCCACAACGTGGATGAGGCCCTGGCGGAGGCGCAGCGCTTCGCGGATGAAACCGGTGCCGTTTTTGTCCACCCCTTTGACAATGTGGACATCGTCGCCGGGCAGGGAACGCTTGGCCTGGAACTGCTGGACCAGATCCCGGAGCTGGACACCGTGCTGATGGGCGTGGGCGGGGGAGGCCTGCTCGCCGGCGTCGCCGTCGCCATCAAGGAACGTGCCAGGGAGCTGGGCCGGGAAGTGCGCATCATTGGCGTCCAGGCCGAGAACGCCGCCGCCTACCCGCCCTCCCTTGCTGCTGACGCCCTGGTGCCGCTGAGCAAGGTTTCCACGATTGCTGACGGCATTGCCGTCGGCCGGCCGGGCCAGCTGCCGTTCTCCATCATCAAGGAACTGGTGGACGACGTTGTCACGGTCAGCGAAGACTCGCTGGCACGGGCACTGATTTTCCTGCTGGAACGGGCCAAGCTTGTGGTCGAACCCGCCGGTGCGGTGGGCGTGGCGGCACTGCTGGACGGGAAAATCGAGAACCCGGGCAACACTGCAGTGATCCTCTCGGGCGGAAACATCGACCCGATGCTTATGCTGAAGGTAATCCAGCGCGGCCTCGCAGCCGCAGGGCGCTACCTGGTAGTGCGGATGCTGCTGGATGACCGTCCGGGCTCGCTGGCCACGATTTCGCGGATCATCGCCGAATCGGATGCCAACGTCACCGGGGTGGACCACACCAGGGTTGGAGGATCGATCAGCATGGGAGATGTTGCCATCACCATCAACATGGAGACCAAGGGGCACGATCACTGTGAAAAGGTGCTGCAGAACCTCCGTGCCGAAGGCTTCCACCCCGTAGTCCTGCACGGATAAGCCATGAGGCAGCGGGCAAAGAGCGCACTGGTTGTTGCGGCCGGCTTCACCGCCTGCCTGTGGATCATCTACTTCCTGACCCTGCCGTTCCAGGCCACGCTGCTTCCCGGCCTGGGCATTATTCCGCGCCAGCTGCAGGGACTGGACGGAATTGCGTTTGCCCCGCTCCTGCACGCCGGAACCGGCCACCTGATCAGCAACTCGCTGCCGCTGCTGGCGTTCGCATTCCTGGTGCTGCTCGAAGGCCTGCGGCGGTTCGCCGCTGTGCTGGCGATCTGCTGGCTTGCCTCCGGCATCGGCGTGTGGATTTTTGGCGGGGGACTGACCATCGGCGTATCCGGCGTCGTGTTTGGGCTGTTCGCCTACCTGATGGTCCGCGGCTTCTACAACCGGGACCTGATGCAGATCCTTCTGGGCGGCGTGCTGTTCCTGATCTACGGCTCCCTGCTCTGGGGCGTCCTGCCCACCGCAGCGGGCGTGTCCTGGCAGTCCCACCTGTTCGGCGCCGCCGGCGGAGTGGCCGCAGCGATCCTGCTGCGCCGCCGCGGAAACGGCCCGGAAAACAGGAACGGGCCCGCCATCAGGCGGACCCGCTCCTAAACCACACTTATGGCTGGTTACCCGGCGTACGGGGTGGCTGAAACGATCTCAACGGAGATGCTCTTGCCGTTCGGAGCCGTGTACGAGGTGGATTCACCTGCACGCAGACCGGAGATGGCCGAGCCCAGGGGCGACTTTTCGCTGTAGACGTCAATGTCGCTGTCCCCGGCGATTTCGCGGCTTCCCAGCAGGAACCGCTCCAGGTCGCCGGCAATCCTGGCTTCCACGAGCATTCCCGGTTCGACGACTCCGTCATCAGCGGGAGCTTCGCCGACGTGCGCGTTTTCGAGCAGCTGCGTCAGCTGGCGGATACGGGCCTCAGCCTTGCCCTGTTCCTCCTTGGCCGCGTGGTAGCCGCCGTTCTCCTTCAGGTCGCCTTCGGACCGTGCCTGCTCGATTCGTGCAACGATCTCGCTCCGGCCGGGGCCGGAAAGGTGTTCCAGCTCCGCCTTCAGGCGGTCGTAAGACTCTTGCGTGAGCCAGGCGACAGATGCGCTGTTGGTAGACACGGGTCTCTCCTTATGTGACATCCGAATTCATGAACACAGATTCGGCTTGGCTGAAATTGCCTGGGACCGGATGGCCTGACAAGCAAAGACCCCGCCGGACGGTGACCGGTTGGCTCGGATTTTGATCCGGTGATCACCTGGGCGGGGCGTAACGTAGCCTCCATACTAATCAGGGACCGGCACAAACCCAAGACGCGCGGCAGGGTTTCTCTGCAAGCGTTTAGCGCAGCTAGGCAGGATCAGGACTCCGGCTCAACGATCCAGCACGCGTTGACACCGCCGGTGACCCCAAGGGAGTCGGTCCGGACCGTGGTGCTCAAGGACACGGTTTGGGTCTCCGCCGGAGGAATCCGGACGGTCTTCCAACCCACCACTGCATAGCTTTCGTTCAGGACCTGAACAGCGCAGTCAACGGTGGTGTCAACAGGTTTGGTGACATTAAAATCGACGACGGCGGTAGTCGCATCCGGGATGGTGAACCCGACGTCCTTCGAAGTCAGGGTCCCTGTTCCGGACGGGACGGCCATGTACACCACTGCACCGACCGCTGCGGCTCCGGCGAGGGACCCAAGGATGATCTTGGCGCGGCGGCTGAGGCCTGGCTTGGGGGCACCGTAGCGATTGGCTAATCTTGTCGTGGATGACAAACCGTCCGCGGGGCGCTCGGGAGCCGGTGTGCCGGCAGTATTCTCCTCAGTGCTCACCGTTTCATTTTATCGAACATTCTCGTCGGCGCTTTCCGCCGGCTGTCAGGAGTAACCGCGTTGTCCACCGAAACGAGTTCCGTGCCCGGCGAACTGCGCCTGCTGGCCGTTCATGCCCACCCCGACGACGAGGCCAGCAAGGGTGCTGCGACCATGGCGAAGTATGCCGCTGAGGGAGTCCGCGTGATGGTAGCCACCTGCACCGGAGGGGAACGCGGCGACGTGCTCAACCCTGCGGCGGCAGGCATTCCCGCAGCCAAGCGGGACCTGGCAGGCCTGCGCCGGACTGAAATGGCAGCATCCCAGGCCGCCCTGGGCGTCGAGCACCGCTGGCTGGGGTTCATGGACTCCGGCCTGCCCGAAGGTGACCCGCTGCCGGACCTTCCAGCCGGCTGCTTCGCCCTGCGTCCCCTCGAGACGGCCGCAGCTCCGCTGGTGAAGCTGGTACGTGAATTCCGCCCGCACGTGATCATCAGCTATGACGAAAACGGCGGCTATCCCCACCCGGACCACATCATGGCGCACAAGGTCGCTGTGGAGGCGTTCCACAGTGCCGGCGACGCCGAAAAGTACCCCGGCACCGGGGAACCCTGGGAGCCGCTGAAGCTCTACTATGACCGCGGATTCAATCCGGAACGCTTCCGCGCCCTGCACGAGGCGTTGATTGAGGCCGGGCTGGAATCGCCCTACGCCGAGCGGCTGGCAGCCTGGCTTGAAGCGGACACCGAAGGCCACCAGCCTCCCGCACCGGTGCACCCCACCACCACACAGGTGGACTGCGGCGGGTACTTCCCAGTGCGCGACGCCGCGCTGAAGGCCCACCGCACGCAGGTGGATCCTGAAGGTTTCTTCTTTGCGGTCAGCACGGACATGCAGAGCCAGGTCTGGCCGTGGGAAGACTATTCGCTGATTGAATCCCGCGTACCGGCGCAGGTACCTGAAACCGACCTCTTCGCTGGCATACGATAGAGGGTAGATCCGGCGCCTGAGTGCGCCGCCTTCTGCCAAGAGAGAGAAACTTTGTGAACCTGCTGTACAGCCTGCCCCTGACTGTCACCTCACCCATCGAGGGGGACCTGAAGCCCGGCCTCGAGGAAGGTGACATCACCCCTGGCCTGCTGGGCTTCCTGGCAACCCTGTTCCTGGCGCTGTGCGTGGTCTTCCTGATCCGTGACATGGTGAAGCGGATCCGCCGGGTCCGTTACCGTTCCCGCATGGCGGGAGAGTTCGACGGCGAGGGCACTGGCATTCCGATCCGGCGCGACGGAGACGAAGCAGCCGACGAAGCCACCGAAGATGCAGCGCTTGACGCTGCCGAAACCGAGGCGGCTCCCGACCCGGCGCCCAGGCCCTCCGGCACCAACCCGGCGGGATAAGACATGGCGGAGCGCTTGAAGGACCAGGCCTCCGCTTACCTGCGCCAGCATGCCGGAAATCCGGTTGACTGGTGGCCCTTTGGCGACGAGGCATTCGACGAAGCCCGCCGCCGGGATGTTCCCGTTTTTGTTTCGGTGGGCTATGCGGCCTGCCACTGGTGCCATGTCATGGCACATGAGTCCTTTGAGGACCCGGAAACCGCGCAGATCCTCAACCGGGACTTTGTCAGCATCAAAGTGGACCGCGAGGAGCGGCCCGACGTCGACTCCGCCTATATGGCGGCAACACAGGCGCTGACCGGCCAGGGCGGGTGGCCCATGAGCGTCTTCACCCTTCCCGACGGCCGGCCGTACTTTGCCGGCACCTATTTCCCGCCCCGGCAGCTGCAGGGAACACCGTCCTTCCGCCAGGTGCTGGAGGCGGTAGCGTCCGCATGGCGGGACCGGCGCAGCGAGGTAGAACAAAGCGCCGCCCAGATAGCGGCCCACCTCGCCTCGAACCAGGTCGCCAACCGGAACCTGCTCGGGGACCTCTCCGCGGTGCATCCGGCACCCGGTGCAGGGAGCGGCGCCGCGGAAGCACTCGAGGCTGCCGTCACGGCCCTTGCCGCGGCCGAGGACACCGAGTACGGGGGGTTTGGCGGTGCCCCGAAGTTCCCGCCGTCCCCGCTGCTGAGGTTCCTGCTCGCCCACACCCGCAGCGGTGCGCCCACTGCGGAAACAGCAGCAGCGCTGGCCAGGCGCACGCTCACCGTGATGGCCCTGGGCGGACTGTATGACCAGGTTGGCGGAGGGTTCGCCCGTTACACGGTGGACAGGCGCTGGCAGGTGCCGCACTTCGAAAAGATGCTCTACGACAACGTCCAGCTCCTGCGCGTCTACGCACACTTTTCCCGGCAGGAAGCCGACGGCGACCTGCAGGCACTGGCACTGCGGGTCACGAGGGAAACCGCCCGGTGGATGGCCGATGAGCTGGGCGTGCCCGGCGGCGCCTTCGCGTCCTCACTGGACGCCGACACGATGGTGGACGGGCACCGTGTAGAAGGGGCAACCTACGTCTTTACCCGGGCAGAGCTCAGCGACATTCTGGGCGCAGGTTCGCCGGCACTGGATCTGCTTGATGTTGATGCCGACGACGGTGCCTCCCACCGTCTGACGGGCAGCACCCTGCGGCTCAAATCCGTTCCGGACGAAGCCCAGGCCGCGGTCTGGGAAGCCGCGAGAAGCCGTCTGGCAGCTGTCCGTTCCCACCGGCCGCAACCGGAACGGGACGGGAAAGTGGTTGCCGGCTGGAACGGGCTGGCCGTCGCTGCGCTGGCCGACGCGGCGCTTGCCCTGGCCGACGCCGGAATGCCCGGGGACTGGATGCTCCCTGCCGCAGAGGCTGCCGCAGGCTACCTCATGGATGTGCACTGGGACGGGCGGATCCTCCGCCGGGTCTCCAACGAAGGCGCAGCACAGGGTATCGAGGGACTGCTGGAGGACTATGCCGGGGCAGCGGAGGGGCTCTTCGCGCTGTACGCGGCAACCGGCGATCCACGCTGGCACCGGGACGCACAGCAGCTCACAGCCACCGCCGTCGAACGTTTCCTGGGCCCGGACGGGCTCTCGGACACCGCGCTCGAACCGGAACAGATCAGGCAGGCCCAGGGCGGGCAGTCAGCTGCCAACCCCCTGGACGACGCGGTGCCCAGCGGCACGGCGCTCTTTGCCGGCGTGCTGCTGACTTCAGCGTCCTACGGCGGCCCTGGGCGGCACCAGGAACTGGCTGAGGCCCTGGTGGCGCACGTCCAGCGTGCGGCTCCCGCTATTCCCCAGGCCGTTGGCTGGGCCATGTCCGTCCAGCAGTCCATCCTGGACGGGCCGCGGGAACTCGCCGTCACGGGAACGGACCCGGGAGCTGTGGCCCGCCTGCTGGCCGCCGCCCGCGGGGCCGGGGGACCAGGACTGGTTATCGCCCATGGCCCGGCCGGCGGTGTTCCGCTGCTTGAGGGCCGTGAGACGGACGAACCTGCTCTTGCCTACGTATGCCGCGGGATGGTGTGCCGCCGCCCGGTGGCAACAGCCGACGAGCTGCGTGCCGAACTGGCGGCAGGCCAGGCGGACTAAGCCGGGACGGACAGTACGGCCAGCATGATGGCGATGAAGTGGCAGGTGAAGCCGGCCAGCGTGAAGGCATGGAAGATCTCATGGAAGCCAAACCAGTCCACTGACGGATTCGGACGCTTCATCGCGTAGATGACGGCGCCGGCAATGTAGGCGACGCCGCCGGCGATCACCAGGACCGCTGCAGGCATGTTCACGGACCAGAACTCCGGGATATAGAAAACAGCCGCGCAGCCCAGGGCGATGTAGACGGGGGTATACAGCCAGCGGGGCGCGTGCAGCCAAAGCAGGCGGAACGCGATTCCTGCCAGGGCACCGCTCCAGATAATGACCAGCAGCACAATCGCCCTGTCCCGGGGCAGCAGCGACCAGGCCAGGGGAGTGTAGGAACCGGCGATGACCAGCATGATGTTGGTGTGGTCCAGCCGCTTCAGGACTGTCTTGACCCTGCGGCTCCAGTTGCCGCGGTGGTACACCGCTGAGACGCCAAACAGGAGGATTCCGGTGAGGGCGTACACGGCGGAGGCGATCCGGGTGCCGGTGGTTGGGGCCAGGACCACCAGGACTATACCGGCGGCCAGGGCCAGCGGTGCAGCTCCGGCATGGAGCCAGCCGCGCAGGCGGGGCTTGATGTCCAGGATGTCGGCCGCGGTCTCCACAGCGGATTCCAGCGGCCCCGGCTGCTCGCGGGATTCAGGGTCCCGCTGTGCCGGTACTCGGGAAGAATTCATGCTGCAATCCTAACTTACGACCCGGTAAGTTACCCGCGGGTAAGCGCGGCTCGGTGAACGATCTGCACAGGAGCGGCGCTGCTGCGCGGTAGCCTTGTGGTGAGAAGTTCCAGCGTTCCGCGGAACCCCGTTTCCATTAAAGGCAGGTGAGTCACCCGTGCGGTTTCCCGGTGTGGTTTACGCCTATTACGAACGCCGGCTGCGGCGCAGCCTGGTGAACGACCGGATCCCCGAGCACATCGGTGTGATGGTGGACGGCAACCGCCGCTGGGCCAAGCTGGCAGGGGCACCGACCTCGGACGGACACCAGGCCGGGGCCGACAAAATCCTGGAGTTCCTGGGCTGGTGCGAGGAACTGGGTGTCCGCGTAGTGACGCTCTACATGCTGTCCACGGACAACCTCAACCGGGACCCCGATGAGCTTGAGCCCCTCCTGGGGATCATCGCCAACACACTCGACCGCCTGGGCGAAAAGGGGGACCTGCAGGTCCAGCCGGTCGGTGCCCTGGACATCCTTCCGCCGGAACTCTCCGGACAGCTTGCACGCCTGGGTGAGGCAACGGCGTCGGCAACGGGACTGCATGTAAACGTGGCCATTGGCTACGGAGGCCGCCGGGAGATTGTCGATGCGGTGAAGGAACTCCTGCGCGATGCCCACGCCCAGGGCAAGGCGATAGAGGAAATCACCAGCGAACTCTGCGATGCCCAGATCTCCGAGTACCTCTACACCCGGGGCCAGCCGGATCCGGAACTGGTGATTCGAACGTCCGGAGAGCAGCGGCTGTCCGGCTTCCTCATGTGGCAGAGCGCCTACAGCGAGTTCTATTTCTGCGAGGCCCTGTGGCCCGACTTCCGCCGGGTCGACTTCCTGCGGGCCCTGCGGGACTACGCCAGCCGCCAGCGCCGGTTCGGATCCTAGCCGGCTCGAAGTCCCATGCTGACGCACACCCGCTCGGAAATTGCCCTGGCCTCCGGCCTGGCCTGGACGGCCGGCTATGTGGACGCAGTTGGTTTCCTTCACCTGGGCGGGTACTTCGTTTCCTTCATGACGGGCAATTCAACGCGGGCAGGGGCCTCGGTTGCCGACGCTTCGCTGAGCGGCTTCCTGCAGGCCTTTGGACTGATTGCGGCTTTCTTCATCGGCGTCGTTGCGGCATCCACACTGCGCCGCACCCTTTCCCGGCACCGGCGCCCAGCCATCTGCCTCCTGTCCGGCGCGGTTCTGGGTGCTGCCTGGGCCAGCACGGCTGTGCCGGGCGCCGAAGGAGTCCTGGCACCGGCGCTGGCGGCTTCCATGGGGCTGCTCAATGCCGTCTTCGAACGCGGCGGCGAGGTTTCAATCGGCATTACGTACATGACCGGGACCCTGGTCAAACTCGGCCAGAAAGTCACGGCAGCGCTGTTCGGTGAGCGGGGTAACGGCTGGCACCGGTACCTCCTGCTGTGGTGTGCCCTGACCCTTGGCTCACTCTGTGGAGGTGCCGGCTATCTGCTGCTGGGCCTGGCCGCACTTGGGCCGGCCATCGTCGCGCTGCTGTCCGCGGCCGCCGCCTCATGGGGGCACCCGGGCCATGTGAACGGCTGAAGGGCACACCGCCGTCGAACGGGCCCGTAAATAGTGTGTGAACAATCCAAACACCGTCGTGTCCCTGTGTCCTGCAACGCAGGCTCGGGCGTAGCTTGTACGTATCGATCAGCCCCATGCTGATGGAACCGGAGGCCGGATGCTCACACACTGTGTGCTCGCAGGGAGGCCGCAGTCCGGCACCCCGCGCCGGACTGCGGACAACCACACTTCTAGCTATTCGGGGCCTTCGGTCCCTGACTGGAGTTCTAAGTGGCCGTAACCAAGAAATCCGTGCCAGCACATACCGGTACCTCCGGGAAACCTCAGGGGTTCGTGCTGGACACTTCCGTCCTGCTCTCCGATCCGAAGGCAATCCTGCGCTTCGCCGAACATGAAGTGATCCTGCCGCTGGTGGTCATCAGCGAACTCGAAAGCAAGCGCAGTGACCCGGAGCTGGGCTACTTCGCCAGGGCCGCCCTGCGCCTGCTCGACGACCTGAGGGTCCAGCACGGCGGTCTGGATAAGCCGGTGCCGATCGGCGATGCCGGCGGGACACTGCGGGTGGAGCTGAACCATGTTTCGCTCGAGGTGCTGCCGCTGGGCATCCGGGGATCCGAGAATGACAACCGCATCCTCGCAGTGGCCCGGAACCTCGCCGACGAAGGCCGGACCATCACCGTGGTGTCCAAGGATTTGCCCCTGCGTGTGAAGGCCGCTGCAGTGGGGCTGACCGCCGATGAATACCGCAACGAGCTGGTCCGGGACACGGGCTGGACCGGGATGGTGGAGCTGGAGGTGGGCGACGCCGACGTCAGTTCCCTGTACGACCACCAGCCCGTGTTCGTTCCTGAAGCGGCCGAACTGCCGGTCAACACCGGGCTGGTGCTGCTGGCCGGACGCTCCTCGGCGCTCGGACGCCTGGGTGCGGACAAACAGGTCCGGCTGGTGCGCGGGGACCGGGATGTCTTTGGGCTGCACGGACGCTCGGCCGAACAGCGGCTGGCAATCGACATGCTGATGGACCCGGAGGTCGGGATTGTCTCGCTCGGCGGACGCGCCGGGACAGGTAAATCCGCCCTGGCCCTGTGTGCCGGACTCGAGGCCGTCCTGGAGCGCAGGGAGCACCGGAAGGTGGTGGTCTTCCGGCCGCTCTACGCCGTCGGCGGCCAGGAGCTGGGCTACCTTCCCGGCAGCGAAGCGGACAAGATGGGGCCGTGGGGCCAGGCAGTGTTCGACACGCTGGAGGCGCTGGTTTCCAAGGAAGTCGTGGAGGAAGTCCTGGACCGCGGGATGCTCGAGGTGCTGCCGCTGACCCACATCAGGGGACGGTCACTGCATGATTCATTCGTCATTGTGGATGAAGCGCAGTCGCTTGAAAAGAACGTGCTTCTTACGGTCCTCTCCCGGATCGGGCAGAACTCCAAGGTTGTCCTGACGCACGACGTCGCGCAGCGGGACAACCTGCGGGTGGGCAGGCATGACGGGATTGCTGCCGTTGTGGAGACGCTTAAGGGCCATCCGCTCTTCGGCCACATGACGCTCACACGCTCCGAACGCTCCCCAATCGCCGCGCTGGTAACGGATCTCCTGGAAGAGGGCGCGATCGGCTAGTTCGTCCACAGGCACCGTGCCCTGCGGTACGCCGGGACAACCCGTGGCGTACCGTAGGGCGCATGTGGGGGATCGTGGGGGAGTACTGGGACCAATCCCGTCCGGCCGCGTGGCTGGTGCTGGTGGCACTTGGCTACTTTGCCGTGCTGGCCTGGAAACTGGCGCGGACGGACATCCAAAGCAGGCGGCTGCCGGACCGCCTGGTGCTGCCTGCCTATCCTGCCGCCGCGGTGCTGCTGGGATCCGCGGCCCTGGTAGGCGGCGACGCCGGGCGCCTGGCCGGTATGGCGGGCGGCGGATTCCTGCTGCTCGCCGGTTACTTCCTGCTGCGGGTCCTGTCGCCGTCCGGGCTGGGGCTCGGAGACGTCAAGCTTGCCGGTGTGCTGGGCCTTTATCTCGGTTTTGCGGGGTGGAGCCATGTGCTGGCAGGTGCAGCGGCGGGGTTCGTGCTGGGTGGCCTGTGGGGGCTGGGGCTGGTCCTGACCGGGAAGGGGACCGGCAAGACCCGTATCCCCTTTGGCCCGTTTATGCTCGCAGGAACGGCCCTGGCGCTCGCGGTCCCTGGCCTAGAGTAGTGCCATGCCCACACCAGACTTCATCCTTTCCCTGCGCGAAAAAGTGGGCCACGACCTGCTGTGGCTTCCCGGGGTTGCCGCCGTCGTCTTCAATCCGGCAGGCGAAGTGCTGCTGGGCCGCCGTGCGGACAACGGCCGCTGGACCATCATCACGGGCATTCTTGAACCGGGAGAAGAGCCCGGTCCCGGCCTGCTGCGGGAGGTCGAAGAGGAGACCGGTGTGCGGGCGAAGCTCGAGCACCTCATCCACGTGGGCACCACTGACCCGATCATGTTTCCCAACCAGGACCGCTGCCAGTTCCTGAACCTGGCGTTCCGGTGCGCCTGGGTTTCCGGTACCGCGCGGGTGAACGACGACGAGTCCTCCGAGGTGGGCTGGTTCGCACTGGACGGGCTTCCGGAGCTGAACGCCCGGCACCGGCTGCTCATCGAGCTGGCCCGCACGTCCACCGGTGTGCCGGTTTTCGAGGTCTAGGGTCTTCGACGCCTGGATAAGGCAGGAGGGTGCACCACCTGCCGGCGGTGCACCCTCCTGCCGGGCGTTCCTTAGCCCGGGCGCCTGTTGGAGCCCCTGCTAGGGCTGCTGGTCAGCCTTGGGGTCCTGATTAGAGGCCCCTGCTCCGGGGCGGGCTGCATCCGCCTCACCGGCACCGGGTCCGCCTTCCACGGACGATCCCTGCTGCCCGGCCAGGCGCTCGGCTTCGAGGCGATTTGCTTCCTCGCCGCCGATGGCCTCACCGCGTGCCACCATGCCGGCAACGTCGGAGAGCGGAATCTCCTTGAGGAAGAAGGCGAGGATCAGGGCCAGTGCAAGGAACGGCACCAGGTACCAGAAGACAGGTGCCAGTGACTCGGCGTAGGCGTTGACGATTCCGTCGCGGACGGGCTCGGGCAGGGCTGCCATCGCGGCGGGCTGCAGTGTGGCAGTCGCTTCACCGGCGGCAGCGGCATCGAACCCGGCACCTTCGAAGACACCCATGAGGTTCTCGGAGAGGCGGGTGGTGAACATGGCTCCGAAGATGGCCACACCCAGTGAGGCGCCGACTTCGCGGAAGTAGTTGTTGGATGAGGTTGCCGTACCAATCTGGTCCACCGGCACGGAGTTCTGCACCACCAGGACAACCACCTGCATGATCAGGCCAAGGCCGGCACCGAAGACGAAGAGCTGGGAGCAGATCACCCAGACCGGAGTCTCTGCGGTGAGGGCGGTCATCCAGAGCAGCGCAGCGAGGACCAGGATGCCGCCGGAGATCGGGTACTTCTTGTACCTGCCGGTCTTGGTGATGGCCAGTCCGGACCAGATGGACGTGCCCATCATGCCCACCATCATGGGCAGCATCAGCAGGCCGGATTCGGCCGCGGAGGTGCCGGTGGACATCTGCAGGAAGGTGGGCAGGAAGGCCAGGGCAGCGAACATGCCCATGCCGAGGGTGAAGCCGATTGCGGTGCTGTTCACGAAGATGGGGTTCCTGAACAGGCTCAGCGGAATGATCGGGTCTTCGGCCCGGCGCTCGGCCAGCACGAAGGCGAAGGCAGCTGCCAGCAGGCCGGCCCCGAACGCGAGCGTCAGCGGGTCGGTCCAGCCGCGGTCGGCGTCCCCGCCAAAGTCGGTGAAGAAGATCAGGCAGGTGGTGGCGATGGAGAGCAGGACGACGCCGGGAAGGTCGATCCGCTTTTCTGCCTTCTTGGTGGGCAGGGTCAGGGTGAAGAACGCGATCAGGAAGGCCGCAATGCCGATGGGGATGTTGATGTAGAACGCCCACTGCCAGGTCATGTGGTCCACGAAGAAGCCGCCCAGCAGCGGACCGGCCACAGCGGAGAGGCCGAAGATGCCGCCCAGCGGGCCCATGTACTTGCCGCGTTCATTGGCCGGAACAATGTCCGCGATGATCGCCTGGGAGAGGATCATCAGGCCGCCGCCGCCCAGGCCCTGAATGGCGCGGAAGAGCACGAACATCCAGAAGTCGGTGGCAAAGGCACAGCCGACCGATGCGAGGGTAAACAGTGCAATGGCAAAGAGGAAGAGGTTGCGCCGGCCCAGCACGTCACCGAACTTGCCGTAGATCGGCATCACGATGGTCGTGGCAAGCAGGTAGGCGGTGGTGATCCAGGTCTGGTGCTCTACGCCGCCGAGTTCCCCGACGATGGTCGGCATGGCCGTCGAGACGATGGTTTGGTCAAGGCTGGAGAGGAGCATGCCCGCAATGAGGGCGGAGAAAATGATCCAGATGCGTTTCTGGGTCAGCAGCAGCGGTCCGGAGGAGCGCGCGGCGGTGGTGGTCATGACTGGTCCTTGCTGGAAGTGACGGGAGAGAAGGAAGAAAACGCGGCACGGGCTGACTCGACGGCGGAGGTGAGCACCGCCCGGTAGCTGAGCTTGTTCTCCGGATCGAAGAACTCCGGTCCGGCCCGCTGAATGAGTGCGGAAAAGACGGTGGCGACTGCAGTGACCCGGGGATCGCCGGGATCAAGGTGCTCGCGCCGGGCAATAAGCCCGCGCAGGCGCTCGTCCGCTTCCCGCGTGCCCTGCATAAGTTTCAGGACGAGCCGCGGTTCGGTGGACAGTGCGTCCTTGAGCTGGGCAAGCTCTGCCCGGGAAACGGCCATCGACTCCATGTAGGCCACGGAGAGGTCCACCAGGTCCTGGAGCAGGGTTGGTGTAAGTCCGTGATCCGCGGACCCCGCGGCGACAAACGGTTCGGTGAGCTCCTGGGGCAGAGTGGCCGGGGCGCCGAGTACAGCGTCTTCCTTGGCCGGGAAATAGTTGAAAAAGGTGCGGCGGGAAATGCCCACCTGGTCACACAATTCCTCCACCGTGAAGCCTGCCAGCCCGTGTTCGGCGGTGAGCGCCCGTGCTGCGCTGGTGATGGCACTGTGGGTGGCAGCCCGTTTGCGCTCCCGGAGCCCGCCGTCAAAAGCTGCACTATTCTTCACGAAGTAAACTTTTGCACGCTGCGGAGCTTAGTGCAAACAGGTCATCGATGCCGCAAAAACTGGCAGCAAAAAGGGGCCGCCGGCAACCCGGCGGCCCCTCATTGAATCCGAAAGACTAAGCCTGCGGGGGCTTGGTCATGGACAGGACGTCCAGAGCGGCGTCGAGCTGTTCCTCGGTGACCTCGCCGCGCTCGACGAAGCCGAGTTCGACGACGGCCTGGCGGATGGTCTTGCCTTCCTTGACCGCGAACTTGGCGATCTTGGCCGCGTTCTCGTAGCCGATGTACTTGTTCAGCGGCGTGACGATCGAGGGGGAGGCCTCTGCGAGGTAGCGGGCGCGCTCCACGTTGGCTTCGATGCCGTCGATCATCTTGTCCGCCATGATGACGGAGGAGTTGGCCAGCAGGCGGATCGACTCCAGCAGGTTCGAGGCAATGACGGGGATGCCGACGTTGAGCTCGAAGTAGCCGAAGGTGCCTGCCCAGGCGATGGCGGCGTCGTTGCCCACTACCTGTGCGGCAACCTGCATGACGGCCTCGGAGATGACCGGGTTGACCTTGCCCGGCATGATCGAGGAGCCCGGCTGCAGGTCGGGGATGGCGATTTCGCCCAGGCCGGTGTTGGGGCCGGAGCCCATCCAGCGGAGATCGTTCGCGATCTTGGAGAAGGAGACTGCGATGGTGCGCAGCATGCCGGAGACCTCAACGAGGGCGTCGCGGTTGGCCTGGGACTCGAAGTGGTCCCGTGCTTCGGTGAGCGGCAGTCCGGTGTCCGCAGCCAGCAGCTCGATCACGCGCTGCGGGAAGCCTGCCGGGGTGTTGATGCCCGTGCCGACGGCGGTGCCGCCCAGCGGGACCTCGGCAACGCGGGGGAGGGAAGCCTGCACGCGCTCGATGCCGTAGCGGACCTGTGCGGCGTAGCCGCCGAATTCCTGGCCCAGGGTCACCGGGGTTGCGTCCATCAGGTGCGTGCGGCCGGACTTGACCACGTCCTTGAATTCTTCGGCCTTGCGCTCCAGCGAGGCGGCCAGGTGTTCCAGCGCCGGGACCAGGTTGTTGATCAGGGCGGAGGTAGCGGCAACGTGCACGGAGGTCGGGAAAACGTCGTTGGAGGACTGCGACGCGTTTACGTGGTCGTTCGGGTGGACGGAAGTCTCGCTGCCGGCGGCCTTCAGGGCACGCGTGGCAAGTTCGGCCAGAACCTCGTTGGTGTTCATGTTCGAGGAGGTGCCGGAGCCGGTCTGGAACACGTCGATCGGGAACTGTCCGTTGTGCTTGCCGGCGGCAACCTCGTCAGCTGCTGCGGCGATCGCCTTGGCGCGCTCGTCGTCGAGCACTCCCAGTTCGGCGTTGGCGGTCGCGGCTGCCTTCTTGATCCGGGCGAGTGCCTCGATGTGGGCGTCGTCCAGCGGCTTGCCGGAAATCGGGAAGTTCTCCACGGCGCGCTGGGTCTGGGCGCGGTAAAGGGCGTTTACCGGGACGCGGACCTCTCCCATCGTGTCATGTTCAATGCGGTATTCAGCGGAGTTGGAAGTCATGGCTACCAGCCTAGTCGGCGTGCCCGCCGGCGCTGAAAACGCGTGTCGGATTGGGGCGGGGCCCGTCCCGGCCTAGCCGGCGGCGAGATCCGGGGTTTCCGCCTCCAGGCGGCCGATGCTGGACACCAGATCGGCACGGCCTTCGGCCAGGCGGTAGGAGAGCCCGACGACGGCGGTGGAGCCGGAGGCAACGGCGTCGGAAATCAGGCGGGAGCTTTCCACCAGGCGCTCCGCGGTCTGGCGGGTGTGCTCAACCACCATGTCGTTGACGTCCTCGAGGCCGTTCCGCCGGGCAGCGAGGACGGACGGGGTGATCCGCTCAACCAGGTTGCGGACGTAGCCGGCCGGCATTGAACCGGTGTCCACGGTGTGCTTGGCTGCGGTCACGGCTCCGCAGCTGTCATGGCCAAGGATCACGATGAGCGGGACACCCAGGACGCCGACGCTGTATTCGAGCGAACCGAGGACGGCGTCGTCGGTGACCTGCCCGGCAGTGCGGACAACAAAAACGTCGCCCAGCCCAAGGTCGAAGATGATTTCAGCGGCCAGCCGGGAGTCCGAGCAGCCAAATATGACCGCGAAGGGATTCTGCTCGTTGACCAGGGAACTGCGGCGCGGGGCATCCTGGTTTGGATGCCGTGAAGCGCCGGAGACAAAACGCTCGTTTCCTTCTCGGAGCCGCTGCCATGCTTCGGCCGGCGTCAGGGGAGCAGTAAGGGGGCTGTTCAATTCGGTCACCGTTCAAGAATACGGCGCGTTGGGAGCCGAACCGTTCCTGCACTGCTTGTGTTACCGCCGGAGTTCCACCCGCGGCGGGAGTCCCTGCTACTGCTGCTGGGTATTGAGGTCGGCCAGCACTGCTTCGGCCAGTTCGTCCACAGTTGCCAGGTCCGCTTCGGAACTGAGGATCACGGTCATGCCGTTGACCTCGGTGACTAGGTGGCCTTCTCCGTTGGCGCTGTCCCGCAGCTGCCAGGTGGCACCGCCCGCGGTGCGCTCACCTGCCACCAGTGAATCCTTGGTGGTCTGGGAGATCCATGTGGGGTTGGCTGTATTGGTCTGGGTCAGCCGGATGAACTGGGTGTCCGGAGTGAGATATCCCACTTCCCAGGTCGGGACTCCGGTGTTGACGCCGGAATCCCAGCGGGCGTAATTGGCGGTCCAGCCCTCGGGCAGATCCGGAGCCAGCGGCGGGTACCCGGCGTCGTCGGCTGCTTCCGAGGCAATTGCCTGGACATCCACGTTGCGCGGCTGCATCTTCTGGTACGGGTTCAGCAGCACCGGCACCAGTACGATCGCCAGCGTGATTCCGGTGGCGATAAGCATTCCGATGACCGTCGCGTTGGCGCGCTTGGCCTGCTTTGCGGTCAGGGTAGGGGTAACGGGCTCTTCGGGCTGCTGCTGCTCACTCACTCTTCCATGATCGCCTATCCGGGGCGGCAAGTCCTATTCGCGCACAACGGGACACCGGCGGCGCATGGGGCCCTGTGAATTCCAAATTGCCCGGTGCCAGCAGTGGCGCCGGCCACTTGGCGACTATGATCAGATCAAGGAACAGCAGGCGGCGTACTGTTCGGGACCCAGTTCCGGAGAGTTCTGCCCGAATTTCAAAGATGAGGTTAGACGTGTCCCAAGGTGCCCAGTATTCAACTCTTTCACCCGCGCTGGCAGTCGGCGACGACGAGCCGGACCGCAACCTCGCGCTGGAACTTGTCCGCGTAACTGAAGCCGCCGCCATTGCAGGCGGACACTGGGTTGGCTTCGGCGACAAGAACGCCGCTGACGGCGCGGCAGTGGACGCCATGCGTTCGCTGATCTCCACCGTCCACTTCAACGGCGTTGTGGTCATCGGTGAGGGCGAGAAGGATGAAGCGCCCATGCTTTACAACGGCGAGCACGTTGGCGACGGAACCGGGGCGCTCTGCGACGTGGCAGTGGACCCGATCGACGGCACCCGCCTGACCGCCCTGGGTATCAACAATGCCCTGGCCGTACTGGCAGTCGCCGAACGCGGAACCATGTTCGATCCCTCCGCAGTGTTCTACATGGAGAAGCTGGTCACCGGGCCCGAAGCCGCAGACATGGTGGACCTCCGTCTGCCGGTCAAGCAGAACCTGCACCTGATCGCCAAGGCCAAGGGCAAGAAGATCAACCAGCTCAACGTCATGATCCTTGAGCGCGACCGGCACAAGCCCCTGGTCCAGGAAATCCGCGATGCCGGTGCGCGTACCCGGATGCTGATGGACGGCGACGTCGCCGGCGGCATTGCAGCAGCCCGCGAGGGTACCGACGTCGACGCCCTGATGGGCATTGGCGGCACGCCTGAGGGCATTATCACCGCCTGCGCGGTCAAGACCCTTGGCGGAGTCATCCAGGGCCGCCTGTGGCCGACCTCGGACGAGGAAAAGCAGAAGGCCATCGACGCCGGCCACGACCTGGACCGGGTGCTCTCCACCAACGACCTGGTTACCAGCGACAACTGCTACTTCGCAGCTACCGGCATCACCGACGGCGACCTGGTGCGCGGCGTCCGCTACAAGAAGGACCGGGTGCTCACCCAGTCCATCGTGATGCGTTCCAAGTCCGGGACCATCCGCATGGTTGACGGCGAGCACCAGTCACACAAGTGGGAGTCCTACGCCCGGCTTCGCTAGGCGGGAATTCGCCCCTAAGGCATAAGCAAAGGGAGGGCCCGGCATCCGGACCCTCCCTTTGCTTATGCCTCCTGCCCGGAGTTATCAGTGATCAGCCACGGCTCAGCCCCGGCGGATTGCTGCCACTCGAGCGCCGGCCGTCGCGATCACTACGATGGCGGCTGCCGCTGCCGCCGCGACTGCGGTGGGAGTGGAGAGCAGTTCGCCGTTTACCCGGGAAACAGCGATCCAGGACAGGCCCCAGGCCAGAGCCGCCGCGGGAGCAAGGCGTCCTCGGCCGTAGAGGGCCAGCCCAACACCCACGGCTGCCGCTGCGGCCAGCACAATGAAGGCCCAGATAACCGGGTCCAGGCCGAATCCGTTGAAACCGCCGGAGGTCAGTGCTGAAGCAATGTTGGCGCAGATCGCCACGCAGACCCAGCCGAGGTACAGCCCCAGCGTGCCGTCCACAACGACGGCGCCCAGCAGGCTGTCCGGACGGCTGCGGGAGTAGCGCTTGAAAATGATCGCCAGAACCACCAGCAGTGCCGCGATCACCACAACGGAGAGGGGGACGGATCCTGCCTGCACACTCAGGATCCAGGCCGCGTTCAGGATCAGGGACGCGGCCACCAGCCAGCCCAGGCTGCGCTGGCGGGGCGTAGCCCGCTGGGAGGGGAACCACTGGTAAATGGTGTAGGCGCCCAGGCCGGTGTAGATCACGGACCAGATGGAGAAGGCCGGGCTGGCAGGGGCAAGGTAGGTGGCGTCAGCGCTCAGCGCCCCGCCGGCGGCTTCGGCGATGCGGGTGCCGCCGAAGACCCCGACGCCGATCACCGATCCGATGATGCAGACGATGAAGGAGACTGTGACCGTCAGCTGCCGGGCCAGGTCGCTGCGCTGATAGGAACCCGCGACCGCCGGATCCGCAGGCGAATGACTGGATGTGTTGGGAGTCGAAGTAGCCATATTCGAGCGTAACAAAGCCTGCTTACTAATTTCCCGGGTATTTTCCGGTCCGTGGGTTTCGGCTCTATAACATCCGTGCGAAATCCCGTGCGTTCGGAGGCGGTGCCGGCTTCCACGTAGGCTAGTTGATATGACATTGAGCGTTACTCCCTGCACCGATCCGTCCCGCTGGAACGGCTTCGTTAACCAGTTCAACGGGCACCCGCAGCAGCTGTGGGGCTGGGGCAAGACCAAGGCGGAACACGGCTGGAGCGCGGAGCGGCTCCTGCTTTCCGACGGCGGGCAGGTGGTTGGAACGGCGCAGCTGCTTCTCCGGCGTCTGCCTTTCCCGTTCCGCGCACTGGCGTACATCCCGCGCGGGCCGCAGGGGGAACCCGGACGCGAAACGCAGCTGCTTGACGCCGTCGCCGGCTATGCCAGGGACAAGCATCATGCCGTGGCGCTGACCACCGAACCGGACTGGGAAGCTTCCTCCGACGCTGCCGGCCGGCTCCCCGCCGCCGGTTTCCGGCAGAGCACGAACACCATCCTGATCCCGCGCACGCTGATCCTGGACCTTCGCCTCAGCGAGGAGGATCTGCTGGCCGCGATGAGCAAGAAACACCGCCAGTACATCCGGAAATCCGGCAGGGAAGCGCTGGAGTACCGCGCGGTGCGCCGGGAAGAAATCCCGCAGTGCCTGGCGGTGTACAAGCAGACCGCTGAGCGGGCCGGCTTCGGTATCCACGAAGACGGCTACTACCTGGACATCTTCGACAACCTCGGTGCTGATTCGCCCGTCTACGCAGCCTTCAAGGGCGATGACGTGGTGGCTTTCCTCTGGCTTTCGGCCAGCGGCTTCACCGCATTCGAACTGTACGGCGGCATGAGCGAGGAAGGCGAACGCCTGCGCGCCAATTACGCGCTGAAGTGGCTGGCCATCCGCGAGATGAAGGAACGCGGTATTACCCGCTACGACTTCAACGGCCTGCTCAACGACGGGGTATCCAAGTTCAAGATGGGCTGGGCCCAGCACGAGGACCTGCTGGCAGGAACCTGGGACAAGCCGCTCTCCCCGCTCTATCCGCTGTACAACTCCGCCCTCCCGCTGGCCAAGACGGCGCTGCGCAAGGTTCGCGGAGCTGTTGCCGGTGTCCGGGAGCGGCTGGGCCGGTAGGGGCCTGCTCCGGCACCTCATCCCAGCCGGCGCATCCCAGCCGGGCGTAACCGCCCGGCTGGGAGACGCGCTAAAGCTGCAGGGTCGGCGCGTCCGGATCCGCTGCCGGGGCAAGCGAACCGGCAGTTACGGCGAAAGCCAGCGCGCCGTCGTCGTGCTGGGCTGAGTGGGACGCGAGCTTGGCGATCACCGGCGCCTCATCGGCGCCGATAAATGCGCAGTCGCCCGGATTGAGGATGAGATCCTGTTTTGGGGAGTCCAGCACCAGCGAGCCGCGCAGTGCCATGACGAGGGTGGGCCCGTTCTGCAGCAGGGGCACATCCGCGGCTGACATGCTGCCGGGCTCCGCGCTTTGTGCGAGTTCAAGGCGCTGCAGTGAGAACTCTGAGAACGGCGGACGGTAGATTTCCTGGCCCAGGCCTGTGCGCTGTGCCTGAAGGCGGGGGACGCCCAGCGCCTGGAAGTCGATGGTTTTCAGCAGCTCAGGCAGGTCAATGTGCTTGGGCGTCAGGCCGCCGCGCAGCACATTGTCCGAGGAAGCCATGACCTCTACGCCCAGGCCGCGCAGGTAGGCGTGGACGTTTCCCGCGGGAAGGTAGATCGCTTCGCCGGGGGAGAGGGAAGCCCTGTTCAGCAGCAGGGAAATCAGCACGCCGGGATCACCGGGGTAGTAGCCGTGAAGTTCATCCAGCTCAGCGATTGCGGGGTCCAGCTCGGATCTCTCCGCGGCGTCGAGACTGCGCACTGCGTCCGCGGCGGCCGCAACCGCTTCACGCACGTCGTCACCACCGCTGATGAGGCGGCGGAAAACCCCCTCCAGCCGTTCGGCTTCCGGACGTCCGGACTCGAGGTCCGAGGCTGTTTCGCTGAAGAGCGCGGGTACCGGCTGGCCGGCTGCGTCCACCAGCCGCGCCACGGAGCGGAACAGCCGGGCCGAATCGTCCGGCTCCCGGAAACCGCAGAGGGCCTCGAAATCAGTGAGCGCGAAGATCATCTCCGGCTTGTGGTTCTCATCCTTGTAGTTCCGGTCCGGTGCAGAGCGGTCCACGCCGGCGGCCTCCTCGGCCGCGAATCCTGCCGCGGCCTGTTCGCGCGTGGGATGAACCTGGAGCGAGAGCGGCGAGCCGGCGGCGAGGACCTTGGCAAGGAACGGCAGGGCAGGGCCGTGGACTGCCACCGTTTCACGGCCCAGCATCAGCTCCGGATCCCTGGCAATGAGCTCATCCAGGGTGGCCGCCTCCCCGCCTTCGGTGAGGACGGGAGAGGGAGCTGCGGGGTGGGCGCCGAACCAGAGCTCGGCTTCCGGTTCGCCGCTGGGGTCGCGGCCGAAGAGCTCAGCCATGGCTGTACGGGATCCCCAGGCATAGGGGCGGAGGGTGCCGGAAAGCAGGTACATGTTTCTCTCTTCGGTGCCGTTCAAGCTGCGGACCGGTTACCCGGGCCCGCAGCTTTTGGAGGAGGTCGTCCTGGTCAGCCTGCGCTGCAGACGCCGTTGTTGTCCAGCAGCATGCTCAGCGTAGCCGTGTCCCCAATAGCGGCAAGTTCCTGAAGATACTCTTCGGTGATTTCCGGCTGGGCCGGCGCCGCCGGCTCGGGGACCTCAGGTTCCGCGGGAGCCTGCTGGCTGTCGGGGTTCTCCGGGCTGTCCTGTCCGATTGCACCGTCCTCGACGGGGGCCGGGGCCTCCTGCTCGGCTGTGGCTTCGGCCGCGGCGTCGGTCTCGGCGAGCATTTCCTGCACCCTGGCGTGAATGAGGGCGAAGTCGGGATAGGTGACAAAGTTGTCCGCTGCGGTGCCGAAGTCGGGAGGACCGATGGTCATCCGTTCCACCTCGTGGTTCTTGGACTTCAGGGCGAGGTCAACAAAGCTGCCCAGCTGGTCCTGCGGGATGTCTGTATGGACTACCTGCTCACCGGCGGAGGCAATTGCCTGGAAACGGGTGAGCAGCGTCGCCGGGTCCAGCTGTGCAACCATCGCCTGCTGCACACACTGCTGCCGGGCGATGCGGTGGTAGTCAGTGACGAACTCGCGCGAACGGGCATACCAAAGCGCCGTGTAGCCGTCCATGGTCTGCAGGCCGGGGGCAATCCATCCGTCCGGCGGATAGTGCCGGTTGGTGCCCGGGATTTCAGCGGCGGTGATGGGAACCCATCCTCCGACGTCGATCTTCACGCCGCCCATGGCATCAATCAGGGAGGAGAAGCCCTCCATGTCCACGATCACATAGGACTGGATTTCAAGCCCCAGGATGCCGCCGGCGGCATCCATCATTGCTTCCGCTCCAGGATCCTCCGAACCCGGGTAAAGGTCCGGGTACTGCTCGGTCACTACGGGGTAGAGGCTGTTCAGGATGCACTCGTCGCCGCAGCTGTAACCGTCGGGAAAGACCTGCCAGAGCGGGGAGTCCTGCGTGAACTGGGCGTTCTGGAAGTTCCGCGGAAGGCCAAAGGTGACGATCTGCCCGGTGTCCGCGTCGACGCTGAACACGGACATGCTGTCCGGCCGGAGGCCTGTGCGGTCGGCGCCGGCGTCTCCGCCGAGGAGCAGGAAGTTGTAGCGGCCGTCCACCGGGTCAAAGGCGGGCCCGGAAGCGAAGATGCTGTCGAAGGTCTGCCGGCTGACGTTCAGCAGCCAGGCTCCGTAACCCAGCCCGCCGCTGGTGAGTGCCATCAGCACGACCATGGCGGCTGCCACTGCCGGACGCACGTTCCGTTCCAGCAGGGGCGGGCGGATGATGCGGAAAGTGTTGAGGAAAAGCAGCGCCCAGCCCACGGCCAGCAGGGCCAGGACTGCCATGATCAGGAAGGAGCCCCAGTTGTTGGTGAAGATATTCACCAGCAGGATCCTGTTGGTCAGCGCCAGGACAGCCACGGCAATGACTGCCGCCCAGACCAGGAAAGTAACGCGCAGGGCCGTGCGGCCCAGCCGCCGGTCCCCAGCCACAATCTGTGCTGACCCGGGCAGTACCAGGGTTAGGAAGAGCAGCAGGAAAGCGCGCCTGTTGCGCAGCCGCGGCGATGCGGACTGGGGGTAGCGGACCGGGTCGGTGTACACGGAACCCGCTGCTGAAGCCGCTGTCCTGCTCATCCGGGGCCTATGCGCTTTCCGGTACCGAAGTGCGCAGCCGGGCGCCCTTGGCCATGGCGGTCTGGCGCAGTTCGCCCGCGAAGTCGATCAGTTTCTGCTGCAGGCCCGCGGCAAGGGGATCGGTGCCGGCAGCAAGCATGCGCACGGCGAGCAGGCCGGCATTGCGGGCGCCTCCAATAGACACTGTTGCTACCGGAACCCCGGCCGGCATCTGCACGATCGAAAGCAGCGAATCCATGCCGTCCAGGTACTTGAGCGGAACGGGAACCCCGATGACAGGCAGCGGGGTCACTGAGGCAAGCATGCCGGGCAGATGCGCAGCCCCGCCCGCGCCGGCAATGATCACACGGAGTCCGCGGCGGTGGGCCTCCTGGCCGTACGAAATCATCTCGGCGGGCATGCGGTGGGCTGAGACAACGTCGGCCTCGTAGGGGATGCCGAACTCGGCCAGTGCTGCTGCGGCTGCGTCCATGACGGGCCAGTCCGAATCGGAACCCATCACGATTCCGACCAGCGGCGTTTTGGCAGTGCTCATGCCTTCTCCTCATTAGGTTCGCGGCCATCGCGGATGATCGCTGCTGCGCGTTCGGCACTGCGCCGGACGGCCGGCAGGTCTGCCGTGTCCGCTCCGACGACGTTGACGTGGCCGACCTTGCGCCCCGGGCGTACTGCCTTGCCGTAATTATGGACCTTGGCGCTGGGTTCAGCAGCCATTGCCAGCCGGGTGCCGCGGTAAAGATCAGTGTTGTCAGCGCCAAGGAAGTTCTTCATGACCACAACGCCGCCCAGCACGCCGGTGCCGCCAAGCGGCAGTCCCAGAACTGCGCGGAGGTGCTGCTCGAACTGCCCGGTGACGGATCCGTCCATGGTCCAGTGCCCCGAGTTGTGGGGGCGCATGGCCAGTTCATTGATGAGGAAACCAGGCCCGCGGCCCGGGGTTTCGAAGAGCTCCGCAGCCATAACGCCGGTGACCCCTAGTTCGGCGGCGATTCGCAGTGCTGCATCGGCTGCGGCCGATGCAGTTTCGGGAGCGAGGTCCTGTGCCGGGGCGATTACCTCGTCACAGACACCGTCCACCTGGATTGAGTGCACCACTGGCCACGCCACGGACTCGCCCGCAGGAGTCCTGGCGACCAAAGCGGAGAGCTCGCGCGTGAAGGGGACCTTCTCTTCGGCCAGCAGCGGGGAACCGGTGAACCAGTCGGCAGCGGCGGCAGCAGCTTCGGCGTCCTCGATAATGCGCACGCCCTTGCCGTCGTAGCCGCCGCGCGGCGTTTTCAGGACTACGGGCCAGCCGGCCGCCTTGCCAAAATCAACGAGGTCGGCGACCGAAGCCACAGCCGCCCAGCGGGGGTTCGGCAGGCCCAGGCGATCGACGGCAGCGCGCATGACCAGCTTGTCCTGGGCGTGCAGGAGGGCATCAGGGCCCGGCTGCACGTTAATGCCCTCAGCCTGAAGCGCCTTGAGGTGCTCACCGGGTACATGCTCGTGGTCAAAGGTCAGCACGTCCACGCCGCGGGCAAACGCGAGCAGCGTCTCATAGTCGGTGTAGTCGCCGACTGCGGCGTGGGCTACGGCTGAAACTGCGGATACGTCCGGGTTTTCTGCCAGGACACGCAGCTCGAACCCGAGTTCGGTGGCCGCCGGGGCCATCATCCGGGCCAGCTGGCCGCCGCCGACAACGCCGATAATAGGAAATCTCACGAGTACAGGTTACCGAAACCGCGGGAACTTCCTGCCGTGTGTCGCCCGCGGAAGCGGCCGCCCCCGGGGTAATTCCCAAGATTGGCAGGTAAAGTAGGTTCTTTCTGCCGCGCCATCGCGCGGCAGCGACTTCGTCCGGCGGGGATCCCCGTGCGTACACGATTGGCCGCGGAGGGTCATGATCAGAACATTTATTTCCTGGCTCAGGGGACTGGCGTCTGCCTTTTGGCGCGAGGTAGCCAAGTTCGGCACTGTAGGTGCCGTTGCTTTTGTGGTGGACAACGGCCTGACCTGGATCTTCATGCACTCGGTCATGGAAGGAAGCCCGGCCAAGGCACGTTTCGCGGGCGCCACCATCGCTACCCTCTTCTCCTGGGTTGCAAACCGGTGGTGGACCTTCCGCCACCGCAGGCAGTCGAACGTGGCCCGCGAATTCGGGCAGTTCATCCTCATCAACGGCATCGGGATCGTCATTTCCACCGGCTTCACCTGGATTGCCCGCTATCCGATGGGTATCACGGACAACGGAACTCTGTTCATGGCCGGTGTCATAGGCATCGGTGTGGCCACCGTGGTCCGGTTCTTTGCCTACCGGTACTGGGTCTTCAACAACTCAGCCAGCGAGGCTGAAGCTGACGAACGTGCCATGGAGCTCACCGTGGACCCGGCGCATACGGCCGTCCCGGAACCCGCTGCGGGGGAGGCCCCGGCGAAACCGGTCAGGCCTCAAGCCGGGCAGTAACCCTTTCTGCCTGCAGCATCCGCTCAGTGGGCTCCACCCCGTCTCCGGTGAGTACAACCGCCCCGCCGCCTGCCCAGACCGAAAGCGCCTTCGCCAGGATTCCCGCAGTTCCTGCTTCAGCCGGGAGCAGCACAACCTGCCGTCCGGTCTCCGGTGCCTCCCCGGCATCAAGACCGAACCCAAGGACCCCGGCGTCCCCCGCCACGGGCTGCGCCGGCTCGCTGCGGTAGAGCGGCCCTGCCCAGGTGTCAGCGAAGGATCGGACCTCGGCGGAGTAGTCGCTCGTCCCGGCGGGCAGCGCACCAGGCCACGCCATCGCAAGTGCCGGCAGCGCTACTGCCGCAACCAGCTCTGCGCCCTGCGGCTCAGGGTTTTCGGCCGTTACCCTTACATCCACCCTCGGCACAGCCGATAGGGCAAGTGTGCAGCCGGACTGCCAGACGGCCAGGGCCCACACCAGGGTTTTCCAGTGCGCTGGAAGATCCAGCTGCACTATGGTTCCCGGTTCGGCATCAAGTTCTTCGGTCAGATAGTTGGAAGTCTTGGCAACCCAGTTGTCCAGCACCTTGCCTGAGAGCTCGACCCGTTCGGACCCGGGACCGTACCAGATCAGGGCAGGCGAGGTTGCCTGCTCGCTGCGCAGCGTGGACAGTATGTTGGGAACTGGGTTTTCCGTCATGGAATTCGCTTTCGCTTGGAAGTGGATCATGCCTCGGCGGGCAACGCCGGCGCGTCGGGAGCAAAATTCACGGCGTGGCGCGGCGCCGTGGAACGGTTCCGACTCTATAGGATGCCGAAACAGCTTGACGTGACCGTATTACACGCGTGTAATTAGGGAACGGATTTGTTCCAGCAAACCATGACCTACATGCGTTCACAGCAGGCTGATTGTCGCCTGTGTGAAGCCAGATATCCGCTGCTGGAGCATTTACACCGGGAGGACTCCATGGGGCAAGCAGAGAAGAAGCAGGGCCGGCCGGACATCCAGGCGCAGGCCTCCAAGAGCTACGGCTCGCGCGGTGTGCCCGGTGACTGGTACGTCGATCCCGCTGATCCCGAAGCTGCGGACCGCTTCCGGGAAGGCGCAGGGAGCCTGGAAGATGCGGCTACCGCCTTCCTTGCAGCGCATGAAGCCCTTGCCGGCGGCGAGGAGCAGCGCGGGGACGAACTCCTTGATCCTCCGGTTTCGCTGTTCCCTGCCCCCGCCGAGTCCGAGCAGCGTCCCGTCTGGATCGGACTGCCCGGGATCGGAGACGGCTACGCAGACGAGAGTGAACTCGGCTGGCAGGCCGACGCCCTCTGCGCCCAGACCGACCCGGAAGCGTTCTTCCCGGAGAAGGGCGGCTCCACCCGCGATGCGAAGAAGGTCTGCGCAGCATGCACCGTACGCTCCCAGTGCCTCGAATACGCACTCGCCAATGACGAGCGGTTCGGTATCTGGGGCGGACTGTCCGAGCGGGAACGCCGGCGGCTTCGAAAGCAGGCAGTCTAATTCTTTCGCACGTCCGAGTTATTGCCGTTGTGGTCGCACACAACGGCGCCGAGTACCTCCCCGAAACACTCTCCGCACTGGCGGCACAGACTCGTCCGGCGGACTTCTGCGTCGGCGTTGACGCGGGTTCCACCGACGCCTCCGCATCCCTGCTGCAGCTGGGCCTTCCGGTGGGAAGCCCTGTTACCGGTGCGCCCGCCCGCTCCGGATTTGGTGCCGCGGTCAAGGCCGGCCTCGAGCAGCTGCCCCGCCGCACTGAGCCGGACGAAGCGGCCCAGGAATGGCTCTGGCTGCTCCACGACGATTCCGCTCCGGATCCGGAGGCTCTGGCCCAGCTTCTCCGCGCCGTTGAGCTTGCACCCTCGGTGACGGTAGCCGGCACCAAGCAGGTCGAATGGGAGAACCCGCGCAAACTGATTGACGTTGGAGTCTCCGTGAGCCGCTGGGCTGAACGGCTGACCATGATCGACGTCGACGAGCTGGACCAGGGCCAGTACGACTCCCGCAGCGACATCTTCGCGGTCAACTCGGCGGGCATGCTGATTCGCCGCGATGCCTGGGACGCCCTGGGCGGATTCGACCCCGCGCTTCCCGGCACCGGCGACGACATTGACCTTTGCTGGCGCAACCGGCTTGCGGGCCACAGGGTGGTGGTGGTGCCGTCCGCGCGAATCAGGCACGCCGGAAGCCGCCCCAACTCCGCGGCCACGGCACGGGCCGCGCGGAAGGCCGAAGTCTTCCTGCGCCTGAAACATGCCCCCGGATGGCAGGTGCCGTTCCTGGCGCTGGGCGCCGTGCTGGGCGGTTTCGGCAGGTTCTTCCTCGGCATGCTCGCCAAGGATCCGGGCTACGCCGCGGGTTCGCTGGTCTCGAGCATCGCTGCCGTGCTTCGGCCGGTGGACCTCTACCGGTCCCGCCGCCGGGCTGCGGCTACCCGGAAGCTCCCGCGCAGCACAGTCCGCGGGCTGATCACCAGTCCCCGTGAGGTTCGAGAGCACCGCCGCTCGGTCCACGAATCCGATGCCGCGGCTAACGCCTACCGGACCGACGTGCCGTCCTCCGGACCCTCCTATGAGCCAAGCGGCGACTCCCACGACGATTTCACAGCCCTCTCCGGTCCCGGGCGGACATGGTCCGGTGCCGGAGCGCTTGCCGCCGCCCTGATTCTGGCAGCCGCGTCCCTGGCCGGGCTCCACCGGCTCGTCGGAGCGCCTGCATTGACCGGAGGGGCACTGCTGCCCGTATCCGGCACGCTTGGCGAAATCTGGGCCAGCGCCACTGGCTGGTGGGCTGAGGTGGGCGCCGGATATCCCGGACATGGAGACCCCTTCGACTACGTTCTGTGGCTGCTCGGTGCCGCCGGTTTTGGAAATGCCAACGCTGCGGTGGTGGTGCTGGTCCTCCTGGCGATGCCTCTGGCGGGACTTGCAGCGTGGTTCGCCTCGGGTGCGCTTACCCGGCGGCAAGGCCCCCGGTTCTGGGCAGCCATGGTCTGGGGCTCGCTGCCTGCGCTCCAGGTCTCCCTGGGCGAAGGACGCCTCGGCGCGCTGATAGCCCATGTGGTGCTGCCGCTGACGGTGCTGGCCATGGCACGCGCTGTCGGCGCCGGAGCACCTGCCTCCGCGGAACGGGCGGCCACAGACCCCTCGAACGCACCTCGCAAACCCGGCGTGCACGGTGTCCCCAGCTGGACCGCCGCCGCTGCAGCGGGTTTGCTCCTCGCCGTGCTCACCGCCAGCGCCCCTGCGCTGCTGGTCCTGGGCGTGCTGCTGGTCCTGGTCCTGTCACTTCGGATGGGAACCCGCGCGCGCACCCTCTGGTGGTCGTTGCTGGCACCCGCGGCACTGCTGCTTCCCGTGGTGCTCTCTGCATCCCAAAACCTCCGTGCCGTTGCCGCTGACCCGGGCGTACCGCTGGCCTTTGAACCGGCAGCCCTGTGGCAGCAGCTGCTCGGCTACCCGTCAGCCTTCGGAATCAGTGATCCCGTTGCCGGGCTGGATTTCCTCCCGGCAGGCGGACCGTGGGCACTGGTCCTGGCCGTGATCGTCGGCGGCCCGCTGGTGGCTCTTTCAGCAGCCGGCCTGTTCCTTTCCCGGCGCAGCGGAACAGCGCGCCTGGCCTGGCTCATTGCCATCGCCGCGCTGGCCCTTGCCGCAGCTTCGGGTTACCTGGCTACCGGCAGCGCAGCAGCAGCACTGGTGACTCCGTTCCCCGGCCCGCTGGTGTCCGCGGCCGTGTTTGCACTGGTATGTGCCGCCCTGCCGGCGCTGGACACACTTCTTTCTGCACGCACATCGGACTCAGGCCAGCAGCGCCGGCCGGTTACCGCCGCCGTCGTGACCCTCGCGGTCCTGCTGGGAGCAGGCCCCGCTGCGAGCCTGGCTGCCTGGACGATTCCGCAGGCAACCGGGGCAGCAACGGCTGAGGGAAGCGGGGGAGCGCAGCCCGGCCGGCAGCTCGCCGTGCGCGCCACGGAACCCCGTGTTCTTCCGGCTACGGCCGCAGACCGGGGCAACAGCCCCGACCAGACCCGTTCGCTGGTCCTCTCCGCTGGTCCCGAAGATGATGTAACGGCGACCCTTATGCGCTCGGGCGGCAGCACCCTTGACGGCCTGAACGCTGCCTACGCCGCCCGATCGGTCCAGGGTGAGCCCGGAAGCGAGACGCTGGGTGCTGACGACGAAGCCACCGCAGCGCTCCGGAACGCTGTTGCCGTGATTACTGCAGGCACAGGGGTCGACCCGCGGGAGGACCTGGCCCGCCTGGGCGTTGGATTCGTAGTCCTGCAGTCCTCGGACACCGCAGCCGAACTGCTGGCGGACCGGCTGGACGCTGTTCCGGGCCTGACCGCTGTGGGCGAAACCGGGTCCGGCTGGCTGTGGAGGGTCACCGGTGCACTCGATGATCAGGGAACCGAAACGGTTGAGGGGCAGACAGCCCGCGTACGGATCGTGGACGGGGATGGCCGGACGCTGGCGCTGGTTCCGTCCCGGGCTTCCGGCGTTGACGCGGAGATCCCGGAGGGCCCCGAAGGGCGGCGCCTCGTCCTGGCTGAGCGTGCCGATACCGGCTGGCAGGCCAGCCTGAACGGGAACCGGCTCAGCCCGGCGACCGACGGCTGGGCACAGGCTTTCGACCTTCCGCCCGAGGGCGGGAACGTCACGGTCAGCTATGGCAGCGCCTGGGGACCCTGGACCGGGATCGTGCAGGTTGTCGTGTTCGGCCTGACGCTCCTCCTGGCCATCCCGACGCCGGCCCGCTCCGGCATCATCCGGCTCCCGGGCAGGCAGGGGCCGGTCCGTTCACCGGCTCCCGCCGGGAACCATGACGGTGAACCGGACAAGGACCCGGGCTCAGGCACCGGCAAAACGAAGACTGAACCTGCCCTGACCAGGGACGGACGCACCGGGGCCCGGGCACGCCGGGACAAGCCATCCCGCGGCCGGACCCGGTCCCGGGCCTCGTCGGAGAGTAAGTCCGGAACCCCGGGCGTGCCTGCCGCCAAGAACTCGTCTGAAGGAGTGCGCTGATGGCCGAAGCCAACGAGGCCACGCGTGCCGGTAACCGGATCCGCCGGTCCGCCGGCCGGAAGGCGGCTTACACCGTTTTCTCCGGCACTGTGCTGCTCGGCGTCGCCGGAGGGCTCGTAGCCGCGTCCGCCATTGCGGCTCCGGAGCGTTCGGACCTGTCTGTGCCGCCTCCGCGGACAGAAGTGCCGGCCGGAGTCCTCACCGGAGTATGTCCCGAACCCCTGCGCCTCCTTTCCGGTAGCGGTGACGGAACCGACGCTGAGTTCAGCCCGGTTTCGGAATCAGCAGCCACCGCCGTTACCACCGCCGTGGTGGGCGGAACCGGAGCAGCGCTGCCTGCTGCGGAACTCTCCGTCCTTGGGGGAGGGGAGTCCGTTGCGGCCCTGGAACCCGGAGCCGACGTACCGCTCGCAGGAGCGCGCCTCGCCGGGGTCCTGGCCAAACAAGCGGTTACCAAAGTGACGGCCTTCGAAGCTGCCCCCAGCGGCGGGCAGCAGGCAACCGCCAATGCGGTTATGGGCTACACCGCGAACGACGGCGATCTGGCCGGGCTGGCTGCCGCGAACTGCCAGACACCGGCTAATGACATGTGGCTCGTTGGGGCCAGGACGACTGTCGGTGCAACGGCCGTCCTGCGGCTCAACAATCCGTCCGGCACGGCTGCAACCGTGGACCTGGAGATCTACGGAGCCGACGGCCGGGTGGAGACCGGCGGCAGCCGCGGAATCGTGGTTGCGCCCGGTGAGACCCGGTCCATCATCCTGGCGGGCCTGGCCTCGAACCAGGAATCCGCGGCCGTGCGTGTGCGCAGCTCCGGCGGCCCGGTCAGCGCCTTCATCGAGCAGACAATTCTCCGGGGACTCACCGCCGGCGGCGTCGAAATTATCGAACCGACCGCCGCGCCGTCCCCGCGCCAGGTGATCACCGGCGTCGCGCTCCAGAAGGCTGAGGACACACGCAAACTCGCGGAGCAGGACGGCTACAGCTCTGTTTCGCCGGTGCTGAATGTTGCGGTTCCAGGAACCTCGGACGCATCGGTTCACCTGCGGGTCTTTGGCCCCAAGGGAGAGGTGGAGCTCCCCGGCGGGGGAATCTTCAGCGTTCCGGCAGGGACAGTCGGGAAGATCCCGCTGGCAGAGCTGCCCGAAGGAACCTATTCCCTGGACCTCTCAGCCGATGTGGCTGTTGCAGCTGCGGCTGTGTTCAGCCGGGGCACCGAACCGGGCGAACGTGTGGAACTCGCTGTGGCCTCCGCGGATACCAGACTGGGAAGTGAACACCTGGCTGTGGCCGTTCCCGGGGGAGATTCCTCGCTGGTCTTCACCGCCCCGGACGGGGCTGCAGAGGTCAGTGTCCGCGGAATAGGAATGAACGGGACAATCCAGGAAGCCAGGACCGTCCAGATCCCCGAGGGCCGGACGCTCACGCTGCAGCGCGGGGACATCGGCAAGGGAGAGCTCGCAGCCGTGCTGGTGAGTGCCGCCGGAGAAGCTGTTTACGGTGCCCAGCTGGTGACCGGCGAAGGCCCCGGCATCTCTGTGCTTCCGCTTCCGGACGGGGCATCCGGAACCCGCTCGGTCCAGGTTGGCATCGGTTACTAGCCGCAGTCCAAGCACAAAACGCGCTAGAGCGGGCGGAAACGGCCGTAAGTAGGGTCGATCAACTCCGGATCCAGTCCCATGAGGGACGCCAGCTGTTCTACCACGACGTCGTGGATGAGTTCGTTTACCGGAACCAATCCCCGGGCCGTTGACTCAACGGGTCGCCGGTAGATGGTGATGACGGGGGGCTTGGGGCCGTTGCCCGGAGCCGAGGCTGCGAGGGGAACGTTGCCGCCGCGCCGGACCAGGTCTTCCAGCCCGTCCGGGATCTCCTGCACAACGAACTGGTAAGACTGGATGTCCTCTCCCCACAGCCTTTCCAGCCGCTGAGCAGATTCCATGACCCAGTCATCGAACCGCTCGGCCCGCGTCCGGGAACCTGCCAGGTGTGCCGGCAGCAGTTCTCCGCGCAGTCCGCGTCCGTGCCGGTTGCGCCGTCGCCTGCGGAAGGAGCGCGCTGCAGCAGGGTCCGGCTCTCCTGCGCCGGACCCGCCGTCGAGCCTTATCCGATAGGAAGATCCTGGAGGCATGGCACCTACTCTAGCCCGCACCGTCCGCCACGGGGAGCCCGTCCCGCAGGTCGCCAAGGGCCCCGGCGTGGCTGCGGTGGGAGGAGAGGGCAGCGGGGTAGAGTATTGCTCCGTGGGATCCTTACGTCTTTGTTCACGTTCAGCGTGCCGGCAGGCCGCCGTCGCTACTTTGACGTACGTTTACGCCGATTCCACCGCCGTACTCGGCCCGCTGGCCACCTACGCCGAACCGCATTGTTACGATTTGTGCGAGCTGCACGCCCAGCGGCTTACCGCTCCCCGCGGATGGGAAGTCCTCCGCCTGGATCTCGGCACGCTTCCCCGCAGCCCCGGCCCCGATGAGCTCTCCGCCCTGGTGGACGCCGTGCGGGAAGCCGAGGAACAGGCCCCTGCCGAAGAACCCGCCCGGCGCAGCGGGAAACACGCCCTGGAACCACCCGCAGACCTGGCCGGCAGCCGCCGTTCCCACCTGCGCGTGCTGCGCGAAGAAGTCAGCGAACCCAGCTGACCTGCGGCTCACGGCTTCGCACGCTATAGGCTGGAGGAATCAGCCGGGGACGAACCGCGGCCTGACCCGTCAACCGTTTCGCAAGGAAGTGCCGTAGCCATGGCTAACCTGACCGCAGATCTTTTGGACACCCTGCGGTGCCCGCAGACCCACTCCCGCCTCTTGCAGGAGGGAAACGAACTCGTTTCCTCTGCTCCGGGCCCCGATGGCAAGCCGGTGCGCTACGCCATTGAGGAAGGCATTCCGGTGCTGCTGCCGGCTGCAGGGACCACGGCCGAGAACACACCGAACTGAGGATCCAAATCCAGTGAGCATCGACTTCAAAGTAGCTGACCTGTCCCTGGCCGAAGCCGGCCGCCACCAGATCCGCCTGGCTGAGCACGAGATGCCCGGGCTTATGGCACTGCGGCGGGAGTTCGGTCCCAGCCAGCCCCTCGCCGGTGCCCGCATTGCCGGTTCCCTGCACATGACGGTGCAGACCGCTGTTCTGATCGAGACGCTGACCGCGCTCGGCGCTGAGGTCCGGTGGGCTTCCTGCAACATTTTCTCCACACAGGACGAAGCCGCCGCCGCCGTTGTGGTGGGCTCAGGTACCCCTGAGGACCCGCAGGGTGTGCCCGTCTTCGCCTGGAAGAACGAAACCCTCGAGGAATACTGGTGGACTGCAGAGCAGATCCTCACCTGGCCCGAAGGCTCCGGCGGACCGAACATGATCCTGGACGACGGCGGAGACGCCACCCTGCTGCTGCACAAGGGCGTTGAATTTGAGGCTGCAGGTGCTGTCCCGGCAAACCCGGATGAAGACGACCCGGACTACGCCTACGAGTACACGGTCATCCTGGACACCCTTCGCCGGTCACTGGCCGAGGCGCCGGGGAAGTGGACCGAAATCGCCAAGGGCATCCGCGGCGTCACCGAGGAGACCACCACGGGCGTGCTCCGGCTCTACCAGCTTGCCGCAGACGGCCAGCTGCTCTTCCCCGCGATCAACGTGAACGACTCGGTCACCAAGTCCAAGTTCGACAACAAGTACGGCATCCGCCACTCGCTGCCCGACGGCCTGAATCGTGCCACGGACACACTGATTGGCGGCAAGGTCGCCGTCGTCTGCGGCTACGGTGACGTGGGCAAGGGCGCAGCCGAAGCTCTCCGCGGCCAGGGTGCACGGGTGATCGTCACGGAGATCGACCCGATCTGCGCGCTGCAGGCGGCGATGGACGGCTACCAGGTTGCCCGCCTGGAATCAGTGGTGGGCCAGGGAGACATCTTCATCACCACCACCGGGAACAAGGACATCATCATGGCCTCCCATATGGCACAGATGAAGCACCAGGCGATCGTCGGCAACGTTGGCCACTTCGACAACGAGATCGACATGGCAGGCCTTGCCCGTGTGCCGGGGATCCGCAAGGTTGAAATCAAGCCGCAGGTCCACGAATGGATCTTCGACGAAGGCAAGGACACCCAGCGCAGCATCATTGTGCTCTCCGAGGGCCGACTGCTGAACCTGGGCAACGCCACCGGCCACCCCTCCTTCGTTATGTCCAACTCCTTCGCGAACCAGACCATCGCGCAGATTGAGCTGTTCACCAAATACGGGCAGAACAAGGAAGACGGAACGCCGGAGTATGCCAACCAGGTGTACGTGCTGCCCAAGATCCTGGACGAGAAGGTTGCCCGCCTGCATCTGGGCGCACTCGGCGTCGAGCTGAGCGAACTGACCAAGAGCCAGGCCGAGTACCTCGGTGTGGACGTGGCCGGGCCGTATAAGCCGGACCACTACCGGTACTAAGACCGAAACAGCCGCGCCGTCTCCCTGCAGGGAGACGGCGCGGCTGTTTTGTTTAGGGGTTTGTCCTGCCGGGCCGGGGCTGGCGGCCGCCGGGCCTAGCCTTCATCGGTGAACGGCAGGCGGTGCAGCCGCTGTCCCAGCTGGTCGGTCCGCCGGTGCTGGGTGCTCAGGTGGACGTAGTCGCGTTCCCTCCGCTGGGAAACGACGGCGCGCAGATAGGTTTCTGGGAGGGTGCCGGCAGGAGGAGGCGGGGAAACAAAGGCAGAAACCTCGGTAGCCAGGGAAGCAGCCATTGAGGCGCGGGCCTGGGGAGCCATCCGTCCGGACTGGGCCAGGAAGCGCGAGACCCGGCGGGACAGCGGATCAGGCAGGCGTCCAATGTCTGCCAGGCCGGCCCACGGCTCCAGTTCGGCCGGCATTGAAACTGTTGGGGGAGGCAGAGCCTTCACCCGTTCCCGCATGGCATACGTTCCGGCCAGCATGTCACCCAGCCGCTTGGACTTCTCATTGAAGACGGCAACCACAAAAGCCAGCGAACCAGCCAGCATGTAGATTTCCAGCACGGCCAGGATTCCACGTGTGAAGGCCTGCCGGAACCGAATCGCGCCGCCGTCGTCCCGCACGATCCGCAGGCCCATGATCCACCTGCCCAGCGACTTGCCGCGGGTCAGCGTCTCCACGGTCACCGGGATCACCAGGATCAGGAGCACCACGGAAACCAGCAGCAGCGCCCGGCTCAGCGCCGGATCCAGTGCGCCCTCCAAGGCATTGCCGAGTACCAGGAAAAACAGCAGAAGCAGCACCAGGACCTGCGAAACGACGTCGATCAGGACGCTCAGCGCACGGGCCGCAAACGACGCAGGGCGCAGCTCCAGGACAACGGCCTCGCCAGTCACTACCGTGCTCATGCCTGTCCTGCTCCCGCTCCGGTACCACCCTGCATCTGTCCGGACCCACTTTACCCATGCGCACCGGACGACGCCGCGGCCGGCCAGGCACCCACCAGCAGCGGCCGCTCCGGTTAGGGTGGAAGCGTGGACTTGGATGCCTTCGCCGCCGTACACAGCCAGGACTGGAAGCGGCTTGATGAACTGATTGCCCGGCGCCGCCTCAGCGGAGCCGAAGCAGATGAGCTGCTTCAGCTCTATCAGCGTGCCTCCACACACCTGTCCGTGATCCGCTCCGTGGCGCCGGAAGGTGCGCTTTCTGCCGCCCTTTCAATGCGGTTGTCCCGGGCCAGGACAAGGTTCACCGGTGCCCGTTCGAACTTCTTCGAGGACCTGGCGGGGTTCTTCGTCTATTCACTTCCGGCTGCGTTCTACCGTGTCCGGATCATGACCGTGGTGGTTGGAGCCGTGTTCATCCTCGTCACGGTCCTGAGCGCGCTCTGGGTGGTGAATACCCCCGGAGTGCTGGCCGCCATGGGCACCGACGCCCAGCTGCGCCAGTACGTTGAATCCGACTTCGTCAGTTACTACTCCGAGAACCCCGCGGCGTCCTTTGCCGGCATGGTGTGGACCAACAACGCCTGGATTGCGCTTCAGGCGGTGGCCTTCGGCGTCACCGGCATCTGGGGACCCTACATCCTGTACCAAAACGCCGTAGGGGTGGGCACCGCCGCGGGCACCATGGCGTCCTTTGACCAGCTGGGTGTGTTCTTCACCTACATCCTTCCGCATGGCTTTATGGAGCTGACGGCCATCTTCATCGCTGCCGCCGCCGGCCTGCAGATCTTCTGGGCCATGATTGCCCCCGGGCCGCGCACCAGGATCTCGGCACTGGCCCAGGAGGGCCGGTCGCTGATGACGGTGGCCCTGGGCCTGGTGGTGGTCCTGTTCATCTCGGGACTCGTGGAGGGTTTCGTGACCCCCAGCGCACTGCCCGCCTGGCTGCGCATCAGCATCGGTGCACTGGTCCTTGCCGCGTACTGGGCGTACACGCTGATCCTGGGAAAACGCGCCTACCAGGCCGGCCACCGGGGCGACCTGCTGGCCCGGGATGCCGGCGAAGCCACCGTCCGGTCAGCCTAGGGCACCTGGCGAACAGAAAGCAGTTGGCAGGACTCGCCGGGTACTCCTTCGGCTCAGGGACCGGTGGCCGGTAGTGTCTATGAAGGACGAAACCGGACACACCCCCACCACACCCGGTGACTTCAAACAGGATTGGGATGAGAGACGAAGCAGTGGCAAGCCAGGACCATGACCCCACCACGGAAGGCGCCTCCACGGGCGAGACGCCGGACGGGCGCGGCACAGGCCCGTCCGACGCCAGCGAGACGATAGTCAGCGGCAGCCATGCCGCCGCCACGACCGGCGGCCCCCAGGATCCGGCCCAGCACGACGACTGGGATGCGGAGTTCGCAGGCCTGGCCGGCGCTGCCCCGGAAGATTCCAAAGCCGCGGCCGGTTCCGAAGCTCCGGACCAATCCAAAGCCGCGGCCGGTTCCGAAGCTCCGGCTGAAGAAGCGGCCGGAAAGCCGGTAGCCGGTGATTCGGAAGGTGCAGAAGGCCTAGCCGGCGGCATGGCCGCCACGGGCAAGGATATGGCCGACGCCGGTGCCCGCCGGCGGGCAGCTGAGCCCGAGCCACTTGCCGAGACCGGCACGGGTGAAGGAGCCACCGCAGCCAAACCCGGCCCCAAACGCGACGAAGTCCCCGGCGGACATCCGTCCCTTCCGCAGCGCAGCACCCTGCCCATGCGGGCGGCAAGCACCATGCCGGACCTCAACCGGTTCAAGGGCGAGGATAAGTCTGACGCCGTCGGGAGCACGCCGGAACCGGAAGCAGAACACACTCAGCCAGCCCCGCATCCCACAGAGGCAGCGGGAGGCCCGTGGTACGGTCCCGGCGACGCCGCTGAAGCTGCCGCGCCGAAAGCTCCTGCCGCGGACCCGGTTGCAGAGGATCCCGCCATTTCGACTGAGGAAGCTGCACGCCGCAGTGCCGAGCGGGAACGCGCTGCCACAGCCAAGCCGGTTTTGGGCAGGGTTATCCAGGTGGCTATCGCCGTCTTCTTCCCGGTCATGCTCCTTGCCGCAGCCATCCGTGCCGTCGCTACCCCGCTCTTCCTCTGGGTTGAGTACAACCGGCCCGGTTTCCCGGTGGACAGCTTCGGTTTCAGCTCCGAGGACCGCCTGACGTACGGCTCCTACGCCGTGGATTACCTGCTGAACTTCGCCTCACCGCGGTACCTGGGCGACCTTGTAACGCCCGACGGCGATCCGCTGTACCTCGCCAGCGAGGTCTCCCACATGGCCGACGTCAAGACCGTGCTGACCATCGCTTTTGTCACAGCGCTGGGCATGGCCCTGCTCAGCCTTGCAGGCGGGGTGTACCTGGCCCGTCGCTGCCCGGGCGGCATCCGCCGTGCGCTGTTTGCCGGCGCCGTCGCCACGCTGGCGCTCATCGCAGGACTGCTCGTGGCCGCTGTGCTGGCCTGGGAAGAGTTCTTCACCATGGTGCACACCATCTTCTTCTCGCAGGGCAACTGGACCTTCCGGCTCGATGACACGCTGATCCGGCTTTTCCCGGCACAGTTCTGGATGGACGCCGGAGGCGCCATTGCAGGCATTGTGCTGCTGGTGTGTGTGCTGGTCATGATCTTTACCTGGCCCACCAGGAAACGCCGGGAGCGTTCCCGCCTGGCGCGCGAAGAGGCCCGGCGCCGATACCTCGAGTCACTCGAGGGGATCTAGCCGGCGCAGCGCAAAACTGCCGAGTACCAGACACAAACAACCAGTACAAGACACAAAACAAGCAGGGCCTGTATTCGACCGAATACAGGCCCTGCCTGTTTTGGGCGGGGGTGCTACTTCGTGTAGAGCTTCTCCACCTCAGCGCTGAAATCGGCGATGACAGCCTGGCGCCGGAGCTTCAGGGTGGCCGTGACGTGTCCTCCTGCCAGGGAGAAGTCCTGCGGCAGGACGGTGAACCGGCGGATCTGTTCGGCGCGGGACACCGTCGCGTTGGCGGCATCAACGGCTTCCTGGACCTGGGCCAGGACCAGGGGGTGGTCCGCCGGCGGGGTCTTAGCCGGGTCGACGCCGTTTTCACGCGACCAGGCGGCCAGAGCCTCGTCGTCGAGGGTTACCAGGGCACCCACGAACGGGCGGCCTTCACCGACCACCACAACCTGGGAGACCAGCCGGTGTTCCCGGACTTTCTCCTCCAGCGGGCCGGGGGCAACGTTCTTGCCGCCCGCCGTGACCAGAAGGTCCTTCTTGCGGCCCGTGATGGTGAGGAACCCGTCGCCGTCGAGCTCCCCGATGTCCCCGGTGTGGAACCACTCACCGCTGAAAGCGGCAGCCGTGGCGTCGGGATTGCGGTGATAACCGCTGAAGACTCCGACACCGCTGACCAGGACTTCTCCGTCCTCCGCGATGCGGACTGCGTTGCCCGGCATCGGCAGGCCCACGGAACCCACACGGGTGAGGGGAATTGTGTTCACCGATGCCGGGGCGGTGGTTTCCGTCAGGCCGTAGCCTTCCAGGACGGCTATCCCGGCACCCCGGAAGAAGTGTGAGAGCTGGGGGCTCAGCGGACTGGCTCCGGAAATGGCAATGTCCATCTGTCCGCCGAAAGCGGCGCGGACCTTGGGATACAGGAGGCGGTCGAAGGCAGTGTGGCGCAGCCTCAGGGCCAGGGACGGGCCGCGGCCGCCGCGCGCTTCACTGTCCAGTGCGCGCGAGTACGCAACGGCAGTGGCAGCGGCAGACTCAAACAGCTTGCCCTTTCCTGCGGACTGGGCCTTCTCTTCGGCTCCGGCATAGATTTTCTCGAAGACCCGCGGCACCGCGAGCAGGAACGTCGGCCGGAAGGTACGCATATCCTCGGCCAGGGCAGCGGCTCCGGAGCTGTGGCCCACCGTCACTCCGGCGGCGAGGCAGCCAACCTGCACTGCGCGGGCCAGGACATGGGCCAGGGGCAGGAACATGAGTGTCCGGGCACCCGGGCGTTTCAGCATTTCCGGCAGCAGCTCAATGACATTGACGGCGAACAGGGCGAAGTTGCCATGGGTGATGCCGCATCCCTTGGGCCTGCCAGTGGTCCCGGAGGTGTAGACCAGGGACGCGGTGTCGCTCAGGCGCCGGGAGGAACGGACCGCTTCGAGTTCCGCATCCGTTACTCCGGTACCGGAGGCCGCCAGAGCCGAAAGCGAATCGGTGCTGTTTCCGCCCGTGAGCATCCAGACCTGCACCGACCGTTCCGCAGCAGCAGCACCGGCCGCAACAACGGCGGCCTTGTTGCCGTCACCGGCGAAGACGATCCGCGCGCCGGAGTCGGACAGGATCCACTGGACCTGGCTGGGGGAGGACGTCTCGTAAATGGGAACCGTCACGGCACCGGCGAACCAGATGGCCAGATCCACAACGGTCCATTCGTACCGGGTTCCGGACATCACCGCCACGGCGTCGCCGGGACGGACACCCTGGGCGATCAGCCCTTTGGCGGTCTCGGTGACCTGCGCCAGAAAGTCGGCAGCGCGTACGTCTTCCCACCCGGCACCGTTCTTCCTGGCATACAGCGCCAGATCCGGGGTCCGGGCAGCAGTAGCCAGAAGCAGATCGGTGATATTGGAGTCTTCCGGGAGTTCCACGAATAATCCGGTGGAGGATTCGCGCACGGGACCTCCCTTTCTGTGCGAGCACATTGCGTTGAGACCTAGATCCAGCTCGGCATCCAGATGCGGAGCCGCCAATCAGGATAGGGGATGATCTCCGCCGTCCAGACTGGATAGAAGAAAGCCGAGACAAGAACCACAGCCAGCAGGAACAGTGCTGTGATAAGTGCCCCGCGACGCCTCCGCAGCGGTGGATCAGCTGCCCGGCCCAGAACGAGGCCCAGGGTGAAAGTCAGCGCCAGGACCAGGAACGGCAGGAAAGAGACGGCATAGAAGTAGAACATGGTCCGGTCCGGAAAAGCGAACCAGGGGAGGTAGCCGGCAGCAATTCCGGACAGTACCGCGCCGGCACGCCAGTCCCGGCGGCCCAGCCAGTAGGCCAGCAGGACACCCAGGCAGAGCAGAGCAGTCCACCAGATCAGGGGGTTGCCCACAGACGTGATGGCGGAGGTGCAGGTGTCCGCGCCGCAGACGGCGCCGTCCGGACTCTCATAGAAGAAGGACGTAGGGCGGCCCAGGAACAGCCAGGTCCAGGCACTGGCCTCATAGTTGTGTTCCGAGCTCAGCGAATTGTGGAAGCTGTAGGCGCTGCGGTGGTATTCGGCCAGTGACCGGAGGGGATCCGGGACCCAGCCCAGCGCCCCTGACGGGTTGGATTCCGCCCATTGCCTCCCGTAGCCCCCGCTGGAGACAAGCCAGCCGGTCCAGGTGGCCACATAAGTGCATGCTGCCAGCGGAATGAGGGTGAAGAAGGCAGGGACGCCGTCCTTGAGCAGCCCTGCGGGCCAGTTCCGGATTCCCGCGGTCCGCCGCGCGCTGACGTCCCAGAGCACAGTCATCAGGCCGAAGACGGCCACAAAGGCCAGTGCCGACCATTTGGTGCCGACTGCAAGCCCCAGGCAAACTGCCGCAACGAGCCGCCAGGGCCGCCAAAGCAGCCATGGGCCGGTCCGCAGCACCGCTGCATCGGGGATGCTGCCCGGGGGCCGGGCCAGCTTCCGCGCCAGTCTGCGTCTGCCGTCGTCGCGGTCCAGCAGCAGGGCACCGAAGGCAGCCAGCAGCCAGAACGTCAGGAAGATATCCAGCAGGGAGGTGCGGGAGAGGACAAGATGGTGACCGTCGACGGCGAGCAGCAGCCCGGCCACTCCGCCAAGCAGCGGCGACTTAAACAACCGGTAGGCGATCAGCGCCAGCAGGAGGACTGTCAGGGTGCCGGTCAGGGCCGCTGAAAACCGCCAGCCGAAGCTTGAATCGCTGCCAAACAGGGCCATGCCGAAGGCGATCATCCATTTGCCCACCGGAGGATGCACTACATATTCGGGGCCTTCCAGCAGCACGTCCTGCCGGCCGGAGGTGAAGGATTCGTTGGCGCCGTCGGGCCAGGCCCGTTCATAGCCGGAGACCAGATAGGAATAGGCGTCCTTGACGTAATAGGTTTCGTCGAAGACCAGGGTGCCCGGTTCATCCAGCCGGACAAAGCGCAGGACGCCGGCCAGCAGGGCCGCACCGAGTGCCGCGCCCCAGGCCCAGTAGCGCGACGGAAGTGCGGCACCCAGGAGCCGCTCACGAAGGGACTGTTCGGTGAAAGCCTGTGCCGGTGCCTGAACCCGGGCTGCCCTCTCGGGGGCCGGGGCAGAAGGCAGGGACACGGTCACGCGCTCAACTCTATAGCCTGTCGCGTAGGGTTGAAGGGTGAACTTCAGCAATAACGACTCCCCGGAACCCACCAGTGCTGACCGCGCGGACTCGGAGCGGGGGACCGGAGCAGGGCAGATCGTTCTGGCGGCGACGCCCATCGGGAACATGGGCGACGCGACGGTCCGCCTGATTGACCTGCTGCAGCACGCCGATGTCATTGCTGCCGAAGACACCCGGCGGCTGCACCGCCTGGTCAGTGCGCTGAAGATCAGCACCACCGGCCGGATCATGAGCTACCACGAACACAACGAACAGTCCCGCACCCCGGAACTGCTGGAACTGGTGCGCGGCGGAGCCACCCTGCTGATGGTCACCGATGCCGGCATGCCTTCGGTCTCGGACCCCGGGTACCGGCTGGTTGAGGCGGCAGCCGCAGAGGGCATCGCCGTGACGGCAGCGCCCGGACCCTCGGCCGTCCTGACGGCCCTGGCCCTTTCCGGCCTGCCAACGGACCGTTTCTGCTTTGAGGGGTTCCTTCCCCGCAAGTCCGGCGAACGGGCATCACGGCTGTCTGAGCTGGCGGGGGAACAGCGCACGATGGTCTTCTTCGAAGCCCCGCACCGGCTTGAAGCGATGCTCCGTGCATTGGACACGGCGTTCGGAGGGGACCGGCCAGCCGCCGTCGCCCGTGAACTCACCAAGCTGCATGAACAGGTGCTGCGTGCGCCGCTGCGCGAGCTGCTGGAATGGGCTGAGGCAAGTGAAGTGCGCGGCGAGATTGCCGTGGTGGTCGGAGGTGCCGGCGAAGCGGCTCCGGAGGCTCCGGAAGACCACGTTGGCGCTGTCAACGAGCTGATCGCGCAGGGCTCCCGCCTGAAGGACGCCGTAGCAACAGTGGCCAGTGACGCCCGCATCAGCAAGCGGGAGCTTTACGCTGCAGTCCTCGCGGCCCGCGGCAGCAAGTAGCTTTCGCGGGCCCTGGCCAAGTGCACAGGGGATGGTGCATGTCATTGTGCAGCGGTGCATTTACACTGGTCGGCGCTGCCTTTACGGTGAATTCAGCACCGGGCTGATTGTGATCCGGAAAACCCGCACACTTTGGAGGCACACCCATGGCTGTTAGCGCTGAACGCGAAGCCGAACTGCTGGCGCAGGTTCCCACCGGACTGCTGATCGACGGAGAGTGGCGCGAGGCCGCCGGCGGCAAGACCTTCGAAGTCGAGGATCCGGCAACAGGCAAGGTCCTGCTGAGCATCGCCGACGCGAGCACAGAAGACGGCGCCGCTGCCATGGACGCAGCCGCCGCAGCCCAGGAGTCCTGGGCAGCCACCCCGCCGCGTGTCCGCGGCGAAATCCTGCGCCGTGCGTTCGAGCTTGTCACCGCCCGTGCGGAGGACTTCGCACTGCTGATGACGCTGGAAATGGGCAAGCCACTGGCCGAAGCCCGCGGCGAAGTGGCCTACGGTGCCGAGTTCCTGCGCTGGTTCTCGGAAGAAGCTGTCCGCGTAACCGGCCGCTACGGAACTGCTCCGGACGGCAAATCCCGCATCATGGTCACCAAGAAGCCGGTTGGTCCCTGCCTGCTGATCACGCCGTGGAACTTCCCGCTGGCCATGGCCACCCGCAAGATCGCTCCCGCGGTCGCCGCAGGCTGCACCATGGTGCTCAAGCCGGCGAAGCTCACTCCGCTGACCTCGCAGCTGTTCGCAGCCGTCATGATGGAAGCCGGCCTCCCCGCGGGCGTCCTGAACGTCGTCTCGACCACGAAGGCAGGCGAAGTCACAGGTCCGATCATGCAGGATGACCGACTGCGCAAGGTTTCCTTCACCGGTTCCACACCCGTGGGCCAGGGCCTCATCCGGGACGCCGCAGACAAGGTCCTGCGTACTTCCATGGAACTGGGCGGCAACGCCCCCTTCCTCGTCTTCGAAGATGCGGACATCGACAAGGCCGTTGAGGGCGCCATGGCCGCGAAACTGCGCAACATGGGCGAGGCCTGCACGGCTGCGAACCGCTTCATTGTCCACGAGGACATTGCGGACGAGTTCTCCGAGAAGTTCGCTGCCAAGGTCAGCGCCATGACCACCGCACGCGGCACCGAAGACGAATCCAAGATCGGCCCGCTGATCGATGCCAAGTCCCGTGACAAGGTGCACTCCCTCGTCGAAGACGCGATCGACGCCGGTGCCACCGCCGTTGTTGGCGGCTCACCGGTGGATGGTCCGGGCTACTTCTACGCTCCCACCGTGTTGAAGAACGTTCCCGCAGGCGCCCGGATCCTGAAGGAAGAGATCTTCGGCCCCGTGGCTCCCGTAATTACCTTCTCCACCGAAGCGGAGGCCGTGAAACTGGCCAACGCCTCTGAATACGGTCTGATCGCCTACGTCTTCACCGAAGACCTGAACCGCGGCCTGCGGATCGGCGAAAAGCTCGAGACTGGCATGCTGGGCCTGAACGCCGGCGTCGTTTCCAACGCGGCCGCTCCGTTCGGCGGCGTCAAGCAGTCCGGCCTGGGCCGTGAAGGCGGCGACGAAGGCATCGAAGAGTACCTGTACACGCAGTACATTGGCATCGCTGACCCCACAGCGTAACTGCATAGCTGACAGCGGGTCCCGTCCGGGGAGCACAGTCTCCCTGCACGGGACCCGCTGGCTTAAGCTGCCGGTGATGCGGCGTCGGACTGCCTCCGCGAAGAGGGCAGGAATGAAGCCGGGAAAAACCGGGCACGCAGCCGGACTCCGGTGGACACAGAGGATCGCAGGGCGCGGTGGAGCGTGTCCACGTCCGCCCAGTCTGCGGGGTTCCGGCCAGGACCATTCCGATCAGGGGAGGCAGGGCCGGCGTACGCTTCGGTCTCATAAGCGGCCCGCAGACGGGCCAGCGCAGCCGCAGCGGGCGGCGGGAAGGCAGCCTGGACGGCAAGGCGGTCTGAGTAGGAGCGGGGGCTGTCAGCCGTACGGGCACGGTAACCAAAGTCCTGGGCCAGATCAGTGACCTCCGCCCACGCCGGTGCCGCGCTGCCTGAACGGGTACTCTCCAGCCGCCGCAGGGAGCTCCGGCGGCGCCGTACCGCCCACGGCGCCAGCACAGCCGCTGCGGCCACCAGCACACCGATTCCGACGCCGGCCCACGGTGCCCCGGCGGTCTCTTCCGGGTTCAGCGCCTCGGTTTGCGAACCCGGTGCGGGTGAAGCCGCCGGCGGCACAGCGGGCAGGGGATTCTGCAGTTCACGCGGATCGGCGTCGGCCTGTGCCGCGGAGGCGGCGTTCTGCCGCCGTTGGACGGCGTAGGCCGGCACCACGCCGCGGGACGGGGTGGGTTCGAACCGGACCCAGCCCACGCCTTCGAAATAGAGCTCGGGCCAGGCATGCGCGTCCCGCGCATCCACCGCGAACTCGTTGAGTTCTGTGCCGTCTTCCGACTCGATAGTCTCGCCCGTTGCCCGGCCGGGCGCGTAGCCCAGCCCCATACGGCTGGGGATCCCTACCTCGCGGGCCATCACAGCCATGGCCGACGCGAAGTGGATGCAGTACCCCGAGCGCTGTTCAAGGAACCTCGCCAGGACGTCGATGCCATTGCCGTCGTAGCCGCCCTCGACCGGGGCCTCGAGGGAGTAGTCAAACTGGGCGCCGCGCAGATAGGACTGCAGGGCCAGTGCCTGGGCGTAGGGGGTCTCGGCGCCGGCGACAGCCTCCTGCGCAGTGTCACGGATGATCTGGGGCAGGTTGTCCGGCAGGCTGGTAAACATCGGTTCCACGGAGTCCGGGGACGCAGCAGGCAGTCGGGAGAGAGTCTCGCTGGTCACAACCGGGGTCTCACTGAGCACCCGGTAGCCGGCCCGCGGCTCGGAGCTGCCGCTGGCGGACAGGATGGTCATTGTTGCCGGGTCCCATGTCCAGGATCCGCTGAGCTCCGAGACCTCCGAGGGTGCATATGGAGCCAGCAGCCAGGGACTGGCATAACTAGGGGAGCTGACCACAGTGGTGACGGTATCCGTGGGGATAGCCGAATCCAGTGCTTCCGGCGGCTCCATCCCGGAGATCCCGGAGCGCCGTTCCTGATTGCGGGGGTCCGGCGCCCAGCGGCTGCCGGAAAAGTCCTCGAGCGTGGTTGAGCGGAGGTACACCGGGCGCGTGGAATCGGTCGCGTAGGTGATCCGGCCCGTGGCCGTGGGCTGACGCAGGTCATTTCCAAGCGTGACCACCGGGTTCAGGCCCGTGGAACCGCTGAAGATGGTGAAGCGGGCGCCCTGGGGGAATGCGCCGGTGGTAAAACCCGGGATTGCCAGAGAAACCAGCAGTGCGGCCACCAGCGCTGCGGCCCCGATCCCGGCTGCTCCGGCGGCTTGGGGACCCGTGGGCCGGGCAACGCTGGTTTCGGCTGAGCGGTCCCTCCGGTCCTGCCAGGTTCCCGCTGCCAGGACGAGCAGGTACCCGGCTGCTGCGGCCGTGAAACCCGCGACCCCCACACTCTGCGGCTTGATTACAGCCGGGACCAGCAGGAGGGTGAAAAGCCCCAGGCCGCTGGCAGCCGGCATGCGCAGTGTGACCGCCAGGGTATCTACCAGTACGGCGACGAGACCGACGGCGAGGCAGGCGATAAACACGACCCCCGCATCCGGGACTACGGGGATGACCTGAGTGATTACGGTGGTCTGGGCACCCGCAAGCAGCTCGCCGCCACGGGCCAGGGTCCCGCCGGTGGGAATGACGCCGAGAAAACTTTCGTCCGCCGCGAACATCAGGGTCAGTGCCATGGCCAGCGCAGCCAGCCCGGCCGCGGGAACAAGCGCAGTCGGGAACCGAAGCCACCTGGCCAGGGCGGCACCTCCGGCCACAGCACCCACCGCCATGCCCAGCGGCCAGATCCAGGCGGAGCCTTCGACGACGCCGTGGATACTCATGGCACAGAGCATTACGGCCGCTGCGGACACGGCGCCAAACAGCCATTGGGAGTTGCCGGTGCGGCGAGTCCTTATTGGCGGGCCGGCCCGGGGCGGACGCGGCGGGGCAAGTGTTGCGGTCATGGGCGGTGTCCCGGGTTCGCCAGGGAAGCGGCATGCTCGGCAGCCCCTGCCCACGCTGCCGCGACTGCTTGTGACGGGGATGCGGCAACGGCAGTCCAGCCGGCGGAACGCAGAACCGCCAGCTGAGCCGAGAGAGAGGCTGGGCGTTCAGTTACGACGAGGGCGAGGGCGGAAGGCACATAATCGGCCATCGGCGCCAGGCGTGCGGCATCTTCTTCGGTGAGCGCGCCGGTGATCACTGCCAGGGGTCCCCGGTGCCGGCCATCCTGCAGCGCCTGCAGCAAGCTGTCACCGAACGGTCCCCGTTCAGCCTGGGCCGCCGCAGACGGAGTCCGCTCCGGATACGGATGCGCTCCCGCCGGGGGAGCGCTTCCGGACCGTCGCCACGGCCTGGAACGCAGGGGCAGCGGCCCGCCCGCGCCGGAGGACGCGGCTGCCTCCAAACCCAGTGCAGCCAAGCCCTCACCAAGGTCCGCCACGGCAGCGGTTCCGCTGAAGAGATCAACGTCAGGCAGCACTGCGGAGGGCGAACGCTGCAGGCCGGGGCGGGCAAGGGCATCCAGGATCCGGACTTCGAATCCGTGCTCAAGCAGGTGCGCTCCCACCGACATCAGCGCCGAGACTGCCCATTCGAATGCCTCGGAACTGGCCGGCGCGGAGTCGTCTGCGCTCTCTGCCCAGAGCGAGGAAAGGAATCCCTGCTCGTAACTGGATTCGCGCTGGTCCAGTACCAGGGTCGCCCGGGGAGCGGCCACGGTTTCCTCCTGCCGGACCATCAGCTCCCCGTGCCTGGCCGTGGCTGACCAGTGCACCCTGCGCATAGGGTCCCCGTGCCGGTACTCCCGCGTGGTGACGTCATCCTGGCTCGGGTTTCCCTGCACGCGGGTGGGGACAGAGCCGTCGCTTCCCCGCAGCCCTTCCAGTACGGCCGGCGGCAGGTCCAGGGGAGCCGGCGTCACGACCAGTTCGGCTGTGCCGCCGATTGTATGCCGGGCCACGGCCAGGCCAAACGGGTCCGGGAAGCCTGCGCTGACCGGACCGATGCGGTACAGGCCCCGGCGGGTGGAACGCAGCCGGTATGAATACCGGCTGGCCCGCGAACTGTCAGTCTGGGCCGCGGGATAGTGGAACTCGGGACTGGCCCCAAAGCGTGCCGGGAGTTCCTCCTTCATCCGTGCGGTGCCTGCGAACGGCCGAACCGGCTGCACAGCCAGCGTGATGCCCACTGCGGTTCCAGCCTCGGCAGTTGAGGGGCTGAAGGTCCGCTGTACGGTGAACTGCGGCTTCAGCAGCCGCAGCGCCAGGACGGATACCAGCGGCACCAGGATCAGGAAAACGCCCAGCAGCAGCAGGTCCCTGCGGCCCAGGATTTGGGCTCCGAGCAGCGCTGCCACGCCTGCGGCCACCAACCCCCAGCCGCGGGTGGTCAGCGCAGGCCTGCTCACCTTGAACTGTGCCGGCTTCCGCATGGGCTACGTCCGCGCCAGGCCGGGCCGTGCTGCCGGTGGCCTGGGCACCGGGACCTTGGCAAGAATGGCCGAAAGCAGGGAAGCAGGAGTCTCGCCGGAGCTGAGTGCCTTTCGCTCCAGGATCAGCCGGTGCGGCAGAACCGATCCGGCGAGCCTCGCGACGTCGTCGGGCAGGACAAAATCCCGTCCCTCCAGCGCTGCACGGGCCTTGGAAGCCCGTAGCAGCTGCAGCAGCGCGCGGGGACTGGCTCCGAGGCGGACCTGGGGGTGTTCCCGGGTCGCTGCTCCGATGGCAACCGTGTACTCCTTGACGGCACCTGAGACGTACACATCCCGGACACGGGCGGTCATCGCGGCGATGTCCCGCACTGAGACCACTGGAACAATCGAATCAAGCGGGGAGACCGACTGGTGTGTTTCCAGCATTTCGATTTCCGAGACCGTATCCGGATAGCCAAGGGAAATGCGTGCCATGAACCGGTCCCGCTGTGCCTCCGGCAGGGCGTACGTGCCCTCCATCTCCAGCGGATTCTGTGTGGCAACCACCATAAAAGGCTCTGCCAGGCGGTAAGTGCCGCCGTCGACCGTCACCTGTCGTTCCTCCATGCATTCCAGGAGGGCGGACTGCGTCTTCGCTGACGCCCGGTTGATCTCATCCCCGATCACGATGTTGGCGAAGACCGGACCCTGGCGGAACTCGAACCGGTGGGCATCCTGGTTGTAGATCGACACCCCAGTCACGTCCGAGGGCAGCAGGTCAGGAGTGAACTGGATGCGTGTCACGGAACAGTCCACTGCCCGGGCCAGTGTCTTGGCGAGCATGGTCTTCCCGACGCCCGGAACATCTTCAAGCAGCACATGGCCCTCAGCCAGCAGCACCGTCAGTACCAGGCGGGCAGCTTCATCCTTGCCGTCTATGACCGTGTTGATCGCGTTCAGGATGCGGGCGCTGGAAGCCAGGAACGTATCCGCTTCCTCTGCCGGTCCTCCGGCGAAAGGGGCTCCGGCCCCCGGAGCATCGAATCCGGTGGTGGCAGCGGATGTATTGCGAGTGTCCATGGATACCTTCCAAGCCTCGGCACAGTCAGCCCGGGGCAGGAGCAGGCCCGGCTGGTGGTTAGTACGTACAGGGTACAAGCTCACTTAGGCTTAAAGACATGAGTATTGACAGCGTCTATGTTCCGGGGGAAATACCGCAGACCTACCTTGCGCAGGGACACACCCAGCGGGAGGATTCCCCCGGCACGAAGAAATCCTGGGCTCCGGCGCCCGAACCGCTGCCCGTACCGGTGATGGACAACCACACGCACCTGGACTTTGGGGTCCCGGGTGCCGGCACTGCCGCGGCAGCGCTCGACGCCGCCCAGGCAGCGGGCGTCCGCGGCGCCGTCCAGGTGGGTACGGACCTTGAATCCTCCCGGGAAGCGGTCCGGCTCGCGGAAGAGGAGCCACGCCTCCTGGCCGCCGTTGCAATCCATCCCAACGACGCACCGGAACTGGCAGCTGCCGGAACCCTGGATTCAGCGCTTGAGGAGATCGGGGCGCTCGCTGCCCGGCCGCGGGTACGTGCCGTGGGGGAGACCGGACTGGACTATTTCCGCACCGGCCCGGAGGGCATGGACGCGCAGCAGTACTCCTTCCGCCGGCACATCGGGATTGCCCGCCGGGCGGGCGTGGCGGTGCAGATTCACGACCGCGACGCGCACGATGACGTGGTCCGGATCCTGAAGGAGGAACCCCTGCCGCCCGCGGTGGTCTTCCACTGCTTCTCCGGCGACGCTGGCCTGGCCCGGATCTGCAACGAAAACGGCTGGTACATGTCCTTCGCCGGAACGGTGACCTTCCGCAACGCCCAGGGGATCAGGGACGCCCTGGCGATCGCAGATCCGTCCCTGATCCTGGTGGAGACCGACGCGCCCTTCCTGACCCCGCACCCCTTCCGGGGACGTAACAATGCCAGCTACATGATCCCCTACACGGTGCGCGCCATGGCAGAAATCCGGAACGCCGACCTGGCGGAGATCTGCACCTCGATTGCCGCGAACACGTCTGCCGTCTACGGGTCCTGGGACTAAGTGTCAATACCGCCCGCCGAACCGGAGTTTGCCCGCAGATCACGGTTCGGTTACGGTAGGGACCTATTAGCCGGGGTCGGGGAAGGCATCCGGACTGATAACCACCGCCTTAGCGAACCATGCCCTGCTCCGGCAGCCGGCGAACCACGAAGGCGATGGTCCCTGCCTGCGCGCGCCGGCACTCCGTGAGACCCGGAGCCCTGTCCTGGTGTGCGCCCAAGTCCCCGTGCCCGGAAGCTCGAAAAGTCTGGAATTGGCGTGGCAACTGCAATCGTGAGGCGCGGGCTGAAGCTCGGAGGCCAGGCGGCCGTAATGGTGGCCCTTATCCTGGGACTCGTGGCCTTTGTTGGCACCAACAAGTCCGTCGTCCTGAACGTGGACGGCGAAACCAGTGACATCATTACCTTCGGCGGCACCGTTGAGGATGTACTGGCAAAGGCCGACATCCAGCTCGCGGCAGCAGACCGCGTTGTTCCCGCGGCCTCCACCGAGGTGCAGGACGGCACCACAATTGAAGTGACCACTGCCAAGACCGTTGACGTCAACGTAGACGGCACCGGGCATACCATCCAGACCACCGGTGCCACGGTGGCGGACCTGATCTCCGAACTCCGGGTCTCCGCGAAGTCCTCCGTGTCCGCGTCATTGGACACCTCCCTGCTTTCACTTCAGGGCCTTTCCATCTCCACCCCCAAGACAGTCACCCTGCTGGCTGACGGTCAGACCCGCCAGCTGGAGACCACCGCCGGCACCGTCGGGGAAGTCCTGGCTGAAGCCGGCATCGCTGTCGGCTCCTCCGACCGGCTGTCCGTCCCCGCCCGGGCAGACGTGGCGGACGGTATGACGCTGAAGGTCACCCGCGTGGTTTCCGGCACCGAGGACACCGTTACCGAACCTGTGCCCTTCGAAACCCGCAGCGTTGAGGACGCGGAACTCTTCGAAGGCGAAAAGAAGGTCACCGAAGCCGGAGCTGCCGGCGAACGCATCCTGGTCTTTGACACAGTGGTCGTCGACGGTCGCGAGGTCAGCCGGGTACTGGTCCGGGAAGACGTCACGCGGGAGCCCGTAACCGAGACAGTCGCCGTGGGAACCAAGAAGCGCCCCGCACCTGCCCCGGCGGCAGCGCCCGGAGGCACTGCGCCTGCCGGCGGTGCCTGGGCCGCACTGGCCCAGTGCGAGTCCGGCGGAAACTGGCACATCAACTCCGGCAACGGCTACTACGGCGGCCTGCAGTTCAGCACGCAGAGCTGGCTCGGCGCAGGCGGCGGGGCTTACGCCCCGGTGGCCAGCGACGCCACTCCGGAGCAGCAGATCGCCGTCGCGGAGAACCTGCGGGCGAACGGCGGCTGGGGCCACTGGCCTTCCTGCGCACGCAAGCTCGGGCTGCTCTAGCCCTCACTGCACTGCAAACACGGAAAAAGCCGGCCCTTGTGAACTGCTCCCCGAAAGTTGGACTGGCCAAATAAGATCCTAGGCCGCGAGGGCCTGAGCACGGTATTGCACCGGGCTCAGGCCCTCGAGCTTTGTCGAGATGCGTTCATTGTTGTACCAGCCGATG